>JAYRFV010000119.1:0-12797 GCA_041908165.1 Holophagales bacterium | reverse complement strand
TCGGTCCCGGGCCTATCAGCGGGATCCCGCGAGAAGCCGCAAGCTAGCAATGGTAGGGGCGGCCTTCCTGATCAGTACGCTGTGGATAGTGCTTATCCAGTTGGAAATGGCTAGCCACTGAAGGGTGATGCCAGATCTAGTTTCAGGATCTTCCCATCGCCGAAGCAAGCGCTGCGAAACGCCGGTGCAAATTGACCTACGTCAGCCCTCGGTGTCCATGCTCCAGGTCTATCTCAGTGCCAACAATAATGCCATTCGACCTCAAGGAATTCATCGGCCTCACCGGCCTCCACGTGCCTGAGAAAGACCCCAGCGGCTGGCGCGCGACCACATTCGACGCGGGCTACCGGCCTAGGTCCGCCTGAGCAGGCGAAGCCACCACACTGGTCGACCGGGCATTTCGAATGTCCAGCATGAAAATTACTGGGTATCTCAACATCAATGGAATCGCAGGAAGACCTTCATGCTGTGGCCACACCAGGCTTTTTGCCAACTTTCAATCCCGGCTTGACCTTCTTTCCGGCCATTGCAGCTGCGATCCAGTCGGAGGTCTCCTGAGAGGCGGTGGCCAGAATCCCGTCTGTGCCAAGGACCGTGTAGGTGTCGCCGATGGTTCCGAGCGAGTGACCAAGCAGCACGTCACCGACGAATTTGGGGTGGCCCAGTTCACAGAGGGTGGACATGAAGGTTCGGCGGAGGTCGTGCGGAGTCGCGTCCCTGATCCCCGACTTCCCCAGCAGTCGCGACCACATCTTGGTCAGCCCGACAATGCAGCCATCCAATCCGGACTTCTCGGTGCCCCGGCCAGGGAACACCCTGGGTCCGAGCATTTGGCCGGCACGCCGCTGGATGATTGCCCGCAGGTGTGTGTTCAGGGGCAGCACCTTCGGCCCAGCCGTCTTCGAGGTCTTGTGATCGATGAACGTCATGGTGCCGCGCTCCAAGTTCACGTCGCTGAATCCAAGCCGCTGCGCCTCGCCTAAGCGGCAGCCAGAGAAGGCAAGGAACCTGAACAGGTCCCCGGCCTCTGGATCCAGCTTTTCCTGCTTCACCAGCGTATTGAGGGCCGAACCCAACTTCGCGTATTCGGCCGCACTCAGCGTCCGACTGCGGGTCTTCCTCGGTTGCTGCAGTTCCATCCTACGACAGGGGTTAGCTCCCATCGGGCGCCAGCCTTCCCGCTCTGCGATGGTCATCAGCTTGGACAGCACCACCACGACCTTGTGGCCCCAAGCCTCGTGTCCTCCGGTTTTAGCCTTGCGGTACAGGGCGCGGACGTGGTCCAGACTGATGCCCTTGACCCGAGCCTCACCCAGTTCAGCCTTGATCAGCCTTAAGGCACTGTCATAGGTGCGGAGAGTGGATTGCTTCAGTCGAGGCCGATCCTCGGCCTCCCAGACCTCCACCAGTGCGGTCAGGCTCTTGCCGCCGCGCTTGGCCTTCACAACTGCGCGGGCGTCCTCGCCCTGGTCGTGCTGACCACGCAGCGCCTCGGCTTCGGCACGAGCTTCCTTTAGGGGCACGGCGAGCGCATCGCCAAGGGTGGCGTTCACCTTCCGGCCGTCCTTGCGGGTGAAGGTGATGCACCAGGACTTCTGCCCACCTGGGCTGACCCGCAAATGGAACCCCATCACCTCTGAATCCCAGACGCGACGGACAGAATCACCGGGCTTCGTTTTCGCAGCCGTTCCGTTGTTAAAGGTGATGTGGTTCCCGCGTGCCATGTGGAACCTCCCTTGACTCTATTTTGACACTACTTTCTTCCGTTCGCCATCGATCGCCTCTCTTCGCTGTGAATCTAAGTCATTCAATTTTAATAATTTTTGAAGAATTTCGAAGAACGACGAAGCGAATCACGTCTCCCTCCTAAGGAGAAGGTCGCACGTTCGAATCGTGTCGGGGTCACCATTCGCCTGGATTGGCGAATAGGACGGAATCGCCAGAGGCTCCATGTCCAGGAGCGTCAGCGACTGGGAGCGCACAAGGCGCGCGATACATGGAGGCGGTTGCCGCCCGCAGGACGAGGGCACAGGACGTGCCCTCGTCACCATTCGCCAGGGAGGCTCCGCGTCCGGGAACGCAGTGACCGGGAGGACGCGTCAGCGTCCGATCCGCGGAGGGCGAATAGGACGGAATCGCCAGAGGCCATGGTGACGAAACCAACCCAGGGTTCTGCAATTCCTCCGCCCGGGTGGACCAACCCATTCAAGGGTGAGGGACGGGTCCGCGGCGAACGGGCGGGGGTTCTCCTTTTCAAGCGGGGCATCCATGTGGCGCCGGTCACCCAGCGGGCCCTCCAGACTGGAGGGGAAGGTTCGCCGTGACCGCTGCCCTGGAGTTCCCATGCGCTTTTCCCGCCTGCTGCTCGGCCTCGCGGCCGTGCCGGTCCTGACCATGTCCGCCCAGGAGGCCAATCCGCTCCTGTCCACCTGGCGCACGCCCTACGGGGCACCGCCCTTCGGGCAGATCCGCGAGGCCCACTACCTGCCGGCCTTCCAGGCGGGCATCGCCCAGCAGAAGCAGGAAATCGCGGCGATCCTCGGCAACCCCGAGGCCCCCACCTTCGCCAACACCATCGCGGCGCTGGATGCCTCCGGCGCGCTGCTCAACAAAGTCAGCGGCGTCTTCTTCAGCCTCACCAGCGCCCACACCAATGACCGGCTGCAGGCGCTGGAGGTGGAGGTCACCCCGCTGCTGTCGGCGCACCGGGACGACATCGCCCTCAATCCGGCCCTGTTCGCCCGCATCCAGGCGGTCCACGCCCAGAGGGACCGGCTCGCGCTCACCCCTGAGCAGCGGATCGTCCTCGACCGGATGCACCGCGACATGGTGCGCGGCGGCGCCAGGCTGGACCCGGCCGGCCAGGCCCGGCTGCGGAAGATCAACGAGGAGCTGGGGCTGCTGGAGCTGAAGTTCAACCAGAACCTGCTGAAGGAGAACAACGGCTTCAAGCTGATCCTGGAGGCCAAGGCCGACCTCAAGGGCCTGCCCGCGGGGGTGGTCGCCGCCGCCGCGGAGGCGGCCCAGGCCGCCGGCCAGCCGGGCAAGTGGATGTTCACCCTGCACGCGCCCTCCATCTGGCCGTTCCTGCAGTACGCCGAGCACCGCAGGCTCCGGAAGCGGTTGCTGGACGCCTACGCCCGCCGCGGGGACCAGGGCGACGCCACGGACAACAAGGCCGTCCTCGCCAAGGTCGCCGCCCTGCGGGTGGAGAAGGCGCAGCTGCTGGGCTACCGGAACTGGGCGGGCTTCGTCCTCGAAGACCGCATGGCGAAGACGCCGGACGCGGCCTACGGCCTGCTCAACCAGGTCTGGAGGGCGGCGCTGGCCAAGGCCAAGGGCGAGGCCCGCGAACTGCAGGCCCTGATCGACGCGGAGCGGGGCGGCTTCAAGCTCGCGCCCGCCGACTGGCGCTACTACTCCGAGAAGGTGAAGAAGGCCCGCTTCGACCTCGACGAGAGCGCGCTGCGGCCCTACTTCCCCATCGACCAGGTGCGGGACGGCGCCTTCCAGGTGGCCCGCCGCCTCTATGGCGTCACCTTCACCGAACGCAAGGACATCCCCGTCTACCACCCCGACGTGAAGGTGTTCGAGGTCAAGGAGGCGGACGGCAAGGCCCTGGGCCTCTTCTACGTGGACTACCATGCGCGCGCCAGCAAGGGCGGCGGGGCCTGGTGCGGCGCCTTCCGCGACGCCCAGCTGCTGGACACGGGGGAGGTCCTGCCGCTGGTCACCAATGTCTGCAACTTCAGCCTGCCGACGGCGGACGCCCCGGCCCTGCTCACGCCGGAGGAGGTCCGCACCCTGTTCCACGAGTTCGGCCACGGGCTGCACGGCCTGTTCACCCGCACCCGCTACCGCACCTCGGGCGCCAACGTCCCCACCGATTTCGTGGAGCTCCCCAGCCAGGTCATGGAGCACTGGGCCCTGCACCCGGAGGTGCTGAAGACCTACGCGAAGCACCACCGGACCGGCGCGGCGATCCCCGCCGACCTGGTGGAGAAGCTCCGCCGGGCCGACACCTTCAACCAGGGCTTCCTCACCGGCGAGTTCACCGCCGCCGCGCTGCTGGACATGGACTGGCACACGCTCACCGATCCCAAGCTGCAGGACGTCCCCGCCTTCGAGGCCGCCAGCCTGGCGAAGATGGGGCTGATCCCCGAGATCCTGCCGCGCTACCGAAGCACCTATTTCGCCCACATCGTCGGCGGCTACAGCGCCGGCTACTACAGCTACCTGTGGAGCGCCGTCCTGGACGCGGACGCCTTCCAGGCCTTCAAGGAGAAGGGCGACATCTTCCACCCGGCAACCGCCGCGGCCTTCCGCCGGGAGATCCTGTCCAAGGGCGGTGCGGGCGATGCGGGCGCCATGTACCGGGCCTTCCGGGGCGCCGCCCCGAGCGTTGAGCCTCTGCTGGCCAACCGCGGGCTGAACTAGGGTTCAGCCTGCGGCCGGCTGCCTCGGCCGGCTGAGGGCGAAAGTCAGCACAGCCGCCACCACCGCACCGAAGGCGAAGGCCATGGGCCCGCCCAGGTGCTCGCCGAACAGGAACACGCCCAGGCCCAGCTGCACGGTGGGGCTGAGGTACTGGATGAACCCCAGGCGCTGCAGGGGGATGCGCAGGGCGGCGTAGGCGAACATCAGCAGCGGAAGGGCGGTCACCGGACCGGCCAGGACCAGCAGCGCGGCGGTCTTCGGCCCGCCTGTCAGCAACGCGCCGCCGCGCAGCCAGGCCAGGTAGACCAGGGCGACCGGCATCGCCACCAGGGTCTCGGCGGCGAGGCCGGCGAGCGCGTCCAGGCCGGCCCGCTTCTTCAGCGCGCCGTACAGGGCGAAGCTCGCGGCCAGCACCAGGGACACCCAGGGCAGACTGCCCAGCCGCCAGGCGGCGAGCCCGATGCCCGCGGCGGCCAGGGCCACCGCCACCCGCGTCCAGCGGTCCACCTTTTCGTGGAAGACCAACGCCCCCAGGGCCACCGACAGCAGGGGCGTGATGTAGTAGCCCAGGCTGGATTCGGTCACCCGGCCGGCCTGCACCGCCCAGATGTAGACCCCCCAGTTGAGCGTGACCAGGGCCGCGCAGGCGGCCACGGTCGCCGCGCTGGAGCGCCGCCGCCAGATGCCCAGCACCTCGCCCAGGCGGCCCCGGACGAGCAGCACCAGGGCCAGGAAGATCCCCGACCACAGCACCCGGTGGGCGAGCACCTGCAGCGCCGGCACGTGGCCGAGCTGCTTCCAGTAGAGCGGGAACGCCCCCCACATCCCGTAGGCGGCGAAAGCCGCGAGGGTGCCCTTCCTGAGAATCCGGGCCGCGCCCGGAGCCGACGCCTGGCCCATCGGTCCATGCTACCGCCTCGGCGAGGGGCGGCCCGGGCCGCTACCGCACGGCAGCGAAATAGCCTTCCTCCAGGGACTTCAGCTGCTCTGGGCTGAGCATGCGCTCAGCCATCGGGTAGAGCACCTGGTTCTCCTTGTCGATGTGCGCGCCCAGGTCGGCCGCGATCTGCTGGGCCAGGGTGGCCGCGCGTCCCGGATCCGCAGGGACTCCGGCCTTGACCAGTCCCTGCAGTTCCAGGGTGGCGGCCCAGAGCGCCCGGTGCTCGGAGCGCATGCAGTCGGTGGGCCCGTGGCCGCCGGCGAAGGCCGGGTCCATCAAAGGGAAAAGAAACTGCTCCTCCGCCTCGTTGTGGGTCTTCAGCTCGTCGTAGAGCCATTTGGCCACCGCTGAAACCGCCGCCCAGTCGGCGCCGCGGGCGCCCTGGGCCAGCCGGTCCAGTCGCCGCAGCGCCTCGTCGTGTTCGCGCATCCACGTCCGCAGCACCGGCGAGGCCACGCCGTAGGAGGCCTCGTCGCGCTCCGGCGGCGGCACCGTGGAGTCAGCCTTGACGCCGCGCAGCATGGTCAGCAGGAAGTGGCTGGGGGCCAGCGCCCGCACCGCGTGCGGCAGGCCGGCCGGGAGGTCGAGGCCTTCGTCCGCGCCGAGGGCCTCCCAGTCCAGGCCCACCATCACCTCGAGCCTGCCCTGGAGCACCAGCACCTGGGCCGGGAAGGGGGCCGCGTGCGGGCTGATCTCCTGGCCGGCATCCATGGCGAACAGCACCAGCTTGGTGCGGCCGGGCAGGTCCAGCAGCGGGCTGGAGGCGATCCCGGCCTCCGGGACCGGAAGGGCGGCGGCGAGGTCTTTGATCAGGTGGCTCATGGTGGACTCCCCGACCCCCAGCCTGGGTCGCCCCGGCCGCCAGCGCCTTGATGCGAATCAATTTCAATTGTAGCGTTCAAACAGCAGCATGATTTCCGAATCCACGACGATGACCCCAGACCCGCCTCATCCGACCGCGAGCGACCTGCCCTGGCAGCGCTGCCCGCTCTTCGCCGCCCTGCCGGAACACCACCTCGCGCGGCTGTGCCGGATCGTCGTCCCGAAAGCCTTCGCCAAGGGCGCGTTCCTGTTCCACGAGGGCCAGCCCTGCAACGGCTTCTACGTGCTGCTGGCCGGGGCGGTGCTGCTGACCCGCTTCACCGGCGCGGACGGCAGGGAGACGCCGCTGCACCCGGTGGCGCCGGGCCAGAGCTTCGCTGAGGCGGCCCTGTTCGGCCGCCGGGCCTTCCCGGCTTCGGCGGTGGCAACCCTGCCCTCCCGGGTCGCGTTCTTCCCGGGCCCGGCCTTCCTGGCGCAGCTGCAGGAGGATCCGGAGCTGGCCCTGGCCCTGCTCGCCAGCCAGTCGCGCTGGCTGCAGCGGCTGGTGGCGCGGCTCGCCCAGCTGGGTTCCCAGGACGCCGAGGCGCGGCTGCGGGAATGGCTGCGGGACGCGGCCGCAGGAACCGGGGTTGCCCGGATCCAGGGCACCAAGAAGGACCTGGCCGCGCAGCTCGGAATGACCCCGGAGACGCTCAGCCGGACCCTGGCGGTGCTGCGCAGGGCCGGGCTGGTGGCGGTGGAGGGCAGGCGCATCCTGCTGCAGGGCCCGCTGTGAGCCCGGCGCCGCGCTGGACCCTGCGGGACCTGGGGCGCAGCCTGAATCCGCCGGAAATCGGTGGCTGGTTCATGATCGGTTTTCCGCTGCTGGCCGCCCTCCTTCGCCATCCCAGCGCCCCGGGGGCTGCCCTGGCCGGGGCCGGCTTCACCGCGTTCCTGCTGCGGGTGCCCCTCAAGCAGGTGCGGTCAGGCGTCCGGCCTGAGCTGTCGCGGGCCCTCCTCGGCGCCGGTGCCCTGCTCATCGCCGCATGCGCCTGGGCGGCCGCCGGGCTGGGGCCATGGGCGGCCTTCCTCCCGCTCCTGGGAGCCCTGCCCTGCGCGGCCGTGGCCCTCCGGGCGGACCTCCGGAAGCGCGCCCGCGACCTCGGCGTCGAGCTGGCGGCCCTGGCCTTCTTCTGCGCCTTCGCGCCCGCCATCGCGATCGCCGGGGGGGCTTCCGCCCCGGCCGCCGCGGGACTCTGGGCCCAGCTGTTCCTCAGCCTGGCCCCTGGGTTCGCGGCCGTCCGCTACCAGCTCCACGCGCGGCGGGAACCGCAGGGCTCGCTGCGGATCCAGCGCTGGCGGACCATGCACGCGGTGATGGTCGCCTGCCTGGCCCTGGGCGGCCTGCTCCTGCTGGGCCGCCAGGCGGGACCGGGCTGGTGGCTCCTGCAGGTGCTCCTCTACGGACGCGCCTTCGTCCCCCTGCACCGCGGCCCGGCCTGGAACCTGGGCGTCCTGGAGATCCTCGCCGACGGGGCCAGCGTCGCCTTGATCGTCCTGGGGCGTTGATCCGGGCCGGGCGCTCACGAATCGATGGACGCCCTGGATCACAGAGGTTAGATTCCGAAAATGCTGTTCTCCACCGCCACCGCCTACGCCCTCCAGGCCCTCGCGGCGCTGCCGGAGGACGGCACGTACACGCTGGCCAAGGACCTGTCCGAAGACCTGCAGCTGCCGGGCCCCTACCTCGCCAAGATCCTGCAGTCGCTGGCGCAGTCGAACATCCTCGAGTCCCTGCGCGGGCCCAAGGGCGGGTTCCGCATGGCCCGCCCCGCCCACCGCATCACCGTGGGGGACGTGGTCACCGCCCTGGAGGGGCCGGACGCCTTCACCGGCTGCGTGATGGGCTTCCCGGAGTGCGGCGGCGAGAACCCCTGCCCGCTCCACGACGCCTGGAGCCAGGTCAAGGCGCACATGGATTCGAGCATGACCCAGAGCACCATCCGCGACCTGCAGCTGGTCCGGCTCCGGCACGAGAGTGCGCGCGAAGCGAAGAAGGGCTAGTCCGGCCGACCGCGTCGCCAGGCCTCGGCGGAGGCGCGGTCGTCCAGGTCCAGGAAGGGCCCTGTCCGCCAGGGCAGGAGCCGCTGGGGTACCGTCCGGGCGAGCTTCAGCAGGCGTGTCTCCCGGGAACCGGCCAGGTCGCCCAGCAGGGCTCCGCCGAGGAACCCGCCCAGGGGCTGAGGTTCGCCCTCGAGGGCCGCGAGCACCCAGGCCCGGCCTTCGGGGTCCGCCTCGGCCGCGGCGGCGTGCCAGGCGGCCAGCTCCGGGGAGTCCCAGCGCACCTGGTCGCAGGCGACGATCCACCAGCGCCTCGCCGCCGCCTGCTCCCGTGCGGCCCAGTGGACGAGGGCCTGGGCCGGACCGTCGCGAGGATCGTCCAGGCGCGGCAGGCCGGGCCGCTCCGCGAGCGGCTCGCCGAGGATCCGCACCGGACCGTCGCCCAGCGCCCGGGTGAACACCTCGACCAGCCAGGCCCCCCAGGAGCCGCCGGAGGGATGCGGCTGGAGGTGCTTGGGGGAGCCGAACCGCCGGCTGGCGCCCCCTGTGAGCAGGACCAGGCCCGGGGTCGAATCCAGGGGTTTCAGTCCTTTTTCTCCACGATGTCCAGCACCCAGCTGTAGGCGGCCACCGTCGAGGGCAGGCCGAGGGTTCCCGCTGCCAGGGCCACCACCTGCTCGAGCTCCTCGCGGCTGATGCCCTGGTCCAGGGCCTTGCGGACGCTGGCGTGGGCCGCGCCCTCGCGCAGCGCGCCCACGGCCACGGCGAACTTCACCAGCCGCTGCACCCGGGCGTCCAGGGGCCCCGCGGCGCCGGCCTCGTGGATCGCCTCCCAGGCCTGGCCGAGGCTGGGGTAGCGGGCGATGAAATCCCGGTAGCGTTTCGGGGGCTGCTTGGCGTCCTTCATCGGATCCTCCACCTGAATCCTAGATGATCCCGGTGGCATTTTTTTAAGATTGAGCTATCTTAAATATCGAATCGAAACCCAACCCGGACGTCGCAAGACCACGGGGCCGGAACGGGGCATCACCGGCCGCCGAAGCACGCCCTGCCACCCGCGGACCGGCCCCGCAGCCCGCGCCCTCCTCCCGGAGTCTTCCATGACCCGACCCGCCTTCCGCTGGCCGACCCTGTGGGCCGCCACCGGCGCCCTCAGCATTCCGCTCGCGCTCGCCTTCGTCGCCGCGAAGCCGGCGGCCCCGAAGGCCAAGGCGGCGCCGGTCGACCGCGCCACCTGCTACGGCTGCCACGAGGAGGTGAAAGCGCTCAAGGAGGGCTCGAAGCACGCCAAGCTCGCCTGCGAGACCTGCCACGACGACCTGGCCAAGCACGTGGACGCCAACGGCGAGGTGAAGCCGGTCACCCGGCTCGACCCGGCGCTCTGCGGCAGCTGCCACAAGGCGCAGTACCAGAGCTTCTTCACCGTCAGCCACGAGGGCGGTGGCCGCAAGGAGAAGGGCATCCCCACCGGCCGTTCCCCCATGCAGGACAAGCTCCTGGCCGGCCACGGCTTCACCTTCGAGCACAACGAGCCCCGCGGCCACGCCTTCATGGTGGTGGACCAGTTCGCGGTGGACCGCTTCCAGGGCGGCCGCTTCCAGTACAAGAACGGCTGGCAGGACATCAACCGCACCGGCAAGACCTGGGACATCCTGGTGGACAAGGGGCCGGCCTTCAAGCTCCCCGAGACCGCCATGGCCGGCAACCCGACCTGCATGCAGTGCAAGACCTCGGACAACATCCTCACCACCAAGTACATGGGTGACAAGGACATCCGCGCCAAGTGGGACCGCACCTCGAATGTCGTGGACGTCGCCAAGAGCGTCAACAACCCGGTCGGATGCATCCACTGCCACGATCCCCACGGAACCCAGCCACGGGTGGTGCGCGACGCGCTGATCGACGCCATCGAGCGCGAGGGCGCCAGCAACATCTTCGCCAAGGCCGGCAAGACCGACCTGAAGGTGATCGACTTCCGCGGCTTCCGCAAGATCGGCGTGATGGGCAAGACCGATTCGCGAATGATGTGCGCGCAGTGCCACGTCGAGTACAACTGCAACGCCGGCAAGCAGTGGAGCGACGGCAAGGACGTCACGTACGCCGACCGCCGCACCAACCACTTCCCCCTGAAGAACGCCGCGCAGCTCCTGGCCCACTACAAGAAGCTCGACTTCTACGACTTCAAGCACGCGGTCACCGGCGCCCGCCTGATCAAGATGCAGCACCCGGAGGCCGAGGCCTTCGCCGGCAGCGTCCACGACAAGGCCGGCGTGCAGTGCCACCAGTGCCACATGCCGAAGCAGAAGGGCAAGGACGGCAAGTCCTTCTCGGCCCACAACGTGCTGCGCCCCCTGGCCGACGTGAAGGCCTCCTGCATGGGCTGCCACCCCAAGGACAAGGTCGACAACAAGCGCTACGAGATCGAGACCATCCGCAACTACGTGAAGGCCAAGATGCGCAAGGCCGAGTTCTGGATCGGCCGGCTCATCGACACCTACGCCGTCGCCAAGCGCGCCGGCGTGGCCGAGGAGGTGCTCGCGAAGGCCCGCGGCAAGCACGAGGAGGCCCACGTGCTCTGGGAGTTCTGGACCGCCGAGAATTCCGACGGCTTCCACAATCCCGACCTCGCCCGCGAGACCCTCACCGGCGCCATCAAGGCCGGCAAGGACGGTGTTGCCCTGCTGAACGAGGCGATCGACGCCAAGGCCGCAGCGAAGTAGGACACCCTGGACAAAGGAAGAGGCCCGGCAGCGCCGGGCCTTCTTCTTCCCAGGGACGGATCGCCGCGCCAGGATGGTGGACGGAGTGGGGCGTGACGGAGCACGGACCGGAACTGGAAGCGGAGGGGGCCGGGACGCCGCCGGCCCCCGCCTCGGGCTGGCTCGAAGGCCGGGCGGCCCCGGACTGGGCCGAAGAGGCGGCGCGGCGCAGCGGCCACGCCCGGATCGGCCCCTACCTCCTGGGGCCCGTCCTCGGCGAAGGCGGCATGGGGACGGTGCACCTGGCCTGGGACGCGATCCTCGGCCGGAGGGTGGCGCTCAAGCTGGTCCGCGGGGAGAGCGCCGACCTCCTGCGGCGGATGATCCAGGAGGCGCGGCTCCAGGCCCGCGTGGAGCACCCGGCGGTGTGCCGCATCTACCAGGTCGGCGAGGAGCCCGACCGGCCCTACATCGCCATGCAGTACATCCAGGGCGCGAACCTGGCCGAGTGGGCCCCGCACCTGGGCCTGGAGGGCAAGCTGCGGCTGCTGATCCAGGTCGCGGACGCGGTCAACACCGCCCACCGCATGGGGCTCATCCACCGCGATCTGAAGCCCTCCAACCTGCTGGTCGAGCAGGACGAGGCCGGCGTGCTCCGGCCCTTCGTCATGGATTTCGGCCTGGCCCGGGACATGGGCGGGATCGGCATCACCCAGCACGGCATCGCGGTCGGCAGCCCCTCCTACATGGCACCGGAGCAGGCGATCGGCGAGCGCGTCGACGAGCGCACCGACGTCTACGGCCTGGGCGCGACCCTCTACGAGATCCTTTCCGGGCGCCCGCCCTTCCGCGGCGGCACGGTGGTCGAGACGGTCCGGCTGGTCATGGAGAGCGAGGCACCCATGCTGCGCTCCCTGGTCCCGGCGCTGCCGGCGGACCTCGAGAGCGTCGTCCACAAGTGCCTCGACAAGGACCCCGCCCGCCGCTACGGCAGCGCCCGGGAGCTGCGGGACGACCTGCAGCGCTGCCTCGACGGCGAGCCGGTGGAGGCGCGCCGGCAGAACCGCCTGCGCCGCACCTGGCTGCGGATGAAGCGGAACAAGCCGCTGAGCCTGGTGGTGGCCGCGGCGACGGTGCTGGTCCTCGGCATCGGCGGCTTCGCCGCCTGGACCTGGCGGCAGGCCCGCGAACAGGCGTTCTGGGCGCAGCGCTTCGGCAGCCAGGTCCGGGAGATGGATGCGACCCTGCGCAACGCCCACCTGTTCCCCCTCCACGACCTCCGCCCGGAGCGGGCCGACGTGCAGGCCAGGCTCGACCGCATCCAGGAGCAGATGAAGCAGCTCGGCCGGGCCAGCCAGGGCCCGGGCTCCTTCGCCCTGGGCCAAGGCTACCTGATGCTCGACCGTCCGGATGCCGCGAGGGCGGCCCTGCAGTCCGCCTGGAGCGGCGGCTACCGGACCCCGGACGTGGCCATGGCCCTCGCCGAGGCCCTGTCGGACCTGCACCGGCGCGAGGTCGAGGGCGCCTTCATGATCGCCCGCGAGAGCCTGCGCCGGGCTGCCCTCGAGCAGATCCAGCGGACCTACCAGGATCCGATCCGCCAGTACCTCGGGTTCGCCCGCCAGGGCGGCGGCCTCACGCCGGTGCAGGCGGCGGTCATCGCACGCATCGAGCACCGTCCCGCGGAGGCGGCCCGCCTCGCCCGCGAGGGGTTCGACCGGCAGCGCTGGAACTACGAGGCGCGGCTCGAGGAGGTCGAGGCGCTGTTCCAGGCGGCGCGGGAATCCGCGGACCGCGACGAGGAGCACCTCGCCGGACCTCGCCTGGACGAGGCCGAGCGCCTGCTGGCCTGGCTGAAG
>JAYRFV010000118.1:0-2463 GCA_041908165.1 Holophagales bacterium | reverse complement strand
TTCCAGGCGACCAGGTCGTTCGGCCACTTCAGGCCCAGGCCGGGATCGGCGAGGCAGGCCAGGGCGTGGCGCATGGCTCCCTGGAGGACGAGGCCCGGAGGCAGCCCGGGATCGGGCAGGGCGGCTGAAAGGTACAGGCCCGCTCCGGGCTCGCTCTCCCAGCGGTGCCCCCAGCGCCCGCGGCCCGCCGTCTGGGCCCCCGCCAGCACGCCGCAGGTGCCGAGTTCCGGGTGGCGGCGGAGGAAGGACTGGGTCGAGTCCAGGGACCCGAACTTCAGCAGCAGCATGGCGGTCGGACGGCTGGGGTCATCCCCGGTCCCGGTTCTTCATCCACAGGATCCTGAGCCCTTCGAGGGTCAAGTCCGGCTCGACGTGCTGGATGTGGCGGCTGGCCCCGGCGATCACCCGCGCAAGGCCGCCGGTGGCCACCACCGCAGCGCCGGGCAGGTCCAGCAGGAGCCGTTCGAGGATCCCGTCCACCAGGCCGACATAGCCCCAGAAGATGCCCGACTGCATCGCTTCCACGGTGTTGCGCCCGACCAGCCGCTCGGGCTCGGCGATCTCGATGCGCGGCAGCCGGGAGGCCCGCTGGAACAGGGCCTCCGCGCTGATCTTCAGGCCCGGCGCGATCAGGCCGCCGAGAAACTCGTTGCGGCCGTTCACCACATCGAAGCTGGTGGCGGTGCCGAAGTCCACGGCCACCAGCGGCGCGCCGTGCTTCTCGATCCCGGCCACGGCGTTGACCAGGCGGTCGGCGCCCAGTTCGGCCGGATTGTCGATGCGCACCTTGAGGCCGGTCTTGATCCCCGGCTCGATCCATAGCGGATCCACCTTGAAGTAGGCGGAGGCCCAGGTCTCCAGCACCGGGTGCAGGGGGGGCACCACGCTGGAGATGACCATGTGGCGGATATGGCCGGCGTCGAGCCCCCGGTGGCGGAGCAGGCCCAGCACCGACAGGCCGTACTCGTCGGCGGTGCGCTCGCGGCTGGTGGCCAGCCGCCAGGAGCAGACCAGCGGCCCCGCCGGTTCGCGGCTGACATCGAAGACCCCGAGGACGATGTTGGTGTTGCCCACGTCCACGGCGAGCAGCAGGGTCACGGGGCCTCCTCGAGGAAGAACGTCCCTTCCAGGACCTTGACCGCGCGACCGGCGATATCCACCCGCTCGCCGCGGTCCTCGCAGAACAGTTCGCCGCCGCGCGGGCCGACCTGCAGGGCCCGCAGCCGGGAGCGGCCCAGCCGCTGCGCCCAGAACGGCACCAGGGTGGTGTGGGCGCTGCCGGTCACCGGGTCCTCCGGCACGCCCTTGCGCGGGGCGAAGAAGCGGCTGACGAAGTCGGCCTGCTCGCCTGGGGCGGTGACGATCACCGCGAAGGCGTCGATCGCGGCGAGCCGCACCATGTCGGGACGCAGGGTGCGCACCTGTGCCTCGCTCTCCAGGACCGCCACGATGTCCCGGGCCTTCCAGAGTTCGCGGGGCTCCGCTCCGAGCGCCTCGCCGAGGCCGGGCACCGGGCCCAGTGGCTGCGGCGGCCGGCTCGGGAAGTCCAGCACCAGCAGGTCTTCCCGGCGGCGCACGGACAGGGGGCCGCTGGCGCTGGCGAAGGTGACCTCCGCGCGGCCGGGCTCCAGTTCCGTGAACAGCACGAAGGCCGAGGCCAAGGTGGCGTGGCCGCACAGGTCGACCTCGCAGGCCGGCGTGAACCACCGGATCCGGAATCCTTCCCCCTCGCGGACGAAGAAGGCCGTTTCCGAGAGGGCGTTCTCCAGGGCGATGGACTGCAGGATGGGGTCAGGCAGCCAGGCCGGCAGCAGCATCACCGCCGCCGGATTGCCGGCGAAGGCCCGCTGGGTGAAGGCGTCGATCTGGAAGAGCGGAAGGCGCATGGGAGGTCGCGTCACAGGTTGGCCCGCGGAGGCCGGAAAGCGAGGGAACGGCTTGGCCGGCCCCGAGCATGGGAGGGTGTGCGCGCGGCGCGGCCCCCCCGGAGGGTCACAAGGAGGGCAGCTTCATGGCGGCGCGCACGTCTTCCATGGTCCGTGCGGCGACGGCGCGGGCGCGACCGCTGCCCTCCCGGAGCACGTCCTCGAGCATCGAGGGGGCGGAGAGGTTGGCCTCGATCCGCTGGCGGGTGGGCTCCAGCCGCGCCACCAGGGCATCGGCCAGGCGCTTCTTGCAGTCGAAGCAGCCGATGCCGGCTTTGCGGCATTCGCTGTCGACCATCTGCACCGTCTCCGGGGCGCTGAACAGCTTGTGGAACTCGAAGACCGGGCAGATCTCGGGATTGCCCGGATCGCTCTTGCGCACCCGGCTGGTGTCGCTGGCCATCTGCCGGGTGCACTTCTGCAGGATCACGTCCGGCGTGTCCCGCAGGTAGATGCAGTTCTCGTAGCTCTTGCTCATCTTCCGGCCGTCGATGCCCGGAACCTTCGGGAACTTCGTGAGCGCCGCCTCGGGCTCCGG
>JAYRFV010000117.1:0-8510 GCA_041908165.1 Holophagales bacterium | reverse complement strand
GGGAACGCGGACTTCCACCGAGCAACCCATTCCCAGCTTGTCGGATAGTTGGCAACCGTTGTGTACGAGGTAGCCCTCGAAAAGCACCGCTGTCAGTTCGTCCGGGCCCCTGGGAACCTGGTCGAGCAATTGCATGAAGGGCATCAAAGCCTGGTCCGCGGCCGCGGCGAGATCACCACCCAGGAGGGCGGGAGGCAGGTTCCCCAGGTTCGCGTCGAAGGAATCGGCAATGATCCGAGCATGGTCCTGTAGGCCCCCTTCGTGGTGAGCCAGGGTCTGGCCCAGGAGGTTCCATCGGGGGTAGCCGAACATCAGTTCGTCCCCTCCGAGGCCCGAGAGGAGCACCTTGTACCCAAGACTTCGCGCCTGCTGGTAGATGGCCCATTGCGCCATGGCGGCGATGTCACCCACCGGCTCATCGCAGCAACGGACGAATGCCTCGAAATGGCTGTTGAACTGGGCGACATCGCATTCGATGTCAATGAACTCCATGCCAAGGCTTCGGGCGGTGCGGCGGGCTTCCTGCCGTTCATCCACCGAATGCCGCCCCCGGTAGCCTGCCGAAAGGGCCGCCAGACCGTCAATCCTGCGTGATGCCAGGACCGCCAGGGTCGAGGAATCGATGCCGGCGCTGAGCAGGACCCCGACCGGGACGTCGCTGCGGAGATGGAGGGCCACAGCGGTATCAAGGGTCTCCAGGACCTCCTGATCGCTGCGGTCGCGAACACCCTCCGATCCTCCATACCGGGGCTTCCAGTACCGGCTGAATCGGATTCGGGCCTCGTCTGCGACCAGAAATTCGCCGGGAAGCAACCGGGTCACCTCCTCGATGGGAGTATGTCGCTGGTCCAACGGATAGCAGTAGCGGAGGAACTGGTACACCGAGGCGGGCCGCAGGGTCGGCGAGAGCCGGGCACCGTGGACGATGGCCTTCAGTTCCGAACTGAGCCACAGTGCGCCCTCCACCGTGGAGAGGTAGAGCGGTTTGATGCCCATCCGGTCCCGTGCAGCGAATACCTGCTTCCGTCGGCGGTCCCAAAGCACGAAGGCGAACATGCCGCGGAGGTGCTCAAGGCAGGCCTCGCCCTTCTCCTCATAGAGGTGAAGGATGCATTCTGCGTCGCTGGCGGATCCGAACCGGTGGCCGCGGCCTTTCAGGTCTGCCATCAGTTCCTGGTAGTTGTAGATCTCGCCATTGCAGACCAGGACCAGCGAGCGGTCCTCATTGAACAGAGGCTGGTCACCGCCCTTGACGTCGATGATGCTCAGCCGCCGCATGCCCAGGGCGACCCCATCCTCGGCGAACACACCTTCCCCGTCGGGCCCGCGGTAGATCATCTGAGAATTCATTGCAGCCACGCGCGCCCTGGGATCGGACCAGCACCCCTTGAAATCGACGAGCGCATTAATCCCGCACATCATTGCTCCGGGGAGATCGGTCGAATGGGTGCCATCAGTGCAGTCCTGTCCGGAGGCGGAGACCTGGGAAAATATTGAAGGACCGAACCAGAATCCAGAAAAGCCCCCGGGTCCTGCGATCGAAATAATTCATGAACAGGTTCGCAGTGGCCGTGGCCACAAGAGAGGCGATGGCGGCTCCCAATCCCCCCAGCCGCGGGATCAAGACCAGGTTCAGTCCCACGTTGACGAGTGCACCCGCTAAGGTACGCAACAGGTTCAACTTCATTAGGTTTTCGATGACGAACCAGGGCCCCTGGGCAACGCCCTGGAAGGCGAAAAGGGCGGTCCAGATGTGGAGGGCAAGGATTGGCCCTGCGTCCGCAAAGGCGTCTCCGTACAGAGCGACCATCAAGGGTTTGGCGAGGAAGGTCATGGGCAGGACGATGACCACCGCCAATCCGACCATCATTCGGCAGAAAGTCTGGAAGCGGCGGTCGAAAGCCTCCCTCCCCTCCTTCCTGGCCTCAACCAGACTTGGGAGAACCGACGAAACGGCTGCTGTTGGGATGAAGTACCATACCTCGGTCAATCTGGATGCTGCGGCATAGATGCCCACGGCCCTGCTGGTGCTCAGGTGGTTGAGCATGATCTGGTCGATGCGCATGAACACCGTGATGGTCAGCCCCGAGAGAATCAACGGCCAGGAGGCCCTCAAGAGATGGCGGGCCATGAGGAGGTCGGCCTGCCATGTACCTGGATCCTCCTTCAGCTGATAGCGATAGACCATGGCAAGGCAGAGGGCAACGATGGTCGCCTCCGCGAGGGTGGCGCAGGCAAAGGCAATCAAGGGGGCCTTCGCCAACGTAAGGGAGATTTTGAGCAACGCCATGAAGAGAAAGACGGTGTTCTTGACGAGCACCGGGACCCTGGACTGCACCTGGGACTGGAACCACAGGTCGATGGTGTCAAAGGCCTGGAACACCATGGCCGATCCCATGACCGCAGCCATGAGTTGAACGAGGTCATGACCGGGGTCAGCCAGGAAGACCACCAGGAGGGATGAGAAGAGGGCCAGCAGCGCCCCCACCAGGCGCAGGGCCAGGGTCGTACCCAAAACCCGGGACCTGCGCCGAGGCCTCCCGACCAATTCGTCGATGACAATATAGTCAAGGCCAGCATTCGAGAACCCGACGAACAGTGCTATTACAGCCTGGACATAGGCGAACAAGCCAAACAGCCCGGGACCAAGGTAACGGGCCACCCATACGCCGACCACCATTCCGAGTCCCATTCGAATGACCCGGTCCCCGAACAACCAGCCGAAATTTTGGAGGATCTTGTTCAGTTTTGGATTGGCCTGAAATTTCCGGTGAAGCGCGGACGGCAGCAACCTGCGAAGAAGGGAACTCATCCCGTTACCCCTGGTCGCGGGTGCGGCACTACAGGAGCACCGCTGTGGACCCATCCAGGCTCGCCACGACTCACGTGCAGGTGGCAGGGTTGGGAATCAGCCAGTACCCCACCGTTGCCTCCTGCCCTTCTGCGAATCCCGCCCATTCCCCATCAAACCGGGGGAATCGGAATGCCGCAAGGGCAGGCTTGGAGCCTTGCGACCACCCGGGTCACTTGATAGGCTGCGCCGTGAACGGCCAGGGAAGGCGTTACCATGGCCCCGAGCGTTCGATTCACCTCCCCACGTCCTGGGCTACTCCATCACCGGTTTCCCCGATCGATCAGGTCCCGGAGAAGCACCCGGAAGGCCATCGGATGCAACCACGAGGGTTCAACATGCCTCCAACCGACTCACCTATCATCGGCGTCATCGGGTTGGGGTACGTGGGTTTGCCCATGGCGTTGGAATTTGGAGGAGTCTTCGACACGCTTGGCTTCGATATCGATGCTCAGCGTGTCGAGGAGCTCCGAAAGGGGTGGGACCGGACCCGGGAAGTAGATCCTGCCCAGCTGGCGGCTGCCCGGAACTTGCAGTTCAGCGCCGACCCCGAGGATCTCGGCAGGTGCACGGTCTACATCGTCACCGTTCCAACCCCGATAGATCAATTCAAGCGGCCGGATCTTTCACCGCTGTTGAGCGCCAGCACAACCGTCGGCAAGGTCCTGAAGAAGGGTGACCTGGTGATCTATGAATCGACGGTCTATCCGGGGTGCACGGAGGAGGACTGCGTTCCTGTCCTGGAGCGGACCAGCGGTCTGACCTACAACCAGGATTTTCATTGCGGGTACAGCCCTGAACGCATCAATCCAGGGGACAAGGAACACACCGTCACAAAAATCAAGAAGGTGACCGCTGGTTCGACGCCCGAGGTGGCTGAACGGGTAGACGCCTTGTATCGGAAGATCATCACTGCAGGAACGCACAAGGCGAGCAGCATCAGGGTGGCAGAGGCGGCCAAGCTCATCGAAAACAGCCAGCGGGACATCAACATTGCATTTGTCAACGAGTTGTCATTGATCTTTGACCGCATGGGCATCGACACTTTGGACGTCCTCGAAGCGGCAGGTACCAAGTGGAATTTCCTTCCCTTCAAGCCGGGGATGGTGGGGGGGCACTGCATTGGCGTCGATCCGTTCTACCTGACCCACAAAGCGGAAAGCCTCGGCTACCACCCGGAAGTGATCCTCGCGGGCCGGCGCATCAACGACAACATGGCGATTTTCGCAGCCCGGCGGTTCATCAAGCTGATGATCAAGTCAGGCCACCGGATCCAGGGCTCGAATGTGGCGGTTCTCGGCATCACCTTCAAGGAGAACTGCACGGATATCCGAAACTCGAAGGCCATCGACCTGGTCAAGGAGATCCAGGATTTCGGTTGCTCGGTGACCGTTGTGGACCCCTGGGCCGATCCGGTTGAGGTGCTTGAGGAATACGGAATCAGCTTGGTGAAGGCACTGGACCCATCCCAACCCGCACCGCAAGGCATCGTGGTTGCGGTTGCTCATCGGGAATTCGGGGAAATCGACCTCTGGAAATTCCGCGAACCCAGCACGGTCATTCTGGACATCAAGGGGATCCTCCCCAGGGATAGCATGGTGTTCCGAATTTAAGCTCTATTCCATCACCAACCTGGAACCAGTCCTTGGATCCTTCCTTCGCACAAACGCCACGATCCCCCGAGGGACTGCTCTCCGACCTGACCGAAGGCTGCCGCAGGGCCGCCTCCCAGGGACCCGCGGCGGTGACCGCCTTCCTGCGGGCCTTCCTGGACCGGCCGGGGCTGCCCCCCGCGGTCCGGGCCGCGGCGTTTGAGCGGCTGGCGGAGGCGCAGGCGGGGCAGGAGGACTGGGTGGGCTGTGCGGCCTCCATGGCCGAGGCACAGCGCGCGCTGGCCGGCGGGGCACCGGCCCCGCGCAAGGTCTGCCGGGACTGCGGCCGGGACGTGAGCCACCGGCCGCGGCAGAAGAACCAGGCGACGGGGGAGTACCTGTGCCTGGCCTGCCTGCGCCGCCACGAGCCCCGGCCCATGCCGGGCCTGGGGCGCGGCGGCCTCTGGCTGCTGCTGCTGGCCCTGGGCGCGGTGCTGGCCGCGGTGGCGGGGACCTTCCTGGTCTCCAACCGGGGCTGATCCGCCTTCACTTGTAGTGGTAGTGGTAGGCGTAGCGGTAGTAGCGGTAGCCCAGGCCGGCCACCGGAACGTCGTTGAAGACGCAGCCGTTGAGGTGGACGCCGCTGTTCAGCAGGCGCTTGCGGGCGCTGTTCAGCTCGTCCAGGGGATGCTCGCCGGACTTGGCCAGCAGCAGGGTGGTGGCGGCCCGGGCGCCGATGATCGAGGCGTCGGTCACCGCCAGCAGCGGCGGCGAGTCGAAGACCATGTAGTCGTAGGCCTGGCAGGCCTCCTCGAAGAAGCTGGCGAAGCGGCTGGTGAGCAGCAGTTCGGCCGGGTTGGGCGGCAGCGCGCCGGACAGCACCACGTCGAGGCCCGGCACTTCGGTGGCGTGGGCCGCGGCCTTCCATTCGATCTGGCCGGAGAGGATCTCGGACAGCCCGCCCTTGCGCGTCTCGCGGCCGAAGTAGCGGTGCAGGCGGCCCTTGCGCATGTCGGCGTCGACCAGCAGCACGCGCTGGCCGCTCTGCGCCAGCACCGCGGCGAAATTCGCGCAGAAGAAGGACTTGCCGATGCCCGGCGAGGGCCCGACCACGAGGATCGCGCGGTTGGCCGCGTCCACCATGGTGAAGTGCAGGGTGGTGCGGAGGCTGCGCAGGCTCTCCGTGGCCAGGTCATCGGGGAAGCTGTGGGCGAGCAGGTGGATGCCGGCGCTGCGGGCCTCGATCTGCCGGTACAGGGTCTTCTGCTCGATGCTGTGCGGGATGGTGATGTAGACCGGCAGGCCGAGCTTGGCCTCGATGAGCCGGGGGTCCTCCACGGCGCGGTGCATGAGCTTGCGCATGTGGTGGACGCCCACCCCCGCCAGGATCCCGAGGAGCACGGACAGGCCCATGGTCAGAGTTGGCTGGGGGCTGACCGGCCGGATCGAGCTCATCGCCCGGTCGACGATCCGGGCGTTGCCGATCTGCCCGGCCTGGACCACCTGCAGCTGCTGGATGTTGTTGAGCAGGGCGGTGTAGAGCTGGGTGGCCACCTGGACGTCGCGGGTGAAGCGCACCACCTCCTGCTGGGTGTTGGGCAGGGCGCGGACCTTGCCCTCGAGCCCCTGGGACTCCTTGTTGAGCTTGGCCAGCTGCAGGTTCAAGGTGGCCACCACGTCGTGGTCCTCCTTGTAGATGCGCAGCAGTTCCTCCTTCTTCTGCTTGAGGGCCAGGATCTGGGTCTCCAGGTCCAGGCTCTGCTTGAGCAGCAGCTGCGCCTCCTGGGGCAGGTCCACCGAGCCGGAGCGCATGCGGAACTGGTTGAGCTTCTCCTCGGCCTCGTCCAGGCGGGCCTTCAGCACCGGCATCTGGGTCTGCAGGAAGGCCAGGGTCTTGCCGACCTCCTCGGACTTGCGCTCGACGTTCTGGCGCACGTACTGCTGCAGGATCTCGTTGAGCACCTGGGCGCCACGGGCCGGGCTGGCGTGCTTGTAGGTGAGGCCGAGGACGCCGGTCTGCTTGCCCTTCTCCGCCACGGTCATGCTCTCCCGCAGCGCGGCGATGGCGGTCTGCAGCGGCTGGCGGACCAGGATGAAGCGCTGGCCGGGCTTGGCCTTGAAGGCGTTGATCCGCAGCTTGAGGGTGTCCTCGTTGAGGGTCGCCACCAGCTGCTGGCCGGGCTTGCCGGTCGCCAGCGGCAAGCCGCCGGGGCTGTCCCAGCGCAGGCTGCCGTCCTCCAGGACGGTGAGGGTGAAGCGCTTGCCGCGCAGGTGGTCGGGCAGGAGCAGCGACTCCACCTCCACCCAGGGGCGGTCCGGGCTGCGGCGCACCAGGGCCCGCCCGATCAGCGGGAACAGCACCGGCTGGGCGCTGATGTCCATGCCCAGGGACTCGATGGTGCGGCCCAGCACCATGCCGCTCTTCAGGATCTGGATCTCGGTCTGGGCCTGGGTGCCGCCGGAGAACAGGCTGTCCAGCTCGGCCAGGGCGCGGTCGATGTTGCTGGTCTTCTTCTCCTCCACCTGGAGGATGGCCTCGATCTGGTAGATCGGCGTGACCACCCAAAGGTAGAAGGCGGCGGTGGCCATGACCAGGAGGGCGACGCCGAGGATCGTGTAGCGCCCCTCCCAGAGGTTGGAGAGCCACTCGCCGAGGGACATCTCCTCCGGCTCTTCGAAGCTGGGCTGGGGCTGGGGCGGGTTGGTCATGCGTTCCTACTCTGCGGGACGAGCCGGGGGCGCCAGGCGGCGACGGCCTGGTCGATGTGGTCGAGGGCCACCTGGAAGGCGGCGGCGCCGCGGCGGTGGGGGTCGGCGATCTCCTGCCGGTCCTGGGGCAGCCACTGGCCGAGCAGGAACACCCGGCCACGGAGGCTGGGGATGCGCTGCTCACAGAGGGCCTTCTGGTCCAGGGTCATGACCAGCACCAGGTCGGCGGCCAGGCCCAGCTCCGGCGTGAGCTGGCGGCCGCGGTGGGCGGAGAGGTCGAGGCCGCGGACGGCCAGGAGCCGCTGCGCCTCCTCGGCGGCGGGGACGCCCTCGAGGGCGTCCAGGCCGGCGGATTCCACCGCGATCCCGGGGAGTTCCGCCCGCAGCAGGACCTCGGCGAGGGGGCTGCGGCAGTGGTTGCCCTCGCAGAGCACGAGGATCCGCCGGAAGCTGGGCTGGGGCGTGGCGGCCATCGGCCGGCCTACTTGAGGTACTTGGCGTCGGTGGCGGTCTGCAGCAGGGTCGAGAAGGTCGGCAGCAGCTGGCTGATCACGCGGTTCCAGCGCACCAGGGAGCCGGCGTCCACGTAGACGAGGTCGCGCGGCTGCAGGGTGAAGTGGTCGGCCAGGACCATGGCGGTGGGGTTGCGGGCGTCGAGGTGGAACAGCTCCACCGCGTCGGGGGTCGCCCCGCGCCGCAGGACGTAGAGGGAGTGGCCGTTGCTGCTGAGCCGGTCGAGGCCGCCGGACTCGGCGATGGCCTGGGCCAGGGTCAGGCGGCCGTGGCGCAGCGGCAGGGCCGCCGGCTTGACCAGCTCGCCCATCATGTAGACGGTCTCGTCCTCGCGGTGGGTGACGGTGACCGCATCGCCGTCCTTGAGCAGGATCTGGCCGTAGCGGCTGCCCTTCAGCATCAGGTTGTGGAAGTTGATGGACCAGCTGCGGCCGCCGCGGGTGAGCAGCACCCGGCTGTCGTCCGCGGTGGGCAGGAAGCCGCCGGCCCGGCCGATCGCCTCGGCGAGGGTGAACGGCACGTCGGTGACGTTGTACATGGCCGGCTGCCGGACCTCGCCGCCCACGTACACCTTCTGCGACCGGTAGGCGATGACCTTGACGTCCACCTGGGGGTTCTTCAGCACCTTGGCCATGCGGTCCACCAGCCGGGCGCGCACCTGCATGGCGGTCTGGCCCTGGACGTTGAGCACGCCCACGTAGGGCCAGAAGATGTTGCCCTCGTCGTCGACCACCTGGCCGGTGGCGGTGTCGGAGCGGTACTGGCCGAGGGGGATGGTCAGCTCCGGGTGCTCCCAGACGGTGACGAGCAGGATGTCCTGGGGGCCGATCAGGTAGGGCCCGGGC
>JAYRFV010000116.1:0-134317 GCA_041908165.1 Holophagales bacterium | reverse complement strand
TGGTGACCCCGACACGATTCGAACGTGCGACCTTCTCCTTAGGAGGGAGACGCTCTATCCAGCTGAGCTACGGGGTCCCTGGCCGGCTTTCATTCTGGCACACCGGGCGAGGCACCGGCCTGCCGGCGGGGCTACTTGGCCGGTGCCGGCTCGGCGACGAAGGGTCGGCGGCGGTTGTAGTCCCAGGCCTGGCCGACCATGCTCTCGATGGGCGGGAGGGTCTCGAGCAGGATGCGGTCGAGCAGCTGGCCGGTGGTGGCGTTCTCCAGGGCGGCAGCGACCCGCAGGCGGCGGGCGGCCTCCTCGCTGATGCGGGCGGTGATGGGTTCCATGGGGGTCGTCGGACCTTTGGGGGGCATGGGGACACCTCGATCCCCAATCATCGTTTCCTGACCACAACCTTGCAATGTTATTACGTCACAATGTGGACGCGGGCTTCAGTCGGGGATTTCCAGGTCCAGAAGGCCTTCGGGGGGGTCCAGGTCCAGTCGCCGTTCCGCCAGGCGCAGCGTCCACCATGCCTTGATGTAGGGGATGTCACGGGCGCCGGTGCGGCCGGGACGCAGGTCCTTCATCACCACCATGTCGTAGCCGCCCGGGGCGGGGTGCAGGTGCAGCACCTCGCCGACAAGGCGGCCGCCGACGTACACGGAGCAGCCCTCCCAATCGTGGCGGAAGCTCTCGCCGGCGGCCAGGGCGGCCTCCGCCTCCGGCATCCACAGGGCCCAGCCCTTGAAGGGCTCGGCGGCGGTGCGGTCGGGGATGCCGTCGAAGGCGATGCAGGGCCGGTCCTGGTGCCAGCGGAAACTGCGCACCGTGACCGGGCGTGCCGGGGCGCCGGGCTCGGCCGACTGCAGGTCCAGCCCGGGCGGCGCCAGCACCAGACCGTGCTTTTTCGGCAGCTGGTCGGGGGCGTCGGTGAGGGCGTGCAGGAGGAACTCGCCCTTCAGGCCCTGGACCTTGGCCAGCTGGCCCAGCAGGAGCATCAGTCGGCCCGCCGCGGCGGCCGCTCGTCCTCGTCGAAGAGTTCCACCTCGACCTGGATGCCGGCCTTGTCGCCGGCGGCCCGGCACAGGGTGCGCAGGCTGGAGATCATCCGCCCGCTCTTGCCGATGATGCGGCCGCGGTCGCCGGGCTCGGCGTGGATCAGCACGTCGCGGCGGCGGCCCTCGCCGCTCACCTCGACCCGCAGCGCCTCCGGATGGTCCACCATCGGCGTCAGCACGTCCTTCAGGAAGGCCTCGAAATCCACAACACCTCCAGCCAGGCACCGGGGAGCGAAGCCCAGAGCAGGCTCCGCCTGCGAAGGGCGCGGGGGTCCGGGGCGGTCCGCCGGTGCGGTGGTCGCGAAGCGAGGAACCCCCGGAGGAAGCTAGGCGATCGCGTTCTTCTTGAACAGGTCCAGGACCGTCTTCGACGGCCGGGCGCCCTTGGCCAGCCAGGCCTTGGCCTTGTCGGCGTCGATCCGCAGGGTCTCGCCCTCGGCCGCGACCGGGTTCATGAAGCCGATGATCTCGAGCGCCTGGCCGGTGGGGATGCGGTCGTTCTCGGACACCACGATGTGGTAGAAAGGACGCTTCTTGGCCCCTTTGCGCGCAAGTCGGATCGAAAGCATGGTCACTCCTGAGCGGGCCAGTGTATCGCGGAAATCCCCTTGGCCCAAGGAAGAATTGCCTCCGGGCCGGGGCTGGAGGGGGTGATCGCCGGGGGGCCGCCGGGCCGCCCGCATCCCCTACCTACACATCGAAATAGAGGGACATCTCGAAGGGATGGGGCCGGGTGCGGACGTCAGATTCATGGGCCCGCAGGTGCTTCAGGTAGTCCTCCAGCTGCAGCCGGTCGAAGACCCCGCCCGCCAGCAGGAAGCCCATGTCCTGCTCGAGGGCCGCGCAGGCCTCGGTGAGGCTGGTGGGCAGGCTGCGCACCTGGGTCCGCTGCGCCTCGGTCCAGCTGAAGATGTTCTGGTCGATGGGGCCGAAGCCTTCGGCGGTGGGGTCGATGCGGTTCTGGATGCCGTCGAGACCCGCCAGCAGCTGGGCCGCCAGCGCCAGGTAGACGTTGCAGGTGGCGTCCGGCGGCCGGAACTCGAAGCGGGCCGTTTCCGGCTGGTCGGCGTACTTGGGCACGCGGATGGCCGCCGAGCGGTTGCCCAGGGAGAAGAACGCGCTGACCGGCGCCTCGAAGCCCGGCACCAGCCGGCGGTAGCTGTTGGTGCTGGGGTTGGTGATCGCCAGCAGCGCCGCGCCGTGCTTGAGGATGCCGCCGATGTACCAGAGCGCCTCCTGGCTCAGGTTGCCGTAGCCGGCGGGGTCGTAGAACAGGTTCTTCCCGCCCTTGTGCAGCATCTGGTGGAAATGCATGCCGCTTCCGGCCTCGCCGAACAGCGGCTTGGGCATGAAGGTGGCGGTCTGGCCGTTGCGCTGGGCCACCATCTTCACCACGTACTTGACCATCTGGGTGGCGTCGCCGGCCTTGAGGATCGGGAACAGCGGCGTCTCGATCTCGCACTGCCCCGGGCCTCCCACCTCGTGGTGGTGGTACTTCACCTCGACGCCCATGCCCTCCAGCTCCAGGCACATCTCCGAGCGCAGGTTGTACAGCTGGTCCTTGGGGGCGATGGCGTGGTAGCCGCCGTGCAGCGGGATCAGGTGGCCGTGGCCGCCCTCGTGGCTGTGCCAGGCGGCCTCCCGGCTGTCGACCCGGTAGGACGCCGTGTTCACGCCGTTCTCGAAGGCGACGTCGTCGAACACGTAGAACTCGTACTCCGGACCCCAGATGCTCTGGTCGGCGATGCCGGTGGCGCGCAGGTGCTTCTCGGCGCGGATCACGATGTTGCGCGGATCGTGGTCGAAGGGCTCCTTGCTGTCGGCCTCGAAGGCCGAACAGATGAAGGACAGGGTCGGATCGTTCCAGAACGGGTCCTGGAACCCGGTCGCGAGGTCGGGGATCAGCACCATGTCGCCGGACTTGACCGACTTCAGGCCGACGCTGGAGCCGTCGAAGCCGACCCCGTCGCGGAACAGCTGCTCGGTGAACTGGGAGGACGGGATGCTGACGTGGTGCCAGCGGCCCCAGAGGTCGCTGAACTTCAGGTCGACCATCCGCAGGCCGTGCTCGCGGATGTGCTGGTGGGCCTGCTCGAAGGACTGGAACAACGGGCACCTCCCGGTCCGGCCATTCTACGGGCGGGATTTCACGGCGCTCCGGGGATGTGACCGCAGGCACCCGCGGCGGTCCGGGGCGCGCTCAGAAGGGCAGCTTGAATCCGCCGGGCCCGCCCATGCCCTTCATCATCCCGGCCATGCGCTCCATGCGCTTCATGGCCTTGGGGTCGTTCATCTGGGTCATCATTTTCTTCATTTCGAGGAACTGCTTCAGCAGCTGGTTGACCTCGGCGACCGGACGGCCGGCGCCCATCGCGATCCGGCGCTTGCGCTTGCCGTCCAGCAGGTTGTGGTTGGCGCGCTCCTTCGGCGTCATCGAGTTGAGCAGCGCCTCGGTGTGCTTGAGCCGCTTGTCGGTGGCCGCGGAGGCGATCTGCTCCTTCAGCTGGCCCATGCCCGGCAGCATCCCGAGGATCTTCTCCATGCTGCCCAGCTTGGCCATCTGCTGCATCTGGGTGCGCATGTCCTCGAGGGTGAACTGGTTCTTCATCAGCCGCTCGGCGGTGCGCGCGGCCTCCTTCTCGTCGAGCTTGTCCTTGGCATGCTCGATGAGCGTGAGCACATCGCCCATGCCGAGGATGCGCTGGGCCATGCGGTCCGGGTGGAAGCGCTCGAGGTCGTCGAGCTTCTCGCCGGCGCCGACGAACACGATCGGCCGGCCGGTGGCGTGCTTGACGCTGAAGGCCGCGCCGCCGCGGGTGTCGCCGTCGGTCTTGGTGAGCACCACCCCGGTGATGGCCAGCTTCTCGTGGAAGGCCGAGGCACTGCGCACCGCGTCCTGGCCGGTCATGGCGTCGGCGACGAACAGGATCTCGTCGGGCGCGCAGGCGGACTTGATGCGCAGCAGCTCCGCCATCAGCCCTTCGTCCAGGTGCAGGCGGCCGGCGGTGTCGAGGATCACCACGTCCCAGCCTTTGAGCCGCGCCTCCTCCACGGCGTTGCGGCAGATCTCCACCGGATCGGCGGAACCGGAGCGGAAGGAGGGCACGCCGGCATCCTTGGCCACCACGTGCAGCTGCTCGATGGCGGCCGGGCGCTGGACGTCGGCCGGCACCAGGATCGGGGCCCGGCCGAGCTTCTTCAGGTACTTGGCGAGCTTGCCGCTGGTGGTGGTCTTGCCGCTGCCCTGCAGGCCCACCATCATCACCACCGTCGGCGGCTTGGCGGCGAAGGCCAGGGGCTGCTCGGCGGCTTGGCCGCCCATGATCTCGGTGAGCTCCTGGTAGACGATGTCGACGAACTGCTGGGCCGGGTTGAGCCCCTCGAGCACCGCGGCGCCCAGGGCCTTCTCCTTGACCCTGGCCAGGAAGGTCCGCGCCACCTGGACGTGGACGTCGGCCTCCAGCAGCGCCATCCGCACCTCGCGGAGCGCCTCCTCGATGTTCTTCTCGGAGAGCCGGGTCTGCCCCCGGAGGGTCTTCATCGCCTTGCTGAGCTTGTCTGTGAGGGATTCGAACATGGGGCCTCGGGAGGAGCGCAAACCTCCATTCTAGGCCCGGCTTCTGCGCCCGCCCACGGACCAGGCGAACGGGGTGGCTTGGCCCGGCCGATAAATCCGACTAAATTTGTCAAGAATAGAGGGACCCATGCCCAACCGCCTCCAGCACAGCCTCAGCCCCTACCTGCTCCAGCACGCCCACAACCCGGTGGACTGGCATCCTTGGGGGCCGGAGGCCCTGGACCGCGCCCGCGCCGAGGACAAGCCGATCTTCCTGTCGATCGGCTACAGCGCCTGCCACTGGTGCCACGTCATGGAACGGGAGTCCTTCGAGCATCCCGAGGTCGCTGCCGTCCTCAACGCCGGCTTCATCCCGATCAAGGTGGACCGCGAGGAGCGGCCGGACCTCGACGAGGTCTACATGGAGGCGGTGCAGGCCCTGACGGGCCGGGGCGGCTGGCCGATGAGCGTCTGGCTGACCCCGGACCTGAGGCCGTTCTACGGAGGAACCTACTTCCCGGTGGAGGGAGGCCGCGGCCTGCCCGGGTTCCTTCCGCTCCTTCGGCGCATCGACGAGTTGTGGCGGAACCGGCGTCCCGACCTGGAATCGCAGGCGGGCGAACTGCTGGCGGCGGTGGCCCGCCAGGCCGCGGTCGAGCCCGGAGCCTCGAAGCTGGACGCTGCCTGGTTCGAGGCCGCCCTGCAGGCGCTGCGGGCCGCCTTCGATCCGCGCTGGGGCGGCTTCGGCGGCGCGCCGAAATTCCCCCAGCACATGGCGGTCGAGCTGATCCTGCGGCGCGGCTCGGAAGCGGACCGCCGCATGGCCCTGCGAACCCTCGATGCGATGTGGGAAGGCGGCATGTTCGACCACCTGGGCGGCGGCTTCGCCCGCTACAGCGTGGATGCCCAGTGGCTGGTGCCGCACTTCGAGAAGATGCTCTACGACAACGCCCTGCTCGCCCGCTGCTACCTGCTGGCGTTCCAGGCCGTCGGCGAGCCCCGCTACGCCCGGATCGCGCGGCGCACCCTGGACTACCTGCTGCGGGACCTGCGAGGTCCGGAGGGCGGGTTCCTCAGTTCGGAGGACGCGGACAGCGAGGGCGAGGAGGGGCGCTTCTACGTCTTCACGCCCGGGGAGGTCGATTCGGCGCTCGGCGCCGAGGACGGCGCGTTCCTCGGTTCAGCCTGCGGCATCACCCAGGCGGGCAACTTCGAGCAGGGCCGCAGCGTGCTGCACCGGTTCTCCGGGCCGGCGCTCGACGCCCGCCAGGAGGCGCGGCTGGAGGCCCTGCAGGCGCGCCTGCTCGAGCACCGCGACCGGCGGGTCCGGCCGGGCCGCGACGACAAGGTGGTCACCGCCTGGAACGGGCTGGCCCTGTCCGCCTTCGCCTTCGCTGCGCGGGTGCTCGACGAGCCGAGGTACCTCGAAGCCGCCACCGCCTGCGCCGGGTTCCTGCGCCGGGAGCTCTGGCAGGATGGCCGCCTCCTGCGGGCCTGGCGGGGCGGCGAGGCCCGGGTCCCGGCCTTCCTCGAGGACCATGCGGCCCTGGCGAACGGCCTGGTGGACCTCTACGAAGCCGGCTTCGATCCGCAGTGGCTGCGATGGGCCGAGGCGCTGGCCGACGGGATGAGGAACGGTTTCGAGGACCGCGCTGAGGGCGGGTTCTTCACGACCCGCGATGGCGAACCGGACATCATCGTCCGTTCCAAACCCGGGTTCGACCACGCCGTTCCGAGCGGCAACGCCCTCGCCGCCCAGGCCCTGCTGCGGCTGGGCGCCCACCTGGACCGCCAGGACCTGAGCGACGCCGGCGAGGCCGTCCTCGCCTGCTTCGCCCCGTGGATGGCCCGCGCCCCCCGGGCTTTCCTTTCCCTGGGAAACGCGCTGGACCGGGCCTTGAGCGAACCCTGCGAGGTCGTGGTGGCCGGGCAGCTGGATGATCCTGCGACCCGGGAGCTCCTCGCCGCAGCCCGCCAGGGCTTCCGGCCGAACGCGGTGGTCAGCGCGGGGCTGGATCCAGACCTCCCCCTCCACCGGGGCCGGGGCCTGCAGGAGGGCAGACCTGCGGCCTATGTATGCAGGAAAGGCGCCTGCGCCGCCCCGGTGGCTTCCCCGGAAGCCTTGGCAGCACTGCTCCCCTGACCCTGGACGGGCCGAAAGTTCCCAGTTGAGTTCCCGGCGATCCTGCCGATGCTTGGGGCAGGAGACAGCACCTTCGCTGCTTCACCCCCAAGGGGCGACCATACCTACCGCCCCGCCGGCGCACGCGGCATCCTTTCGTCCGTGCGACCGCGCCGACCCGCACAAGGGCACCCTTTGGTGCCCTTCCTGTTTTGGAGGGCAGGTTCGGCGTGTGGCGAGCAGATGACCGATCTCCCGCCTCCGCGGGCGGAGCGCGCGGGAAGCAGGCTGCGGTGCAGCCTGCGATGGAAGGGAGCGGCCATCGGAATGGGTCAGATTCGGCGTGTGGCGAGCAGATGACCGATCTCCCGCCTCCGCGGGCGGAGCGCGCGGGAAGCAGGCTGCGGTGCAGCCTGCGATAGAAGGGAGCGGCCATCGGAATGGGTCAGATTCGGCGTGTGGCGAGCAGATGACCGATGGCCACCGCCGCCGCGTCGGCCGCATCTGAGGGCAGAGGCTCCGTGAGGTTCAGAAGCACCATCACCATCCTCCCCACCTGCTCCTTGGCGGCCCAGCCATAGCCGCTGACGGCCTTCTTGACCTGCATGGGGTTGTAGTCGCCCACCGGCAGCCCGTGCAGGGCCGCGGTGAGCAGGATGCCGCCGCGGATCTGGCCGAGCTTCAGGGCGGTGGCGGCGTTCTTCTCCACGAAGGGGGATTCCACCGCCATGAAGGCCGGACCGTGACGGGCGATGGCCTCCCCCAGGCGCAGGTGGATGCCCTTGATCCGCTGGTCGAAGTCCTGCCCCCGGGGGCTGCGGATCACGCCGGCCTCCAGCAGTTCGAGGCGCGAGCCGGTGCGCGAGACCACGGCGAAGCCGCAGGCGAGGGAGCCCGGATCCACGCCCAGGCAGATGGAGGGGACGGCAGCCATGGTTCCATCATGCCTCGATCCCTTCCGACCGGGGCTCGCGGCCGAGGGCAGGCATGGAGGGCACCACGCCGCCCTGCGGCACCCGTCGCGGGTCAGGCTATGCTTGCGGGACCGAACCCCCAGCCGAATCCAGCCTCCGGAGGAGCCAGCCATGGCCGAACTGTCGCGGGAAGACGTCATCGAGCATGTCCGCAACAAGGTTTCCCTGGAGCACGCTGACCTCAGCAACCTGGATCTCCGGGGCATCGACTTCCGCAGGGTCAACCTCAGCGGCGCGGACCTCAGTGGATGCCGGCTGTCCGGTTCACCGTTCGTCGAGACCAACCTGAAGCGGGCGAGGCTCAACGAGGCCGATCTTTCGGGCTCCAACCTGATGGGGGCGGACCTGTCCCATGCGGTGCTGCAGCGGGCCAACCTGACCGAGGCGAACCTGGCCAACGCCAAGCTGGTGCAGGCGAGCCTGCGGCAGGCCGACCTCTCCCAGGCGGACCTGACCCATTCGGACCTGGCGCGGGCCGACCTCCATTTCGCCAAATGCGCCCGCACCGACTTCCGCCGGGCGGTGCTGACCGATGCCACCTTCACCAAGGCCTTCCTGCAGGGCGCGCTGTTCCGCGGCGCCAACATCAAGGGCGCCACCTTCGAGGGTGCGCTGGGCACCGATCCCGCCGTGCTCAAGGGCGACACCGGGTCCGGCATCGAACTGGACGTCACCCCCAAGGCGTCCTACCAGAGCATGTCGCTGGGCCTGCCGGGCGCCAGGGGACCGGTCTCCTACAACGAGCTGCGCCCGCTGGACGCCGCCCCGGCCAGGGGCAAGGGGCCGAAGAAGAGCAAGTACCACCCGCCCCTGCGCAGCGTGCCGGCGGTGATCTTCACCACCGGAGGCTGGATCCGCGGCATCTTCCACGTGCCGGTCATGCACGGGTTCCTCGAGCACCTGAACCTCTCCGGCGAGATGCTCAAGCTCACCAACGTGCTCCTGCCCTACCTGAATTTGGAACTGCAGTTCTTCGGCCTGCGCCGCAACAAGGCGCTGCTGGTGGTGCCGAACTGCGACCCGGCGATCCTGAACCTGCCTGAGCCCACCGCCGACTACCACGTGCACCGGGTGTCCTTCCTGGTGGAGGGCGGCACCGTCACGGGCAGTCTCGCCATCGAGGAGGACATCCGGGTTTCCGACTACCTTTCCAACCATGACCAGTTCCTGGTCATCCGCAACTGCCGCTTCGGCGCCCACGACGCGCCGGTGGAGGAGGAGAGCCACTTCCCGGTGCTGCTGGTGAACTGCATGACCGTGATCGGCGCTTCGGACGAACGGCTGCGGGCCTAGCGGGACTCCCGCACCAGGACGATCGGGCTGGGGGGGCGCTGGCCGGGGCCGAGGGTGCCCTGCCAGCGCTTGTACCCGTTCAGGTGGACCACCAGCGGCAGGGCCTGGTCGGGCACCGGAAGGCCCATCCTTGGCGAACTGCCCAGGGCGCGGTCGCCGAGGGTGACCGAGGCGCCCGGGGGGATGGTGACCACATCCACCCAGGCCATGAAGGGCACCAGGGCGATCTCCACCGGCCCGTCGCCGGCGCTGAAGGCCCTGGAGACGGTGTCGTAGCCCTGCTTGCTGACCACCAGCTGGTGCGTGCCGAAGGGAACCGTGCCCTCGTAGGGGCTGAGGCCGACGTGCCTTCCGTCCAGGCTGACGCTGGCCCCGGGCGGATTCGTCTGGATCCGCACCGGTCGCGGCCAGAAGTAGAAGCCGGCCAGCGCCGCCAGCAGGATGGCGACGACGGCGGTGTTGCCCAGCCAGGCGGACCCGAAGGCGGCCTCCCGGCGGACGGGGATGCGGCCGGAGGAGATCCGCGCCGCCGGCACCCGGGGCGCGGAGGTCCGGGCGGCCACGGGCGCTTCCGCGTCGGTCGCGGCGGGCTCCGGGGCCGAGGCGAACAGCTCCGCAGGAGGCTTGGTGAGGCGGGGGACCGGCGCCGGGGCGGCCACCCGGCTGGCTGCGCCTGGTGGGTTCGTGGCGCGGGGCAGGGGGAAGCTCTCGGTCTCGCCGAGCACCGGCAGGGCCGGCGCCGAGGCACTGCTGGCGGCGGCTCCGGCCGGGAGGGGCTCCACGTTCAGGCCGCGGGTGACCAGGTGTTCGCGCATCCCCATGGCTTCCGACAGCGCGCCGAGGAAGGCCAGGATCGAGTCGTAGCGCCGCGCCGGATCCCGGTGCAGCGCCTTGAGGAAGACCCGCGTCAGGGGCGCGGGCGTGCCTTCGGGAATCAGCGGCGGTTCGCGGTCGATGTGGTGCAGCACCGCCGAAAGCGTGTCGCCGGAATGGGGCAGCTGGCCCAGCACCATCTGGAAGGCGGTCACCGCGAAGGCCCAGCGGTCGGTGATGGCGGTGGCGCGGGCGCCGCCGAGCAGCTCCGGTGCCGTGTGGGTGGGCGTGCCCATCATCGTCCCGGTGGTGGTGAGGTTGCTCACGTCGTCGCGGGCCAGGCCGAAATCGGTGAGCTTCAACTGGCCCTCGCTGCTGACCAGCATGTTTTCCGGCTTGATGTCGCGGTGCACCACGCCGGCCCGCTCGGCGGCCGCCAGCGCCTGCCCCAGCTGGGTCAGCCAGTCCAGGGCCGTGGCCGGATCGGGCAGGGCACGTTCGAGGTGTCCCGCCAGGGAACCCCCATCGACGTATTCCATGGTCAGGAAGGGGCCCACCTCGTCGTCCATGCCGACATCGAAGACGGTGATGATGTGCGGGTGGTTCAGCTGCGCGCTGATCTCCGACTCCCGTTGGAAGCGGGCCATCATGGCCTCCGAGTCGGCGCGGGTCTTGAGGACGATCTTCACCGCCACGTTGCGCTTGAGCAGCGGGTCCTGGCAGAGGTAGACCGCCCCCATGGCGCCGGCACCGAGCCGGCGGAGCACCCTGTAGCGGCCGATCGTCTGGGGATCTTCGCTGGCCACGCGCTGCCTCCCTCGCTGCGGGTGTCGTGGGATCGTTGTGGTTGAGACTTGATTTCCAGAATAGTACGGACCACCCTGGGAGGTGAGATACCAAAACATTGATGATTAACGTGGTTGCTATGTTTTTTCCTGCCACTGTCAGCCCAAGGAAACACCATGGCCGAATACTGGATACGGCTCCCTGGACGCCCACCCCTCCTGCTCGGGAAGGAGAAGCCGGAGATCAGCATCGGCCGGGCCTCCTCCAACGACCTGGTGCTGGAGGACTCCAGCCTGTCGCGGAACCATGCGCGGCTGCTCTGGAAGGATGGCTCGGCCTTGCTGGAGGATCTCGGCTCGCGCAACGGGACCCTGGTCAGCGGAACGCTGCTGCAGGGAGTCCGTCCGGTCACCGAGCGGGACGACCTGGTCTTCGGCCGGCTGACCTTCCACCTGGAACCGAAGGTCGCCGCCGCGGTGCAGGCGGAGGCCGGCGACGTCCCCCAGGCCAACGTCTCCCTGATCATGCGGGTGGACCAGCTTCGGACCTCCTCGCAGTCCGGTGACCGCGGCTCGAGCAAGGAAGCCCGCTACAAGGAGGCGCTGGACATCGTCCACACCCTCAGCGTCGAGATGCTCGGCGACATCCCCACCGAGATGATGCTGTGGGGCCTGCTCGAGCAGCTCTACGCGTTCCTCAAGCCGGGGCGCGGCGTGGTCCTGCTGAAGGACGCCTCCGGTGCGATGGTCCAGGTGTCGGCGCGCTCCGCGAGCCGGGGCCAGGACTTCCAGGTGAAGCTGTCGCAGACCATGCTGGACGCGGCCCTGCAGCGCCGCGAGGCCCTGCTCATCAACAACCCGCTGCTCGATTCGAAGCTGGCCCAGGCGCAGTCGCTGGTGACCAGCGGGATCACCTCGATCATGACGGTGCCGCTGGAGCACGGCGGCGAGGTGGTCGGCATGGTCTACCTGGACGCCGGGCCCATGCGCGTGCCGTTCACCGAGGAGGACCTCCGGCTGGTGGCGGTGCTGGGGCACATGGTCGCCGCCAAGATCCGCGCCGCGCGCCTCACCGAGGAGGTGGCGCAGAAGCGGATCATGGAAAAGGAGATGGCCCTGGCCCGGCAGATCCAGGTGCGGATCCTGCCCGACCGGCTGCCGGAGCTGCAGCGCTTCGACCTGTTCGGGATCAACGTGGCCTGCCGGCAGGTGTCCGGGGACCTCTACGGCGCCTGGCCCGGTCCGGACGGCAAGACCTGGCTGGCGATCGCCGATGTGGCGGGCAAGGGCATCGGACCGGGCCTGCTGATGGCCACCTTCCAGGCCTTCATGCAGGCCTGGAGCGAGGATGCCGCTGAGCCGGCGGCGCTGGCCGGCAAGCTCTCCCTGGCCCTCAGCAAGCGCACCACCACCAACCGCTTCATCACCGCCTTCCTGGCCCTGCTGGATCCGCGCGACGGCTCCCTGACCTTCACCAACGCCGGCCACAACCCGATCCTGCTGCTGCGCGCCGACGGCACCCAGGAACTGCTGCCCAGCCAGGGTTTCCCGTTGGCCATGTTCCCCGGCGGCGAGTACGGCCAGGGCGCCCTGCACTTGCAGCCCGGCGACCTGCTGTTCCTGTACACGGACGGGATCACCGAGGCCGCCAACCCGGAGGGTGTCGAGTTCGACATCGACCTCATCGCCGAGGTGCTCCGCAACCTGGGGGCGCCACCCCTGGAGGACCTCCACCGCGGCCTCAACGAGGCGTTGCTGCGCCACACCAAGGGCGCGCCCCTGGCCGACGACCAGACCATCGTCCTGGTCCGGCGCACGGCCTAGGAAGGAGCCCATGGACACCGCCACCCTTCGGACCTTCGAGCAGAGCCTCGCCCGCTGCACCGCCCAGCCGGGGTTCCTGGACCGCTTCTACGAGCTGTTCCTGGCGTCCTCGCCCAAGGTCCGGGAGAAGTTCGCCGGAACCGACTTCGTGAGGCAGAAGCAGATGCTGAACGCCTCCTTCAACCTGATGCTGCGGGCGGCGCAGAACGACGGCGGAGGCCAGCTTGCGCACCTGGACGGCCTGGCGGAGCGGCACGGCGCCCGGCAGCTCGCCATCGGCGCCGAACTCTACGACCTCTGGCTGGACAGCCTGCTGGAGGCCGTCCGCGGCTGCGATCCGGACGCGTCGGCAGACGTCGAAGCGGCCTGGGAGCAGGTCATGGGCGTCGGCATCTCCTACCTCTGCGCGCGCTACAACCAGTAGCCGCTCAGCGCTTCTTGCGCCCGGTCGGCTGCGGCCGGCCGGCGCCCGTGCGGGCGGGCCTGGCCGGACCGCCGCCGGCCCGCGCCGGCGTCGGCGGCCGGCCGGAGGGGCGGCCGTCGCGCCGCGGCCGCTCGCCGCCCTGGCCCGGCGCGACCCGTCCACGGGGCCTCTCGCCGACGAAGTCGGCCTCCCGCAGGGTGGCCGGGGCCGAGAGGCTGGGCACAAAGGTCGTCCGCTTGCCCTTGCCGTCCAGCGCCTGGGCTTCCACCACCCAGGCGCTGACCCGGCGCAGGTCCTCGTCCACGCCGGTGACCTCCACCTTGAGCGTGTCGCCAATGGCGAGCACGACCTGGCCCTTCATGCCGGCGGCCCGGGTGCGGTGCTCGTCCACCTCGAAGCCGCCGCCAAGGGCGCCCAGCGGAACCCCGACCTCGACGAAGGGGCGGGTCAGCTTCACGAACATCACCTTGGCGGAGAAGCCCTGGACCACGCCCTCGAAGCGCTGGCCGATGCGGCCCTTCATCACCAGGCAGGTCTTCCAGCGGTCGTTCTCGCGCTCGGCCTCGGTGGCGGCCTGCTCGGCGTCGCTGGACTGCTTGGCGAGCATCGCCAGCAGGCCCTTCAGCGCCTCCGGGAAGGGCTCGCCGCGCAGCGCGCGGCGCAGCAGGCGGTGCACGACCAGGTCGGGGTAGCGGCGGATCGGGCTGGTGAAGTGCAGGTAGTCCTGCAGCGCCAGGCCGGAGTGGCCGATGTTGTCGACGCTGTAGGCCGCGCGCTTGAGGCTGCGCACCAGCAGGGTGTTCAGCATGGCCTCGAGCGGGCCGCCGCGGATCCTGTCCAGCAGCCTGTTGAGGATTTCCGGTGTGGGCGCCTCGAAGGGCCGCAGCAGGCCCAGGGCCAGGGCGACCTCCTTGAAGACCTCCAGCTTGAGCGGATCCGGCTCGTCGTGGATGCGGTAGATGCTGGGCAGCTTGCGGCGGGTGAAGAAGGCCGCCACGGCCTCGTTGGCCAGCAGCATGAACTCCTCGATCATCCGGTGGGCGTCGTGGCGGGCGTACTTGCGGGCGTCCACCGGGCGGCCTTCGGCATCGAAGACGAACTCGGTCTCCTCGGTGTCGAGATTGAGGGCGCCGCGCCCGAGGCGCTTGGCGGTGAGCGCCCTGGAGACGCGCAGGGCCTCGTCGAGCATGGCGCAGAGGTCCTCGCCGAAGGCCTCGCGGCAGGGCCGGTCGAGGTCGATGCAGGCGGCCTTGACCTCGTCGTAGGCGAGCCGACGGCGGCTGCGGATGACACTTTCGCTGAACCGCGTCTCGACCACGTCCAGCTTCGGCCCGAGGGTGATCCAGGCGCTGAGGGTGAGCCGGTCGACGCCCTCGCGCAGGCTGCACAGCTCGCCGCTCAGGCGCTCGGGCAGCATCGGGATGCATTCGTCGGGGAAGTACACCGAGGTGCCACGAAGGCGGGCCTCCAGGTCCAGGGGGCCGGCCTCGGGGACATAGTGGCTGACGTCGGCGATGTGCACGCCCAGCAGCCAGCCGCCTCCGTCCTCGGGAGGCAGCGGCTCCAGGCTGATGGCGTCGTCGAAATCCTGGGCGGTGGGGGGATCGATGGTGCAGGTGAGGGCGCCGCGCAGGTCCTCGCGGCCCTGGATCCAGTCCGCCGGGATCGCGGTGGGGAAGGGGGCCAGCTCCTCCATCACCGCCTTCGGGAATTCGGTGCGGAGGTTGAACAGGGCGGCGGTGAGGCGGTTCTCGATCTTCAGGTCGGTGGGCCGGCCCAGCCGGGCCACCACCACCCCGCGCAGCTGCTGGGCGCCGGGGTCGGCGTTCAGCTTGACGCTGACCAGGTCGCCGTCGCCGGCCAGGTCGCTGGGCGGCACCGAGACGATCTGCTGCAGCCGTGGTTCCAGGGGGATCGCGCGCCATCCCCACTCCTGCTTCTGCAGGTGGGCCGGGATGGGCTGCTCGCCGCGGGCGAGGATGCGGACCACCGCGCCTTTGAGGCGGCCGTCCCAGGTCTCCCCGCACACCTCGGCCTGGACCCGGTCGCCGTGGATCGTTCCGCGGGCATCCCGCCAGTCGACGAGCAGGTCGAGGCCCTGCCCCTTCTGGGCACCGAGGGGACGGAGGAAGCCGCCGGTGCCTTCGGGGTGGCCCAGGAAGGTGGCCTCGAAGGTCTCGCCGGCCCGCGCGCCGGGATGGCGCGGCGTCGGCGGCCGGAAGGATGGACGGGACGGCGGTGGAGTGCGGCGGGCCATGGCTCGAGGCTACCAGCACGGCCGGGGCCGCCCGGGTTGAACCGGTAGGTGCGCTGGAAAGGCTATTGACAGATGGACTCCATCTCGATTTCAATCTTCAAGAATTGCTTGATAATGATTTTTCCCATCAAATCAAATCAAGCCATTGTGAAAAAAACGAATGACTCACTTCCAAGAACTGCACGATCCGGAGCCTGCATGTCCCGACCGATCGCCACCTTGACCACCCTTCTCGGGGCACTCTGCCTCCAACTCGCCTGCGGAGGCGGAGGCGGCGGAAGCTCGACGCCGCCGCCGCCGGCGAACCCGACCATCGGCACCTTCACGGCCAGCGCCTCGCAGATCTTCCGGAACGAGACGTCGCAGTTGACCGGCGTGTTCAGCAACGGCACCGGCAAGATCGGCAGCGCCGGGACGAACAGCAGCCAGGTGACCGCCAGCGCCACCTCCGGCACCGCCTACCCGGTCACGCCGCAGAGCACCACCACCTACACGCTCACCGTCACCAACGCGGCCAACGCCAGCATCACGGCCGACGCCACCGTGAACGTGGAAACCAATCCGCCGAGCATCAGCTCCTTCACCACCCCTTCGGCGGTCGTGAACATGGGCTCACCGGCGATCCTGAACTGGACCCTGGGCGCCCGGACCTCCGCGCTGACCCTGAACGGCAATTCGGTCCAGGGAATGACCACCATCGGCGTGTCGCCCGCGCGGCGCGGAACCTACACGCTGGTCGCCAGCAATCCCCTGGGACCGGACGCGAGCGCCACGCTCCAGATCGCCGCCCGCGGCCTCGACTGGTTCGCCGGGAGCGCGTCCAGTGTCGGAAACCTCGACGGCCAGGGGGCCGCGGCACGGTTCTCCCTGCTCTGGTACGCGGTGCGCGATGCAGCCGGCAGCCTGTACGTCACCGACTCCACCAACCACACCATCCGGAAGGTCACATCGACAGGCCTGGTCAGCACCTTCGTCGGCACCGCCGGGAAGTCCGGCAGCGCCGATGGCACGGGCGGCGCTGCCCGGTTCAACCAGCCCCGGGGCCTGGCGATCGATGGCAGCGGCAACCTCTACGTGGGCGACTACGGCAACGGCACCCTGCGGAAGGTGACGCCCGCCGGAGTGGTGACCACCCTCGCCGGCACCGCCGGCCAGTTCGGCCATGTCAACGGCATCGGCGCCGCGGTCCGGTTCGGCGGCAACCTGCAGGGCCTCGCGGTGGACGGCAGCGGCTCGGTGTACGTGGGCGACGCCGGGAATCAGGTGATCCGCAAGGTCCTGGCGGACGGCACCACCACCACCATCGCCGGCACGGTCGGAGCTTCCGGCCACCAGGACGGTCCCGCCGCCAGCGCCAAGTTCGGCGACCAGGTCCGCGCCCTGGTCCTCGACGGCACGGGCAACCTGTTCATCGTCGATGTCAGCAATTCCGTGCTGCGCAAGCTGGTCCTCGCCACCGGCGAGGTCAGCACCCTGGCAGGAAGTCCCGGGGTGAGTGGCACCACCGACGGGGTGGGCGGCGCGGCGCGGTTCAGCTGGACCTGCGGCATGGCCCTGGGACCGGACGGGATGCTCTACGCGGCCGACTGGAGTTCGCACCGGATCCGCAAGGTGAACCCCGCCACCGGGGAAGTCAGCACCCTGGCCGGCGGAAGCTCCGGCTACCAGGACGGTGCCGCCGCCGACGCCCGGTTCACCGGCCCCTGCGCCCTGGCCGTCGGCGCCGACGGGGCGGTGTACGTCTCCGACTGGGCCAATGGAACCATCCGGAAAATCGCCGGCGGCCAGGTGACCACCCTCGCCGGCACCTACTTCGCGACCGGCAGCACCGACGGCACGCTGGCGGAGGCGAGGTTCAACGAGGTCGACGCGCTGCTGGTGGATGGCACGGGCGGCATCCTCGTGGCCGATGCCTACAACTACAAGGTCCGGCGGATCAGCGGGGCCACCGTGAGCACCCTCGCAGGAGGGACCTACGGCACGGCCGACGGCACGGGCGCCTCTGCGCAGTTCCGGAACCTCTACATCGCCAACATGTCCCTCGACAGCGCCGGCAACCTCGTCCTCGGCGACGCCACCGGCCAGACGGTCCGCAAGGTCTCGTCCGCCGGCGTCGTCACGACCCTCGCGGGCCTCGGGGGCGCCTCTGGGTCGGTGGATGGAACCGGGGCCGCCGCCCGGTTCAAGAGCCCGCACGGCACGGCGATCGACAACGCGGGCAACGTCTACGTGGCGGACACCGACAACAGCGCGATCCGCAAGGTCACGCCGGCAGGGGTGGTGACCACCTTCGCCGGGCAGCTCGGCGCCTCCGGCCATTTGGACGGTACGGGCGCCGCGGCCCGGTTCACGGGCCCGGTCGGCATCGTCCGCGACGCCATCGGCAACCTGTACGTCTCCGACTGGTCCGCCCACACCATTCGCAAGATCACGCCCGCGGGCGTGGTGACCACCCTCGCGGGGATGCCTGGGGTTGCCGGCGACGCCGACGGCACCGGCGCCGCGGCACGCTTCAACAGCCCCTGGTCCCTCGCCCTGGATGGCGCGGGGAACCTGTTCGTGGCGGACTTCGCCAACGACCTGGTGCGCAAGGTCACTCCCGCCGGAGAGGTAACCACGGTGGTCGGAACCCGTGGGCAGTCAGGGACCTATCCCGGTCCCTTGCCGGCAACCCTCTACCGGCCCAGCGCCCTGGCCTTCACCCTCGCCGGCGACCTGCTGGTGGGAACGCCCACCGGCGTCTGGCTGGTCACCGCGCCCTGAGCTCCCGGCAGTCCCTGAAGGCCCGCGCTTCCGGCGCGGGCCTTCGCAACCCTCAGCGGGTCTTGCCCTTGCCCTTGCGGACCGGCTCGGGCGCGGCCTTGCCCAGGACCACATCGATCTGGCGGAGCACCTTCCGGTTCTCCGGATCGAGGACGTTCAGGCGGTAGAGGAATCCGAGCAGGTCGCGCTTCTCGGTCAGGGATGCATAGGTGGAGGGATTGGCGATGATCGCCTCCACCCACCGGGTCTTCTCGCCCTTGCCGGCCTTGTACTCCGCGATCTGGGCCTCCTGTCCCTGGATCCTAGCCTCCTCGGCGGCCACGAAGGGCTTGTACCGCTCGGCATCCTCCTTGGCCGCATCGAGGTAGCCGAGGAAGACCTTGGACCACTTCTCGGCCTCGACGATGTTCTTCTCCTCCTTCAGGACCCCGTCGAGGGTCTGCTGCTCGCCCGGGTCCGGGTTGGGCTTGGCCCTCAGGGCCTTGATCATCTCGGCATGCTCGGTCAGCACCGCCTTGCTGCGGCGGCCGCTGGAAGCGAAGTTCTCGCTGATCTTCGGGAAGGCGTCCTTGACCGCGGCGAGGTTGGAGGCGGCGGTCTCGTGGGCCTTCCGGATGTGCTCCAGGGCCTTCTCCCAGTGGCCGGCGGCGTCGGCCGCCTTGAAGGCCAGGTAGTACGCCTGGCTCAGGGCGAGGTTGTTGAAGTGGCTCTGGACCTGGGTCCGCGTGTCGGTGGCGTCGAAGGCCGGGGGAGCGGCGGGGAGGAGGGCCTCCGCCCGCTTCAGGGCCTCCCGGGGCTGGGCGTCAGCCAGGAGGCGCTCGATTTCAGGGCGCTCGGTGCGGAGCCGCTGGCCCAGGGTGGGTTCCGCGGAGGGTCCCTGGGCCACCAGGCTCGAGGCGGCGAGCAGGACGGGGATGGGCGTGGGACGCATGGCTCGCTCCTGGATGCGGAACCTGGATTGTCCGTCATCCCGTCGCCCCGTCCAAGGGGCTCCGTGCCGCCCAGGGCGTCTGCGGACGGTAAGGGGCCCCGGCCCTACTTCTTGCGGGGACGCGCCGGCGCCTTGGGGGCCGGGGCTGCCTTGCCGAGGACCACGTCGATCTCCCGCAGCACCTTCGCGTTCTCGGGGTCGAGGGTGTTGAGGCGGTAGAGGAAGCCCAGCAGGTCCCGCTTCTCGGTGATGGAGGCGTAGGTCTGCGGGTTGGCGATGACGGCCTCCACCCACTTCCCCTTGTCGCCCTTGCCGGGCTTGTACTCGGCGATCTGGGCCTCCTGCTCCTTGATCTGCTTCTCGATGTAGGCGACGAAGGGCTGGTAGCGCTCGGAATCGGCCTTGGCGGTCTCGATGAATCCCTCGAAGGCCTGGGCCCGCTTGTCGAGCTCCTCGATGTTCTTCTTCTCCTTCTCCACCAGCTCGAGCTGCTGCAGGTCGCTGGCGTCCTTGTTGGGGATCGCCTTCAACTGGTTGATGTAGGGCTCGTTCTCCTTCAGGTTGGCGCGGGTGCGCTCGGCCATGGCCCGGCTGTCCTGGGCGATCAGCTTGAAGGGCTCCTTCACCCCGGCGTAGTTGTCGGAGCCCACCTCTTGGGCCTTCTTGATGAGCTCGAGGGCCTTCTCCCACTGGCCGGCGGCGTTGGCGGCCTTGAAGGCGAGGTGGTAGGCCTGGCTCAAGGACAGCATCGACGCGTAGCTCATGTACATGGTCTGCGGGCTGGTCTTGTCGAAGGCCGGCTTGGCGGCCGGCAGCAGGGCCTCGACCCGGGCCAGCGCCTCCCTGGGCTGCAGCTCGTTGATCATCCGCTCGATCTCGGGCCGCTCGGTCCTCAGCTTCTGCCCAAGGTTGGCCTCCTGGGCGGCGCAGGGGAGCACGGCCGCGGGCACGGCGAGAAGGACGGGAAGATGCCGAAGGCGCATGGGCCACTCCTGGACGAGGCGGAACCTGGATTGTCGGACAATCACCTCCACCCACCAAGGGGCTGCGTCACAATATCCCCGCGGCGGGACGCCACGCCGCCCGTGCGATAGTGGGGCATGCACCTCGCGCTGCTCCGGCTGTCCGCCCTGGGCGACATCCTCCGCGTCCTGCCGGCGTGGCGGAACCTCCACGAAGCCTTCCCGGAGGCGAGGCTGCAGGCCGTGGTGGAGGACCGCCACGCGTTCCTTCTGGCGCCCTTCCCCTGGCTCGAGCCGGTGCGGGTGGATCGCCGGGCGCTGTCCCGGCCGTTCGGCGCGTGGCGGGAATGGGGGCGGGCGGCCGAGGCCATCCACCAGGCGGAAGCCAGCCTGGATTTCCACGGCATCCTGAAGGCCGCCTTCATCCCCTGGAAGGCCGGGATCGGTGAGCGCTGGGGCGACGGGGTCACCAAGGAAGGCGCCGGCCGTCTGCAGAACCGCCCGCTGCCGTACCGTCGCCAGACCCGCTACGACCAGGCGCTGGGCCTGGTCGAGGCGTTCGGACGGGACCGGGGTGTCGCCGGCCTGGGCCGGTTCAGGCCGGCCCTGCAGGATGTGGCGCTGCCGGAGCCCGAAGGCCTCTGGACGAGATCCGGCCTGCCGCGCGTGGTCCTGGTTCCCGGGGCCTCGCGGCGGGGAGCCATCAAGCGCTGGCCGGTACGGCACTGGGTTGCCCTCGCGCGCCTCCTGAAGGGGAAGGCCGAGCTGCGCTGGTCCCTGGGGCCGGAGGAGCGCGACCTTCGGTCCTGGCTGGCGACGGAAACCGGGGTGCCGGCCTTTCCGGAACTGGAGTGGTGGCACCTTGCCGGCGCCATCCGCCAGGGGGACCGGGTGGTGGCGCCCGACACCGGCCTGCTGCACCTCGCCGTGGTCCTGGGGGTCCGGGCGCTGGCCCTGTACGGGCCCTCGGACCCGCTGGTCGCGGGGTTGCCGGAGGGCAGCGGCGAGGTGCTGCGGACCGGACTGGCCTGCTCGCCCTGCCGCGAACGCGGATGCCAGCGCAGACAGTGTCTGGAGGAACTGGAACCCGAGCGGGTCGCGGCGCACATCCTGGGGGGTTGATCGCGGAGCCGCCCCGTTGGATGGTGGAACATCCCGCACAGGAGGCCCCATGGCCATCAAGGACGAGTTCAAGGCCTTCATCATGAAGGGCAACGTGGTCGATCTGGCCATCGCCGTGGTCATCGGCGGGGCCTTCGGCAAGATCGTGTCGGCCTTCGTCGAGGGATTGGTGATGCCGATGGTCGGCTACGTCCTGCCCAAGGGCGACTGGCAGACCTGGGCGGTGGGCAAGCTGCAGATCGGCAAGGTGCTGGGCGCGACGGTGGACTTCCTCATCATCGCCCTGGTGGTGTTCCTGGTGCTGGTGAAGGGGCTCAGCGCGCTGTCCCGGAAGAAGGAGGAGGAAGCGCCGGCCGCACCGGCCACGAAGGACTGCCCGCAGTGCCTCGAGCCCGTGCCTGCAGCGGCCAGGCGCTGCAAGCACTGCACGAGCGAACTGGCCTAGGACGAACCCGGCGGCCGGCCGGCGTCGCGGTCAATGCCGGTCGACGATGGTCTTGACCTCGGCGAAGAAGGCCCGGGCCTCGTCGGCCGTCGGCAGGCTGTTGTCCTTCTTGTGGGCGGCCTGGGTGCGTTCCAGGGCCTTGCTCAGGTCCTGGATTTCGGTCTCGGTCAGCGCGGGGCCGATCTTGACCAGCTTTTCCAGGGTTTCGTTGTAGGACTTCTGTTCCGCCGGGGGGAGCACCATCGCCATCACGGTGCCCCCGTACATGGCGACGCCGGTGGCGACCATCTGGCCGGCGCCTCCCTTCATCGCCCCGGTCAGGCCGCCCTTGCGGAACTGCTCGGCCAGGTTCGGGTTGGTCTCGGCGAGCTTGGACTCGACCTTGGACTTGGCGTAGTAGCCCAGGCCCACGCAGGTTCCGCCCGCCAGCAGGACCAGGACCCCGCAGCCCCCGGCGATCCAGAGGACGACCTTCTTCGCATCGGCCATGTCGGCTCCTTCTAAAGGGTTGACAACCAGGATGGCAGGAAAGGTCCGGGCCAGCCTACTCAGGCCCTCCGCCAGCCGGTGCTGCCGTCCTTGCGGTCCTCGAGCAGGATCCCCAGGGCCTGGGCCTGGTCGCGGAGGCGGTCGGCCTCCGCCCAGTTCCGCTCGGCCTTCGCCCGCCGGCGGGCCTCGATGAGGGCCTCGACCTCGGCCTCGGCCTGGGCGGACTCCCGGGGCCAGCCGAGGAACACCGCCTGGGCCTCGTCCAGGAAGGCCAGGGCCGAATCGCGCTCTTCCCGCGTCAGGGGCACGTGGTCGTCCAGGGCGTTGAGGTCGCCGATGAGCTTGAACAGCGAGGCCAGGGCCTCCGGCGTGTTCAGGTCGTCGGCCAAGGCGGCCCAGAACGCCTTGCGCGCAAGGTCGATCCGGGGCTGCGGTTCGAAGGCCTCCTTCCAGGGCCCGCCGGCCGCTTCGCCGGCGCCTTCCATCCGGCGGCGGAAAGCCCGGACCCGCTCCAGCGAGGCCTTCGCGGCCCGCAGTCCTTCGAGGCTGAAGTTCAGCAGCTTCCGGTAGTGGTTGCTGAGGATGGCGTAGCGGAATGCCATCGGCTCGTGGCCCCGGTCCACGAGGTCCCGGAGGGTAAAGAAGTTGCCCAGGGACTTGGACATCTTCTCCCCCTCCACCAGCAGGAACTCGCCGTGAACCCAGTGGTTCACCCACGGATGCCCCAGGCAGCCTTCGCTCTGGGCGATCTCGTTCTCGTGGTGGGGGAAGACCAGGTCCACCCCGCCGCTGTGCAGGTCGATGCGGTCGCCGAGCAGGTCCAGGCCCATCGCCGAGCACTCGATGTGCCAACCGGGCCGGCCGGGCCCCCAGGGGGAATCCCAGCTCGGCTCCCCGGGCCGGGCGGCCTTCCACAGCACGAAGTCGGACACGGATTCCCGCTCGTACTCGTCCGAATCCACCGAAGCACCCGCCTGCATGCCCTCCCGGTCGAGGCGGGCGAGGCGGCCGTAGCCCGGGAATCCGGCGATCCGGTAGTAGACGCTCCCCTCCCGGGTGTAGGCCAGGCCGCGTCCCTCCAGGGTGCGGATCAGGTCGATCATCTGCGGCACATAGTCGGTGGCGCGGGGCAGGTGGGTGAAGGAGGAGGCCTCCACGCCCACCGCAGCCAGGTCCTGGAAGAAGGCTGCCGTGAAGCGGTCGGTCAGCGCCCGCATCGCGGCGTGCCGGGTTGCGTTGTCCGCCTCCTCGGGCAGGTCCTTCTGGCTGTCGCGGATGATCTTGTCCTCGACATCGGTGATGTTCATGCAGTGGCGGACCCGGTACCCGGACCCCGTGAACACCCGTTTCAGCAGGTCCTGGAACAGGAAGGTCCGCAGGTTGCCGATGTGCGCGAAATTGTAGACCGTGGGCCCACAGGTGTAGAACCGCAGCTCCCCCGGCACCACCGGCTGCACCGGTTCCACCTTCCGGGTGAGCGTGTTGTAAAGGGATATCCGCCGCAGGCCGACCATACTTACAGCTAAGCACCAATTCCTGGTGCTCCCAAGGGTGATCGGCCATGGGCTGGTTCGACCGCGGTCGCGTCCGCGAACAGGAAATGCTGGAACTGCTGCAGACCGTGGGGCGGCTCAACCGCGACAACGAGCGCCTCCGGCAGGAGCTCACCGAGGTCCACGAACTGGTCCGGCACCAGGACACCGACCTGGCCCTGCTGCTGGGGGGCGCTGCCGTCCTGAACCCCGGGCTGGAGGGCGGCGAACTGGCCCGGCGCCTGCTTGACCTCTGCTTCCGCCCGATGGACCTGGCAAGTTTCTACGTGGCCATGGTCGATTTTCCCGAGGACCAGCTCCGGTTCGTGCTCTACCACGAAGGCGGCCGCCTGCGGAACCATCCGCCCCGCCGCTATTCCGCTCAGCCCGGCCTCACCGGAAAGGCGATCCAAGGAGGCCAGCCGCTCTACATCCGGAGCATGGAGGATGCCGAGGCCGCGGGGGCCATTTTCACGGAAGCCGAGAAGCTCAGCGGCCTGATCCCGTCCAGCTGGTACGGCGTCCCCTTCGGCGTCCAGCCGCAATCCTGCGGGCTGGTCAGCTTCCAGAGCTTCCAGCGGGACGCCTTTCCCGAGGGCCGGCGGCGCATCATGGATGCCCTGGTGACGGTCTTCTCGCTCGCCTACCCCTGGCCGGTCAGGCCTCCGGAAGGGCCTTGAGCACCAGCGCCAGGTAGGGGTCGGGCAGGACCCGGGCGCGGCCGTCGGTGCCGCAGACCAGGTGGCTGCTGGTGCCCTCGGCGAGCAGCGCGCCGCCGCGCTCGATCCGGTAGCCGAAGACGATCCGGCGGCGGCCAGCCTCCTGCACCCGGGTGTGGACTTGGAGGAGTTCGTCGTACCGGGCCGGTGCACGGTACCTGACCTGGATTTCAGACACCGTCATGCGGACCCCCGCGGCCTCCCACTCGGCGTAGCTCTGGCCGAGGGCCCGCAGCAGGTCGGAGCGGCCCAGCTCCATCCAGACCGGATAGACGGCGTGGTGGACGATGCCCATGGCATCGGTCTCGGCGTAGCGGACGCGGATCTCGGTGCGGGTTTCCATGCCCCTGATTGTCCACGGAAAGGGGGCGCCCGCAGGCGCCCCCTTTGCATCGGGCCCGGCCGGGCCTATTCGACGCTGATCTTGACCAGGTCGCCCTTGTCGGTGGTGACCTCCAGCAGCATGTCGCCGGCCTTGGAGGATTCCAGCAGCTTCACCAGCTGGTCCAGCCTCAGCTTCTGGGTCCGGTGGACCTTCTTGGCCTTGCCGTCCTCGTTCAGCGTTCCCTGGATGTCGAACTCCTTGTCCGACACCGATTCGAGGATGCCCTTGGCGAGCGAGATCGGCATCCGCACGTGGACCTGGGTGGGGCCGTCCTCGTGGTGCTTGGCCTTCATGGACTTGGACACCACGTCGACCTTGATGAAGCGGGGGGCCTGGGCGGCCAGGGGAGCGGCCAGGGCCGCGACGAGGGCGCAGGAAAGGGCTAGGGCACGCATGGAGCCTCCTCGGAAGCGTTTGGGGGGGTGGACAACCTGTCCGGTTCGAGTGGGATACGGCACCCCTCCGCGGGAGGTTAGCGAGGAATTTTCGATCCGGGAGGGCAGGACCGGCCGGGCGCAAGCCGGTTGCTCGGCTATGCTCTGGAATCCGGGAACAGACCCGACCCGGACGGCATCCCATTCCCTGGACCCTGATCCCACCGCCTGGAGCCCCGATGCGCCTGCTGCCCGCCCTCCTCGTTGCCATCCCCCTGGTCGCCCAGGGCGGACCCAAGTGGGAACACAGCCTGGAGGCCGCCCTCAAGCGCGCCAAGGCTGAACGGAAGCAGGTCTTCCTCGACATCTGGGCGGAGTGGTGCGGCCCCTGCCAGCACCTCAAGAAGAACGTCTTCCCCACGCCCGAAGCCGCGGCCGCCCTGCAGGGCTACATCCCCGCCTCGGTCATGACCCAGAGCAAGACCGGGCACCTGCCCGGCGGCAAGCAGACCGAGGAGCAGTTCAGGATCGAAGGCTTCCCGACCCTGGTGATCCTGGATCCGGACGGCAAGGAGGTGCGCCGCCAGGTCGGGGCCTTCCGCACCGGCGCCGACCTCGCGAAATGGCTGAACGCGGGCAAGTAGCCCGAGCCGCCGGAGCGCGCTGGCATGCCCCTGGCCCTGGTGACGACGGTTCGCAACGAGCGCCGGCTGCTCCGCGACAACCTGCGCTACCACCACTGGCTGGGGGTGGACCGCTCCTTCGTCTTCCTGGACCGGTCCACGGATGGGACCGGCGAATCCGTCCGTGACCTGGCCGGCGTGACCCTGGCCGAGACGAGCGGCGCCGACGCCATCCCGGCGCGGCACCGCGACAATCCCGTCGTCCGGGCCTTCCTCGACAAGGTCGACACGCACCAGACCGCCCGGCAGATGCTGAACACGCTGGTCGCCACCGAATGGGCCCTGGCGGCCGGCTGCGACTGGATCGTGTCCCTCGACCCGGACGAGCTGCTCTGCCCCTCCTGGACCGGGCTGGCCGCCGGGGACCTGGGGCGGCAGCTTGGGGCGGTGGGCCGGGACGTGCAGGTGGTCCAGTTCATGCCTCTCGAAGTCCTCCCGGCGCGGACCGCTGCGGGCGGCACCCCCTTCCGGAGCGCCACCCGCTTCAAGAACCGCTTTGCCCGGGAGGGCGACCGGTTCCGCCACGCCCACCGGTTCCCGAAGCGGATGCACGATCCCGTGCAGGATCAGCACTGGCTGAGCACGGACTACCTGGGCCACGTCGCCGGCAAGGCGGCCGCGCGCACCGGCGCAGACCTGCTGCCGGGGACCGTGCACACCTTCCTGGCTTCGGACGGCAGCCGGCCGCCCAGGCAGCGGGCCGGCTGGCTGCTGCACTACTGCAACGTGGACTTCGAGAGCTTCCTCACCCGCTTCCGCCACCGCCGGGGCATGCCGGCCCACTGGACCGGCGGGGTGGCCGTCGATGCTGCGGAGCGGCTGTGGCAGGCCATGGTCAACGACGGCGCCTTCACCGAGCGCGAGCTGGAGGAGCATTTCTGGCGTGAGGTCGTCCCCTCCGAGGACGACGTGGCGACCTGGCGGCGGGCCGCGCCGGCCAGCGTGGTGGACGTGCCCGCCGTGGCGAACGCCTTCGCCACGATCGGCTGAATCAGCGGAGCGCCTCCAAGGCGTCCAGAACCTGCTGGACGTGGCCCTTCACCGAGACCTTGGGCCAGGACTTCCGCACCCTTCCCTCGGGGTCGACCAGGAACGTGCTTCGGATGATGCCCTCCATCTCCTTCCCGTACATGACCTTCCGTCCGTAGGCGCCGAGCCCCTTCAGGAGCACCAGCTCGGGATCGGACAGCAGCCGGAAGGGGAGCTGCTGCTTGGCGACGAAGCCCTGGTGGCTCTTCACGCTGTCCTTCGAGATGCCGTAGACCTGGGCGCCCAGGGCCTGAAGGCGCTCCCAGCGGTCGCGGAAGTCGCAGGCTTCCTGGGTGCAGCCGGGCGTGTTGTCCTTGGGGTAGGCGTAGAGCACGGTCCAGCGGCCGAGGAGGCTGCGTTCGGTCACGGTGGCGCCCTGGTCGTCCAGGAGCTGGAAGGTCGGCAGGTTCGCGAGGGTCATGGTTCCTCCGGTGCAGGGGCGGATCCCCATGCTAGCGCCAGGACGGTTCCCAAGGCCGCCCAGCCGAGGGGGGCCGGATCCGTGGCCAGCCGGGGCAGCTGCTCGTTCAGCAGCCGGCCGAGGGAGTCCCGTTCGGGCCCCGGGCCGAGCCCCAGCGCGCTGAGGGTCGCCTCGGCCCAGAGTGCCCCGATCCACGCACTGGGCAGCAGCGGCGAAGCCCGTTCCAGGAGCAGGGGGGCCCAGGATCTCAGGCGCTGGACCGGGCCGGCGCCCATCACCCGGCCGGCGCTCCAGGCGGGGCCGTTGATCACCGGCGCGAGCCCGGTCCGCAGGGCCGGCTCGAGGTGCAGGGCGAGGAGCCCGGCGATCAGGCCACCGAGGGGGATCCAGCCCAGCCCACCGGTCGCGGCGGCCAGGGGCACCAGCCACAGCAGGGGCGGCGCCGAGGCGAGGGCGCTGCAGGCCCCGCGCAGGCGGCGCCCGCCCAGCGCGAGCAGCAGGCCCAGCGCCAGGGCGCCGAGCGCGCAGGCGCTGGCGTAGCCGAGGCTCCGGGCGGTGCCGGCCAGCAGCCGAAGCAGCGCATCGCGACCCAGGACGTCGGTTCCGAGCGGGTGCATCCAGCTCGGTGGAAGGCCTCCTTGGAACGGCGCCAGGGGCACCTCCGGCAACAGCAGCGCCAGCAGGGAGAGGAGCACCCAGCGCCTCACGGTTCCCTCCTGGGCCGCGACGCCCTCCACAGCAGGGCCAGGGCGGCCACCCACAGGACCAGCCCAGGCCGGTCCCGCGCCCCCACCCGGGCGATCCAGTCGCTGCCCAGGCCGTGGACCCCGAAGACCCGCTCCAGCACCAGCGTGGCCAGCACCCAGACCGGCAGACGCGCCGCCAGCCAGTGCGGCAGCAGGGCCGCCATCGCCCGGCGGCGGGCCAGGGACCGGACGGATGCTCCCCAGGCGTCCGGGAAGGGGTGCTCGCGAGGAAGGGCCTGCGCCAGCCAGCGCATTTCGGTGGGAAGGGCGAAGGCGAGGAAGGCCGCTCCCCACCCGAGGGTTCCCGGAGGGCCCCAGGCGGCGGGCCAGAGGGCGAGCAGGAGGATTCCCCACAGCAGCGGCGGAGGCGCTTCCAGGAGGGAGAGCGGCCGCGACCGGGCCAGGCCCCTGCCTCCGTACAGGACGGCGAGCGGCGCCGCCAGGGCGAGGGTGCCCAGGAGGGACAGGAAGACCAGCAGGCCCCCGACCGGGAAGGGCGGGATCGAGGCGGGGCGCCAGGCCTGCCCCGGCATCGTCCAGGCGAGCAGCGCCACCATCGCCCACACCGCCCAGCCGCCGGCGGTGTTCACGGGACCCAGCGCCAGCCGGCCGGTCCGGGCGTGGTGAGGTAAAGGCCCAGGGCGCTGGGCTGCACCTGGAGGCGCCGGTCGACCCACACCGACACGCGGTAGTCCAGCAGCGGGAGGGCGGCCGCGGTGCCGGCCCAGGCGGCCTGGAGCGCGGTCCAGGCCGGGCCTCCCGGTGCCCTGAGGCCGGCCAGGAGGCGCGGCAGGTCCGGGTGGGTCCAGCCCGTGAAGTTCATGGGGCCGGCGGGTTCCAGGTACTCCAGCACCGACCAGGGGTGGGGATCGAAGAGGGCCAGGGTGCAGGCCAGGTGGAAGGCTCCCGCCTGGAGCCGGGAATGGAGGAGCGCTGGATCGACGGGCCGCAGGTCGAGGGTCACGCCGTCGCGCCGGGCGCGCTCGCGCAGGGCCAGCAGCGCATTGGTGACGAACTCGTCCCCGGCCACGTGCAACACCTCCCAGCGCTGCCCCTGCGCGCGGGCCGGGGTCCCGGCGAGGGAGGCGGGGGCGAAGCCGAGCGACTCCGGCCAGAGTCCCCGGCTGGGGACGGCGCCTGCACCGAGAAGGGCGGGCGGAAAGGCCTCCTGCCGCCAGCGCTCAAGCCAGCGCAGCGGATCGTTGGGGCCGCGGCACCAGACCACGAGCTGGGCGTGGGTGGGCTGGAGGACCTCCCGGTGCGTCGCCGGCGGTCCGCTGCCCGCCCGCGGTGGGGGGACCCCGATGCTCAACCAGCCCTTCCTCAACCAGAGCAGGATGGCCTGGGGTTCGCCCACCAGCCGGAAGCGGAAGGCCTGGATCCGGGGTTGGAGGAAGTGCTCCCTCGCCACGAAACGCCATCCGGCCCCCTCGCGCGCCATCCGGTAGGGCCCGCTCCCCATCCCCGGGTCGCCCCTCCGCGCGATGGGAATCCGGGCCAGCTCGAACAGCGTGCGCTCCGCAGGCCGGCGCGTCCTGACCTCCACCTGCCGGTCCGAGCCCGACACCTCCACCCCCACCAGCAGGGCCTTCTTGACTGGACTGGCGTCGGTCCTGGACTGGATCTGGTGGAAGGTCCAGACCACATCCTCGGGGCGCACCGGGCTGCCATCGGCAAAACGGGCCGGACGCAGGTGGAAGCGGAGTCCCCAGGGGAGGACCTCCCAGCGCGTCGCCAGCCGCGGCACCGGCCGGCCCGAAGCATCGATGCCGACCAGGGCATCGCCGGCCAGGGCCTGGCAGATCGCCTGTTCGTGTCCCTCCCCTCGGATCAGGTCCAGGGGGCCCGGGTCCCGGGTGAACGACTCCTCCACGGTCTGGCCGTAGGCCATGCCCATCGCCAGGAATACCGGGAGCCAGCGGATCATGGATGACCAGGAAGGGATTACCCAGTATTCCCCGCCGGGCCGATCCTGCCAAGGGCGGTTCCCTGCAGTAGGCTGGTAGCCGGAGGGCAGGTGACGCAGCGCCGCAGTCTGGGAAGGCACTGGTTTCTGAAGCTGCTTGCACCGCACCGCGGCACGCTCGCCTACGGCCTCGCCGCGACCGTCCTCTGCAGTGTCGCCGCCTCCTGGGTCCCGCACTGGTCCGGCCGGGCGGTCCGCGCGCTGGAGCACGGCGACCTCGCAGGGTCGAGGGCCCAACTCCTCTGGATGATGGCCTTCACGCTCGTCGCGGGGGCCGGCCGGTACCTCATGCGCAACACCCTCATCGGCCTCAGCCGCGAGGTCGAGCGGCTTCAGCGGGAGGAACTCTACGACTTCCTGCTGACGCGTCCTTTCGCGTTCTACGAGCGGCAGCGGACCGGGGACCTGATGAGCCGCATCGGCGACGACGTCAACACGGTGCGCATGGCCACCGGCCCGGGTCTCATGAGCCTGCTGCAGGTGCTGTCGATCCTGCCTTCCACGCTCGCCCTGATGATCCACACCAGCCCCCGCCTGACCCTGGCCGTCATGCTGCCGTTCTCCTGCCTGGCGCTGGGCTTCTACCTCATCAGCCGGTGGAGCCACGCCACCCAGCAGAAGATCCAGGTGGTGAACAGCGCCCTGACCACCTACAGCCACGAAACGATTTCCGGCGAGCGGGTGGTCCAGGCCTTCGGGCTGGAGGGCCTGAGGGTCGCCCGCTTCGAGGACTTGAGCCGCCAGCAGGCCCGCCTGAGCATCCTGCAGACCGCCACCTTCGGGGCCTACGGGCCGATGGCGGTGCTGTTCAGCGGGCTGGCGGCCCTGGTGCTGGTGGCCTACGGGGGCGCCCTGGTGGTGGGAGGTGTGCTCGACCTGGGCGACATCACCGCCTTCACCGGCTACCTGGTCGCCCTGGCCTGGCCGGTGATGAGCCTGGGCTGGTCGTTGAACCTGTTCCAGCGGGCGCGGGCGGGACAGGAGCGCATCGACCAGATCCTCGGCAGTCCGGAGCCTTCCCTGCCCGCGGCGCTGGAGATCGTGCCCGGCGCGACCCCCATGGGCCTGGCCTTGCGGGGGGTGGTGCACCGCTTCGACAACGGCCGCGGCCTTGGGCCGCTCGACCTCGACATCCCGGCCGGCAGCAGCCTGGCGGTCGTGGGCGGCATCGGCAGCGGCAAGACCGTGTTCCTGCAGGTCCTTGCGGGTCTCCGCGAGCCCCGGGAGGGTGACCTGCGGGTGGACGGCGAGCGCCTGGTCCAGGCGGAGCTCCGCCGGCACTGGGCCGGGCTCGGCTGGGTCCCGCAGGAGGCCTTCCTGTTCTCCGGAACCCTGCGGGAGAACCTCGCCATGGGCCGGCCCGAGGCCACCGAGGCGGACCTCTGCGACGTGGCCCGGGTGGTCACCCTCGACGATCTGGTCAAGCGGCTGCCCAACGGACTGGACACCGTGGTCGGCGAGCGCGGGGTGGTGCTTTCCGGCGGCGAGCGCCAGCGCGCGGCCCTGGCCCGGGCGCTGCTGCGCAGGCCGCGGCTCCTGCTGCTCGACGATGCGCTGTCGGCGGTGGATGCCGAGACCGAGAGCCGGATCCTGGAGAACCTGAAGGGCTACCTGGGCACCACCACCCTGGTCCTGGCCACCCACCGGATCTTCGTCGCCGAACTGTGCGCGCAGGTGCTGGTGCTGGAGGAGGGCCGCCGCATCCAATTCGGCACCCCGGAAGATCTGGCCGGGCAGAGGGGCACCTACGCCCGGCTCAAGCGGCTGCAGAGCCTGGAGCGGGAACTGCTGGAGGCCAAGGGCTGAATCCGGCCTCCGGGCGCCCAGGGGGGACCGGGTCCCGCCGGTGCTCGTCGGCCGGATGACCGGGGCGTCGGCCTTTCAGGCATTGACATCGAGTGGGATTGCGACACACTCTCTTTATAGTTTGGTCGAAAATTAACCACTCAACTTCAGGCTGGTGTGTAATGAAACCGAGCTGCATCGCCCTTCTTGCATTCCTGGCTTTGGGGCAGGCGGCCTGCCTGAAACCGGAACCGGTGATCTACCGGGTGTCCCTGGGCATGACCGAGGAGAAACTGCTGGAGGCCGTGGGCCCACCCATGGCCAGGTCCAGCGACGGCGGTGTCCAGACCCTCGAATTCCGCAGCTGGGGGAGTGATCCGCGCGGGCGGCCGAGCCACCCGACCGACTGGTACGTCCAGCTCGTCAACGGGAGGGTCAGCGCCTACGGACGGCGGCCCCGGCCGCGGCCATCGGCAGGGGCGCCAAGCTCCTCCCTGGTCTAGCGAAGGCCGCCGGAACCGCGTCGCCCAGGCGCCCCCGCGAACCCAGGGACGCCGGGAGCGCGCGCAGGGGTCCGGGGGTCATGGCGGTCCGCCGATGCGGCGAAGCCGGAGAACCCCGGAGAACATCAGGCCCCTTCGCGGAACGTGACCTTGTTGATTTCGCCCAGGGTGGTCAGGCCGAGGCGGACCTTCTCGAGGGCGCTCTCCCGCAGGCTCTGCATGCCGTGGCGGCGGGCGGCGGCCTTGATGTCGCGCAGACTCGCGCGATTGGTGATGAGGTCGCGGATCTCGTCGTTCATCCCCATGAACTCCACGATCGCCTGGCGACCGCGGAACCCGGTGCCGTTGCAGTCGATGCAGCCGCCCTTGGCGAACAGCGTGGCGCTGGCGGCCCAGGCGGCGTCCACGCCGTTCTCCGCCAGTTCCCGGGCCCCCGGGGCGGGGATCCGCACCTTGCACTTCGGGCAGAGCGTGCGGACCAGCCGCTGGGCCAGGATGCAGTTCAGTGCCGAGACGAAGTTGTAGACCTCGACCCCCATGTGCTGGAACCGGTAGATCACGTCCAGGGTGTTGTTGGCGTGCACGGTGGTGAACACCAGGTGGCCGGTGAGGGCCGACTGGATGGCGATCTGGGCGGTCTCGGAATCGCGGATTTCGCCGACCAGGATCTTGTCGGGATCGTGGCGCAGGATGGAGCGAAGGCCCACGGCGAAGGTGAGCCCCTTCTTCTCGTTGACCGGGATCTGGGTGACCCCCTCGAGCTGGTACTCCACCGGGTCCTCGATGGTGATCAGCTTCTCCTCGGGGCTGCGGATCTCGCTGAGGATGGCGTACAGGGTGGTGGTCTTGCCCGAGCCGGTGGGGCCGGTCACCAGGAACATGCCGTAGGGCTCCTTGGCGAAGCGGCGGATGCGGGTCAGCTCGGCCTGGGAGAAACCGAGGATGTCGAGGTTGAGGGTCTTGAATTCCTCGCTGAGGTTCTCCTTGTCGAGGATGCGGATGACCGAGTCCTCGCCGTGGATGGTGGGCATGATCGAGACGCGGAAGTCGATCGCCCGCCCCCGCACCTTCAGCTTGAAGCGGCCGTCCTGGGGCTTCCGCTTCTCGGCGATGTCCAGTTCCGACATGACCTTGATGCGGCTGATGATGGGCGAGGCGAAGCGCTTGTCGATGGGGTCGGCGGCGGAATACAGGCTGCCGTCGATGCGGTACTTGATCTGGAAGCCGGCGGCAGTGGTCTCGAGGTGGATGTCCGAGGCCCGCCGCTGCAGGGCGTTGAAGATCGTGGTGTCGACCAGCCGGACGATCGGGGCCTCGTCCTTGTCGGTAAGCCGCTCCAGGTCGAGGACCTCGTCGTCCACGTCCTTCTCGGTGAGCACCTGGATCTTCAGGGCCTCCCCGGCCTCGTCCAGGACCTTCTGGCCGCTCTCCGACTTCTTCAGCACCTCCTGGATCTGGCTGACCGGGGCTCCGGCGAAGCGGAGTGGACGCTTCAGCTGGGTCCTGAGCACGTCCTGGACCACCACGTCCAGCGGGTCGGCCATGGCGAGGAGCAGCGCCCCGTCCCGTTCCTGCACCGGGACGAAGTGGTGCTTGAGCATCATGTCCAGCGAAATGGCCTGGAACAGGGCGAAATCGACCGGCTCCTGGGTGAGGTCCAGGGTCGGGTAGAAGCTGGCCCGGGCATCGGTGCGGGCGCGATCCCCGGGATCCAGGGTCGCCGTGAGCTCGCTTCCGGCCAGGATCTGGGTCAGTTCGTCGGCCGAGGGCGGCAGGGAAGAGGGAGAAGGCTGGGCGGTGCTCATGCCCCATCTTAATGCGGCCCGGCGGGGAAAGGTTTGTGCCTTCCCCTTGTGGCGTTGGTCAATAGTGACTCCCCAATCGCGATGGAGCGTTGACCGGCCCGGGAGCCGCATCCCACAATGATCCGGCCTGGGGGGCCCATGCGCGCCTACGCTGCCATTCTGCTGCTCACGCTCGTCGCCGTGCTGATCCCGCTCGGGGTCTGGGGCCTCGCGGCCCTGGTGGCGCCGCGTTTCCCGAACCCGACCAAGACCTCCAACTACGAGTGCGGCATCACCACGACCGGCGAGGCCCGGGAGAAGTTCCACGTTCGCTACTATCTGATCGCAGCCATGTTCCTTGTTTTCGACGTGGAGTCGGTCTTCCTCTTCCCCTTCGCGATCCAGTTCAAGGAACTGGCCCTCTTCGGGATCATCGAGATCGGAATCTTCCTGTTCCTGCTCCTGTGGGGCTACTTCTACATCTGGCAGAAGGGAGCCCTGAATTGGGAATGAACCCTCGGCCGGCATTCGTTCACTCCGGAGGAACCCCATGCTGAACCAGCCCACAGCGCTGGAGCACGTGCTGATCACCACCAAGGTGGAAAAGGTCCTCAACTGGGCTCGGGCCTCCAGCGTGTGGCCCATGACCTTCGGCCTGGCCTGCTGCGCCATCGAGATGATGGCCGCCGGGGCTTCGCGCTTCGACTTCGACCGCTTCGGCGCCGGCATCTTCCGCGCCTCGCCGCGGCAGGCGGACCTGATGATCGTCGCCGGCACCGTGACCTACAAGATGGCGCCGGTCATCAAGCGGCTCTACGACCAGATGCCGGAGCCGAAGTGGGTGATCGCCATGGGCTCCTGCGCCACCGCCGGCGGGCCCTTCGACAGCTACCACACCATCCAGGGCGTGGACAAGATCGTGCCGGTGGACGTCTACATCCCGGGCTGCCCGCCCCGGCCGGAATCGCTGATCTACGGGTTCATGAAGCTGCAGGACAAGATCATGTCGAGCAGCCTCGCGGACCGCTACAAGGAACTCTTTGAGGCGGTGGGCTGACGATGGCGATCGCGAAGGTCTGGATCGAGGAAGGCTGCATCGTCTGCAACGCCTGCGAGGCCGAGTGCCCCGAGGTGTTCCACGTCACCGAGGACAGCTGCCACATCCGCGCCGAGGCGCGGGTGGACGGCAAGGCCTCCGAGAACCGGTCGGAGCGATCCGCACTCAAGGCGGACCTTCAGTCCAGCCTGGAGACGAAGATCCTGGCGGCGGCGGCCAGCTGCCCCACCGGCGTGATCCTCACCGAGCAGCCGGCGGCGAAGGCCGAGGCGATCGCGGCTGACATCGCCGCCGCGGTGGAAGCGGCCATTCCCCTGCCGGCCGCGGAATCGCCCAAGGCCGCGGCGCCCGCCGCGGAACCACCGGCGCCGAAGCCGGCCGCACCGGCAGCGGCCGCTCCTCCCGCCGCCAAGCCGGTCGCCCCCGCCGCCCCGGCCGCCGAGCAGGAAGCACCAGCGGGCCCCTACGTCTACGACTACGCCTCCGCGCCGATCCGCCAGGTGGTGGCGCCGAAGACCGCCCCGGTGCCCAGCCTCAAGGCCTACCAGGCCGAGGTGGCCGCCGCCGCCGCCGCGGATGAGGCCAAGTGGAAGAAGCAGCTGAGCGACTACGAAGCGGCCAAGGCCAAGGCCGAGGCCGAAGGCAAGGACGCGCCCAAGGCGCCGGTCCGGGCCGTGCCGAAGAAGGACGACAACGACGTGCGGACGCCCTGGCCGATGGCTGCCCAGGATCCCGACCTGCTGAAGCTGACCGAACTGCTGGGCGACAAGGTCGAGGAGGCCTTCGAACAGGCCGGGGAGCTGATCTGCCAGGTCCGCCGGGAGTGCATCCTCGAGGCCCTGCTGCTGTGCCGGGACCACGAGGACCTCGGCTACGACCTGCTGGCTGACCAGAGCGCCACCCACTACCCGGTGGGCAAGGACTTCGCCTGCTCGGTGGTCTATCAGCTGGTGAGCATCGCCCGGAAGAAGCGCCTGCGGCTGCGGATCCTCATCCCCGAGGGCTTCGAGCCGGCCAGCGCGGTCCCCGCCTACCCCACCGCCAACTGGCTGGAGCGGGAGATCTACGACATGCTCGGCATCCGCTTCGCCGGCCATCCGGACCTCACCCGCATCCTCTGCCCGGAGGACTGGGAGGGGTGGCCGCTGCGCAAGGACTACCCGACCGTGGGCCTGGGCCAGCGCGACATCGACTTCCGCGACGACCGCGGCGGCATGCTGGCTCGGCTGGCCATGGAAAAGGCCGGGCACATGGGCATCAACCTCAAGCTGCCCCGGGCTGAATGATGGTGCGGTTCACGGCGTTCGGAACGATCGGTTCTTAGGAGTTCCTGGTGTTCAAGACCGAGGAAATGGAGATCAACCTGGGGCCGCAGCACCCCTCCACCCACGGCGTGCTCAGGGTCAAGCTCCACCTGGACGGCGAGACCGTGGTCAAGTGCACGCCGATCGTCGGCTACCTGCACCGCGGCGTGGAGAAGATCTGCGAGAACAAGACCTGGTTCCAGGGCCAGGTCTGGACCGACCGGCTCGACTACGTGGCGGCGGTGAGCAACAACCTCGGCTGGGCCGAGGGCGTCGAGAAGCTGTTCGGCATCCAGGTACCGCGCCGGGCCCACTACGTCCGCACCCTGCTCACCGAACTGAACCGGATCGCCTCGCACCAGCTGTGGCTGGCCACCCACGCCCTCGACATCGGTGCCATGACCGTGTTCCTGTACTGCTTCCGCGACCGCGAGGCGATCCTCGACATCTTCGAGGCCTTCTGCGGGGCGCGGCTGACCACCACCGCCTTCCGCATCGGCGGGCTGCGCGAGGACCTCCCGCCGGGCATCGAGAAGATGATCCGCAAGTTCATCAAGGACTTCGACCAGGGCATCGCCGAGTACGAGACCCTGCTGAGCGAGAACCGCATCTGGAAGAAGCGCACGGTGGGCGTCGCCCCGCTGATGGGCAAGGATGCGGTCGCCCTCGGCATCACCGGCCCGGTGCTGCGCGCCGCCGGCGTCCCCTACGACATCCGCAAGGCCTTCCCCAGCGCCGCCTACGCGGAAATGGATTTCCAGGTTGCCACCCAGAGCGCCGGCGACACCTACGCCCGGTACCTGGTGCGCCTGGAGGAGATGCGGCAGTCGAACCGGATCGTGCAGCAGTGCCTCGACGGCCTGCCGGAAGGCCCGGTGATGGCCAAGATCCCGAAGATCCTCAAGTCCGAGGTCTGCGAGGTCTATCACGCCATCGAGGCCCCCAAGGGCGAGCTCGGCTACTACTTCGTGGGCGAGAAGGGCGGGGCGAACCCCTACCGCATGCACGTCCGCGCCCCCAGTTTCGTCAACCTGCAGGCCCTGCCGAAGATGACCGAGGGCAGGCTGCTGGCCGACGTGATCGCCGCCATCGGAACCCTGGACGTGGTCCTGGGCGAGATCGACCGCTGAGGAATTAATGATGCTGACGCCGACCATGAGCATGAAGCAGGAGCGAAGTGCCACCGCGCGCAGCGCGGCCCGCAGGGTGGCCGCACAGGAGGTGCGGCCATGACCATCACCCAGTACCTTGTCACGGCCATCCTGCAGATCGTCCTGCTGATGGTCTTCATCTTCACCGGCGTCGCCCTGTGCGTGTTCGCCGAGCGCAAGGTGCTCGGCTACCTGCAGCAGCGGCTCGGCTACACCCGCATCGCCGGCGGCCTGCACGGCGTCACCGGCGGCCTCAACCGGTTCATGTGGTGGATGGGCAAGCTGCCCGTGATCTCCATCCTGCGCGGGTTCCCCAGCTTCATCGCCGACGGCATCAAGCTGTTCACCAAGGAGGACATCGTCCCGAAGAAGGCGGACTGGTGGGTCTACCACTTCGCCCCCGCCATCACGGTGATCGCCGCCTTCACGGTGCTGGCGGTGGTGAGCTTCTCGCCGGTGCCGCTCTGGACCTGGCCCCAGGCCACGCCGATCGTCGGCGGGCTGCCCTTCGCCGGGGTCATTTCCGACATCAACGTGGGCATCCTGTTCCTGCTCGGCGTCGCCAGCGTGGGCGTCTACGGGATCGTGCTCGGCGGCTGGGCCTCCAACTCCAAGTACCCGCTCCTCGGCGGGCTGCGCAGCGCCGCCCAGATCGTCAGCTACGAGGTTCCCCTCACCTTCAGCCTGCTGGCGCCGGTGGTGTTGGCCGGCACGCTCAACTTCAACGACCTTTCCACCTATCTGGCCGGGATGCCGCTCAAGGACCCCGCCGGCAACCTCAGCCAGATGCCCCTGGTTGCCGCGCTTCCGGTGTTCCTCGGCTTCTTCATCTACCTCACCTGCGGCTTCGCCGAGACCAACCGCGTGCCCTTCGATCTCCCGGAGGCGGAGACCGAACTGGTCGCCGGCTTCCACACCGAGTACACCGGCATGAAGTTCGGCCTTTTCTACATGGCCGAATACGCCAACATGATGATCGTCGCCGCGGTGGCCGCGGCCTTCTTCCTGGGCGGCCACTACCTGCTGCCCTTCGGGCTGCAGCGCTACGTTCCCGAGAGCTGGGGCCTGCTGGCCCGGCCCAACGCCCTCTGGCTGATCGGCAAGATGGCGGCGATCCTGTTCACCTTCATCTGGGTCCGCGGCACCATCCCCCGCTACCGCTACGACCAGCTCATGCACGTGGGCTGGAAGTGGCTGATCCCGGTCTCCCTCTCGAACCTGGCGCTGGCCGCCCTCATCCGCTACATCGCCTGAGGAACCGACCATGGCATCCTTCCTCCGCACCCTGATCCCCCTGGACGTCTACGGGGGCCTCAAGCTCACCGGCAAGTACTTCGGCAAGGTCCTGCGCGAGGCCAACCGCGCCAAGGTCCGCACCCACGTGGTGTCCGAGTACCCCGAGGTGCCGGTCAAGCTGCAGCCCCGCTTCCGCGGCCGGCTCACCCTGCTCAAGGACGAGCAGGGCGAGATCAAGTGCATCTGCTGCCTGGCCTGCGAGAAGATCTGCCCGACCCAGGTCATCACCATCGAGAAGGCCAAGAAGGAGGGGCGCAAGCTTCCCTATCCGGTCCGCTACGACTTCGAGATGGAGCGCTGCATCTTCTGCGAGTTCTGCGTGGAGAGCTGCGGCTTCGACTCGATCATCCTCAACCACCAGTTCGAGCTGGCCACCTACAACCGCGAGGACTTCTCCCTCGGGATGGAAGGCCGGTTCCAGAACATGTTCGAGCCCAGCCCGGTGTCCAGGTACTCCGTGGCTGAGGACGAGTAGGGCGGGGGACCATGGAAAACGCACTGGCGTTCATCGGCAGGAACTTCTTCATCATCTTCGGCCTCATGGCCGTGGGCGGGGCCGCCGCCATGGTGTTCTCCAAGAGCGCCGTGCACAGCGTCCTCGCCTTCCTGTTCGCCATGCTCAGCGTGGCCGGCTGCTACCTCAGCCTGCAGGCCGAGTTTCTCGGGGTGGCCCAGATCCTGGTCTACGCCGGCGGCATCGTGGTGCTGTTCCTGTTCGTGGTCATGCTGGTCGAGCTGACCAAGTACAAGGAGAAGGGCTCCATCTTCCAGGTGCAGACGCCGTGGGCGGTGGCCTCGGTGCTGGCCGCGGCGGGGGCCTTCCTCTGGGTGTTCCGCGCCCTGATCTTCGCCCCGGCCTCGAAGGAGGCCCTGGTGCTGCGCCCGGAGCTCGCCACCGGGCTGGAGGTGGCGAAGCAGAACGCCCAGGCGGTGAGCCGGGGCCTGTTCGCCGACTACCTGCTTCCCTTCGAGATCCTGTCGGTGATCCTGCTGGTGGCCCTGGTCGCCGCCGTGACCGTCGCCAAAGCGGAAAGGGCCTGACATGGTCTCCATGAACGCGGTCCTCTTCATCTCCGTGGCGCTGTTCCTGATCGGGGTGGCGGGCGTGCTGGTCCGCCGCAACGCCCTGGTGATCCTGATGTGCGTCGAGCTGATGCTCAACGCCGCCAACCTGAACCTCATCGCCGCCGCCCGCCATTCGGGCACGGTCCAGGGGCAGGCCTTCGCCCTGCTGGTGATGGGGTTCGCCGCCGCGGAAGTGGCCGTCGGCCTCGCCCTCGTGGTGGCCCTCTACCGTCGCCGGGACACGGTCTCGGTGGACCAGATCGACCTGCTGAAGGGCTGATTCCATGACTCCAGAACACGCCACGACAGCGGCCACCCTCGCCCATACCGCCAGCGCGCCCTCCTGGCTCTGGCTGATCGTCTTCCTGCCGCTCTTCGGTGCCCTCATCAACGGCGCCGTCGGGCTGGTCGCCCGCAAGCGCGGGGCCGAGCCCCAGCGGCCGCCCTTCGTTGACGTCTTCGCCCTGGGCAGCGTCGGCGTCTCCTTCATCCTCTCCGTGATCGCCTTCGTGAAGCTGCTGGCCCTGGAACCTTCCAGCCGGGCCTTCACCCAGTCCCTCTGGTCCTGGTTCCAGCTGGGCGGCGCCAGCGTCCACGGCGGCATCACCAGCAACGTCATGGAGTGGGCCTACCGTTTCGACCCGCTCAGCGCCTGCATGGCCCTGCTGGTGACCGGGGCGGGCTTCCTGATCCACCTGTTCAGCACCGGCTACATGGCCGAGGAGCGCAACGACGGCCGCTACTACCGCTTCATGGCCTACCTGAACCTGTTCGTGTTCTCGATGTTGAACCTGGTGCTGGGCGCGAACATGATGATGATGTTCCTCGGCTGGGAGGGCGTGGGCCTGTGCTCCTACCTGCTGATCGGCTTCTACTTCGACAAGGAGTACGCGGCGGTCGCGGGGAAGAAGGCTTTCGTCACCAACCGCATCGGCGACTTCGGCTTCATGATCGGGATCTTCCTGATCTTCATGATCTTCGGGACGGTGGACTACGACACCCTGATGGGCATGGTCCGCGGCGTCTCCAGCCAGCCGGCCATCACCCTGTTCGGCCACACCCACACGCCGACCTGGTGGTTCAACCTGATCGGCTGCTGCCTGTTCGTGGGCGCCATGGGCAAGTCGGCGCAGATCCCCCTGTACGTCTGGCTGCCGGACGCCATGGCCGGCCCGACCCCGGTGAGCGCCCTGATCCACGCCGCCACGATGGTGACCTCGGGCCTGTACATGATCACCCGGATGAACTTCATCTACGTGCAGGCGCCGGTGGCCCTGGCGGTGGTGCTGGCCTTCGGCGCGCTCACCGCCTTCGTCGCCGCCACCATGGGCCTGGCCCAGTACGACATCAAGAAGGTGCTGGCCTACTCGACGGTCTCCCAGCTGGGCTTCATGTTCATGGGCCTGGGCGCGGGCGCCTTCACCGCCGGCATGTTCCACGTCTTCACCCACGCCTTCTTCAAGGCCACGCTGTTCCTCGGCTCCGGCTCGGTGATCATGGCCTGCCACCACGAGCAGGACATGCGCAACATGGGCGGGCTGCGCAAGCACCTGCCCTGGACCTTCCTGTCGATGCTGCTGGCGACCATCGCCATCGCCGGGATCGCCCCCTTCAGCGGCTTCTTCTCCAAGGACGAGATCCTCTGGAAGGTGTTCGAGGGCTGGTACGCCCACGGCCACTACAACGGGCCGACCCTGAACCTGGTCGCCTGGATCCTCGGCATGCTGGGCGCCTTCTGCACCGCCTTCTACATGACCCGGTTGATGGTCATGACCTTTTTCGGCACCTACCGCGGCGCCGGCGACGACCCCTACGGCCATGCGGTCCCGTCGGAGGCCCACCACGCCCCCGACGACCACGGCGACGGCCACGCTGACCATGGCCACGCCGCCGATCACGGACACGCCGCCGGGCACGGGCATGATGCGGGGCACGGGCATGATGCGGGCCATGGGCATGGCGGCCACCACGGTCCGCAGGAAGTCCCCTGGAACATGTGGGTGCCGGTCTTCATCCTGGCCATCCTGGCGGTGGTGGGCGGCTTCCTGAATTATCCAGGCAGCCTGCATCGGGTTGCCGCGATCGTCCCCGAGGACCTCTTCGGACACTGGATCGCCCCATTGCTCTACCAGGTCGCCCCGGTCCACCATGGCGCCGCCCATGTGCCGCCGGCCATCGAGTACGGGCTGATGGCCTGGGCCACCTTCGTCTGGGCCCCCGGCGCGATGCTGCTGGCCTGGTGGATCTACGGCGCCGATCCAAGCTGGGGCAAGGCGCGCGCCTTCGTCGCCCGCTTCCCCAGGGTGTTCGAGTGGGTCAACGCCAAGTACTACGTGGACGAGTTCTACGAGTGGGCCTTCATCGGCCCCTGCAAGCAGCTGGGCGCCCAGTTGTGGGCCTTCGACACCTGGGTGGTGGACGGCATGGTGAACGGCGCGGCGCGCACCACCGTGCTGCTCGCCCACGCCTCGTTCTGGGTGGACGCCCGGATCGTCGATGGCGCCGTCAACCTGGTGGCCGACGCCACCCAGTGGCTCTCCGCCGGGCTGAAGGTCCTGCAGAGCGGCCGGGTGCAGAACTACGCGTTCCTGATGTTCGTCGGATTCCTCGTCTTCGCGTTCTGGCGCTTCCTGGCCTGATACTCCGTGGGGGAACTGCCTGCTCACTTCGTTCGCGATGTTCCCCCACCCCCCCGCTCGTCGTGCGGGATACCCGCTCTCCTCGCCCACACCACTTTCGATGAACTGATCGCACCGCTGGAGTTCCCATGATCCCCTGGTTCCAAAACCTCCCGCTCTGGGTCACCGCCCTGCCCATGCTGGGCGCCCTCCTGCTGCTGTTCGTGCCGAAGGAACAGCGCCGGACCTTCGAGCTGGGCGCCCTGCTCATCACCATGGTCGACTTCGCCCTCAGCGTGCCGCTGTGGTTCCAGTACGACCGCGCCAGCGCGGCCGTGCAGTGGGTGACCAAGCTGGCGTGGATCCCCTCGATCGGGGTGAACTTCCACATCGGCATGGACGGCATCAGCCTGGTGCTGTTCCTGTTGACCACCTTCATCGGCTTCATCGCCGTGTGGTGCAGCTTCACCGCCATCGAGGAGCGGCACAAGGAGTACTACATCTGGATCCTGGTGATGCAGTTCACCATGCTCGGCGTGTTCATCTGCCAGGACATGTTCCTGTTCTACCTGTTCTGGGAGCTGATGCTGGTGCCGATGTACTTCCTGATCGCCATCTGGGGCGGGCCGCAGAAGCTGTACGCCGCCATCAAGCTGTTCCTCTACACCCTGGCCGGCTCGGTGCTGATGCTGGTGGCCATCCTGGCGATCTACTTCCTGCAGCACAAGACCACCGGCAGCTACAACTTCGGCATCGCCGAATTCCAGGCCATGGCGCCGGTGATCGCCAAGCAGACCTCCACCTTCCAGATCCTGCTCTGCCTGGCCTTCTTCCTCGGCTTCGCGATCAAGGTGCCGATGTTCCCGTTCCACACCTGGCTGCCGGACGCCCACGTGCAGGCGCCCACCGCCGGCTCCGTGATCCTCGCCGGCATCCTGCTGAAGATGGGCACCTACGGCTTCGTCCGCTTCCTCCTGCCGATCGTGCCCGACGCCACCAAGGTGCTCATGCCCTGGTTCCTCGCCCTCACCCTGATCGGCGTCATCTACGGCGCGCTGGTCGCCATGATCCAGAAGGACATCAAGAAGCTGGTGGCCTACAGCTCCGTCAGCCACCTCGGCCTGTGCATGCTGGGCATCTTCGCCCTCAATCCGAACGGCATCATGGGCGGCATCTTCCAGATGCTCAACCACGGCATCTCCACCAGCGCGCTCTTCCTCCTGGTTGGCATCGTCTACGAACGCCGCCACACGCGCATGATCGCCGACTACAGCGGCGTGTCGAAGCAGATGCCGGTCTACGCCACGATCTTCATGATCATGACCATGTCCAGCATCGGCCTGCCGGGCCTCAACGGGTTCATCGGCGAGTTCGCCATCCTGCAGGGCGCCTTCCAGGCCCGTCCCTGGTGGGCGGTGGCTGCCACCAGCGGCATCATTCTCGGCGCCGCCTACATGCTGTGGCTGTTCCAGCGGGTGATGTTCGGGCCCCTGGATGCCGCCAGCGCCCGGATGAAGGACCTCAACGCCCGCGAGATCGCCTACTTCGCGCCGCTGGTGGTGGCGGCCTTCTGGATCGGCCTCTACCCGAAGCCGGTCATGGACATCCTCAAGGAGCCGGTGGCCAAGCTGGTCCGCCAGGTGGACCCCGCCTTCTTCGACCGTGAACAGCTGGAGAAGACCCAGGCCCTGGCCCGCCAGCAGGGCATGCGGGCCATGGAGGCTCCGGCCGTCCATGCCGCCCCCGCCGACCACGCCGCCCCGGCGGCGGTTCCCGGCCACGCGCCTGCGCCCGGCGGAGGAGGTCACTGATGTCCACCTTCGCTTCGGGGCTCCTCGACGCGCTGGTGCGGGATTCGCGTCTGCTCGGACCCCAGCTCCTGCTCATCCTGGTGGCCACCTTCATGCTGTGGCCCCTGGACCGCCTGCTGTTCGCCCCCGGCGAGAAGCAGAAGTGGGCGCCCCTCACCTTGGCCACCCTGGTCCTGGCGGGCGTGCTGCTGTACTTCACCCCTGAAGGGTCGGGCTTCTCCGGGATGTACACCGTGGACGCCTTCGCCAAGGGCTTCCAGTGGATCAGCCTGCTGTCCGCCGTCGCCACGGTGTTCCTCAGCCAGGGCCTGCTCAACGCCCTCAAGGAGCAGACCGTCGAGTACTACGCCCTGATCCTGTACGCCCTCGCCGGGATGTTCTTCCTGGCCGGCGCCACCGACTTCGTCAGCGCCTACTTCAGCCTTGAATTGATGGCGATCTGCATCTACATCCTGGCCGCCTACCTGCGCACCCAGGACCGCAGCATCGAGGCCGGCACCAAGTACTTCCTGCTGGGGGCCTTCTCGAGCGGCATCCTGCTCTACGGCATCAGCCTGCTGTTCATCGCCGGCGGCGGCCAGAGCACGGGCTTCGCCGAGCTGGGGCGGTCCATCGCCCTGGTGCCCCGCAACCAGGACCTGCTGGTGTTCTCCGGGGTGCTGATGGTGCTGGTGGGCTTGGCCTTCAAGGTGGCGGCGGTGCCCTTCCACCAGTGGTCGCCGGACGCCTATGAAGGCGCGCCGACGCCGATCACGGCCTTCATGGCCACCGCCCCCAAGGCGGCCGCGCTGGCGGTGCTGCTGCGGGTGTTCGGCACCGCCCTGCACGGGGTGGCCGACCAGTGGGTGCCGGCCCTGAGCTTCATCGCCGGCGCCAGCATGATCTGGGGCAACGTCGCCGCCCTCCGCCAGACCAGCATGAAGCGCCTGCTGGCCTACAGCTCCATCGCCCACGTCGGCTACATGCTGCTGGGCGTGCTGTCCCTGGACGTGGTGGCCGGAGCGCAGGTGGTCTGGCTGTACATGCTCATCTACCTGTTCATGAACATGGGCGCCTTCGCGGTGGTGATCTACCTGCAGGGCAGGGGCGAGGGCGAACGGATCGAGGATTTCGCCGGCATGGGCCGCCGCCAACCGGTGCTGGCCTTCGCGATGATGGTGTTCCTGCTGAGCCTGGCCGGCATCCCCCCGCTGCTGGGGTTCTTCGGCAAGTTCTTCCTGTTCAAGCTGGCCATCGAGCAGGGCTATGTGCTCCTCACCACCGTCGCGCTCATCACCAGCGCCATCAGCGCCTACTACTACTTGATGGTGGTGAACCAGATGTACTTCCGCGAGGCCCCTGAAGGCGAGCGCGCGCCCCTGGGCAGCGCCATCACCGCCATCGTCGGCGCCGCCTGCGCCGTGACCCTCATCGGCACCGCCTTCGGGCCCTGGCTGATGACCTGGGTGGCGCGGATCACGGCCATCTAGAGCGAGCCCCGCTGAACCCTCCAGGCCACGGGAAGGCACAGAATGGATATTCTGTGCCTTCGGTGGCCTTCAGTGTCCCGATCGGAGTCAACCATGACACTCCGCCCCAGGAAGACCGCAGGCAGCCCGAAGGAGCGCGCCCTGTGGGCTGACCTGATGAGCCTGGGCCTGGTCATCCCGATCGCCATCGTCCTGGGCTTCTTCCTGGGCCGGTGGCTTGGCGGGCTGCTGGGCCATCCGGAGGCTGGCCAATGGATCGGCCTGGTCTGGGGCATCGCCACGGCGGGCTGGGAGCTGTACAAGATGACGCTGCGGGCCAATGCCGCCGACGACCTGAAGCCGGGACCGGATGACGGTCCCCGGGATGGCGGGGGCGGCGGTGCCTGAGGCCGATGATCCCGGATTCGTTCATCTCTTCTGGATACAGCGTTTCCAGTTGATCCTCCTGCCGCTTGGAACGGTCCTGTGGGCGCTGAAGTCGCGCTGGGCGGCGCTGGCGTTCCTGGCCGGGGGTGCCGGCAGCCTGGCCTTCTGGAGCCTGCACCGGGTGGTCACCGGCCGGATGCTGACGCCGTCGCTGCGACGACGCTGGTTCTACGCCGGCCTGACCGTGCTGAAACTGGCGTTGCTCGCCCTGCTCCTGCGTGTGATGATGGAAACGCTGCCTGGAGAGGGTCTACCTCTCGCGACGGGGATTCTCCTGTTCGTCGCGGCCATACTGCTGGAAGCCGTCCGCCTGGGGCTGCGGGGTTCCGAACCCCCACCCCCTGAAGCTCCCTGAGGTCCGCACCCCCATGGAACACCACGCCTCGAACCTGTCCCAGTGGCTCACCGAGATCCTCGGCCTGCAGCGGCACCCCTGGCCCTACAACTTCGCCCACGGCGCCCCGCTGTCGATCCTCGAGCGCTACGACCACCTCCTGAACGCCGTGCTGGCCTTCCTGGTCGCGATCGCGCTGACCAGCCTGGTCCGCGCCCGGATGAAGCAGGTCCCGGGGCCGCTCCAGCAGGTCTTCGAGTTCGTGGTGGACGGTCTCGACAGCATGGTCAAGGACAACATCCACCACCACCCGGAGAAGTACCTGCCGTTCGCCGGCACCATGGCCTTCTTCGTCTTCTTCAACAACTTCTTCGGCCTGGTGCCCGGGCTCAGCCCGGCCACCGGCAACTGGAACGTCACCCTGGGCTGCGCCCTGGTGGTGTTCGCCTACTACAACTTCCACGGCATGCGCGAACAGGGCTTCTTCAAGTACTGGGGCCACTTCGCCGGACCCATCTGGTGGCTGGCGCCGCTGCTGTTCCCGCTGGAGATCCTCGGGCTGATCTCGCGGATCCTCAGCCACAGCCTGCGCCTGTTCGGCAACATCGGCGGCGAGCACATTGTCGCCGGGATCTTCTTCGGCCTGCTGCCGCTGCTGCTGCCGGTGCCGCTGATGGTCATGGGCCTGTTCTTCGGACTGATCCAGGCCTTCGTGTTCACCATGCTCACGGTGATCTACCTCAGCGGCGCGGTCGCCCACGAGCATTGACACTCCGTGGGGTCACGGCCTTCGGCCTCGGACCCCTCCCGCGCCCCCAGCAGGCCAAACCCGCTTCGGGCATTCCCGCGGGGAACGCCTTCACCGCAATCATCCCTTCACCGTTCCGGGGATTCCGAACCCCCTGAGCCCCCTTACAGGAGCACCACCATGAAGAAGTTCCTCACCACCGCCTTCCTGCTCATGGTCGCCGTCGCGGCCTTCGCCGAAGGCGCCGAGCCGTCCGCCACCGCCTCCTTCTTCGCCGGCAAGTACCTCGCCCACCTCTCCCTCGCCATCGGCGCCGCCGGTTGCGGCCTGGGCCAGGGCAAGGCCGTCGCCGCCGCCTGCGAAGGCATCGCCCGCAATCCGCAGGCCGCCGGCAACATCCGCACCACCATGATCATCGGCCTGGCCCTCATCGAGGCCCTCGTGATCTACGTCCTCGTGGCCGCCTTCGCCGTCAAGTAGGCTGCCCGGTCTTCCAGGGAGCGCCCTCCGGGGCGCTCCTTTTTCATGTCGGGGTCGCCTTGGGGCGATAAGACGCCAGAACCCGATGCCGCCGATCCCCTCCTTCCCGATCCCCCCCGAGGTCTCCCGCGTGATCCTCGGAGGGGAATCCGCCGTCGACCTGGACGGGGTGTCGCTGCCCGACATGGAGGCGGCGCGGGCCTTCACCCTCAACTACGGCTACGACGTCAGCATCCCCGCCCAGCGGCTGCAGGTGGTCCGCGGGTTCGAGGAGGCCCTGGCCTTCATGCAGGAGGTCATCCTCGAGGGAACCGGCCTGGACATCCCCGCGGAGTTCTTCGAGGTCCAGGATCCGCTCTGCCTCCTCCTCTGGGCCTCCCGGCGGCCCATGGACCTCCGCGCCCGGTGGTCCTGCGCGATCCTCCGGGTGATGCACACGAGCTTCCACATCGACCACAACTTCATCCTCCGGTTCCTTCCCGAGATCCAGTCGCAGGTGTTCGCCCGCTACGACCAGTTCCTGGTCCAGCGGGAGGACGGCGGCTGGCTGCTGCGCGGCGACTACGAGGTGCCCCTCGTGGCGGTGGAACGCAAGGAGAACAAGAACCGGCTGAGCATCCTGCTGAAGCTCCTGCACAAGCCCGAGAACGTGGCGGAGACCATCTACGACCAGATCGGCCTGCGGCTGGTGGCCGAGGACCTGGTCGGCGTGCTCGAGGTGCTCCGCTTCCTGCTGGACCACCACGTGGTCATGGCCGCCCACACCAAGCCCTCGCGGGCGCGCAACCGCCTGTTCGACCTGGCTGCGCTGGAGCGCTGGATGGAGCGCCTGCCCGCGGGGTTCTCGCCCGGTCCCGTGGGCTCGGCCGCGCGGGCCGAGGCCTGCCGCGCGATCGCGCTGGCGGCCCGCGAGGACTGGGAAAACCCGTTCTCGAGCAAGGATTATTCCGCCATCCAGTTCACGGGCCGGACGCTGATCCGCCTGCCCAGCCCCGCCGTGCCGGCCCTCGAGCGGCTACAATCGAACTTCACCTCCATCGGCAAGCCCGAACTGGGGGACCTGCTCCACATTCCGGAGTTGATCCAGGCGCAGGACGAGTTTACTTTCTTCTTCGCACACGAAGTTCAAATCATGGACAGGGCGGGGTTCCAGAACGCGCGGCAGGGCCCCGCATCGCACGGCGAGTACAAGCAGCGCAAACGGGAAGCGGCACGGAAGCGCGTCTTGAAGGGCATCTTGAGGGAGGAAGTACCATGCTGAACATCCAGTCCCGCCAGGACGGCAGCGCCTCGATCGTGACCATCCAGGGCAAGGTCAACTTCGAGGTCACGGCCCAGCTCCGGGATGTCATCCGCGACACCGTCGCGCAGGAGCAGCCCAAGCTGCTGGTGATCAACCTGGAAGGGGTCAGCTTCATCGACTCCTCGGGGCTCGGCCTGCTGGTGGCCGCCCGCAACAGCGTGGACAAGAACAACGGCAAGCTCCACCTCTGCAGCCTTCCGGCCCAGGTCAAGAAGACCTTCGACCAGACCAACCTGACCAACTACTTCTCGATCTTCGCCACCGAGCAGGACGCCCTGCGCGGGGCGTGAGCGGCCGGCGATGACCAAGGGGGTCGTGCTCGTCGTCGACGACGAGGCCCCCATCCGGGACATTCTCGGCTTCTACCTGAAGCGGGCGGGCTATCAGGTGCTGGTCGCCGAGAACGGGCGCATCGCTCTGGAGGCCATGGCCAAGGTCCAGCCGGACCTGATCCTCTCCGACCTGCGGATGCCCGAACTCGCCGGCGACGAGTTCTGCCGCACGGTGAAGGGCAGCGCCGCCACCCGAGACATCTACTTCATCCTGGTCTCCGCGCTGGACGGCACGGTGTCGCGCATCGGCGGCCTGAACCTCGGCGCCGACGACATGATCTCCAAGCCCTTCCACGCCCAGGAGGTAATGGCCAAGGTCGAGAGCGCCTTCCGCATCATCGAGATGCAGAAGGAGATCAAGCGCCAGAACCAGCAGCTCGTGCGCTTCCAGGAGAAGGTGCGGGCGGAGCTCGAGCTGGCCGCCAACTTCCAGATGGGCCTCCTGCCCGAGATTCCCGGCAGGGCCAACGGGTTGTGCTACACGCACCGCTACCTGCCGGCGGAGGGGATCGGCGGCGACATCTATTCCATCACGCCGACGTTGGAGGGCGGCGCGGCGATCCTGCTCGCCGACGTCAGCGGCCACGGTGTGACCGCGGCGCTCATCAGCGCCATGGTGAAGACCTCCTTCGAGAGCCAGGTCAGGCTGGGCGGCAGTCCGCTGCTGTGGGCGCAGGCCATGAACCGCGACTTGGCCGCGAGCACCCTGGCGGAGCAGTTCGCCACCGCCTTCCTCGCCAGCATCGAACCCGGGAAGGGCGAGATCCGCTACGTGGTCGCGGGCCACCCGCCGCCGTTCCGGCTGGCCAGGGGCGCCCGCGGCGGCCTGCACCGCCCGGAGGCCCTCGCAGGCAAGGGCTTCATGCTGGGCCTGGATCCGGACCTGCCCTTCGCCGAGGGCACCGCCGCCTTCGAGGTCGGCGACCGCCTGCTGCTGTACACCGACGGTCTGGTGGAGGTCGAGCGGGAGGACCGCCGGTTCCTGGGCGAGGAGGGCCTCCAGCGCTTCGGCGCCGAGCTGCCCCAGGATGCCGACCAGGCCGCCGACCAGCTGGTCCGCCAGGCGCGCGAATTCAACCACCCGGCACCCTTCACCGACGACGTGACCCTGGTGGTGATCGACCGGGTCTCCTGAGGCGGACCCGGTTGTCGCCCGTCGGGCCGCAGTTCCCGCGGTAAAGGGCCGCGGGGGCCGGCGCGTGCCTGGCCCCCGCGGATCCTGCGGCCGGTCCGGTGCCGGCTACCGCGTGATGCGCGGTCCCCGGGTGAAGGCGATCCCGGTGGGGATGGGCGGCACCGTCTCGGTGAGCGGCGCCGGACGCAGGTGCTCCGGAAGGTACAGGTAGTAGTTGGTGTAGGTCTGGTCGGGGAGCACGAAGCTGCGGTAGTAGGACTTCGTGATGGCCGACACCACGTCGATGCGGGCCAGCCCGCCGCTCACCGTCGGATTGGTGAGGAACACGAACTGGCCGGACTGGTCCACCGCGATGGTGTCGACGCCGAACAGGCCGCTGGATCCCCGGCCGGGGAGTTCGACGTCGGTGTCGAGGACGATCGTGTCGCCCACCACGTTGAAGATCCGCACCCAGGTCTGGGTGGTCGGGGGGGGCGTGGCGGGTGGCGGGGGGAAGATCGGGGGCGGATAGATGACATTGGTCGCGGAGACGTAAAGGCGCTTGCCATCCGGGCTGAACACCGCCGACTGGGCGTTCCGTCCGCTGAACTCGACGCCGTTGTCCCCGAGGGCGACCAGTTCGCCCGGGGCGACCCGCTTGTACAGGAAGACGGTGGGCCCGCTGCGGAAAGGGTCCGCCGGGTTGTTGGCGACGCTGAAGCCGAGCGCCGCGGCGTGGATGCCGTCGGGCGACACGGCCACGTTCACCGACCGGTTGGGCATCGGGCCGGGGATGGCGGGCCGGGTCCGAAGGTCCTCCGGGGCAACGGGGTACTTGAGCGGCAGGGGAAGGGTCTGGGTGTGGGCAATGCTTCCGTCCGCGTGCAGGCGGAAGACGTGCAGGGTGCCGCTGAAGTAGTTCGGGCAGAGCACGGTCTCGCCGTCCGCCATGATGGAGACCGCCTGGCACGAGATCATCTGGTCCTCGGTCTCGGCGTTGCCCGAGAAGGTGAAGTAATAGGTCTGGCCGCTGCGCTCGGCGATGTTGATCACGGCGATCTTGGGTGAGAAGCCGCCATCGGTCACCAGGGCGTACTTGCCATCCGGCGTGATGTCCATGTCCTCGGCGAAGAAGCCGACGTCGTACACGCCCTTCACCGTGGGAAGGGTGGGGTTGCTCATGTCCAGGAAGTGCACCTGGGAATCGCCGAAATTGCTCACCAGCGCCGTCCGCCCGTCGGGGGTCACCACGACGTCGAAGAGGCCGCCCCCGAAGCTGCCCAACTGGCCGGTCAGCATGGGTTCGCTGATGGTCCAGTTGCCCGTGTTGATGATGCGGATGGAATTGGTGTTGTTCAGCGCGACGATGCCGTAGCTTCCGGTCCGGGCAAGGTTCGGAACGGCCGGCAGGGCACCGCCCTGGGCCAGAAGGGGCAGGACCGGTGCGGCCACCGCCAAGGCCAGCGCCAGCCGCCGGGACAGCCGGTGGGATCGTGGGTGATTCATGGAACCTCCAGGAGCAGGTGCGAGATCCGGCGGGAACAGGGAGGGACCCCAGCCGGCCTCAGGGTTGAGGGAAGGTGCGGGAAGCGCAGACCCGGTACCGGGGCCGAAGGGGCCGTCCCGGGGATGGGATCCATTGAGATTTGAGGACCAACAGGACACTTGACTTGGATGTCCTGAGTATGGACCCCTTCGTTGCGTCCCGCATCTTATTTTTCACGTCCCGCAATCTGTTTTTTTCCCACATATGCCTAAGAAATCATATTTTACCTCGCCCTTACCTCCCCTTCGGGTGCCCTCCCTGGCGCGCGCGTTGACCCCCGGGAGGCGCGGGGCGCTCCGGATCACCCTCGGCGTCCGCCGGGGGGGCGTCCTCAATCCGCGATCAGGTGGGGGACGAAGCAGCTGCGGTTGTCCGTGATCGGTCCCCGGGACTCCCGGATGCCGAGCCCGGCGGGTTCGCCGTCGACGATCCAGGCGCCGAGTACGGGGGACCAGCCGTCGAAGGCCGGCATGGAGGCGATGGCCTGCCAGACCCAGCCTTCCGCCCCGTAGGCAGGATCCAGGTTCGAGGCGATGGGCGCCAGGCCCGGACGGCAGATCTCCACGTTGGCGCCTTCCCGGCCGAGGATCGGCTTGCGGACGAAGCCAGCTTCGACCAGCTCCCTCGGCCCGTCCAGGTAGGCGGGCAGCAGGTAGGGGCAGTCCGGATACCACGCCCAGAGCCGGGCCAGGATCGCCTTGTTGCTCAGCAGCATCTTCCAGGGCGGCTCGAGCCAGCGGCAGGACCGGGGCTGGTGCGTGAGGTGCATCCCGAACCCGTCCCGGACCATGAACTCCCAAGGGTAGAGCTTGAAGGCGGCCTGCACCGGCCGCTCGTCGAGGTCCACAAAGCAGCCGCGAACCTCGTCCCAGCCGAGGTCCTCGAGGTTCATCTGCAGGGTCGGCAGGCCGGCCTGGTGGGCAGTGTCGCGCAGGTAGGCGGTGGTCTGGCGGTCCTCCACCGAATCCTGGGACAGGAAGACCACCGGCGCGCCTTCGGGGCCTGGATCCCAGCGCTTCCAGGCTTCCACCAGGCGCTCGTGGAGGCTGTTGAACTGGTCGGCGCCAGGTTCAACCTCCTGCAGCCAGTACCACTGCGCGATGGCTGCCTCCACCAGGCTGGTCGGGGTGTCGGCGTTGTACTCCAGCAGCCGCGGCATTCCCCGGCCGTCCCACGCCAGGTCGAAGCGGCCGTAGATGCTGACTTCGTCCCGGTCCCAGCTCTCCTCGATGACCGGGACCATCCAGGGCGGCAGGGCGAAGCCTTCATAGCGGCGCTCCGCGATGATCCGGCCGACGGCCTCGATGCAGATCCGCTGCAGCTCGGCCGCAGCCCGGCCGAGGACGTCGACCTGGCCGGCGCTGAACCGGTAGCAAGCCCCCTCCTGCCAATAGGGAGAGCCGTCCTCGTGGCTGTGGTAGAGCAAGCCCAGGTTCTCCACGCGGTCGCGCCAATCGGCCCGGGGGCGCACTTCGACGCGGCGCATCTCAGCTGCCCGTACTGCTGGCCGACCCGTGGCTTCCAGAGGTGCTGGCGGAGCGTCCCGAGGCGCCGAACCCTCCCCGGCTGATGGAGCCGGGAGCCACCCGGGCGGCCTGGGAGGCGGGTCCGGAGGTGCTGTAGATCCGGGCGGTGTTCAGGCCGGGGTGCTCGCCCATGGCCTTCGGCTGCCAGGCCGTGCCGCCCAGGAACACCGCCGAATGGCCCCCGGTCTGCGCCGGGATCCTGCCGAGCCGGTCCTTCACGCCGGGCGGGAAGGGGGCCTGGGGCGAGGTGTAGCGGTACCCGGGGGCGAAGGCGCTGAACCCGCGCTGGGGGTTGCGGTAGGAGAACCCCATCGGCGCCGGCCGGCCGTAGAGGTAGTGCCAGAGGAGCAGCGGCCCGAGCCAGGATGCCGTGTGCAGGGTCGTGGCGTGGGCGGTCCGCTGGGCCGGCCGGGTGTCCTGGGACCAGTCTCCCGAGGTCGCCGGGTCGCCCCAGTCCGATTCGGTGGATTCGCGGGAAACCTGGGCGAGTTCCGTGTCGAACCCGTGGCGGGTGGCCAGTTCGGTGATCCGGTCGCGGCTGGCCTCGTCGATCACCCAGAGGAAGTCCGCGCCGCCTTCGCCGCGGAACCGCTCGGCGGTCAGGCTGCGGGTCGTCGAGGCCGGAGCCTGCAGCTTCAGCCCCAGCAGGTACAGGTTCGGCGTCAGCTGGGTGAACACCAGCTCATCCAGCCGTTCCTGGGGGTGACGCTCCTTCATGTAGGCCTCGGCCGCCCCGCGGACCTGGAGGAGGACCGCCTCGCTGGGCTTCTCCGCCTCCGCCCGCTGGCGCTCGGCCGACTCCCGGCCGGCCCGCAGCCGCTCCTCCTCCTCGCGTTTCACGTTGCAGCCGCCGGTCAACGCGAGGATGAGCACCAGGGGCGGAAGGGCGCTGCGAAAGCGGCGGGAGGGTCGCGGGGTCATGGCAGGTCCAGGCGGGGAAGGAACACCTCTGGATTGTGGGCGTCCAGGTGGTATTTTCAAGCCCCACCGCCGACCGGCCGGAAGCCGCCGCCGAGCCGCGCGGCTCAGCCCGGCTGCAGCTCGGCCAGGGTCGCGGCGATCCCGTCCTCCAGGCTGGTGAAGGGCCTGGCGTATCCGCCTTGCGTCCGCAGGGTGCCGAGGTCGGCCTGGGTGTAGCTCTGGTACTTGCCGCGGAGGGTCTCGGGGAACGGGATGTAGGCGATCCTGCCGCCGCCCAGGTGGGCGACCAGCGTCTGGGCGATGGCGTTGAAGCTGCGCGCCTGGCCCGTCCCGGCGTTGAAGATCCCCTTCCGCATCGGTCCGAAGGCGAAGTGCAGGTTGAGCTCGACGATGTCGCCGACGAACACGAAGTCGCGCACCTGCTCGCCGTCGCCGTAGCCGTCGGTGCCGGTGAACAGGCGGCATTCACCGCCCTCCCGGAGCTGCCGCAACAACTGGTGGAGGACGCTCATCATCCGCCCCTTGTGCTGTTCGCGGGGGCCGTAGACGTTGAAGTAGCGCAGCCCGACCACCGGGCTGGCGATGTCCGGGAGGCGCCGGCGCAGGTGCTGGTCGAAGGCCAGCTTGGACCAGCCGTAGACGTTCAGCGGCCGTTCGTGGGCCGGGTCGACGCCGAAGCGGGTGCTGGCGCCATAGGTGGCGGCGCTGGAGGCGTAGACCAGCGGGACCCCGCGGGCCACGCACCAGTCGAGCAGGGCCTTCGAGTCTCCGAAATTGTTGGCCATCATGTAGCGGCCGTCGGTCTCCATGGTGTCGCTGCAGGCACCGTTGTGGAACACCGCCTCGGCCTCCAGGTCGAAGCGGCCGCCCTCCAGGAGGGCACGGAAGTCGCGCTTGTCCAGGTAGTCCGCGATGGTCAGGTCGGCCAGGTTGCGGAACTTCTCCGCCCGGCTCAGGTTGTCCACCACCAGGATGTCCGTGCGGCCGGCGGCGTTGAGCCGCTTGACCAGGTTCGACCCGATGAAACCGGCACCGCCCGTCACGATGAGCACGACCCGATCCTCCCCGCCCAGTGTGCCTGGGCCACGGGTCCGAAGGCAAAGAACCGCTGCCGATTCATGCCGGCCGGGAGCCGCACCGACAAAGGGGGAGGGAACCCTGCCGGGGTTCCCCGATCGCTGTCCCGCGCGGTTTCGAGGAGCCCACCATGCGCATCGCCCAGGCCCTGATCCGGGATTGGCCGGACCAGCGCGACCGGCTTCGGCCCCTGAAGGAACTCTCCCCGGCCCTGGTGCTGGCGTTCGGGGACCTCCGCCTGCTCGGCGCCCCAGGCCTGGCCGGCGACCTCGCCGCTGCCTTTCCCGGGGCCGTGCTGGCCGGGTGCAGCACCGCCGGGGAGATCCACGACGGCCAGGTGCTGGAGGGGAGCCTGTCGGTCACCGCCCTCGACCTCGGCAGCCTGGCCTGCTTCCCAGCCAGCACGGAACTGGCCGGTTCGGAGGACTCCCATTCAGCTGGGGAGCGGCTCGGCGCCGCGCTGGCCGCAGGCGGGGCCCGGGCCGCCCTGGTCTTCGCCCAGGGCGTCCGGATCAATGGCAGCGCGCTGGTGGACGGCCTGGCCTCCCGGTTCCCGGGGGGGATTCCGATCGGTGGAGGACTGGCCGGCGATGGCGGGGCCTTCCAGGGCACGGCCGTTCTGTCGTCCGAGGGCCTCTCCGCGTCGCGGATTCTGGCCCTGGGGTTCCACGGCGAGCGCCTCGCCTTCTCCAGCGGGTCCTTCGGGGGATGGAAGGCCTTCGGCCCGCTCCGGAAGGTCACGGCCGCCCGCGGGAACGTGCTGCTCGAACTCGACGGCGAGCCGGCGCTGGCCACCTACAAGCGCTACCTGGGCGATCACGCCCGCGACCTGCCTGGATCGGGTCTGCGGTTCCCCTTCGAGATGGTGTCCCGGGGCCTGGCGTCGGAGGGCGTGATCCGGACCATCCTCGGCGTGGACGAGGGGGAGGGCAGCCTGACCCTGGCCGGGGAGGTCGATCCCGAGGGGTTCCTTCGGCTGATGCACGCCCAGACCGACGGCCTGGTGGACGGCGCCGACGAAGCGGCCCGGTTGGCCCTCGGCGGCGACGCGCGGCTCGCCGGTCCCACCCTGGCCCTGCTGGTGAGCTGCGTGGGCCGCAAGCTGGTGATGGGGGGCCGGGTCGAGGAGGAGGTCGAGGCCGTCGCGGCGCGCTGCGGGACCTTCGCCCGCCTCACCGGGTTCTACAGCTACGGCGAGATCGGTCCGGTCCCCGGCGGGTCCTGCCGGCTGCACAACCAGACCATGACCCTCAGCCTGATCGCCGAACGCGAAGGCTGATGACGCTGCACCGGCTGCTGACCCGGCAGGTCCGCCGCTCCCTCGGGGTGGCGGACGCCGATGCCCTGGAGCGGCTGCTGTCCGGCACCACAGGCCAGGGACCCGATCCGGCGCGGATGCGCGCCCTGCTGCAGCAGGTGAGCGAGGCCTATGGCCAGTACGAGGACAACCTCGCCTTCGCCAGCCGCAACCTCGACCTCAGTTCCCAGGAACTGATGGCGGCGAACCAGGCGCTGCGCCAGGAGGCCGAGGCCCGGGGCGAGACCCTGGAAGCCCTGCGCCGGGCGACCAACCTGCTGCTGGCGCCGATCGGCAGGCAGGTGGGGGAGACCGAGGACCTGCGCACGCTCACCGTCCATCTGGCCGAGCTGGTGGAGGACCTCGCCCGCACCCGGAAGGAGCTCGAGAACCGCCAGCAGGTGCTCGACGAGCACGCCATCGTCAGCATCACCGACCTCGCCGGCGACATCACCTATGTGAACGGGCAGTTCTGCCGGATCAGCGGCTACGCGCCGGAGGAGCTGCTGGGCAGGAACCACCGGATCCTGAAGTCGGGCGTCCACCCGGCCTCCGTGTACGAGGACATGTGGCGCACCATCGTCGCCGGCCGGGTCTGGCAGGGGGAGGTGTGCAACCGGCGCAAGGACGGGAGCTTCTACTGGGTGGAGGCGACCATCGCCCCGAGCCTGGACGCCCGAGGCCGGCCCTACCAGTACATCTCCATCCGCACCGACATCTCCCTGCTCAAGCGGGCCCAGCGCGACCAGGAGCTCGCCCGGTCGGACGCCGAAGCCAAGCTGGCCGTGGCCAAGGCCCTGTCCGGGCAGGAGCCGCTGGCGCGGCGCGTGGATCTGGCCCTGGAGGCGATCTTCCGCATGCAGGGCCTGCAATTGCAGCGCAAGGGCGGGGTGTTCGTGCTGCGGGAGGGCGAGACCTGCCTGCGCCTGGCCGCCTGCCAGGGCGACTTCTCCGCGGCCTTCCTGCGCGACGAGGCCGAGGTGCCCCTGGGCCGCTGCCTGTGCGGACGGGCGGCGGTGTCCCGGGAGATCCTGGTCAGCGACGACTGCTTCACCGACCACCGCCACGAGAACCGCTGGCCCGACATGACCCCCCACGGCCACTACGTGGTGCCTCTGGTGGACAGCTTCGGCGGCCGCCCGCGCAGCATGGGCGTGCTGTTCCTCTACACCGACCCGCACCCCCACGCCGGCACGGACCGCATCGACACGCTGCGCGAGATCGGCGACATGCTCGCCTACGCCCTGGCGCGCGAGGAGGCCATGGCCCTGCTGGTCGCCGCCCGCGAAGTGGCGGAACGGGCGAGCCGGACCAAGTCGGAGTTCCTGGCCAGCATGAGCCACGAACTCAGGACGCCGCTCAACGCCATCCTCGGCTACGCCCAGCTGCTCAGGCTGGACGGAGCCAATCCGGACCTGCCCGGCATCCAGGAGGCCGGGGGCGAAATCGAGCGGGCGGGCTCCCACCTGCTCTCGCTCATCAACGACATCCTGGACCTGGCGCGGATCGAGGCGGGGCGCCTGGACGTCGCCTTGGCTCCGGTGGGGGTCCCGGAGCTGTTCGCCAGCTGCGAGAGCGTGGCGGGGGTCCTCGGCCAGAACCTTGGGGTTTCCGTCCGCTTCGACCTGGGGACCGGCCAGGGGACCTGGGTTCGGGCCGACCCGATACGGCTGAAGCAGGTGCTGCTGAACCTCGTGTCGAACGGCGTGAAGTACAACCGGCCCGGGGGTTCGGTGCGCGTCGAATGCGCCCCGGCGGAGGAAGGCTGGCTCCGGATCTCGGTCCGGGACACCGGTCCAGGGCTCACCGCCGAGCAGCAGGACCGCCTGTTCCAGCCCTTCGAGCGGCTGGGCGCCGAGCAGGGCAGCATCGAGGGCACCGGGATCGGGTTGACCATCACCCGCCACCTGGTGCAGCTGATGGGCTGCCGGATCGGGCTGGCCTCCGAGGTGGGCCGCGGCAGCACCTTCTGGGTCGAGGTGCCCCTCGCCCCCGAGGGGGCTGACGCGGCAGCCGGGCCGCCGGCGGAGATCGCAGCCGGCCCCCGAACGGGAGGGCGTCGGAGCCGCGTGCTCTACATCGAGGACAATCCGGTCAACCTGGGGCTCATGCGGCGGGTCATCCGGCGCCGGCCGGACCTGGAGCTGGCCGACGCCAGTTCGGCCGAGACCGGCCTTCCCCTGGCCCGCGAGGTGCGCCCGGACCTCGTGCTGCTGGACATCAACATGCCCGGGATGAACGGCTTCGAGATTCTGGCCGAACTGCGGCGGATGCCCGAGCTGGGCAATCCGCCCGTGGTCGCCCTCACCGCCAACGCGATGAAGGGCGACCTGGAACGCGGCCTGGAGGCGGGCTTCTCCGCCTACGTCACCAAGCCCATCGACATCCCCGCTTTCTACGCGCTGCTGGACGACCTGCTTTCGCGGCGCTCCTGAGTCCGGCGGCTCAGCCGATGGCCTCCTCCCCGGGTGGCTCCAGACGACGCAGCAGGCGCGGTCCGAGCTCCGCGAGGAGCATGGCGCTGACGATGATGGCGCCACCCAGGACCTGCAGGGCGGTCAGGCGTTCGCGGATCCCGGGCAGCAGGCCGCTGACCGCCAGCACGGCGCTGAACACCGGTTCCAGGCTGAACAGGATCGCGGCCTCGGTCGCCCCGAGCCGGGCCTGCTGGCTGGACTGCAGGTAGAAGGCCAGGGCGGTGGCCAGCAGGGCCAGGAACAGCAGCGGGATCCACACGCCGGGCGAGGACAGCGCCGCGAAGGATCCCGCGAACCCGCCGAGGCGGGTGCCGTCCGCCAGGGGCAGGCCCGGGACGAAGGGGGTCACCAGCCAGGACAGCAGCGCGACCACCACCACCTGGCCGGTGGCCAGGGTCCAGCTGTCGCTGCGCCGGCTGAAATGGGCGGTCATGGAGATGTGCACCCCGCAGAGGACGGCGCAGAGGAGCGTCTCGGTGTCGCCGAAGTTCCAGCCGCCGAAGGGCTTTCCGGGCTCGTTCACGAGCAGGAACAGGCCGAGGGCGGCGACCAGGGCCCCGATCCCGTGGCTGGGCCGCAGGCGGTCCCCCACCACGAGGCTGACCAGCGGCGTGAACACCACGTACAGGCCTGTGATGAACGCGCTCTTGCTGGTGGTGGTGTAGCGCAGGCCGTCCGTCTGCAGCCAGAAGATCACGGTCAGGACCAGGCCGAGCAGCAGGCTGTCGAGGAGGGCCCGGGAACCCGGTTTCGCCTTGAAGGCCCAGGCGAGCAGCCCCAGGGCCAGGCCACCCAAGGTGAACCGCAGGCTGAGCAGGGCGCCGACGCTGAGCCCGCCCTGGACCACCAGCTTCATGGCGGCGAAGCTGCCCCCCCAGATGAGGGCGGTCAGACCGACGCCCAGGACCGCCCGCAGGTGCTGGCGGCTGTCGTCCCCGCTCAAGACCGGAACCGGCCGCGGCCGGCGGTCACTTGCCCGCCTCGCGGAGGATCGCCGCCACCCGGACGTCGACCTCCGGCTGGTCGGCCAGGTCGGTGGTGAACTTGAGGGTCTCGTGCAGGCTTCCGGGCTTGGCGCTGCTGGAGAGCACCACCTGCACCTCGTGGGTGACGGCGGACTTGGGGCTGAGCCCTTCGACCCGCACCAGCGGGTTCGAAGCGGCCACGCCGGTCAGCGTGAAGGGCTTCCCGTCGGCGTGGGCCAGGGTCAGTCTGCTGCGCAGCTCCTTGCCGCTGACCTCCACCCAGGCGACCCGGTCGGGCTTGCAGGAGACCAGGGACTTGAGCTCCCACTGGACGTTGATCGGCACCACCGGCTGGCCGGTGCTGGCGGTCCGCACGGTCAGGGCATCGATTCCCCGGAGCTGGCCGGCGGGCACCTTGCGGCCGTCGAACAGGATCTCCAGCACGGCGTCCTTGCCGTCCGCGCTCACCGACGACTGCAGGTAGGGAGCGCCGGGGATCCGGACCTCGGTGACCTTCACCGGCTGGCCGTTGCCGGAGGCGAGGCGCACCACCGCCTTGCGCGGCGCGCTGCGGGGCACGTCGAGGAAGAACAGCGAACTGGTGCTGGGCATGATCTCCTGCACCACGTCGGCCTCCATGGTGAGGGTGACCACGCCGTTCCGGGGATCGTTGCTGGCGACCTGGATGGACTTCCGGACCACGCCCTTGTTCCCCTTGGGATCGAAGGTGGCTTCCAGGTACTCGCTCTCCCCGGGGGCCAGCGACCACTTCCCGAGCATGGTCGAGGTGCATCCGCAGCTCGGGTTGATGTGGGTGATGTTGAGGTAGGCCTTCCCGGTGTTGGTCACCTTGTACTTGGCGCTGACCTTGCGGTCCGGGGAGATCTTCCCGAAATCGTAGTGGACCTTCTCGAAGGCGATGGTGGGCTCGGGGGCCTGGGCCAGCAGGACGGCCGGGGCGATCAGGACGGAGAACGGCAGGGCGCGCATGGAAACCTCGTGGATCTCCATTCTATGCGGAGAGCAGGCCCTGCAGTTCCCCCCAGACCTGGGCCGGGGGGATACCGGCGAGGCAGGGGTGGCCTTCGACCCGGCAGTCGCGCTTGAAGCAGGGGCTGCAGTCCAGCCCGGGCCGGCGCAGGGCGAGGCTCCTCGGACCCCAGGGCGTCGAACCGCCGGGGTCGGTGGCGCCGTAGAGCGCCAGGGTCGGCGTGCTGCAGGCCGCGGCCAGGTGGGACAGCCCGGAATCGTTCCCGACGGCCGCCCGCGCGCCGCGCAGCCAGGCGGCCGCCTGCCTCAGGGAGGTCCGTCCGCAGAGGTCCAGGGCCCCGTCCTGGGCCACGAACCGGCAGGTTTCCGCTTCCTCGGGGACGCCGAGCACCACCACCGCCAGGCCCTGGGCCCGGGCGGTGCGCGCCAGGGCACGGAAGTGGTCCCGGGGCCAGGCCTTGGAGGGCCAGGTGGAGCCGGGCATGAGGCAGAGGTAGGGGCCTGCGGGCTTCGCGACCGCCCCCCCCGGGTCGTAGTCCGCGAAGGGCATGGGAGGCAGGTCGGGCCAGCGCCGCCGCAGCACCGCGTGGTAGCGCAGCAGGAAGGGGCCTTCGGCCGACCAGAAGGGGCCCGAGTGCGTGTTGAAGGGGCCCTGGCCGCTCTCGTCCACGCCGATCCGCTCGGGCACCCGGGCCAGCCAGGCCGCCAGGGCCGGCCGCAGGGATTTCGGGAAGTGGATGCTGCGGGCCGCGCGGTGCCGGCGCAGCACCCGGGCCATCTCCCAGGGCGAAGGCTTGCCCGCCTCCGGCAGCACCGCATCGGCCAGCTCGTGATCCTGCACCAGCGACACGGCCAGGGCCGGTCCCCATACCACCAGCGGCCCGATGCCGGCCTGCCTGAGCAGGTTCAGCACCGGCAGCTGCATCGCGGCGTCGCCCACGAAACGCGGGAAGCGCACCCAGGTGGCGCCTTCGGGGATCAGGGCAGCCATGGGGCCAGGGCCTCCCGGAACCGGGCGGCCGCATCGTAGCCGCGGGTGAGGCCGGTGCCCAGCGCGTGGGCCCGGTCGCGCTGCGCCTGCCAGCCCTCGGAATCCGCCAGCAGCGGCGCCATCCGCTCGGCGGCGGCCTGCAGGGAGGCCCCGGGGATGGACCTGCGGTCATCCGCCTTCGGAATGAGGAAGGCTCCGTTGCCGTCCTGGATCACGGTGCCGATGCCGCCCACCGGCGGGGCCAGCACCGGGACGCCCCGCTCCAGGGCCTCGATGAGGGCCAGCGGGAAGAACCCCTCGTTGCGGCTGGTCATGACGTACAGGTCGAGGGCGGCGAAGGCCGGGCCGACCTCCGGCAGGCGGCCGAGGCGGTGCAGCGGCAGCCCGTCCTGGGCGGCGTCGAGGGCCCGCCCGATGGCGGGCTCCTCCTGTCCCGCCAGCAGGAAGGTCGCCGGAATCCGGGCCGAGAGCCGGCGGGCGAAGTCCAGGAAGGCGAGCGGGTCCTTGCGGCCGTCGATCTGGCCGATGTAGCCCACCAGCAGCCCGTCCTCGGGAAGCCCCAGGCGACGGCGGGCGGAACGCCGCTCCTCCGCGCCCACCGGAACCGCCTCGGGGCGGGGGTACAGGGGGTGGATCAGGCTGCAGGGTTGCGGACCAAGGTGCGCCCGCACCGCCTCCTGGAAGGCCCAGGTCACGATCCAGCGGTCCACCCGGTCGCGGATCCCCTGGTACTTGCGAAGGTGCCGTGGGTAGTGCTCGTGCAGGGTGACCACCACCGGGAAGCCCGGTCCCCCGAACCGGCCCACCCAGGGCAGGGCCCGCTGGACCCCCTTGTGATTGCAGAGCACCAGGCAGTCCGGCGGATGGGCGCGGAGCCAGCGCAGGCAGCCCAGGGGCCCGGGCAGGTGCAGCACCCTGCCGACATTCGGATTGCGCTCGCGGAGTTCGACCTCGATGTCGCGCCGGCCGGGTTCCTTGCGGAACAGCACGGTGACCTCGGCCGGCACGCCGGCGAGGGCGGCCACCTGCTCGATCAGCACGCGCTCCCCGCCGCCGAAGGACAGTTTGCGATGGGCGAAGACGACCTGCTTCACGGCACCCCGGGAAAACCCCATGATAGTCACTCGATGCCCGATCCAGATCCAGGCTGCGCATGACCGTCGAACCGACCGCCAAGCAGGTCCTCCTCGTCGAGGACGAGCCGGGCTTCCGGGAGGTCCTGGAGATCGGCCTCGAATCGAAGGGGTTCCAGACCGAGGGGGCGGCCTCCCTGGCCGAGGCGCTGCAGCGGCTGGAAAGCGTCCGCTACGACGCGATCGTGTCCGACCTGCGGCTGAAGGACGGTTCCGGGCTGGAACTGCTGGAGTGGCTGAAGGCCCGGCAGGACACCACGCCGGTGCTGATCATGACCGCCTACGCCACCACCGAGACCACGGTGCAGGCGCTCAACCTGGGCGCGGTGGACTTCCTCACCAAGGCGAAGAACGACATCGAGGAGGTCGCCAAGGTCCTCAAGGGGCTGTTCGCCGCCACGCCGCCGCCCTCCCTGGAGGTCCACGACATGGGCGACCTGGTCGGCGTCGGCGATACCATGCGCCGGCTCCAGGCCATGGTCGGCAAGTTCGCCCGCGCCGACACCACCGTGCTGATCACCGGGGAGAGCGGCACCGGCAAGGAGATCGTCGCCCGGCTGATCCACCGCTATTCGGACCGGGCCAAGGGCCCCTTCGTCCCGGTGAACTGCGGCGCCCTGCCGGACGAGCTCCTCGAATCGGAGCTGTTCGGCTACGAGAAGGGCGCCTTCACCGGAGCCGGCGCGGCCAAGAAGGGCCTCTTCGAGGAGTCCAACCAGGGCGTCCTGTTCCTCGACGAGATCGGCGAGATGCCTCTGCACCTGCAGGTGAAGCTGCTGCGGGTGCTGCAGGAGCGCAAGGTCCGGCGGATCGGCTCCTCGGACGAGCGGGTGGTGGATGTCCGGGTCATCGTCGCCACCAACCGCAACATCAAGGAGCGGGTCGAGAAACGCTGGTTCCGTGAGGACCTCTACTACCGCCTCAACATCCTCCACATCGACATCCCGCCCCTGCGGGACCGGCTGGAGGATCTCCCGGTCCTCATCGAGCACTTCGTCGCCAAGTTCTGCCGGAAGCTGCACCGCGCGCCCCTGCAGATCCAGGCCGACGCCCTGGAGATCCTGAACGGCTACCGCTTCCCGGGGAACGTCCGCGAGCTCGAGAACCTGATGGAGCGGTGCGTCGCCCTGGCCTCGGGGCCGACGATCAGCGTGGACCTGCTGCCGGAGCAGGTCGTCCGCGAGGCCCGGAATCCGCAGGGCGCGGTCCCGGCGCCCCAGCAGGACTGCGAGATCCCGGGAGACGGGTTCGACCTGGAAGCCTACATGACCGCCGTCAAGGGCTACTACTTCCGCGAGGCCCTGGAGATCTGCGGCGGCAACCGGACCCGGGCCGCCCGCCTGCTGGGCATGAGCTTCCGCGCCTTCCGCTACTGGCTGCAGCAGCTCGGCGGCCAGGAATCGCTGGCGGAGGCGATGCCCTCCCCGCGCGCCTTCCCGGCCTCGCCCACCGAGGAAGCGCCCGAAGAAGCCTAGATTCTTGTCACCTTCCGCAGTTCTGGCACACTGGTGTGCTTGGGCGCCTCCGATCGCGGGGTCCCATGGGGGCTACAACCATGTCCAACCGACAGCGCCAGCGCGGCTTCTCCCTGATGGAACTGCTCATCGCCATGGTGGTGATCGCCATCATCGCCACCCTGGGTTTCCGCCAGTACACCAAGGTCATGGCCCAGGCGCACTACACCAAGTCGGCTGACACCCTCCGCTCGATCTCCCAGGGGCTTGACCAGTTCTACCTCCGCCATGGGAAATACCCGGATTTCGGGAGCGTCGAGGCGATGGTGGACGGCGCCTCGGTTCTGGTGAAGGAGAACCTGATCGCCCCCAACACCCCCTCCAAGGACGGCTTCGGCGAATCCTTCGAAGGCAAGTCCAGCAAGGCAGGCTACGAGCTGAAGTGCGCCGGCGATCCGCGGGACCCGGAGAACCGTCCACCCTTCGTCTTCCGGCCGGGCGAGATCCCCAACCTCACCGGCGACCAGCCCAGTCCGGGCGGCGCAGCCCCCGCGGGCGGCGGCGACAAGGCCCCCGCCCCCGCCGGAGGCGGCAAGTGATCGATCTCTCCCGGCTGCCCCCGGAGGGCCTGCGGCTCGAAGGCCGCATCGAGAGCCTGGCCTTCACTGCGGAGGGGTCCGAAGGGGTGCGCGACCTGGGCTATGCCGTGCTGGTCATGCCCTCCGGCGCCGACGTGTTCCTCGAGGTGAAGGGGCAGGGGCGCTGGGAGGGACGCTGCAGCCGTTGCCTGGAGCCCTTCGAGCAGCCGCTCGCGGTGGCCAGCCAGTTCCTGGGCAGCAAGGATCCGGATCTGGTGGCGCGGGGCTCCCACACGCTGGGCCTGCAGGACCTGGACGTGGTGTTCCTGCCCGAGCCCGAATTGGATGAACTGGCCCTCGTCCGCGAGCAGTTCGAACTGCAGGTGCCGATGAGCCCCCTCTGCCGCGAAGATTGCCAGGGACTCTGCCCGTCTTGCGGTAAGAATTGGAACAAGGGGAAGTGCCCATGCCGCCCCGAGTTCCAGAAATCGCCTTCGGCCCTTGCCAAGGCGCTGTCGGGCCTGAAGCTCGACCTGGAACCCTGAACCATCGACCTCCCCCTACCCAGGAGCAGCCATGCCCAATCCCAAGCGCCGCCATTCCCGTGCCCGCCGTGACCGCCGCCGCACCCACGACGCCCTCGAGGTCATGAGCGCCAGCACCTGCGCCAACTGCGGCGTGCCGAAGCTCCCCCACCGGGTCTGCCCCTCCTGCGGGCACTACCGCGGCAAGCAGGCGGTCCGGGTCGCGTCGAACGGCTAAGGCAGATTGGTGTCCACCCACCGCATCGCCCTCGATGTGATGGGGGGGGACCATGCCCCCCAGGCGACCCTCGAGGGCGCCCGGGAGGCGCTTTCGGAGTGCCCGGGGCTGCGTCTCCTCCTGGTCGGGGACGAGGGGAGGATCCGTCCGCTCCTCGGCTCGCACGGATTCCACGCCGAGTTCATGGACCGTGTGCATGTCGTCCATGCTCCCTCCGTCGTGGAATTCCATGACGAGCCCCGGGTGATCCTCAAGGAGAAGAAGGACAGCTCCATCCGGGTCGCCGCGCAGATGGTCCGCGAGGGCCAGGCCGAAGGCATGGTGAGCATGGGCCACACCGGCGCGGCCATGATGGCCAGCACCCTGGTGATCGGCAAGCTCGACGGGGTGGAACGCCCGGGGCTGGCCAGCATGATGCCGAACCTCTCCGGCTCCCCGACCGTGTTCATCGAGGTCGGCGCCAACATCGACTCCCGTCCCGAGCACATCGCCGGCTTCGCGGTCATGGCCTCGGTCTACGCCGAGGAGGTGCTGGGCATCGCCACCCCAAGGGTGGGGATCCTGAGCGTCGGCGAGGAGGACAGCAAGGGCACCGAGACCACCCTCGAGGCCGCAGCCATCCTGCGCCGCCACCCGCACCTGAACTTCCTGGGCAACGCCGAGGGCCGCGACATCTGGAACGGCAGGTTCGACGTCATCGCCTGCGACGGCTTCGTCGGCAACGTGGTGCTGAAGAGCGCCGAGGGGATGGCCCGGCTGATCAAGGACGGCCTCCGCACCGCCCTCACCTCCAGCGCCCGGGCCAAGGCCGGGGCGCTCCTCGTGAAGCCCGCCCTGACCGGCTTCTTCAAGCAGCTCGACTACCGCGAGTACGGCGGCCTGCCGCTGCTCGGCATCAAGGGCGTGTCGGTGATCGGCCACGGCTCCAGCGATGCCCGCGCGGTGATGAACGGCATCAAGGCCGCCATGCGTGCCGCCGACCACCGCCTGCACGAGCTGATCCAGGCGCGGATGGCCGAGCTGAGCCCAGCAGACTGAGAACGTCCTCAATGCGGACCCCACGGAGGAAGGCAAGGATCGCTCCGTGGCCTCCGTGCTCTCCGCGTTGAATCCTCTTCGAGGTGATCCATGAGCACGGTGGCGTGGCTGTTTCCCGGGCAGGGCTCGCAGGCGGTGGGCATGGGCCGGGCCTTTGCCGAAAGCGACCCCGCGGCGCGGCAGGTGCTCGCCGAGGCCGACGCGGCGCTGGGCTTCGCCCTGTCGCAGGTCATGGCCGAAGGGCCCGAGGAGACCCTGAAGCTCACCGAGCACACCCAGCCGGCGATCCTCACCCACAGCACCATGGTCGTGCGCGCGGCTTCCGGCCGCCTGCCGCGCCCCGACTTCGTGGCCGGCCACAGCCTCGGGGAATACAGCGCCCTGGTGGCCGCCGGCGCGCTGGCCTTCGCCGACGCGGTGCGCACCGTGCGCCAACGCGGCCGGGCCATGCAGACCGCGGTGCCGGTGGGCGTGGGTGCGATGGCGGCCCTGCTCGGCATGGCCGCGCAGGACGTGGAGGCGTGCTGCCTCGAGGGCGCCGCGAAGACCGGCCGCGTCGTCGTGCCCGCGAACTTCAACGGCCCCGGCCAGATCGTCATCGCCGGCCATGCCGAGGCGGTGGACGCCGCCCTGGAGGCGGCCAAGGCGCGCGGCGGCCGCAAGGCCATGAAGCTGCCGGTGAGCGCGCCCTTCCACAGCCCGCTGATGGAGCCGGCGCGCCTGCACATGCAGCCGGTGCTGGCGGGCCTGGCGGTGGCGGCGCCCGCCTGCCCGCTGGTCAACAACGTCGATGCGGCGGTCGTGTCGGACCCGGCGGCGATCCGCGACGGGCTGCTCCGGCAGATCCCCGGCGCGGTGCGCTGGGAGGCCCTCATGGACGTCCTGCTCGATGCGGGCGTGACCACCTTCCTGGAACTGGGCCCCGGCAAGGTGCTCTCGGGCATCGCCAAGCGCCAGGCCAAGGAGCGCGGGCTGGAGGTCTCCGCCCTCGCCTTCGGCGCCCCCGAGGACCTGGCCCAGCTCGGGTAGGCCGCACCGGGTCCAGGGTTCAGGCTGGACAGGGACCCTTCCGAAGGGGAAGATTCCGGGCGTCGGATGCTCCACGGATCCGGCTCCTGGATGCCGGTCCCGCCATGCCCGCCCTCGTCTACCTCCACGGCTTCGCCTCGGGTCCCTCCGGCTCGAAGGGGAGCCACTGCCGGGAGTGGGCGGAACGCCGGCGGATCCCCTTCCACGCGCCGGACCTGAACCTGCCCTGCTTCGAGGAACTGACCGTCTCCGCGCAGGTGGACCGCACGGAGGCCCTGGTCCGGGGCCTGGAGGAACCGCCGGTGCTGGTCGGCAGCAGCCTCGGTGGGCTCGTGGCGGCGGCGGCGGTGCACCGCGGCTGCGCAGTGCGCTCCCTGATCCTGCTGGCGCCGGCCTTCGGGTTCAGCCAGCGGCGCATGAACGGGCCGGAGTGGGCGTCCTACCGGGCCTGCGGCGAGATGGAGGTCTTCCACCACGCCTACGGGCGGACGCAGTGCCTCGGGCCCGCCCTGATGGGCGACCTTCCGCACTGGACCCACGACGGCACCTGGCGCCTGAAGCCGCCCACCGTGGTGGTCCACGGCAGGCGCGATCAGTCCGTGCCGTTCAGCGAAAGCGAGGCCTTCGTCATGCGCAACCCCGGAGCCAGGCTGGTGCTGGTGGATGACGATCACGGCCTGCTGGCGGCGTCCACCCTGGCGAAGCTCGATGCCCTCCTGGAATCGGCCTTCCACCCGCCTGCGCCGACCAGGTCCGGCGGATGCCCGCCCGGCCCGCGGCACCGCCGGCCGCCCTCCTGAGGATCCCGCCATGCCCTACGAATCCACCCGCCTCCTCGGGATCGCGGCAGCCCTTGCAGCGCAGGCCGCCGCCCCGGCCCAGCCCGCGCCGCCGGCCGACCGGGAGACCACCGTCCAGGGATTCAACGGCATCCCCCTGAAGGCCAGCGTGAGGGCGGGTTCGGGCCACCCTTTCTTCGCCGTCCTGGTGGCGGGCTCCGGTCCCACCGACCGCAACTGGTCCAACCCCCTCATTCCCATCCCCAGCCACGCCGGCCGGGAGTTTGCGACCTGGCTCCAGCGCCAGGGGATCGGCTCCCTCCGCTACGACAAGCGCTTCATCGGGACCCGCGACCCGAAGCTGGACATCTCGCTGGACGCCCAGTCCGGCGACCTCGCCGCGATCCTCAAGGCCGCGCAGGGCCTGCCGGAGGCGCAGGGGAGACGGCTGCTCCTGGTGGGGCACAGCGAGGGCGCCCTGCTCTCCCTGCTCAACGCCCACGGGGCGGACGCGCTCCTCCTCCTGGCCATGCCCGGGCTGCCGCTGTCCGGACAGGTCCTCGAGCAGGTCCGCAGGCAGTTCTCCGCCTCCGGCGCCGGTCCGGAGCGGGCGCGGCCGAACCTGGAGCACCTCGCCGCCGTGCTGGAGGCGGTCCGGACGCGCCAGGAAGCGCCGGGACCCGGGCCGGCCGTCCTGCCGAGCGTGGCCGCCCTGGGCGCCCAGCTGACCCGGCCGGGCACCCTCGAGTACTTCCGGGCGGTCATGGACCTGGATCCGTGGCTGCTGGCCTCGCGGGTGGCGGTGCCGATGGCGGCCGCCTGGGGGGACCGCGACGTCCAGTGCTGGAAGCCGGCGGTTCCGGCCGGGTTCGGCGGGACGGTCCTGGACCTGCCCGGGGCCAACCACCTGCTCCGCCAGGAGAATCGCCCGCCCGGGGACCTGAACCCGGCCCTCGCCCTCTCCGCCTACGGCGACGATACCCCGATGGCCGACCTGGGCCCCCTCGCCCGCTGGCTGAAGGGACTCAGATAGTCCGGAACCTGGCCCCGCTCCGGCGCATGAAGGAGTGTCCCCGTGCTGGAGTCCCGCCGATGCGAAACCTGATCCGACTGGTGCCGTTCGCCGCGGGGGCCCTCCTCTGCGCCGAGCCGCCCGAGTGGGACGCCGCCCTCGCCAAGGCCCGCCAGGCCTTCGGCAGCGCCGGCGGAACGGCCTGCGTGGTCATGCTCGAGCGGGCCGATGCCACCACGGTGAGGATCCGCCTGCAGGTGTTGGGCGCCTCCGTCCGCGAGGCGCGGTTCACCGGCCTGGCCGAGAACAGCAGCGTCACCGGCCTCGAACTGGACTGCCCGAAGGGCCTGGACCGGCTGCAGGGCAGCGCCATGCTGGGGGAGCAGGTCCACGCCATGGACATCCAGCACAAGGGGGAAGACTTCCGGCCGCGTCTCCGCATGCGCGTGCCGAAGCAGGGCGAAAGGCCCGAGACCGGAACAGTGGTCGTGGGCGTCGCCCCTCCGAAGTAGTGCGGAAGGGGGAAGGGGAACAGGGGCCGCCTCCTCGGCCCCTGTTTTTGATTGGGGGTTCCGCGCTCCGCTTCGCTCGCGCCCACCGCTTCGGCGGACCGCCCCAGGCCCCCGCGCTCGGGCCGGCAAAGCCTGGCCCTGGTCCAGCCGCAGGGCCTGGCCCACGCCGGAGCCGTGGCCCGGTCAGATCGACAGTTCGGTGGCGCGGTGCTCGGGATCGAGGGGGGTGAAGCCGTCGCTGCCGGTGACCGAGGTGTACTGGCCTCGGCCGGGATCGTAGGCGAACACCTCGCCGGTCTCGATCTTGTAGACCCAGGCGTGGAGGTGCAGCATGCCGTTGCCGACGGCCTTGGCGACCGCGGGGTGGCGGCGCAGGTGGTCCACCTGCACCAGCACGTTCTCCTCGACGCAGGCGTGCAGGAGGGGATCGCCCTTGAGGTGCCCGTAGCTCTCCCACATGATCCGCTCGGTGGTGCGGGCGTGGGCGAGCCAGGCGCGGGTGGCCGGCAGCTCCCCGAGCTGCTCCGGCTCCAGCAGGGCGCGCATGGCGCCGCAGTTGGAATGCCCGCAGACGATGATGTCCTTCACCTGCAGGCTGGCCACCGCGAACTCGATGCCGGCGGCCATGCCACCCATGCTTTCGAAGGGCGGCACCAGGTTGCCGACATTGCGCAGGATGAACAGCTCCCCGGGCTGGGTCTGGGTGATCAGGTTCGGGCTGATGCGCGAATCCGAGCAGGTGATGAACAGGGTTTCCGGGGTCTGCCCATGGCTGTCGAGGCGCTCGAACAGTTCCCTGTGGGAACTGAAGACCTGGGTCTGGAACTGGTGGATGCCCTGGACCAGCTTCTGCATCGGCTACATCTGCACCGGCTGCAGGATGGCGAAGGTGCCGCCCTGCGGATCCTCGAGGATGGCGAAGCGGCCGACGGTCGGGATGTCGCAGCCGGGGACGCAGACCTTGCCCCCCAGCTCCGCGGCCCGGGCGGCGCTGGCGTCGCAGTCGTCCACCAGGAAGTACTGCATGAAATGGTCGGGAACGCCCTGCCACTCGGGACCATCCATCTGCATCAGACCGCCCACCGGCGCATCGCCGAGGCGGAATTCGGTGTAGGTGAAGCCGAAATGGTCTTTGTCCTCCCAGGTCCAGCCGAACAGACCGGAAAAGAAGGCCTTGGCCGCCGCAGCGTCGCGGGCCATGCGTTCGGTCCAGCAGTGGGCGCCGGGCACTCCCTGGACCAGGCCGCCCTTGTGGGCCCCGTCCTGCCAGACGGCGAAGCCCACCCCGGCGGGATCCTGCAGGGAGGCCATCCGCCCCACACCCTCCACGTCGAAGGGGCCGGCGACGACGGTCCCGCCCAGGGCCTTGGCGCGTTCCGCGGCGGCGTCCGCGGAGGCCACCTTCACGTAGTTCCGCCATTGGACCCGCTGCCCCCGGGCCCGCTGCTCCGGGCTCATCCGGTAGGCGGCGGCGCAATCCAGGCCGCCGATCCGGAAGATCAGGTAGGTGCCCATGGCGGTCGGCACCTCGAAGGCCTCCCAGCCGAGCAGTTCGCCATAGAACGCCTGGACCGGTCCGAGGTCGGTGGTGGCCAGTTCCGGCCAGCACCAGTGGCCGATGGCAGGGTGGATCGGATCGCTCATGTCGTCCTCCGGGTCGGCGCACAGGTTAGCGCCGTGGGGGCAGAGGAGCCTTGCGTCCTTTGTTGCATCGACTTGCGAGGCCTGAGAGGCTTGGACACCCCCGGAGTCCCCATGCGCCTGGCCCCCATGCTCTGCCTGCCCGCCTTGGTCTGCACCGCGGCTGAACCGCCGACGCCGAGCCAGTTCCTGAAATTCACCGTGGGCGCCGACCGCCAGCTCGCCGACTATGGCCAGATCTCCGCCTACTTCAAGGCCCTGGCGGCGGCGTCGCCGCGGGTCCAGATCGAGGGCCTCGGGCCCACCACCCAGGGCCAGGACCTGCTGATGGCGGTCATCTCCAGCGAAGCCAACCTGAAGAACAAGGCCCGGTACATGGAGATCGCCCGGAAGGTGGCCGACCCTCGGGGGCTGTCCGAGGCGCAGATCGAGGCGCTGGCGAAGGAGGGCCGGGCCATCGTGCTGGTGACCTGCTCCATCCACGCCAGCGAGATCGGCGCCACCCAGATGGCCATGGAGTGGGCCCACGCCCTTGCCACCGCCAATGATCCGGAAACCCAGCGCCGGCTGGACAAGGTGATCCTGCTGCTGGTGCCGAGCCTCAACCCGGACGGCCAGGTGATGGAGACCGAGTACTACCGGAAGAACCTGGGCACGAAGTACGAAGGCGGCCGCCTGCCCTGGCTCTACCACCCCTACGTCGGCCACGACAACAACCGCGACTGGTACATGCTCACCCAGAAGGAGACCGTGGCCATGAACCGCGCGGTCTACCACCGGTGGTTCCCGCAGGTCTGGCTCGACGAGCACCAGATGGGCGCCACCGGCCCGCGCATGTTCGTGCCGCCCTTCTCCAACCCGGTCGCCCGGGAGATCCACCCGCTGGTCTGGCGCACCGTGGACCTGCTCGGCTCGACCATGAGCCTGCGCCTGGAGCAGGGCGGCAAGCGCGGCGTCGCCTACGGCACCATGTTCGACGCCTACTGGCCGGGCGGCACCAAGAACACCGGCTGGTGGAAGAACGTGGTGGGGCTGCTCACCGAGGTGGCCTCGGCGCGGCTGGCCACGCCGGTGGACGTGGACCGCACGGAACTCAGCGGCGGCGGCAAGGGGCTGGTGGAGTACAAGGCCCAGGTCAACTTCCCGAGCCCCTGGCAGGGCGGCCGGTGGGGCCTGCGCGACATCATGGACTACGAGCGCATCGCCTCCGACGCCCTCCTGGAGGGCTGCGCCAACCTCAAGGACGACCTGCTCCGCAACCGCGCCCGCATGGCCCAGGCCAGCATCGCGGCCGGCGGGGCGGACAGCTACTACCGCATCCCCGCGCAGCAGGCGGACCCGGTCGCGGGAGCCCGGCTGGCCCACCTGATGGCGGGGAACGGCGCCGAGGTGATGGTGGCGAGGAACGGCGACTTCCTGCTGCCCGCCGGCCAGCCGATGGGCCGGTTCGTGAAGGAGATGCTGGAGCCGCAGCGCTATCCGGAGATCCGCCCGGCCCAAGGCGCGCCGCCCATGGCGCCCTACGACGTGGCGGCCTGGACCCTGCCGATGATGATGGGCGCCGAAGCGGCCAAGGTGCAGCTGGCTGAATCCGAACGCACCGCCCTGCGCGTCCTGAAGGCCGAGGACTGGCCTTCGGGCGGGGTGGACGGGAAGGGGCCGGTGGCGGCCCTGGAGCGGACCAGCATCGCCGCGGCCGGGCTGCTGAACGAGGTGCTCAGGAGCGCCGGCGCCAAGGTCGCCCTCGAGGCCTTCCAGGCCCAGGGCCGGCGCTTTCCGGCCGGGACCGCGCTCGTCGCCGTGACGCCGGGGCTGGGGGACCTGGCCCGGCGGCATCACCTCAGGCTCACCGCCCTGGCCGCCGAGCCCAAGGTCAGGTCCGCCGCGCTGAAGGCGCCCCGGGTGGCCCTGTACCGCCCCTGGGCGGTCTCCATGGACGAAGGCTGGACCCGCTGGATCCTCGAGCAGCACGGCTTCAACCCGCGCAGCCTCGCCCCGAAGGAGGTCCTGGCCGGGAAGCTGCGGGACAGCTTCGACGTGCTGGTCCTGCCGGATGTCTCCAAGGGCCTGCTGCTCGAGGGCCGGTTCGGCCCCAGCGACGGGGCCCGCCGCTTCCAGGAGGACCTTCCGGCCGAGTTCCAGGGCGGCATGGGCAAGGAAGGGGTGAAGGTGCTGAAGGAATTCGTCGAGCAGGGCGGCACGATCGTGGCGCTGGCCTCCAGCTCCGACCTGCTGGTCGAGGAGTTCCCGCTGCCGGTGCGGAACGTTCTGGCGGCGGTCGGCTCCGGCCGCGCCGGGACCGAGGAGTTCAGCTGCCCGGGCTCGATCCTGCACATGCACTTCGACGCCGAGCACCCGGTGGCCTGGGGCATGCCCAGGGAGGGCTTCGGGTTCCTCGACCACGCGCAGGCCTTCCAGACCTCCCCGAGTTCGCCGCAGAACCGGCGCTCCGTGGTCGCGGCCTACCCCGAGGACGCACGCGACCTCCTGGCCTCCGGCTGGATCAAGGGCGCCGAGCGACTGGAGCGGAAGGCCTCCGCGGTGGCGCTGGAGATCGGGAAGGGCAAGGTGGTGCTGTTCGGGTTCCGTGTCCAGCACCGCGCGCAGACGGAAGGTACGTTCAAATTGCTCTTCAATGCGATCCACTGGAGCGCGATGGGGGAGTGAGGCCCGCAGGAGAGGTCGCGGGTCACGGCCCTCGCCTCGCGGCTCGGGGATGGATGATTCCCTCCCAGTGGGGCCCCGCTCCGCGCGCGGTGCGCGCTCCGCGACCCACTTGGTCGGGACTGGAGCGCGATGGGGGAGTGAGGCCCGCGGGAGAGGTCGCGGGTAATGGCCCTCGCCTCGCGGCTCGGGGGCCGATGATTCCCTCCCAGTGGGGCCCCGCTCCGCGCGCGGTGCGCGCTCCGCGACCCACTTGGTCGGGACTGGAGCGCGATGGGGGAGTGATCCCGTCCCCGTCTTTTCATCGACCTGGCGATCATCTACGCTGGAAGCTCCCGCACGGAGGGAGGGAGCCGCATGGCGTGGATCTGGCTGTGGGAGCCTGCCGCACCGGAGGGCCGGCCGGTCCCGGTTCCGCCCGAGGGGCTGGACATCGGCCGTGATCCGGCCTGCGGGCTGGTGCTCGGCGACACTGGAGCCTCCCGGCGCCACGCGCGGCTGAGCCACGACGGCCTCGGCTGGGTGCTCGAGGACCTGGGCAGCGCCAACGGTACCTGGATCGGCCCCGAGCGGGTGCGGGTGCGGCGCCTGCAGCCGGGGGAGCCGGTGCGGATCGGCGCCACCACGCTGGTGCTGGCCGAGGAGGCGCCCGCGGCTGCGCCCGCGCCCTCGCCCGCGGCCATCGCTGCGAAGCCCGCGGGCGGTCCGCCCCGCCGGTGGCTTCTGGGCCTCCTCGCCGCCGCCCTGGTGGCCACGGTGGGGATCGTCGCCTGGATCGGGCTCCGGGCCCCCGGCTCGCGCTGGCGGCCGACGCCGATTCCGGAGACCCGGGTCCCGGCGGTGGATCTGGAACCCGTGCCCGGCCTGCGCATCCAGGCCGAGCGCGGGGCCCTCGACACGCCGCGCAGCTTCCGTGCTGCCGTGATCACGCGCGAGGCGTCGGCGCGGCTTCTGGAAAAGGCCCAGGCGGACGGGCTCCTGCCCCTCGGCGGGTTCCAGGTGGACGCCGGCATGGGGCCGGAGGACCAATTCGCCAAGCCGGTCCGGTTCACCTTCGACCTGGAGCGGATGGGGATCCCGGCGGAGCTGGCTCCCGGCCTGCAGATCCTGCGCATCGAGGAGAGCGGCCGGGTGGAGCGTCTGCCGGTGCGCCTGGAGGGCCGCCGGGCGGTGGTGGAGGCCCGCCACAATGCCGGCTTCGTGGCCGCCTGGGGACCGCTGGGGATCCTGCTGGCGCTGATGGTGGCGCCGCTGTGGAGCCAGGTCGACAAGGGCGCCTTCAACCGGCACTGGTACGACGACGTGGACGCCCACTGGCACGTGTGCTGGCCCAAGGCCATGAAGTACCGGGAGACCCCCGAGGTCCTGCGGGTGGCCGGCATTCTCCAGGAGCGCCGGAAGTTCCACCTCGAAGGTCCGGCCCTGAGTCAGCCGTTCCTGGAGCCGGCGGAGTACCAGCTTCAGCGGCTGGCGGCCTTCCTGCGCGACCCCCAGGTCAAGGCCTGCGAGAAGCTGGCCGCCGACGTCGACTGGAAGATCCAGCACCTCTACCCCGCCGAGGTGGCCCACACCGTCACCGCCCTGCGCCACGCCGGCGAGTACCTGTGGGAGGTCCGGAAGTTCCGCAAGCGTTCCGGCCGCGTCGAGGTGTGGGTACAGCAGCCCTGGGCACACGGCACCGAGTACGCCCTCACGATCGACAACGCCACCACCTACCCCTACATCCAGGTGAACGGCGACAAGCTGCCCAGCCGCTACCCTGCGCCCGCGCCGATGCGGAAGGACGTCGACAGCCTCGAGACCACCATGGTCCATGAGGTCTTCCACGTCATCCAGAAGGAGTACTTCAACACCACGAAATACCTCAACCCGGGCCACTTCCTTCCCGGCGGCGCGCGCTACGAGTGGTTCAACGAGGCCACCGCGCCGGTGATCGAGGAGGAGGCCGAGGCGCACTACAAGGCAAAGGGCTGGGTGACGAGCTGGGAGAGCACCTTCGCCGAGTTCCAGAAGTTCGGCCAGAGCGTCTGGGGCCAGCTGCGCCTGCCCCTGGACGACACCGGCGCCGACGAGAGCGGCACCCGGCAGAAGGGCTACGCCGCCTCGCGGTTCCTGATGCACCTGCGCGACACCTACTGCGCGGGGAACAAGGACGCCTTCCTGCCGAAGCTCATGGAGACCTACTGCAGCTTCTGGACCGGGCCGGTGGACGCGCTGGTGAAGAGCACCAGCAGCAGCCGGCAGGTGCTGGGGCTGGACTACCTGGCCTTCTGCGAGAAGAACGCCGGGTCGATCACCGTCACCGATCCCAACCCGGCATCGCTGACCCTCAGCCGCGGCAACCCGATCGGCAGCTGGGGCCCGGCCGGACCGCTGTCCGCGCCAGCGCTGCGGATCGGCCTCCCCTCCGGCGCGGACGCCAAGGGGGCGAGGCTGCTGCTGCGGCCGCCCAAGGGGCTGGGCGAGAAGGTGGCGCACAGCTGGGCGTGGTCCCCGGAACTGCGCAAGGCGGGGGCTTTCGCGCTGGTCAGGGCCTGGCCCTTCGTGCAGGACGTCAAGGGCGCCGGGATGATGGTGCACCGCATCGAGTACGACCCGGACGCCGCCAAGGGCCGGGGCCCCGAGGATGTCAAGCTCGGCGCCGCCGACGACCGCTCCACCACCGCCCTGCTGCTGCTGCCCGCCAAGGACCCGCCGCGGATCCGCACCGACACCACGAAGAAGAGCCTGCACGTCGAGATCCCGGAATCCCCCCTGTGGCGGGCCGGCGAGGTGCTGGAGTACCGGGTGCGCTTCTACGGGTCCCTGAAGGGCAACAAACCGCTGCCGGTGAGCCTGGGCCGCGGCCGTCGCGAGGCGGACGTCGACATCGCCCAGATCATGGGCACCCAGCGGGCCGACCCCCAGTCGGGGCTCATGATGAAGCAGCTGATGCAGGTGCTCAGCCAGCAGGACCTCAAGGACATGCTCGCCCTCGCCGAGTTCGCCCAGCGGGTGCAGGGCACGGCGAACGAGATGACGGTGACCTACACCGAGGTGGTCCGCGGCGACCCGGGCAACCCCGACGACAAGGGCGTCGAGGGGCCCGAGAGCCCGGTCTTCCGCGTGCCTGCAGAATCGCAGCTGGGCGGGATCGACTTCGGGATCGACGGCACCTGGCGCGGGCAGATCCCCTTCGTCCACGAGCGGGTGACCTTCCGCACCGGATCCCCGGGCATTGTCACCGTGGGCACCGAGCACATGTACTTCCGGGTCGCCGGCCCGGCCCAGTTCGGCGGCACCACCCTGGAGTACCTGGCCCAGGAGCGCGACCGCTACGTCCCGACCGGCGTGCAGGTGTACGTCTACCGTCTGCCCGGACGCAAGCTCTGGCTGACCATCCCCACCGCCGTGCTCTACCCGGACGGCGCGGAAAAGGCCGAGGATCCCGGCTGGTGGGCGTACTTCTTCGGCCGCAAGGTCCGCAAATGAGCAGCGAACCGCGCTTCGCCGGCTTCTGGCTGCGCGTCTGGGCCTTCCTGGTGGATGTCCTGGCGCTGGCCCTGCTGGTCTGGCTGCTGCGACTGCTGGCCGGCTGGATCTTCGAGGAGGCCCTCGCCCGCACCGTGCTCGACGCCCGGGGCGACACCTTCGCCTACTACTCGGCCTTGCACGATCTGGGGCGGGACGCCGCCGGCCTGCTGATGCCGCTGCTGTACTTCACCCTGCTGGAGGGCGTCGGGACCGGCGCCACCCTCGGCAAGCGGCTGTCCGGCATCCAGGTGGTGCGCGCCGATGGCCGCCCCGCGGGCCTGCTCCGGTCCCTGGCGCGCAACCTGGTCAAGCCGCTCAGCTTCGGCCTCTGCTGCTTCGGCCTGCTGCTCGCCGCCTGGAGCGCCCGCAAGCGCGCCCTCCATGACTGGATCGGCGCCACCTGGGTGGTGCGGAAGCCGCGGCCCCGCCCCCGGACCCTGCCGCCGCCGCTTCCATCGAATGGCCCGTGAACGCGACAATCTTTCCAGGAGAGCCGATGAACGAGCGGATGACGGGCCAGGAACTGGTGGAGATGGTGCGGAGGGTCTTCGTGCCGAGGCCCGAGGAGAAGCGGCTCGCCCTCCTGGTGGACCTGCCGGACGCCAAGGTCGGGGACGACCCGGCCTGGCGGGCACGGCGGGAGATCGCGCTGGAATGGTCCCGGGAACTGCAGGGGCGGGCCGGGGACCTCGGGCTGGCCACCGACCTGGTTCTCTACCGCAACGTCCACACCAACAACGGCGACCTGCCGGAGCACGCCTGGATCCACGGCGGCGGGCCGCTTCCGGCGGCTGTGGAGGACCTGGATCCCGCGACGGCGGTGCCGCTGGCCCAGGTCTACGCCGACCATCCGATCCTGCTGGCGCCGACCAAGTTCAGCGCCACCGCGCCGCTGAAGATGGCGGCGAAACGGCACCCGATCCGCGCCGCCACCATGCCGGGCTTCGGGGCAGAGATGATCCCCGCGCTCCGCCTCGACTACACGGAGATCAACCGCCGCGTGCACCTTCTGAAGGACCTGATGGACCGGGCCGAGGGCGCGGAGTTCCGGTTCCGCCATCCGCAGGGGGACTGCGCCCTGCACCTGGACCTCCGCCACCGCACCGCCCACGCCAGCGGCGGCCTGCTGCCGGAGCCCGGGGTGGCCGGGAACCTGCCCTCGGGGGAGGCCTACATCGTCCCCTACGAAGGGGAGCGCGCCGGCGATCCGAGCCTCAGTGCCGGTGAACTGCCGGTGCAGTTCGGGGCCGAGGTGGTCCGCTACCGGATCGAGGCCAACCGGGCGGTGGCGGTGCTCAGCACGGGGCCGGAATCGGCACGCGAGGCCGAGCTGCTGGCCCGCGAACCGGCCTATGGGAACCTGGCCGAACTGGGCCTTGGCGTGCTGGCGCACTTCGGCGTCAAGCCGATCGGCGTGGTGCTGCTGGACGAGAAGCTGGGCCTGCACATCGCCTTCGGCCGCAGCGAACACTTCGGCGGCCAGGTGGGTCCCTCGGCCTTCAGCACCGCCGACGCCGTCGTCCACATCGACCGCGTCTACGTGCCGGAGGTGATGCCGGCGGTGCAGGTGCTGAGCATGCACCTGCTCCTGGCCGGTGGCAGCAGGGTCGAGGTGCTCAAGGACACCGCCTACACGCTCGATTTCGGATCCTGAGGGGGGCAATCCGCGCCCACCCTGGCGTGGCAGACCGTGCTAGGCTCCATCCTCGATCCCCGAGGAGACGCCATGCGCCCACCGACCCTGCTGGTTCCCGCCGTCCTCTGTGCCACCCTTCCGGCCGCCGCCCAGTTCCAGCCGCCGCAGCCCAGTTCCGCCGCGACCTTCACCCAGCGCATCGGCCTGACCGACGTGAGCATCTCCTACAGCCGTCCGAACGTGAAGGGACGGGCCATCTGGGGCGCCCTGGTGCCCTGGGACAAGCCCTGGCGCACCGGCGCCAACCAGGCCACCACCGTCACCTTTTCCGACGAGGTCAGCGTCCAGGGCCAGAAGCTCGCGGCCGGCACCTACGCGCTGGTGACGATCCCGGGCAAGGACGAATGGACCGTGATCTTCAACCGCGACACCAAGCTGTGGTTCGAGACCGAGTACGACGCGGGCAAGGACGTGCTGCGGGTCAAGGCGAAGCCGGTGGCTGCGGATCCGAGCGAGACCTTCACCCTGAGCTTCCTGTCGGTGGACACGGCCAGCGCGGTGCTCGCCATCGAGTGGGAGAAGCTGCGGGTGCCCGTGACCATCGGCGTGGAGATCGACGCCAAGGTCCGCCGCTCGGTCGCCGAGGCCAAGGCCGACGACTGGCAGACGCCCCTGGGCGCCGCCCGCTACTGGTTCGACCAGAAGAAGAACCGGGTCGAGGCCTGGCAGTGGCTGGAGAAGTCCATCGGCATCAAGCGCACCTACGCCAACGTCGCCCGAAAGGCCCGGGTCCTGGCCGAGGAAGGCAAATTCGCCGAGGCGGTGAAGGCCGGCGAGGAGGCCCTGGCCCTGGCCAAGGCCGACCCGGCCAAGCCCAACATGGCCGCCTTCGAGAAGGCGGTCGGCGACTGGAAGGCGAAGGCGAAGTAGGCCGGGCGCCGCGACTCACGCACCGGGCTGCGGCTCGCCGAGGAACAGGGTCTCCGCGCAGCCCAGCGGGGCGAGGTCCAGGCACGCTGCGCCCCAGGACCAGCCCACGCCGAAGCCGGCCAGACAGAAGCGTCCGCCCCGTTCGAGCAGGCGCGGGGCGAGGTCGTCGGACATCAGCAAGGGCAGGGTCACCGAACCGGTGTTGCCATAGCGGTCGAGGTTGATGGGCAGCCGCTCCGGGGCCACGCCGATCTTCTTGCCCAGGTGGGAGACCATCATCCGGCTGGCCTGGTGCAGCAGCACGGCGTCGATCTCCTCCAGGCTCCGGCCGGCCAGCCGGAGGGTGCGCTGCACCAGGTCCGGAACCGCCTTCAGGGTGAAGGCGAAGACCTCGCCGCCGTCCATGAACAGCTTCTCCGGATCGCCGCCCTCGCGCATGCGGGGGTCGGCCACTGGGGCGCGGAAGCCTCCGCCCTGGATGATCAGGTTGCGCGCGCCGCGGCCGTCGGTGCCGAGGATGAAGGCGGCCGGAGGCGAGGCTGGATCGGCCTCCAGGGCGGTGGCGGAGGCGGCATCGCCGAACAGGAGCGCGGTGGCGCGGTCGTGCGGATCGACGACGTCCTTGAAGGTGTCGGCGGTGAGCAGGAGGACCCGGCCGAGGCCCGCGTGGACCATCGCGAACGCCAGCCAGAGGCCGTAGACGTAGCCGGAACAGCCGAGGTTCACGTCGAAGGCCTGGGCGGTCGTCGCCAGGCCGAGCCGCGCCTGCAGCAGGCAGGCCGTGGCCGGGATGCGGCAGTCCGGCGTCTGCGTCACCAGGATGAGCGCGTCCACGCTCGCGGGGTCCCAGCCCAGGCGGTCCATCAGCCGGCGGGCGGCGGGCTCGCAGAGGTCCGAGGCGGTCTGCTCGGGGAGCGCGGCGTAGCGGGTCCGCACGCCGGTCAGGCGGATGATCTCGGCCACGGCCGCCTCGCCGAAGCGCTCGCCCAGGCTGTGGTTGTCGATGCGGACAGCGGGCAGGCAGGAGACCACGCCGGCCACCCGGACTCCGCCCACGCAGGGGCCGTCGGGACGGACCGCGGGGCTCATGCGCCGGCCCGCTCCGCGACGATCCGCTCGATGTCCCCGATGGTCTCGCAGTTCACCAGCGTCTGCCCCTCCACCAGGACGTTGAACAGTTCGTCGATGGCGAGGATCGTCGAGACCACGGCGAGGGAGTCCCAGGTGAAGGTCGCCAGCCGCGTTTCAGGCTGGATCCGGCTGGGCTCGACCGCGAAGATCGAGGCCAGCTCCTTGCGAAAGGCGGTGTAGTCCAGCGTGGGTTCCATCTCGGCGGGTCCTCGGGCTCGGCTGTCCGGTGGGGCCGCCGGAACGGTGCAGGAAGCAGGGTCCCGGCCCCCGGAGCCATCATCGCGCCGCGGCGAGGGCCCGTCCACCGCGGTCCGGCCGATTGACCGGGGGAGCCGGGCTTGGGATCCTGGCCCCTGCCCGGACCCGCCCTCGATCCCGCCGGAGTGGTGGGCCGGTCCTGGGCGGACGATTCGGGAGGAGCCGTGCCGCCAGCCATCAGGATTCCATCGGACGAGGGCAATCCGGTCCTTTCGGTCCAGCGGGGAGCCCGGGCCGACGTGCTCGTGGTGGCCTTCACCGGCTTCCGCAACTGGCTGGTCGCCTCGAATTTCGACTTCGACGACGTCACGGCGCAGCTGGGCTGCAGCCGGATCCTGCTCCGCGATCCCTCCCAGCGCTGCTTCCTGGGGGGCATCGATACCCTGGCGCCGGGCATCCCGGGGCTGCTGGACCGGCTCCGGGCCGAGCAGGCGCGGCTGGCGCCGGCCCGGACCATGGTCATCGGCAACAGCGGCGGGGCCTTCAGCGCCCTGCTGTTCGGCCACCTGCTGGGGGCCGACTGGGTCCACGCCTTCGCACCCTACACCAACCTGCACCCGGACTACCTGGACCGCTTCGACAAGCTGCCCGGGGGCGCCGAGAACCTGGCCGCCAAGCTGCGGCGCCTCGGCCCCTCCGTGCTGCCCCACTGCGACCTGCGCGAGGCGCTGCAGGAGTGGAACGGCCGCACGGTCTACAACCTGCACGTCTGCAACGGCTCCGCCGCGGGCCTCGACCAGACCCGGCACCTCGAGGACCGGCCCGGCGTCCGCGTGTTCGGGTATCCCTGCGACAGCCACTTCGTCTCCTGGGAACTGGCGCGGGTGAGGATGCTGCGCGACATCCTCGACCTCGACCACCAGGACAGCCTCCCCGAGTTCCTGGCCGGGAACTGAAGGACGCCGCACCGGGCTCCGGCGCCAGTGCGATCATGGCCCATGCCGGCCCTGCCCGCCTCCTCGGACGACTCCCTGCTCGGCGTCTGCCACCTGCACCGGTTCTGGGCGCGGACCCAGGCCCAGCGCCGGGGTGCGCCGGCGGCCGCGGAAGGCCACCTGGACAAGCTGCTGGTGCACGCCCTCGGGCTCGGCTGGGAGCCGACCCTGCAGTTCCTGTTCTCCGCTGGCCCGGACCGCGAGGCCTTCCGCGACTGGATCCTGGGCCAGGGCGGCGCGCCGGACCCGGTGCGGGTGGCGCGGTTCAACGCCGCCGTCCGGTCCGCGCCGGTTCCGGAGGCCACCGCCGCGGAGTTCCGGGCGATCGAGGCGATGCCGCCGGTGCTGGACCGTGAGGGCCTGGCGCACTGGCAGGCGCAGGGATTCGTCGTGCTCCCGCAGGCCGCACCGGCGGAGCAGATCGAGGCCGCGGCCCGGGCCCTCTGGGACCACCTGGGCGCCTCGCCGGAGGATCCGGAATCCTGGTACCGCGCCTCCACCAACGGCATCATGGTGCAGCTGTTCCGCCATCCGTCCCTCGACCGGATCCACGCCTCTCCTCGCATCCACAAGGCCTTTGCCCAGCTGTGGGGCAGCGCCGACCTCTGGATGAGCACCGACCGATGCGGGTTCAACGTCCCGGTGCGGACCGGCCGCCCCTTCCCGGGACCGGGCCTGCACTGGGACGTCAGCCTTCACCTGCCGGTGCCCTTCGCCACCCAGGGGATCCTGTACCTGGAGGACACGCCGCCCGAGCAGGGCGCCCTGACCCTCGTTCCCGGCTTCCACCACCGCCTGCCGGACTGGCTGGCCTCGCTGCCCGCAGGGGCCGATCCGCGCCAGGAGGACCTGCACGCCCTGGGGGCGGTGCCGGTCGGCGGACGCGCCGGAGACCTGGTCATCTGGCACCAGGCGCTGCCGCACGGCGCCAGCCCCAACCTCGGCCGCCGCCCGCGGCTGGTGCACTACCTGGACATGGCCCCGTTCCTGCTGGAAGTCGCTCCGGTCTGGCGCTGAACCCGGGCGGTGGAGGCACCCCCCGGGCGGCTGGGCCGGAAGGGCGACGTGTGGGTCTCCAGGATTGCCTGAAACAGAACTAAAGTGCTCACCTTCCCCCGCCGAACCACACGGCAGCCCGCATGACCTCCTTCGGAGGATGGGCGCCATTCAGGAGCAGGACATGCACCAAGGCCTTCGATGGGTCGGACTCGTGTCTGCCCTCTGCGTCTCCGGGGCCGGAAAGGCCCAGGACTCCGCCGGCGACACGTTCAAGTTCCGCGGCTTCGGCACCCTGGGTGCCGTTCGGTCCAGCGAGAAGAACGGCGACTTCCAGGCCAACTTCTCCCTGCCCAACGGCGCGGGCTTTACCCGGGACCTGGACGTCCGGGCCGATTCCCGGCTCGGCCTGCAGGTGAACGGCAGGTTCTCGGAGACCTTCTCCGCCGTGGTGCAGGTGATCTCGGAAGCCCGCTACGACAGGACCTTCACGCCCTACGTCAGCATGGCCCATGTCAAATGGCAGGCACTGCCGCAGCTGGCGATCCGGGCCGGACGCATCCCGCTGCCCACCTACCTGATCTCGGACTACCAGAAGGTGGGGTACTCGACCCCGTGGGTCCGGCCTCCCACCGAGGTCTACCAGTTCAACCCCCTGACCTTCTGCGACGGTGGGGACGTGGCCTGGAAGTCCCACCTGGGCGGTGTGGCGCTGTCCGTGTTCGGCCTGTTCGGGACCACCCGGGCGGACCTCCCCGCCGGCGACGGCGAGTCCACCTTCAAAGGTAAGAACCTCGTCACCCTTGGGCTGACGGGGGAGGTCGGGTCGTCGGTCTGGCGTGTGGCCTACGTGCAGATGAGCGCCACCCTCAACGATACCGACCTGGACGCCCCGGATGGGCCCTACGCCCTGCTCCGCACCCTGCCCGCCGCCTACGGCGGCAATCCCGCCCTGGCCGACCAGTTCCAGCTCCGGGACGACCGTACCACCTACCTCAGCCTCGGCTACAGCTACGACCCCGGCGACTGGTTCCTGATGGCCGAGGTGGCGCGAAACGGCGGTGAGGAGAACATCCTCCTCCACGCCACTGCCGGGTATCTCACAGCCGGGTGGCGGCTGGGCGCCTGGACGCCCTACCTCACGGTCGCCAAGAAGCAGACCGACTCGCCCACCAAGAACGCCAACCCGATCGTCCAGGCGATGATCGCCGGCGGCGACCACGCCCAGCAGAGCTTCTCCGCCGGCCTCCGCTGGGACTGCTGGAAGAATGTGGCGATCAAGGCACAGTTCGACCAGGTGAACCACCCCACCGGCGCGGTGGGGGCGATCTCGAACCGGCAGCCGGGGTTCAAGTCCGGCGAGAGCTACCACCTGACCTCCGTTTCTGTCAATTTCGTGTTCTAGGGGATGGACATGCCCACCAAGGTCCTTCGACGCATGGCGCTGGCCGCAGCCGTCGCCTGGCTGTCGGCCCCGCAGGCGGCGGCCCAGGTCGTCGTCATCCTCTCGGCCAAGAACAGCATCGGCAAGCTGACCCCGGACCAGGTGTCCCAGCTCTTCCTGGGGCAGGCCACCACCTTCTACACCGGCTGGAAGGCCGAGCCCCTGGACCTTCCGGAAGCCTCCCCGATCCGCCAGGCCTTCTACCAGAAGGCCACCGGCAAGAATGCAGCCCAGCTGAAGGCCCACTGGTCGAAGCAGACCTTCTCCGGGAACGGCCAGCCCCCGGCGGTGATCGCGACGCCCGCGGAACTGGTGAAGCTGGTGGCCACCCACCCGAAATTCATCGCCTACGTCGACAAGAGCGCGGTGGACGACACCGTCAAGGTGGTCCTCAGCTTCTGAACCGGGGCGGGGACAACCCGCCCCGGCCCTCATGACATGATGGACCGGTGAACGCCGAGGACCGCGCCCATCTCCAGGACCTGATCGCGAGCGTGGACGCCCCGGCGGCGGCGCTGCAGGCGGGTGCGCGGCTGCGCTGGAGCCCGGGGCCCGGGCTGGCACTGCTGCTGGCCCGCGCCTGCACCGCGACCGGGCGGCCGCAGGGGCTCTGGGTGGACGCCCCGTCCGAGGAGGAGGCGCAGGCGCTGGCCCGGGCCCTGCAGGCCCTGCTGCCGGAAGCCCGGGTCGCGCACTTCCCCGGCCTCGCCCCCTACGCCGGAGGGGAGAGCAGCCCGCCGGGGATGGTGCTGCGGGACCGCCTCTCGACGCTGGTCGGGCTGCTCGAGCGGCGGGTCCAGGTGCTGGTGACCGGACCCCTGGCCGCCCTGGAACGGCTGCCGCATCCGTCCTGGTTCGAGCGCAGGCGGCTGGTCCTGCACCGCGGCGCCGAGGTGCCCCGCGACCTGCTCCTGGAGACCCTGATGGACCTGGGCTACCGGCGGGTGGAACTGGCGGGCAGCCCCGGTGAGTTCAGCGCACGGGGGATGGTGGTCGACCTCTGGCCCGACCACCTGGACCTGCCCCTTCGGCTGGAATGCTTCGGCGACGAGCTGGAGCGCCTGGCCCTCTTCGACCCGGACAGCCAGCGGCGCACCGGCGATGAACTCGAGCGGCTGGCCCTCTACCCGCGCTTCGAGGGGGAGCGGGGCGACGGCGGCCCTCTGCTCGCCGCCGTTGCCAGCTGCGCGGCGGCCACCCCCGAACCCGAGGACGATCTGGCCTTCCGGCGGGCCCGCCTCGCCTCCCACGGTCACTTCCCGGGGGAGGAGCTGTTCTACCCGCTGCTCGGGCAGGCCCAGGGCCAACTCCAGCACTGGGTGCCGCCCTGCCTGCGGGTGAAGCTCGAGCCCGAGTGGCAGGCGGCGCTCCGCGGCCGCGAGCAGGCCCGCGTCGAGGAGGGGCTGGCGGTGCTCCGCCGCGGCGGCGTGGTCTGCCCGGATTTCGACGACCGCTTCCGCGATTCCGATCCCAGCCGGCCCACGGTCCTGCTCACCGAATGGCAGGCCGAGGCCAGCGTGCCCTTCGGCGTGCAGCCGCCGCAGGAATTCCAGGGCCGCCTGGGCGACTTCGCGGCCCACCTCGGGGCCCTGATCGAGGCCGGCCAGAGGGTCTTCCTGGCGGGGTCCACCGCGGGCATGCGGGACCGCCTGAAGGAGATCGCCAGCGACTACGGCCTGCCGGCCGGGCAGCGCTCGGAACCCGGCTGGCGGGCCCTCCACCTGGACCTCGCCAGCGGCTGCCAGCTGAAGGATCCGGCCCTGCTGCTGCTCACCGAGCGCGAGGTGTTCGGGCGGCGGGCGCAGGCGGCGCTTCCGAAGAAGAGCCGTACCTCGGCCTTCCTCAGCGACCTGCGGGACCTCAAACCGGGAGACCGGGTGGTGCACCTGGACCACGGAATTGGCGAGTTCCTCGGCTTCGGCGAGCTGGTGGCGGGGGGCGAGACCCAGGAGGTCATCCAGCTCCGCTACGCCGACGGCGGCCGCCTCAACGTCAGCCTCGAGCGCGCCGACCTGGTGCAGAAGTACATGGGGGAGGGGGGCGCCCTTCCTCCCCTGGACAAGCTCGGCGGAGCCTCCTGGGCGAAGGTCAAGCGGCGTGCCCGCAAGGCCATCCGCGACATGGCGGAGGAACTGCTGAAGCTCTACGCCAAGCGGCGGATGGAGAAGGGCACCGCCTACCCGGCCGATGGTCCCGAGATGGCGGAATTCGACCTGAGCTTCCCCTACGAACTCACCCCGGACCAGGCCGAGGCCATCGAGGCGGTCAAGGCCGATCTGGAGTCGGAACGGCCCATGGACCGGCTGCTTTGCGGCGACGTCGGCTACGGCAAGACCGAGGTCGCGATGCGGGCCGCCGCCAAGGTCGGGCTCGCCGGCCGGCAGGTGGCCGTCCTGTGCCCGACGACCATCCTGTGCTTCCAGCACCACCGGACCTTCCGGGAGCGGTTCTCCGGGTTCCCCTTCCGGATCGAGATGCTGAACCGCTTCGTCGATCCCAAGGAGGCCAAGGCCATCGTCGAGGACCTCAAGGACGGCAAGGTGGAGATCGTCGTCGGCACCCACCAACTGCTCGGGTCGAAGGTGGCCTTCGCCGACCTCGGGCTGGTGGTGGTCGACGAGGAGCAGCGCTTCGGCGTGGCCCACAAGGAGAAGCTGAAGAAGCTGCGGGCCAGCGTGGAGGTGCTGTCGATGAGCGCGACCCCGATCCCGCGGACCCTGCACATGAGCCTCACCGGCCTGCGCGAGATCAGCCTGATCGAGACGCCGCCCAAGAACCGCCTGGCCATCGAGACCGTGGTCGCGCCCTGGTCCGACGAACTGATCGCCTCCGCCATCCAGTTCGAGCTGCGCCGCGGCGGCCAGGTCTACCTGGTGCACAACCGGGTGGAGAGCATCCAGTCCATCGCCGAGCGGGTTCGCGCGCTGGTGCCGGACGCCCGGGTCGGGGTCGGCCACGGGCAGATGACGGACGAGGGCCTGGAGCAGGTCATGCTCGGCTTCATGGAGGGCCGCATCGACGTGCTGGTGGCCACCACCATCGTCGAGAACGGCCTCGACGTGCCGAACGCCAACACCCTGATCGTCCACCGTGCCGACACCTTCGGCCTCAGCCAGCTCTACCAGCTGCGCGGCCGGGTCGGGCGCAGCGACGTCCCCGCCTACGCCTACCTGCTGATCCCGGGGAAGGGGGAGATCACCGAGGACGCCCGCAAGCGCCTGCAGGCCCTGGAGGACTTCTCCGAGCTCGGGGCCGGGTTCCGGGTCGCGGCTCTGGACCTGGAACTCCGGGGCGCCGGCAACCTCCTGGGCGGCGAGCAGTCCGGGCGGATCTCCGAAATCGGCTTCGAGCTGTATGTGAAGCTGCTGGAGGAGACGATCGCCGAACTGCAGGGCCAGCCCACCGGGACCTTCGACGTGAAGGTGGAACTGGGCCTTGCGCAGCTCTCGAGGCGCTGGGTGGACCAGGCCGGCGAGCGGGTGGTCGCCTACAAGCGCGCCTCGCGGCTGCGCACCGAGCGGGACCTGGAACTGTACCGGCTGGAACTGGAGGACCGCTTCGGCCAGGTCCCGGAGGACGACGACGAGAGCGGCCGGTTCTTCGAGGTGCTGCGGGTCAAGCTCCGCGCCCAGGTCCTGGCCGTCAGCGAGGTGGCGGTGGCGGGCGGCCGCCTCAAGCTCCGCCTGAGTCCGCAGACGCCGGTGGACCCGGGCGCCCTGGTCGACTGGGTCCGCCAGCGCAGGGAGGCCCACCTGAGCCCCGACGGGACCGTGCTGCTGCCCCTGCAGGGCCGGGAGGCCGGGCCGGTCGCCCAGGCGCTGGCCGTGCTGGAGGACTGGGGGAGACTCGCCGGCCCGGGCGCCGGTTCGCCGGCGGGAACGGGGGGCTTCGCCGATCGCTAATCCCGCCGGGCCCAAACGCGTCTACATTATGCTCTAGGCGGTTCTTTGGAGTGGCCATGGCAACGGTCGGCATCGCACCCTTCGGACGCAGGTCCAGCCTGCTGCTGGCCTCGCTGCTGTTCCTGGGACCCGTCCTCCAGGCCCAGGAACGGGCGGTCGTCTCGCTCAAGGATTTCGCCTCGGTGGAGGTCCGGAGCCAGGGCTTCTCCCTGCCGCGCCCGATGAAGGTCCACGTCTATGCCAAGGGCGGGGGGCGGCCCGCCAAGGACCCTTGGACCAGCGACGCCCAGCCCTACGCCTATGGCTGGATCCTCAACGCCGCCACCCGGGAGGTGGTCTGGCAGATGGGCGGCGCCAACGCGCGGCGGGACGGCCGCTACCTCGTCGCCGACCAGTACCTCGAGCTTCCCAGGGGGGCCTACGAGGCCTACTTCTCCAACCACGGGTTCCAGGGCAGCGCCTACTTCGCGCGTTGGAGCATGAACATCGACCGCCGCGACCTCGGCCGGGAGGAGGGGCGCTCCAAGGAGGACCGCAGTTTCCTGAACCGGCTGCTCCGGCTCGACAGCCCGGCCCGCCTGCGCGACTGGAAGGAGCAGGCCGCGAACTTCGGCCTGGAGATCTACGCGCAGGGGGCTGCCGCGGGGGAGATCCAGACCTTCGCCGCGCCGCTGAAGTGGAAGAACATCGTGCTCTCGCTCACGCGGACCGGGGACGGGACGTCGGTCAGCCAGGGATTCAGGGTGCAGCGGACGACCACGTTTCACATCTACGCCCTCGGCGAAGGGCACCGCGAGGAGGGCATGTACGACTACGGCTGGATCCTCGACGTGCGCAGCCGGAAGCGGATGTGGGAGATGGATCCGGGCCGCACCCAGTACGCCGGCGGCGCCCAGAAGAACCGCCGGGTGGTCGACAAGGTGACCCTGCCGCCCGGGGACTACCTGGCCTGCTACACCACCGACGGATCCCACTCGCCCGCCGACTGGAACGCCGCGCCGCCCTGCGATCCCCTGCTCTACGGCCTGACCCTCTCGGTGCCGAACGACGGGGAGTTCCACCAGGTGTCCCTGGCCGAGTTCAAGGACTCGGGGACCGTGCTGGCCGAACTGGTCCGGGTCCGGAACGACCAGGACCTGAGCCTTCCCTTCACCCTGAAGTCGGCCCAGAAGGTCCGCGTCTACGCCCTGGGCGAAGGCGTCGATGGCGGACTCGCGGATTACGGCTGGATCGAGGACGGCAGCGGCCGGCGCGTCTGGAGCATGGAGCGGGAGAACCTCCACCATGCGGGCGGGGCCTACAAGAACCGCCTCGCGGACGAGGTGGTCAGCCTGCCCCGGGGCACCTACACCCTCCGCTACCGGAGCGACGACTCGCACGCCCACGGCCGCTGGAATGCGGACCCGCCCCGGGACCTGGACCGCTACGGCATCACCGTGTTCACCGCCGAGTGACGCGCGTCCCCTGACGCGAGGCCGCGAACGGCCTACATTGGGAGTGGGGACGCCCGGCGCTGGACACGCCGCCCCGGGAGGTGCGCATGCGTGCCTTTGGGTTGGTTCCGGCCTGTGTGGCCGTCCTGCTCGGCAGCGGGATCCCCGAGGCCACGGAGGTGCGGCGAGGCAACTGGATCCTGAGGGGGATCCCGGACGCTGCGTGCATCGAGGCGATGAAGCGGGAGCGCATCACCCACGTCATCAGCATCTGCCGGGACGGCGATGCGGGCTTCGACGCACGGCTGGAGGTCCGGCTCCTGACGGAGGCCGACATCCTTTTCTCCCGCGTCAGCCTCAAGCGCGCCCCCACCCGGGACGACTTCGAGCTGTTCCGGATGGTCCGCAACGGCCTGCCCGGCAACGCCCGGGTCGTGGTCCACTGCACCGACGGCAACCGCGCGGCCCTGGTGATGGTCGCCTGGCTGGCCGCGGAGGGCCTGGTGGGACGGGAGGAGGCGCCGGGCCTGGCTGCGCGGTCCGGGATGGTGCACCCCGAGTCGGAGCAGGCGCTGGCCGCCTATCTGAGGTCCCTGCCGCCGGGGTCCGGGCGCTGAGCCCGGCCCTCACTCCTCCTCGGCCGCCGCGGGCTGGGCGAGGGGCGGCCCGCCCGGCACCGCTGGATCGTGGGGCAGGCTGCCGCGGCGCGAGCGGAGGTAGACGTAGGGCGTGGCGTGGAGGAAGTTCGAGACCCGCGAGGTATAGACGTCGGCGTAGCGCTCCACCTGCCGGGCCAGGTGGCTCTTGTCGTTGCCGGCGCGGGTGAGCAGGCCCCAGCGGGCGTTGGTCAGCTCCGTGGAGGCCTGGGCCAGGGGGGCCAGTTCGCCGTCCAGGGCCAGGATCCGGGCCCGCAGCTCCTGGGCGGCCTCCTCCAGGGCGCCCATCCCCTCGGAGGGGACCGGGCCGTAGCCCGCCCGGAGCCGCTGCGAGGCCAGGCGCACCTGGGCCAGCCGGGCCTCGAGCCGCTCCTTCTGCTCCATGAGCGCCGACAGCCGGGATTCGCGTTCGGCGAAGGCATCCAGGGCGTCCACCTCGGCCTCAAGTTCGCGCAGGACCAGGGCGGTCCGCCAGCGCAGCTGGCGCTTGCTCATGTGGACGTCGCCGAACATGTGGTCGCCGACGTAGAGGAACTGGTCCCCGGAAATGCCCAGTTCCTGCTCGACCTGGGCCGCGCTGCCGCCCAGGTAGGCGCCGCCGGGCTGCAGCGGTCCTGCGAGCGGCCGCAGCAGGCCCTCCCCGGTGACCACCTCGAAGAAGGGGCCGCGCTCGGCGAAGAAGGCGGGCTTGCGGGCGCCGACGATGACCAGCTCGAAGAGGTCGCGCCAGCCCATGCCTTCCGGCAGGAACGGATCGAAGGCATAGGCCATCATCCGGGCGGTGTAGCTCCACTCGGAGTTGGTGATGAGGAGCAGCCGCTTGCCGGCCGCGCGCTGGTCCAGCAGGGCCAGAGGGGCCTCCGGATCCAGCCGGACGAAGCCGGCGGGGTCGGCGGCGATCTCCGCCTTGAGCCGGCCCTCCAGGTGCTGGGCATCGACCTTGGCGCGGACCCGCCCGTACAGCTCCCGGTAGTCCATCCGCGCCGGCAGCCCGCCGCGGTCCAGGAGGTCCACCAGCTGGGCGTAGAGGCAGCCCTCCGACAGGGAGAACAGGGTGTTCAGGAACACCCAGCGCTCCTCGGCTAGCTCCACGAGGGCGTGCGCGTAGGCCTCGCGCTGGGCCGGGAAGTCCAGGGCGGCGGTGCCGTGCATGGCCCGCTTGACGAAGCCGAAGCGGTTGGCCTTGACCAGGTTTCCGAGCCGCGTGTCGATCACCAGGCCGCGGGCGACCATGGCCGGGTCGAACTGGAGGCCGGCCACGGGCCAGCCCTCGGCCAGGAAGGCCTCCTTGGCCATGTCGTAGACGCGCCGCTCGAAGGCTTCCGCGTGGTAGTCCACCAGCGTGTAGTCCATGTCGTAGCCGATCGCGCGCAGCGCCCGGAAGTTAAGGGTGCGGTTGCAGAACACGCCCCGGCTGGCGGGCAGGGCGCGGTTCGCGGGGGCATCGGTGGGCTGGAGGTCCATCCCTGCAGGATACCGCCCGCAGGGACCGCCGCCGGGCGTCACGGGAAGACCTCCTCCTGGGCGGACTTGAGGATGGCGAGGACCGCGGGGTGCACCAGCCGCCGCTCCGTCGTCACGGCGAAGATCCGCTCGGAGAGTCCCGCCGCGCTGCCGACGCGGCGGACCTGGTAGGCCCCTTCCACCTCGGCGGCGATCGCCGCGGGGGCGGCGAAGAACCCTTCGCCCTCGGCGCCGAAGGTCTTCATCAGCGCGCTGTCGTCGAAATCCCCGGCGACCACCGGGTGGACGCCCACCGCCTCGAACCAGCGCTCCAGGGCCACGCGCAGCCGGGTGCCCTCGGCGGGCAGCAGGACCGGCGCACCGTCCAGGCAGGCCGGGAAGGGGCGCCGGTGCCGCTTCAGCAGGGAGGGGGCCCCGAAGATGTCGATGCCGCACTCGCCGAGGAGGTGGTTGAAGGCCCGCGGACCGCCTCCACCGGAGTGGGGGGCGTCGGTGAGCAGCAGGTCCACCTCGTGGGCGAACAGGGCGCCGAGCAGCGCCGGAAGGCCGCTTTCCCGGCAGCTCAGGCGCAGCGGCTCGGGGAGCTCCAGCGCCGGACGCAGCAGGCGGTGGACCATGAGCTTGGGCAGGACGTCGGAGATGCCCACCACCAGGCGGAGGGGCCGGCCGCTGGGCCGTCCTCTCAGCTCGTTCTGGAACTCCCGGCCGAGGGTGAAGATCTCGTCGGCGTAGCGGAAGGCGATCCGGCCCGCCTCGGTCAGGGCCAGCTTCCGGCCGGCGCGCTGGAACAGCCGTTCGCCGAGGCTCTCCTCCAGCATCCGGAGCTGGGTGCTCAGCGCCGGCTGCGAGATCCGCAGCGCCTCCGCCGCCGCGGTCACGGTGCCTTCCCGGGCCACGGTCCAGAAGTACAGAAGGTGGTGGTAGTTCAGCCATTCCATGGCTGCATTATATTCAAAAAACAAATATATTATCTATAAAATATAAATTGGATGGAATTGAAATCAAATCTCATCCTTGTCCTTGCGCCCCGAGCGCAAAGGAGCGGAACGATGCGGATCGAGATCAGGAGCACCGGTTTCACCACCACCGAGGCCCTCCGCGAGCATGTCTGGAGGCGGCTGGGCAGCGTCCTGTCCCGCCGCGCCGACGGCGTCCAGCGGGTGGTCGTCCGGATGAGCGACGAGAACGGGCCGAAGGGCGGCATCGACAAGCGCTGCCGAATCGAGGTGGCCCTCCAGGGCCACCCGTGCCAGGTGGTCGAAGCGGTGGCCGGAGATCTGTACTCGGCCATCGATTCCGCATCCAAGCGCCTGGGACGGACCGTCCACCGCTCCTTCGAGCGCGCCTTCATCTGAGGAGGGGACCATGAACCGCATCAAGACCTTCCTGCTGCTGGGCCTGGTCACGGCGCTGCTGGTCGCCTTCGGCGCCCGGCTGGGCAGCGGGTGGCTACTTGCCTCCGTGGCGGCCGCCTTCGCCCTGAACCTCGGGGCCTACTTCTGGAGCCACAAGCTCGTGCTGCGCCTGCAGGGCGCCCAGGAACTCCCCGAGCAGGATGCGCCCTGGCTGCACCGCGAGGTGGCGGACCTGGCCGCCCGGGCCGGGATCCCGAAGCCGAAGGTCTACCTGATCCCGGACGACGCTCCCAATGCGTTTGCCACCGGCCGGAATCCCGAGCACGGCGTGGTCGCCCTCACCGAAGGCCTCCTGCGGACGCTGCCGCGCCGGGAACTGCGCGGCGTCATCGCCCACGAGCTGAGCCACATCCTGAACCGCGACATTCTGGTGGCCACCGTGGCCGCCGGCCTGGCCGGCGCGATCAGCCTGCTGGCGAACGTGGTCCAGTGGGGCGCCCTGTTCGGGGGCGCCAGCCAGGAGGAGGAGGGCGGCACCCACCCCTTCGCCGGCCTGCTGTTCGCGCTGCTGGCGCCGATCGGCGCCTCGCTCATCCAGTTCGCCATCTCCCGTTCGCGGGAGTTCATGGCGGACGAGGGGGCGGCGGCCCTGACCCAGGATCCGGAGGGCCTGGCGCTCGCGCTCCAGCGCCTGGAACGGGGACAGGAGTTCGAGGCGGCGGGCCCCACCGCCCAGCCGGCCACGGCGAGCCTGATGATCGCCAGCCCCTTCCGCGGTACCGGCCTGCTGAGCTGGTTCAGCACCCATCCTCCGGTCCAGGCGCGGGTGGCCCGCCTGCTGTCCCTGACCCCCTTCCGCCATCGCGCGGCCTGACCAAGGAACCTCCATGGAATCGATCGGATCAATCTGGATGTGGGGCGGGTTCGTCGCCTTCGTCCTCGCGATGCTGGCCCTCGACCTCGGCGTCTTCCACCGCAAGGCCCACGCGGTCACGGTCAAGGAGGCCGCCACCTGGAGCCTGGTCTGGGTGGCCCTGGCGCTCGCCTTCAACGGCCTGATCTGGACGGGCTTCGGTCCTGACCGCGGGATGGAGTTCCTGACCGGCTACCTGATCGAGAAGGCCCTCAGCGTCGACAACATCTTCGTGTTCGTGTTGATCTTCGGCGCCTTCTCGGTGCCCGCGGCCTACCAGCACCGGGTCCTGTTCTGGGGCATCCTCGGCGCCCTGGTGATGCGGGCGCTGTTCGTCGGGCTCGGCGCGGCGCTCCTGGCCAGCTTCCACTGGGTGATCTACCTGTTCGGGGCCTTCCTCCTGATCACCGGGATCAAGATGCTGGTGCTGCGCGACCAGGGTTTCGACCCGCGCCAGAACCCCGTCTTCAGGCTGTTCAAGCGGCTGGTCCCGGCGGTGGACGAGTACCACGGCCCGGCCTTCACCGTGGTCCGGGACGGCCGCCGCTATGCCACCCCGCTGCTGCTGGTGCTGGTGGCGGTGGAACTGACCGACCTGGTGTTCGCGGTGGACAGCGTGCCGGCCATCTTCGCCGTAACCCGGGACCCGTTCATCGTGTTCACGTCCAACATCTTCGCCATCCTCGGCCTGCGCTCCCTCTACTTCCTGCTGGCGGGCATCGTCCACCGGTTCCGCCACCTGAAGGTCGGGCTGAGCCTGGTGCTGGTGTTTGTCGCGCTGAAGATGCTGGTGGTGGACCTGTACAAGGTCCCGGTGGCCTGGAGCCTGGGGATCATCGCCCTGCTGATCGGCGGGTCCATGCTGGCCTCGCGGCTCCTTCCGGAACCGCATGCCCGGGCGGCCCGATGAGCACCGCGGCCGCCCCCCCCGTCTCCCGCGATGCCTACGGGGCGCTGCTGCTGCTGCTGGCGGCGCCCTCCCTGGTGCCCGGCCTGGGCGCCCTCGCCGCGCCCCTGAGCGGCCTCGCAGGGATCCTGCTGGGTGCCCAGCTGGTGCTGGGCCGCCGCCAGCCCTGGGTGCCGGACCGGGTCCGCGGCTGGATCGAGGCCGTTCCGGTGGGACCGCGGCTTTCCTTGTGGATCCAGCAACGGCTTCGGCCGGTCCTGCGGATCCCCGCCCCCGGGTTCCCCCGGGTGCTGGCGGGCCTCACGGTCGCCTGGAGCGGCCTGCTGCTGGTGCTTCCCCTCGCCCTGATCCCCTTCAGCAACACCGTTCCCGCCTTGTCCCTGGGGCTCGTCGGCGCCGGGCTGGCCGTCCGCAAGAGCCTCCTCAGCTGGCTGGGCATGGCCCTCTCCGGCGGCTACACCGCCCTCCTGGTGCTCCTGGGCGAGGCCCTGCTGCTCGGCGCCCGGGAACTGGCCTCCCGCCTTTCCTGAACCCCGCGGGCCCCTGTGCCCCCTCGCCAAGGAGCGACCATGCCGGTCAAGCCCACCACCCAGGAGGAAGCCTTTTTCGCCAGGCAGGAGCAGGAGAAGAAGCGGAAGGCCGCCGAGGCGGCAGCCTCGCGGGCCCAGCAGCAGGCGCGCGAGGCGCAGAAGGAACTGCACTGGATGCACTGCCCCAAATGCGGCTCGACCTTGGTGGAGGTTTCCCACCAGGGGCAGCGCCTCGACCGCTGCGAGGCCTGCGGCGGCCTGTGGCTCGATGCCGGCGAGCTGGAGGCGCTGGGCCGCACGGAGGGTGGCTTCCTGCAGGGCCTGGCCCGGGTGTTCCGGGACTGATGGGGCCGCGGATCCGTGGGATCCTGGTGCACGTCCAGCCCGGAGCCTCCCGTGACCCTCGCGACCCGCCTGATCCTGCCGCTGCTCCTGTCCACCCTCCCGGCCTCGGGCGCCGGGAAGCGCCCCTTCGCCATCGAGGACCTCTACCGCCTGAAGGGGATCTCCTCCCTGGCCCTCAGCCCCGACGGGCAGCGGCTGCTGTTCCAGGTGTCGACCCCGGACCTGCGCAGGGCAAAGACCGAGACCCGGGTCTGGGTGCTGGACCTGGGGTCGGGGGAATCCCGCCCCTTGACCCAGGCCGGGGCCCACTCGCCGCAGTGGAGCCGGGACGGAAGGACGGTCTGCTTCCTCTCCTCCCGCGAAGGCGGCAGCCAGCTCTGGGCCCTCGGCCTCGACGGTGGCGAGGCCCGGAAGTGGACCTCCTTCGAACCCGGGATCGGGTCGCCGAAGCTGCTGCCCCGGTCCGGCCGCGTGGTGTTCCAGGCCTCGGTGTTCCTGGACGGGATGGCCGACGGGTCCAAGCACCGGGCCCTGGAGGAGAAGCTCGAGAAGGGCCCGGTCCAGGCCCACCTGGCCGACGCGCTGCTCTACCGGCACTGGACCGAGTGGCGGGAATTCCGCTACAGCCACCTGTTCGCGGCCGGGCCGGACGGGAAGGTGGAGGCGCTCACCTCCGGGGCCCAGGACTTCCCGGCGGATCCGACCTCCGCGGGCCCGCAGTCCTTCGACGTGAGCCCGGATGGCCGGGAGGTCTGCGTGGTCACCAATGCGGATCCCGTGCCCGCCCGCTCCACCAACCAGGACCTCTTCCTGCTCGCCCTCGACGGCGACCGCACCCCGCGCCGCATCACGGAGAACCGCGCCTACGACGGCGAGCCGAAGTACTCCCCGGACGGACGCTGGATCGCCTACAAGCTGCAGCGCCGTCCGGGCTGCGAATCGGACCGGTTCCTGCTGGCGGTCTACGACCGCGAGAAGCGGGCCACGCGGGTGCTCACCGAGTCCGTCGACAACTGGGTGGACGCCTTCCAGTGGTCCGCGGACTCCCGCGCACTCTGGTTCACGGTCCAGGAGAAGGGCCGCTGGCCGCTGCACCGCGTCGACCTCGCCAGCGGGCGCGTCGAGCGCAGGCTCGAGGGCCAGTCCATCCGCGAGTTCGCCATCGCCCCGGACCAGGGGTCGGTGGTGTTCCTCCGGAGCCGCGTCGGCGAGCCGGCGGAGCTCTGGCGGTACGTGTTCGCCAGCGGCGCGCTGAAGCGCCTCACCGCCTTCAACCAGGCACTGGCCGAGGAGGTGGATTTCCGTCCGGCCGAGGAGCTCTGGATCAAGGGTGCCGACGGCAAGCCGGTGCACACCTTCCTGGTCAAGCCGCACGGCTTCGACCCGGCGAGGAAGTACCCCCTGATCCTGAACGTCCACGGCGGACCCCAGATGATGTGGGCGGACACCCTCCGCGGCGACTGGCAGGTCTATCCCGGGGCGGGCTACGTCGTCGCCTTCCCGAACCCGCACGGCTCCACCGGCTACGGCCAGGCCTACACGGACGCCATCAGCGGCGACTGGAATGGCCGGGTGATCACCGACATCGAGCGGGTGGCCGACGAACTGGCGAAGCTGCCCTACGTGGATGCGGAGCGCATGGGTGCGATGGGCTGGAGCTGGGGCGGCTACGCGATGATGTGGCTCGAGGGGCAGCCCAACCGGTTCAAGGCCCTGGCCGCCATGATGGGCGTCTACGACCTGCGCTCCATGCACGGTGCCACCGAGGAGCTCTGGTTCCCGGAGTGGGACCTGGGCGGGACGCCCTGGGCCAACCCCGCCGGCTACGAAGCCATGAACCCCAGCAGCCGGGTCAAGGCCTTCAGGACGCCCTGCCTGGTCGTCACCGGCGAGCGCGACTACCGGGTGCCCTACACGCAGAGCCTGCAGTTCTTCACCGGCCTCCAGTCCATGGGGGTTCCGAGCCGGCTTCTGGTCTTCAAGAACGACGGCCACTGGCCGGACAGCCTGAAGTCCATGCCGGTGTACTACAACGCCCACCTGGAATGGTTCCAGCGGTGGCTGGGCGGCGGGCCGGCGCCTTGGCGCACCGAGGACCTGCTGCGCAACCGCGCCTTCGACGGCTCCGGCCGGTAGCGGGTCAGGGTTCGACCAGGAGCCCCGTTCCCGGAACGCCATCCAGCCGGCAGTCCACCGGCAGCAGGTCCTTCAACCGCCGCCGCAGGTCGTGACGGAGGGGTTCCGGGACCTCGCGAACGGGCAGGCGGTCGGAGCAGAGGGAATCGATCAGGAACCGTTCGTCTCCCGCGGGCGCGGGGTCGCGAACGGGCCGTCCGGCCTCGAGCAGGGGGGTGATCTCCTTCCAGGCCGCCGCCGGAACCCGCTGCCCTTCGTGGATCCGCGGCCGCGGCAGGAAGGCGGCATAGGCGAGGTGGCGGCCGTCCCAGCCGAAGTGCTCCTCGCCGCCAGGCCAGTCGCAGCGCAGCCGGAAGGCCGGCGGGTAGTCCGCGCAAGGCTGGTCGCGCAGGCCCAGCACGGCCTCGATCACCCTGGCGAGTTCCGAAGGGGGCTCACCGAACCCCGTGGCCGCCCGGCTCAGGGAGCCCCAGCGCAGGGCCAGGCGCCAGTGCGCACCATGGGCTGCCGGGCGGGTGGGCCGGTCCCAGAACGCGCTGGCGTCGAGCCTCGCCCGGAGGGACGACCAGGCCTGGGCGGACGGTTCGCCGTAGGCCTGCCAGGGGGTCCGGTGGAGGTGGTCGGCGGGGTGCGGGCTTTCGCGGTACCAGAGCTGTCCGTCCTCCCACTCCAGCTGCCGGCTGCCGCGTTCCGAACCGAGCTGCAGCTCGACCCTCCGGGGCGCGTGAAGGAAGGGGGCGGTGCACACGGCCTGCTCCAGGGGTCGGCGGCGCGGCGGGGGCGCACCCGCCGGGCTAGTTGCGGTTCTTGCGTTTCAGGATGCGATTGAGGATGGAATCCCGCTTCTGGTCGCTGATCCGCGGGAGGGGCCCCGTGCTGGAGTCGTTCGGTCTCCGCCGGACCAGGGTCCCGCCGCTGTCGGACTGCCAATCCACCACGGCGGTCTGGAGCAGGCTGCGGACCAGCAGGCGGGTGTTCGATTCCAGCCGGTCCAGCGGGTAGTCCGGACGACGAAAGCTGAGCTTCACCACCTGCAGGGTGAGGTGCACGCAGAGGTCGGCGACCCGCGGCAGCTCCTCGCGGGAGAACCAGCCGGGGCAGCGCGCCTGGGCCTCCCGGAAGAGGGCTTCGCGAAGGTCCTGGCGGTCGCTGGCAATGGCCATCAGGTCGTGGACTTCGAGGTAGGCATGCAGGGAGGTGGCGTAGGAGGGATCCCGGCGCAGGCGGTCGAAGACCGCTGCGGCCAGGCAGTCGCCCAGAAGGGCGGAAGCGCGGGCGTTTCCGGAACCTTCCCCCCACCGCGCCTGGTCCACCAGTTCCTCGAAGGCGCGGAGGATCTCCAGGTCGAAGCGGTCCTTGAGGACAAGCGCCACATCATCGCGGCCGGCCGGAAAGTAGTTGTACAGCGTCTGGTTGGCCACGCCCGCGGTGCCGATGATGTCCCGCAGGGACACATCGACCGCGGGGAACTGGCTGAACAGTCCGGTCGCGGCCTCGAGGATGGCGTCGTAGGAATTGCGACCCGCCTGCCTGGGCTCAAGCGCGCGCAGCATCCCGATCCGTTCGTGCATCCGGTTCCCGTTCCTCAACTCGGGGGCCAGCGTAGGACCTTTACGGGGTCGAAAAATAGAACACCCGTGAACTCTATTTGTTTAAAATAAATAATGATTTAATTTATTGACCCGGTACGGCTGGAATCCAGATTTTCTTGGGACTTCGACATAAAGTGCTCAATCTTTGAGTATTTTGATAATGGCCGGACACGTCCTGAAGGGAGGAGGGCGCCGCCCGTGCGCTCGCAGCGGCCCCGGCCCGGGCCGGCGGGCGCTTGGCTGGGCAGGCGCAGGCACCGCTGGTTCCGCGTACAATCCGGGCAGCCGGTGTCCCGCTCGAGGTGCCGCATGACCGCGCGATGCATGATCCTGGTCCTGGTCCTGGCCCTGCTCGGCCTGCCTGGATGCGGTGGTGGCGCTTCCGGAGCGTCCGCGGATCCCGGCACCGCGGCGGTCGATTTCACGCCGGTCGCGCCCAGGCTGGCGGAGCCGGCGCTGCGGGAGGACCTGCGGTTCCTGGCCGATCCGGCGCTGGAGGGCCGGAAGATCGGGACGCCGGGCAGCCAGCGGGCGCGAGCCTACCTGGTCCAGCGCTTCGTGGACCTGGGGCTCCTCCCTCTGGGTGACGCCTTCGAGCGGCCCTTCTTCTGGCGCGGGACGGCGGGCGTGAACGTGGTCGGCAGGCTCGTCGGCCGCCGCCACCCGGAGCGGATCATCCTGGTTTCGGCCCACTACGACCACGTGGGGATCCGCAGCGGGCTGGTGCATCCCGGGGCCGACGACAACGCCTCCGGGTGCGCGGCCCTGCTGCAGATGGCGGCCTGGCTGAAGGCGCATCCGCCGGCCCACACGGTGCTGTTCTGCCTGTTCGACGGCGAGGAATCCGGCCTCTACGGCTCGCAGGCCTTCGTCGCCGCACCCCCGGTGGCCCTGGCGGACATCGCCGTCGTGCTCAACCTGGACATGGTGGCCCAGGGCACACGGGGCCGGATCTTCGTGGGCGGAACCACCTTCACCGCCGTGCTCAGGCCGCACCTCCTGGCCGCCTACGCCGCCTCGAAGGTCGCGGTGGTGCCGGACTTCGAGGCCGATGTCGCGCGCTCCGACCAGTACCCCTTCATGCAGCGGGGCATTCCCTTCCTGTTCTTCTGCGTCGGCGACGACGATCCCTGGTACCACACGCCCCAGGACAGCTTCGAACGGATCCCCGCGGTGTTCTACTGGGCCTCCGTGGAGGCGATCCTCGAGACCTTCCTGCGGCTGGACGCCCTGGATGCCCTGCCGCAGCTGCTGCCGCACGCCGGGGCCCGGCCCGCCCCCGCCGGCCAGCCCAGCCTGCGCCCGCGGCCCTGGCGCTGGCTGCCGCAGGATCGGGCCTCAGGGGAGCCCTGAGCCCAGGGAGGGCAAGGGGGGGCCGTCCACCCTCGGGGTGCCCCGCAGGGCGGGGAAGCGGCCGTAGGTGACGGCTCGCCAGAGCCACTCCATCGGGCCGTAACGGAACTGCTTCAGCCAGGCATGGGAGAGCGCCACCTGCAGGGCGAAGACCACGCCCACGTAGGCGACCTGCGCGGCGCGGCCCAGCCCCCAGTGGCCAAGGCCGTAGCCGAAGAAGACCGCTGCGCTCAGGGCCGACTGCAGCAGGTAGTTGGTCAGGGCCATCCGCCCCGCCGGGGCCAGGACCCGGATGCTGGAGGTCCAGCCCGGGCGGTGCAGGGCCAGCACCACCAGGCCAAGGTAGCCGAGGCTGGCGGGCAGGCTGCCGAGGTTCATCAGTCCGTTGGCCAGCTGCCAGCCATCGCGCGTGTCGCCCAGCGTGTGGGAACTGCAGAGGGCCGCGCCGGCGAGGGTGAGGCCGAGGCCCACCGGGATGCCCAGCACGGCGAGGCGCCGGAACAGCGGCAGGTGGTCGGCCGGGCGCGTCATGGCGCCCGAGCGCACGAACGCGAAGCCGAGCAGGAACACGCCCATCATCAGGACCGCATTGCCCGCCTCCATGGCGGCGTTGCTCCCGAATTCCCGGGCCCGGAAGCGGACCGCTTCCGCGAAGCCTGCCTTGGAATGGACGCGGGTGTCCTCCTCGATCTTCTCCTTCTGCTTCTGGATCCGCTTGGCCCGTTCGACCTCCCGGGCGGCTTTCCGCTGCACTTCAGCCTGCGTGGCCCGGCCTCCGGGGGCAGGCTCCTGGAGACCGAGGTAGGCCACCGTGCCCAAGGCGATCATCAGGAAGCACGGCAGCAGGTAGAGGGTCAGTCCCAGCCGACGGTGGCGCACGGCGGCGGGCTCGTGGAAGCGGGCCGACAGGATGCCGACCGCCAGCAGGGTGGCGGCCGCGATCGTCAACGGAAGGCGCGGCTCCTTCGGTCCCTGCGGGAGCACCCAGAGAACCACGGCCGCCAAGGCGGCGAGGGCGCCGACCAGCAGGATTCCCGCGGAGAGCATGGGCAGGCTGCGGCCCCGGAAGGTCAGGCGGCGCTCGCCGCGCAGGTAGAGGGCGGCGAGGCCGGTGGCGGCTAGGCTGGCGGCCACCGCCCAGAACGGATCCAGCTTGGGGATGAAGCCGAGGGCCACCAGGCCGACCAGGCTCGCCAGGATGGCCTTCCAGTTGCCGAAGAGCAGGATCAGCAGCGAAAGGGCCGCCAGCGCGTAGCCGAAGAGGATGTCGCCGCCCCAGAGGAGGATGTGGTGGGCCGCACCGAACACGGCCAGGGCGGCGATGCGGCGCAGGTAGGGGCGCAGGAAGCTGCGGCCGGCGCTCTGGGCCCGCAGGAGCATCACCGCGAAGCCCATGCCGAAGAGCATCGAGAAGATCGTCCAGAACTTTCCCTGGACCAGCACGAAGACCAGCCAGCCGGCCCAGCGGTCGGCCCCGGACAGGCCGCGGGGCAGGCCCTGTCCCATGTCGTTGAGGGCCCGGTTGAACCACTCCACGTTCATAAGGAAGATGCCGAGCAGGGCGAAGCCGCGCACCACGTCGAGCGCTTCGATGCGTTCTTCCCGGGACACGGGGGCGAGCGCGGGCGTCTCCTGGGATTCCATGGTCCATCCTTCGGCGGGTACGGGAATCCTACGCATTGCCCAGGGATCCGTTTACGGTGCAGGGCGCCGGGCCGGCCCATGCGAGGGCAGGGTCGCCGAGGCAGGACTCGTCTTATGATGTATGGGTCGTTTGTTGATCGTCCCCCTTTCGAGGTGCCCATGCGCTCCCTTCCGATCGCCGCCAGCCTCATGGCCCTGCCGCTCCTCGCCCAGGGGCCGGGCCCCTTCACCGGGCCCTGGACCACGCCCTTCGGGGTCCCGCCGTTCCAGCAGATCAAGGAGGAGCACTTCCTCCCCGCCTTCAAGGAGGGGATGGCGCGGGAGAAGGCGGAGATCCAGGCCATCGTCGCCAGCAAGGAGCCCGCGAGCTTCCGCAACACCATCGAGGCCATGGAACGCGCGGGCCAGGACCTGGAGCGCGTGGGGGTGGTGTTCGGCGCGCTCTCGGGGGCCGAGACCAACCCCCGCCTGCAGGCCCTGAACCGCGAACTGTCTCCCCTGCTGGCGGCCCACCGCGACGACATCAGCCTGGATCCGAACCTGTGGCAGCGGGTGAAGGCGGTCTGGGACCAGCGCGCGACCGCCAAGCTGGACGGCGAGCAGGCCCGGCTGCTGGAGCGCACCTACAAGCGCTTCGTCCGGTCCGGCGCCAACCTGGATCCGGCCGGCAAGGAGCGGATGCGGGCCGTGAACGCGGAGCTGTCGAAGCTGGGGATCCAGTTCGGCGAGCGGCTGCTGAAGGCCACCAAGGACTTCCAGCTGTTCATCGACCGGCCGGCCGACCTGTCCGGACTGCCTGAGGGGGTCAAGGCCGGCGCCGCCCAGGCCGCCGCCAAGGCCGGCCGGGCCGGCCAGTGGCTGTTCACCCTGGACGCGCCGAGCCTCTGGCCGTTCCTGCAGTACGCCGACCAGCGCGAACTGCGGAAGCGGATGCTCACCGCCTACACCGAGCGCTGCAACGGCGGCGAGCTGGACACCCGGCCCCTCGCCAGCCGGATCGCCGCCCTGCGCGCCGAGAAGGCCAGGCTGCTCGGCTTCGCGACCTGGGCGGACTACATCCTCGAGGAGAACATGGCCAAGGGCCCGAAGGGCGTCTACAGCCTCCTCGACCAGCTGTGGAAGCCCGCCCTCGAGGTCGCCCGGCGGGACCGCGCCGACATGCAGGCGCTGCTGCAGAAGGACCTTCCCGGGCAGAAGCTGGAAGCCTGGGACTGGCGCTACTACGAGCAGAAGGTGCGCCAGGCCCGCTTCGACCTCGACCCGGAGGCGCTGCGCCCCTACTTCAGCCTGGACCGTGTTCGGGAGGGCGCCTTCAACGTGGCCACCCGGCTGTACGGGGTCACCTTCAGCGAACTCAAGGACATGCCGGCCTGGCACCCGGAGGTGCGGGTCTTCGAGGTGAAGGAGAAGGACGGCCGCCACCTTGGCCTCCTCTACACCGACTACCATCCCCGGCCCGGCAAGCGCGGCGGCGCCTGGTGCGGCAGCCTGCGCGGGGCCCGCGACCACCGCAAGGTCACGCCGATCGCCACCAACGTCTGCAACTTCACCCGTCCCTCAGGCGACCAGCCGGCCCTGCTCACCCTGGAGGAGACCGAGACCCTCTTCCACGAGTTCGGCCACGCGCTGGCCGGCCTCTTCTACGCCGGGGAGTACCGGGGCCTGGCCGGCTATCCCAGGGATTTCGTCGAGCTCCCCAGCCAGGTGATGGAGAACTGGGCCACCGAGCCCTCGGTGCTGAAGGCCTACGCCCGCCACCACCGGACCGGCGAGCCGCTGCCGGACGCGCTGATCCAGAAGATCGACCGCGCCGCCACCTTCGGCCAGGGCTTCAAGACCGTCGAGTACCTCGCCGCCTCCCTGCTGGACATGGCCTGGCACACCCTTCCCGCCGGCAAGGAGGTCGACGCTGCGGCCTTCGAGAAGGCCACCTTCGAGCGGCTCGGTCTCCTTCCCGAGATCCCGAGCCGCTACCGCACCCCCTACTTCAACCACATCTTCGGCGGCGGCAGCGGCTACAGCGCCGGCTACTACAGCTACATCTGGAGCGAGGTGCTGGACTCGGACGCCTTCCAGGCCTTCAAGGAGAAGGGCGACCTGTTCCATCCGGCCACCGCGGCGGCCTTCCGGCGCGTGCTGGAGGCCGGCCAGACCGTCGAGGCCGCGGACCTCTACCGCCGCTTCCGCGGCCGCGATCCGCAGGTGGGACCGCTGCTGGCCAAGCGCGGCCTGAAGTAGGGCCGGCCGGAGCCCAGGGGCGGAACCGGCTGGGGAGGCGGTATCCTGTCGCATCCCCACAGGTGCCGCCATGCCCCAGCCGATCCGCCGCATCGCCATCAACACCGGGGGCGGTGACGCGCCGGGCCTGAACGCGGTCATCCGGGCGGCGGCGATCGCCGCCGCCAACCGCGGCTGGGAGTGCTACGGCATCCGCGAGGGCTTCAACGGGATCCTGTTCCCCGAGCGCTACGCCGAGGGCGGGGTGATCCGGCTGACGCGCGACCGGGTGCGCGGCATCGCCCACCTGGGCGGCACCATCCTCGGCACCACCAACAAGGGCAACCCGATCCACTACCCGCTGCGGATGCCCGACGGCACCGTCAAGGAGGTGGACCGCAGCGACGAGATCCTGGACTTCTTCGCCAAGAAGGAGATCGATGCCCTGGTCAGCATCGGCGGCGACGGCTCCCTCACCATCGCCAACGCCCTCGCCCAGAAGGGATTGCGGGTGGTGGGCGTGCCCAAGACCATCGACAACGACCTGGACAAGACCAGCACCACCTTCGGGTTCGACACCGCGGTCTCCTTCGCCACCGATTGTCTGGACCGCCTGCACAGCACCGCCGAGAGCCACCAGCGGATCATGGTGGTGGAGGTGATGGGCCGCTACGCCGGCTGGATCGCCCTCCACGCCGGCATCAGCGGCGGCGCCCACGCCATCCTGATCCCCGAGATCCCCTTCAACCTCGAGACGGTGGCCGCGCGCATCCGCGAGCGCGACGGCCAGGGCCGGATGTACAGCCTGGTGATGGTGGCGGAGGGCGCCCAGCCCGCCCACGGCCAGCGGGCCATCGTCGCCCAGGCGGAAGTCGGCCACGCCGAGCGGCTCGGCGGCATCGGCGAACGGGTTGCCAAGGCTCTCGGAGAATTGACCGGCAAGGACGCCCGCACCGTCGTCCTCGGCCACCTGCTGCGCGGCGGCAGCCCCACCACCTTCGACCGGCTCGCCGCCCTGCGCTTCGGGGCGGCGGCCGTGCGAGGCCTGGAGGAAGGGCAGAGCGGCGTGATGGTGGCGCTGGCCTTCCCCAACGTGAAGTACGTGCCCCTCGAGGAGGTCGCCGGCCGCATGAAGTCCGTGCCCCTGGACGGCGACACCCTGCTCACCGGCCGCGACCTGGGCATCAGTTTCGGCGACTAGGATCCCCGCGGATCGCGCACCCTTGTGGGCCTGGGCGGGTTCCGGTAGCTTGATCCTCATATTGCGAGGTAACACCATGCCCACGTCCTCCAGGGTCCGTCACGTGCTCGCCCTGGCCGCCTGCTCCCTGGCGGCCCTAGCCGCCGAGCGCAAGCCCATCGACCCGGCGAACCTCGATACCAGCGTCCAGCCCTGCGTGGACTTCTACCAGTACGCCAACGGCGGCTGGCTGAAGGCGAACCCGGTGCCCCCCGATCAGGCGCGCTGGGGCAGCTTCGAGGAACTGGCCGCCCGCAACCGCGAGGTGGTCCGCGCGATCCTGCAGGAGGTGAGCGCCCGCAAGGACTGGCCCAAGGGCACCATCCAGCAGAAGGTGGCGGATTTCTACGCCAGCGGCATGGACGAAGAGGCGATCGAGAAGGCCGGCACCGGGCCGCTCAAGCCCTGGCTGGCCAAGGTCGAGCGGCTGCACGGCGGCAGCGGCCTGCCGTCGCTGCTGGCCGACCTGCGCCTGCACGGCCTGGGCCACGGGTTCGCCTTCCTGGTGGCCCCGGACCCGAAGGACAGCACCCGGATGATCCTCCACCTGAACCAGGGCGGGCTCGGCCTGCCTGACCGCGACTACTACCTGAAGTCGGACCCCAAGTCGCAGGAGCTGCGGGCCAAATACCGCGCCCATGTCGCACGGATGCTGGCGTTGGCCGGCGAGGACCCGTCCAGCGCGGCGGCCTCGGCGGCCTCCGTCCTCGAGGTGGAGACCCGGCTCGCCGCGGCGAGCCTCACCCGGGTGGAGAACCGCGATCCGCAGAAGACCACCCACAAGATGACCCTGGGTGAACTGGAGAGGGTGGCCCCCGGCTTCGGCTGGCGCGCCTTCTTCGCGGCCCTCGGGGTGGCCGAGCCGGGCGACCTCAACGTGCGCCAGCCGGCCTTCTGCACCGCCTTCGGCGAACTCGCCGCCACGCTGCCGCCGGAGCAGTGGCGGAGCTACTGCCGCTGGCACCTCGCCAGCGGCATGGCCGCCCACCTCACCCGAGCCTTCCAGGAGGAGTCCTTCGCCTTCCAGGGCCGGACCCTGCAGGGCCAGCCGAAGCTGGAGGAGCGCTGGAAGCGCGTCCAGGCCGCCGCCGACCGTTCCCTCGGCGATGCCCTGGGCCAGCTCTACGTGGCCCGGGCCTTCCCGCCGGAGGCCAAGGCGAAGATGCTCGACCTGGTCGAGAACCTCCGCGCCGCCCTCCGGACGCGCATCGAGCAGCTCGACTGGATGGGGCCGCAGACCAAGGCCCAGGCCCTGCGCAAGCTGGCTGCCTTCGGCGTCAAGGTCGGCTATCCGGAGCGCTGGAAGGACTACGCCAAGCTGGAGATCAGCCGCACCGGCTGGGCCGGGAACCTGCTCCGGGCCCGCCGCTTCGAGGTCCAGCGCAACCTGGCCAAGCTCGGCCGACCGATCGACCGCACCGAGTGGAACATGACGCCGCCGACGGTGAACGCCTACTACAGCCCGAGCATGAACGAGATCGTCTTCCCGGCCGGCATCCTGCAGCCCCCCTTCTTCGATCCCAAGGCCGACGACGCGGTGAACTACGGCGGCATCGGCTGTGTGATCGGCCACGAGATGAGCCACGGCTTCGACGACAGCGGCAGCCAGTACGATGCCGAAGGCAACCTGAAGAACTGGTGGACCGTCGAGGACCGCAAGGCCTACGAGGCGCGCACCTCCCTGATGGTGAAGCAGTACGACGGCTACGAGGCCCTGCCCGGCGAGCACCTCAACGGCCGGCTCACCCTGGGGGAGAACATCGGCGACCTGGGCGGGATCAAGATCGCCCTGGCCGGCCTCCAGCGGGCCCAGGAGAGGGGCGGAAAGGCAGCCCCGATCGACGGCTTCAGCGCCGAACAGCGGTTCTTCCTCAACTGGGCCCAGGTCTGGCGCAACAACATCCGGGACGAGGAACTCCGGCGACGCGTCAACACCGATCCCCACAGCCCGGGAAGGTTCCGGGTGCTGGGGCCGCTCGCCGACCTGCCGGAGTTCCACCGGGCCTTCGGCTGTGCCGAGGGCGCGCCGATGGTCCGGAACGCCGCGGACCGGCCGGCGATCTGGTAGGCCGTGACGAAGGCCTGACACTCGGCTGACAGACTTTCCCCAGGCCGGGGCCTCCCCCGGCCTGCATGCTGTGGACGGACCATGAACCCGACAACCCTCCTCGCGCTGCTCGTGCTCGCCCACCCGGCCGCCGCCCAGGCGCCGCCGCGGCCGCTGCCCATCGATCGCGCCTACATGGACCCGGCGGTCCGCGCCTGCGACGACTTCTACCGGCACGCCAACGGCGCCTTCGACCGGGTGGCCATCCCCGGGGACTATTCGGCCTTCGGGGTCAACCAGGAGATCGACGAGCGCAACTGGGCGATCCTCAAGGGGATCCTGGAGGCGGCCCGGGCCGATGCCTCCGCCCCGGCCGGCAGCCCGCGACGCAGGATCGGCGACTTCTACGCCAGCGGCATGGACACCACGGCGATCCAGGCGGCCGGGCTGCGCCCCCTCGCCGAGGGCTTCGCCCGCATCGACGCGATCCGCGGGCCCGCCGACCTCGCGGCCGCCCTCGCCTGGCTGCACGCCCGCGGCATCGCCTGCGGCTTCACCTTCTCCATCGGCGTGGACGACAAGGACAGCACCGCCATGGCGGCCCGGCTCACCCAGGACGGCCTCGGCCTGCCCGAGCGCGACTACTACTTCCGGGACGACGAGGCCACCCGGTCGATCCGTGCCGCCTACGTGAAACACATGGCACGGATGCTCGAACTGGCCGGTTCCGAGACGGCGGCCTCGGCAGCCGCGGCCGAACGGATCATGGACCTCGAAAAGTCCCTGGCGCAGGCCTCGCGCACCCTCACCGAACTGCGCGACCCGGAGTCCAACTACCACCGGATGGACCGCGGGAAGGTGGCCCGGCTGGCCCCGGACTTCGCCTGGACCGCCTACTTCAAGGGCATCGGCCTGCCGGCCGCGCAAGCGCACCTGGTGGTGGGACAGCCGGACTTCCTGAAGGCCTTCTCGCGACTGACGAGGACGGTCCCCGTGTCGTACTGGCGGACCTACCTCCGCTGGCACCTGCTGCGCGGCACCGCGTCGGCCCTGCCCGAGGCCTTCGAGACCGAGGCCTTCGGGTTCTACGGCCGGGCCCTGCAGGGAACCGCCACGATGCTGCCGCGCTGGAAGCGGGTGCTGCAGGCCGCCGACCGCGCCATCGGCGAGGACCTCGGTCGGCTCTACGTGCAGCAGGCCTTCTCGGCGGAAGCCAGGCGGCAGGTGATCGAGATGGTGGCCTTCCACAAGCAGGCGCTGCGGCAGAGCATCCAGCGGGCGGCCTGGATGGGGGAGGCGACGCGGCAGCAGGCCCTGCGCAAGCTGGAGGCGATGCGCGCCAAGGTGGGCTATCCCGATCGGTGGCGCGACTACTCAGGCGCCGGCATCGGCCGCCAGGATTTCGCGTCCAACGTGCTCGCCGGCCGTCGCTTCGAGTTCCGCCGGCGGATGGCCAAGCTCGGCAGGCCGGTGTACCGCGGCGAATGGCAGATGACCCCGCAGACCAACAACGCCTACTACGAGCCCACCCTCAACGAGATCTGCCTGCCCGCCGGGATCCTCCAGCCGCCCTTCTTCGACCCGAAGGCGGACGCCGCCGCCAACTACGGGGCCCTCGCCTCCACCATCGGCCACGAGATCCTGCACGGCTTCGACGATGAAGGCAGCCAGTACGACGCGCAGGGCAACCTCAGATCCTGGTGGACGGCCGAGGACCGGAAGGCCTACGAGGCCCTCACCGAGCGGGTGGTGAAGCAGTACGACGCCTTCGAAGCGCTGCCCGGGCTGAAGCTCCGTGGCCGCCAGACCCTCGGCGAGAACCTGGCCGACATCGGCGGGCTGCGGATCTCCTTCGAAGCCTGGAAGCTGGCCACCGCCGGCAGGCCGCAGCCCTCCGCCGACGGCCTGTCCCCGGAGCAGCGCTTCTTCGTCGCCTTCGCCCAGGGCTGGCGCACCAACGAGCGGCCCGAACGCGTGCGCCTGATGGTGGGATCCGACGTCCACAGCCCGATCCGGTTCCGGGTGAACGGGCCGGTGGCGGCCCTGCCGGAATTCCAGCAGGCCTTCGGCTGCGATCCAGCCACCGCGATGGCGGCCACCGGGGAACGGCGGTTCACGATCTGGTAGACCTCGATTCACGATGCTTCCCGTATGCTGGTAGCAACCGGGCCGGTCGGCCCGGCCCGGAGACCTCGATGGCCCTTTCCGCCCGATCCCTGCTGACTTCCGCCGCGCTGGTCCTGGCCGGCGGCTCGCTCCTGGAGGCCTGCACCAACCTCCTGGTGACCAAGGGGGCCTCCAAGGACGGGGCCACCATGATCACTTACGCCGCCGACAGCCACGAACTCTACGGGGAGCTTTACTTCAAGCGCGGCGGCCGCCACCTGGCCGGTGAGACCCGCGACATCGTCGAGTGGGACACCGGCAAGTTCCTCGGCCGTATCGCCCAGGCCCCGGTGACCTACACCCGGGTCGGCAACATGAACCAGTTCCAGGTGGCGATCGCCGAGACCACCTTCGGCGGGCGCAAGGAGCTGGCCGGCCCCGCCGGCATCATCGACTACGGCAGCCTGATCTACATCGCCCTGGAACGGTCGCGGACCGCCAAGGAGGCGATCGACGTCATGACCCAGCTGGTGGACCAGTACGGCTATGCCAGCAGCGGCGAGTCCTTCTCCATCGCCGACGCCAACGAGGTCTGGATCCTGGAGATGATCGGCAAGGGCAAGGACGCCAAGGGCGCGGTCTGGGTGGCGGTGAAGCTTCCCGACGGCGTGATCAGCGGCCACGCCAACCAGGCCCGCATCCGCCATTTCGATCCCAAGGACACCGCCAACGTCCGCTGCAGCAAGGACGTCATCTCCTTCGCCCGGGAGAAGGGCTTCTTCAAGGGCGAGGACAAGGACTTCAGCTTCGCCGACACCTACGCGCCGCTGCGCTTCGGTGCCCTCCGCGGCTGCGAGGCGCGGGTCTGGAGCCTGTTCCGCCGGGCCGCGCCGAGCCTGAACCTCGGGCCCGAGTACGTCCGTCCGGAACTGGGCCTCAAGCGGCTTCCCCTGTGGGTGAAGCCGGACCGCAAGCTGGACGTCCGCGACGCCATGGAGCTGATGCGCGACCACTACGAAGGCACCGACTTCGACATGACCCAGGACGTCGGCGCCGGGCCCTTCGCGCTGCCCTACCGCTGGCGGCCCATGGGCTTCCAGGTGGACGGCCAGGACTACGTCCACGAGCGCGCCATCAGCACCCAGCAGACCGGCTTCTCCTTCGTCACCCAGAGCCGCGCCTGGCTGCCGAACGAGATCGGCGGGGTGCTCTGGTTCGGCGTGGACGACACCTTCACCACCGTCTACAGCCCGGTCCACTGCGGGATCAAGGAGGTGCCGAAGGCCCTCGCGGAAGGCACCGGGAACTTCGAGTCCTTCAGCTGGGACAGTGCCTTCTGGGTGTTCAGCTTCGTCACCAACTGGACCTACACCAAGTGGAACGAGATGATCGTCGACGTGCAGAAGGTGCAGCGCGAGTACGAAGGTCGCTACGCCGCCGACCAGCCGGAGGTCGACCGCAGCGCGCTGGAGCTGTACAAGCAGGACCCGGGCCGGGCGCGGGACTTCCTCACCGCCCAGGCCGCCCGGAACAGCGAGGAACTGGTGGCCCGCTGGCGGAAGCTCGGCGAGTTCCTGATGTGGAAGTACATGGACGGCAACGTCCGCGACGAACGCGGCAAGGTCACCCACCCCAAGTATCCCGACGCCTGGTACCGGCGCATCGTCAAGGACCGGGGCGAGATCCTCAAGGTCCGGAAGATCGACAGTCAGGGTCCCGGCGGCAACTAGCAGCGCCCGGCAGCTGCGGCGACCCTTGCCATGACCCCAGGGTCCCGTTCCGCGGTCCACGCCGCCTGAAAGGCCCGCCATGCCCATCCTCGCCAGCCTTGCCTCCCGCCTGCGCCGTTGGCGGTTCTGGGGGCTGGGGCTGGCGGCCCTGCTGGCCCTCTACGCCGGGGCGGGCTTCCTGCTGCTGCCGGCGCTGATCAAGGCGAAACTGCCATCCCAGCTCGGCGCCTTCCTGCAGCGGGAGGTCCAGATGCGGGCGGTGCGGGCCAACCCCTTCACGCTGTCGGTGACCCTGGAAGGGTTCCAGGTGCGGGACCGCGACGGCGCCGCCTTCTTCGGCTTCGACCGGCTCTACGTGAACCTCCAGGCCCGCTCCTTGTTCACCCGGACCCTCGACTTCAAGGCCATCGAACTGGCCAGCCCCCGCGGACGGGTGATCCTGGAGCGGGACGGCCGGCTCAACTTCAGTGACATCCTCGACCGTCTGGCCGCGCCGGACCGGGCATCCGCGTCTCAGGGCAATCCGGGTGGACGGGAGATCGCCATCGGCCACCTTCGGGTCTCCCGGGCCGAGATCGCCCTCCTGGACCGGTCGCCCGAGGAGCCCTTCGCCACCACCCTCGGCCCGGTGACCATCGAGCTGAAGGGGTTCCACACCGCCTTCGACCGGCGCAATCCCTACGCGCTCTCAGGCCGCACGGAATCCGGCGAGACCTTCGCCTGGCACGGCGCCTTCTCCCTGGAGCCGCTGAAGTCCGCCGGCACCGTGGTTCTGGAGAACCTGGCCCTGCCGAAGTACAACCCGTACCTCAAGGAGCGGGTGGCCTTCAAGCTGCAGGACGGCCTGGGGACGGTCCGCGCGGCCTACGATTTCGAGTGGACCGCGGGCCGGCACGCGGTGAAGGTCGGCAACGGCTCGCTGGACCTTCGCAACCTGAAGCTCAGCGGCAGGGACACCCCGGCCGTCCGGCTGTTCCTGCCCTCCATCGTGGTGCGCGGCCTGGAGGCGGACCTGCTGGACTCCAGGCTCGCGGTCGCCTCCGTGACCCTCGCCGGAATCCGTGCCGATGCGGTCCGCGACCGGGACGGGTCGATCGATCTGGTCCGCCTGCTCACGCCCAAGCCGCAGCCGCAACCGGCAAACCCGAATCCCTTCCACTTGAGCCTTCGTGAACTCGGCCTGGAGGATTTCAGGTTCAGCCTCGAGGATCGCGCACCCCCCCGGGCGGTGACGACGCTGCTGGACCAGGCCAGCCTGCACCTCAAGGACCTCGACTTCGATCCGGCCACCCGCGTCCGCGTCGACCTGGAAGGGCGCGTCAATGGCCGCGGGCGGATCAAGGCCGAGGGCACGGCGGGGCTGCTGCGGCCTGCCGCGGACCTCGCGCTCAAGGTCGAGAACCTGGACCTGCCGGCCTTCGACGCCTACCTCGAGCCGGCGCTGGACGTCCGAGTGAACCGCGGGACCCTCAGCCTGGACGGCCGACTGAAAGGAGTCTTCCAGGGCGGCGGCGAGGACTTCGCCGCCTTCAAGGGGAACCTCCGGCTGGAGGGCTTCGAGGCCATGGACGGCGCCCGCCAGGAGGTCTTCCTCCGCAACCGGTCCCTGCGCCTCGGCGGCCTGGAGGTCCGCACCGCGCCTGCCGTGCTGAATATCCAATCCGCGGAGCTGGTGGAACCGGAGCACCGTCTGGTGGTGGCCGAGGACGGCAGCACCAACGTGGCCCGCGCGTTGAAGCTGACCCTCGGCAGCGCCGCCGCCGCCGCGGCCCCGCCGACCCCGCAGACTCCCACGCCCTTCGCCGTCTCCCTCGCCAGGTTGGGCATTCGCGGCGGCCGGCTTTCGTTCATCGACCGCAGCCTGGAACCCAACGCCGCGCTGATCATTTCCGAGCTGGAAGGATCCTACACCGGACTGTCCACCCTGCCGGACACGGCCAGCGCGGTGGACATGAAGGGCCGCGCCGGGGGAATCGCCCCGATCCGCATCCAGGGACGCGCCACGCCCCTGCGGCACGACCTCGACACCGACGTCAGCCTGAAGGTCGAGGGCGCCGAACTGAGCGACTTCAGCCCCTATGCCGGCAAGTACCTCGGCTACGCCATCCGCAAAGGCAAGCTGGAGGTGGACGCCCGGCTGGTGATCCGGAACCGGAGGCTGGAGATCCAGGACCGGGTGCGCCTTGACCAGTTCTACCTGGGAGACAAGGTGGACAGCCCCGACGCGACCCGGCTGCCGGTGAAGCTGGCGCTGGCCCTGCTGCGCGACCGCAAGGGGGTCATGGCACTGGAGCTTCCCGTCGACGGCAGCCTGGACGACCCGGACTTCCACTACGGGAAGGTCGTCTGGAAGGCCATCGCCAACCTGCTCGGCAAGATCGCGGCCTCGCCCTTCACCCTGCTGGGCAAGCTGTTCGGGGCCGCGGACCAGGATCTCAGCTTCGCGGCCTTCGCACCGGGCAGCGCGGCTCCCGACGCCGCGGCACTGAAAACGATCGAGGTGCTGCGGAAATCATTGGCGGAACGGCCCGACCTTTCCATCGAGGTGGAGGCGGCGACGGACCCTGGGGCGGACCCGGCCGCGCTCAGGCGGCAGGCGCTCGACGCGGCCCTGGTGCTCGCCAAGGCAAAGGCCCTGCGGAAGGGGCAGCCGGACCTCGACCCGGACACGGTGGTGGTCGGTCCCGGCGAGCGGGAACGCTGGCTCCGGGCCCTGTTCGAGACGGCCTTCCCGCCGCCTGCGCCGGAGAAGGGCAGGACGCCGCCGCCCCCGCCGCCCGTGGCGGAACTTGAACAGCGCCTGCTCGGCACCTTCCCGGTGACGTCCGGCGACCTGAAGCGGCTGGCCGACGCCCGTGCCAAGGCCATGGTGCGGCTGCTGCTCGAGGACGGGAAGGTGGAGGCTTCGCGGGTCTTCGAGACCGAAGGCGGGGAGCGGGTGAAGCGGGAAGGCGGCAGCCGCGCCTATTTTTCGGTCCGGTGATGTCCCGCCGTCGCCAACGCGGCCGGCCCGGGGGCCGGGTACACTGACCCTCCATTCCAGGAGGATTCCATGCGCCCTCGCACGCTCGTCGTTCCGCTGCTCGCCTTCGGCCTGCTCGGCGCCCAGGAGGTCAAGGAGACCGCCAAGGCCGAGGCCGCCAAGGTCGCCGGCGCCGCCCAGGACAAGGCCGTGACCGCCGGTGCCAAGGCCAAGCTGCAGGGCGCCGGCAATACGGACACCGCCAAGGCCGCCGTCAAGGAAGGCGCCGCGGCCGCCAAGGACCAGGCCAAGGCCGGCGCCAAGGCACTGAAGGGCAAGGCCAAGGCCAAGGCCGGCGCCGCTGCCGCCAAGGCCAAGGACGCCGCCAAGGAAGGCGCCGCGAAGACCGCCGACGCGGCCAAGGGCAAGGCCCTGGAAGCCGGCGCCAAGGCCAAGCTGACCGGCAAGGACAACACCGCCGCCGCCAAGGATGCCGCCAAGGAAGGCGCCGCCGCGGCCAAGGAGGAGGGCAAGAAGAACGTCGACGACGCGAAGAAGAAGGCCGCCGACGCCCTCAAGGACCTCAAGTAGTCCTGGCGCGACCTGGAAGGGCCCCCGGTCGGGGGCCCTTTCACGTTGCGACGCCGGGGCTCCGGCCGTGCATCAGCTCCACCACCGCCTGGTAGAGGGCCTGGCGCGTGGCGTGGCGCTCGAAGGCGCGCGTGAGGTAGCGCACGTGGATCTCCAGGCCGAAGCTGGAGGGCACGACCTGGATCCCCGGCGCGGCGGAGAAGGTCTGGGCCCGGTAGCGGCCCGCCGACGCCTGCCACTCCCTCTCGGCCAGGGCGGCGTTGGCGCGGGTCTGCTCGGTCGTCAGCCGCTGCACGGCATCGAGCACGGGGTAGGGGTCCTGGCCCGGCGGGACCGTGACCCGGAGGTCGTCCCACATCCACTTTCCGGAGGTGGTGAAGTTGAAGAAGTGGCCTTCCATGGCGAAACTGTTGACGAAGGCGACGCGGCGGCCGGTGGGGTGGCCGGCGTCGCTCCAGCTGCCGGTCTCCAGCAGCACCGTGCGCAGCAGACCGATCTCGACGACCTCGCCGCCGACGCCGCGGATCTCCACCCAGTCCCCCACGCGGATGCCGTTGCGGCCCATGAGGATGAACCACCCGAAGAAGGCGACGATGAAGTCCTTGAGGGCCACGGTCAGGCCGGCCCCTGCGAGGCCCAGGATGGTGCTGGTCTGGGTCGGGAGTCCGAAGACCATGAACAGCACCGCCAGGGCGGCGACCAGGTTGATCCCGAAGCGCGCCAGGGTGCGCAGCGTCGATTCGCGCAGGTTCTCGGCGCCGCGCCCGCGGAACAGGTGCTCGGCCGCCAGGGTGAGTGCGAAGGCCGAGGCGAGCACCAGCAGCACGCCGAGCAGGCCGCGCATCAGCCCGTTGAGGGCCGCCCGCTCGTGGCTGGCGACCACCCCCGCCCAGGCCCCGTAGACATCCCCCAGGCTCCGGTGGTCCTGGATCCGCTTCAGCAGGCTGGTGATCCGGTGCTGGTCCTGGGTGAACCGGCGCAGCGCCGCCAGGGTTTCCGCAGAGGGGGCGACCCGGGCCCCCGAGGCCTGCTCCTTGGCCGCGGCCCGGGCCGTGCGATCCTCCTGCATGCGGGTGGCGACAGCCTCCTGACGGGCGGTCAGCCGCTGGATCCTGGCCTGGGCATCGGCCTGGGCCTGGGCCAGCTGGAGCCGCGTGCCGCGCTCCGAGGCCCAGCTCCGGTACCTGGACAGGACGCTGCCGCGGGGGGGGCCGGCCTCCCTGGTTGTTTCCGGAGGGGGCACCGCGGCCTGTTCCGCCGCCTCCCGCGAGGCCTTGAGCCGGCGCACCCGGGCCTGCGGGTCGCCGCCCGCCCGCTCCAGGTTCTCCGCGGCCTCCTCGAGTTCGTCCTGGTCCAGTTCCAGCCGGGCCTTCAGCAGCTCAAGCCGGTCCTCCAGCGCCGCCCGGGCGGACCCGGACGCCCCCGCCAACTGGGCGGAGAGCAGCCGGATCTGCCGCTGGTCCTCCGCGACCTCGGCTTCGGCCGCGGCCTTTTCCGCCTGGCGCTGCCGGGCCTCGGGGCTAGGCGGCGGTGCCTCTTCCACTGCCTGGCGCAGGGCCTCGGCAAAGGCCAGGTCGACCTCGTGGTTCGCCAGGCGAAGCGCCTGGCGGGCGTAGGCCTGCTCCTCGGCGCCGGCGGCCTGGAGCGCCAGCCGCCGGGCCGTCTGCAGGGTCCTCTGGTCGACCTGGCGCGGGCCGGTGCCCTTCTTCCGGGCGGTCGCCGGTTCCGCAGACGGTTCCCGGGTCCACAGGAGTCCGAGGAAGGCCGCGCCCAGCAGGCCGGCGAGGGCGGCGGCGGTGATCGCGGTGCGGGTCCTCATCGCTCCAGCCAACCAGAAGGCGGCGCCGGCGCCAAGCCTGGATCGGCGGCTGGATGCCAGGTGTGATCCCCGCCGTTTCCGCGATGGGGGATAATGCCCAGTCCCCGAGGAACCCCCATGGCACGCCCCGATCCCCACAGCCATTTCGACGATTCCCAGCCGCGGACGGAAAGCTGGGACCTGAAGCTGAAGGCCGACTTCGGCCGGAGGGTCCTCGAAGGATCGATCACCCTGCACTTCGGCGCCCCTGGGGAGGGACCGCTGGACCTGGACACCCGTGGGCTGGACATCCGCGGTGCGCGGACCCCGGACGGCGCCGCCATTCCCTTCGCGCTGCAGCCGGAGACGCCGATCCTCGGCTCCCGCCTGCGGCTGCAGCTTCCCGCGGGCACCGCGGCCGTCACCGTGGACTACTCAACCCGGCCCGACTCCTCGGCCCTGCAGTGGCTCGACCCAGCGCAGACCGAGGGCAAGCTGCACCCCTTCCTGTTCAGCCAGTGCCAGGCCATCCACGCGCGGGCCCTGGCGCCCTGCCAGGACAGCCCCGGCGCCCGGGTCGCCTACACCGCGGAGATCACCGTGCCCGGCGCGCTGGCGGCGGTGATGAGCGCCGGACCCGAGGGCGACGTCCACCACGCCGACGGCACGCGCACCTTCGCCTTCCGCATGCCGCAGCCGATCCCACCCTACCTGCTGGCCCTGGCGGTGGGTCGCCTGGAGAGCCGCGACCTCAGCCCGCGTGCCCGGGTCTGGGCGGAGCCCGGGACGGTGGACCGGGCCGCCTGGGAGTTCGCCGAGGTCGAGACCTTCATCCAGAAGGCCGAGGGCCTGTTCGGGCCCTACGACTGGGACCGCTACGACATGCTGGTGCTGCCGCCGTCCTTCCCCTACGGCGGGATGGAGAACCCGCGCATGACCTTCCTGACCCCGACCCTGCTGGCCGGGGACCGCAGCCTGGTGGACGTGGTCGCCCACGAGCTGGCGCACAGCTGGACCGGCAACCTGGTCACCAACGCCACCGCCGAGCACTTCTGGCTGAACGAGGGGTGGACCGTGTGGGCGGAGCGGCGCATCCTGCGGGCCCTGCACGGGGAGGGGGCCGCGACCCTCGGCTGGGCGCTGGGCCAGAAGGCCCTGGAGGACAGCCTGGCGCGCTTCGACAAGGAACCCCACCTGACCGTGCTGCGCACCCGCCTGGAGGGCATCGACCCCGACGACGCCTTCAGCAGCATCCCCTACGAGAAGGGCGCCCGCTTCATCCGCGCGCTGGAGCTTGCGGCGGGTCCGGAACCCTTCGAGGCCTTCCTGCAGGAGTACATGGACGTCTTCCGCTTCCGCGCCATCACCACCGAGCAGTTCTGCGACTTCGTGGAAGCCCAGCTTCCCGGCGTGCTGCGCAAGGTCGACGCGGAGGTCTGGCTGCACCAGCCGGGCATGCCGGCCGCGGCCCCGGTGTTCCGCTCCGAGGCCCTCGACGCGCTGACCGCCCTCGGAGCCGCCTGGGCCGCCGGCCAGCGCCCGGATCCCGCGCAGGTGGCGGGCTGGTCGCCCAGCGAACTGCTGATCTACCTGCAGAACCTCCCGCGGCCGATGCCGGAGGCCGAGTGCGCCGACCTGGACGGACGGCTCGGACTGATGGCGCGGGGCAACTACGAACTGCTGGTGGAGTGGCTCTGCATCGCCGCCGCCAGCGGCTACGAGCCGGCCTTCCCGAGGATCCGCGAGGTGCTGCTGCGGGTCGGACGGATGAAGTACCTCCGGCCGCTGTACCGGGCCCTGGGCGCCACCGCCGCGACCCGCGACCTGGCCCGGTCGATCTTCGCCGAGGCCAGCCCCGGCTACCACGGCCTGTCCCGCCGCGTCGTCCAGGGCGTGCTCGACGGGTACCAGGAAGACTAGGAAATCTCGCCACCAAGGCACCAAGGCAAGTAAGCAAGGCACCAAGAAGAATTCAGGTTTTCGTGATTTTCGTGTCTTTCGTGGTCAAGAACTCCAGGAGCCCCCATGTCCCACCCCGCGCCTGACGCCATCAAGGGCCTGCCGGAGAATGCCCGCCGCGAGCTGAAGCCCGGGGAAGCCTACGTGCCGCTGGTGCCGGGCACGGGGGTGGCCGAGGTCACCCCGCGCAGCGTCGCCCTCGGGCTGGTGTTCTGCGCGATCTTCTCCATGGCGGCGGCCTACCTGGCGCTGAAGCTGGGGCAGGGCATCGAGGCGGCCATCCCGATCGCCATTCTCGCCGTGGGCCTGTCGCGGTTCTTCCCGCGCAAGAACACGATCCTCGAGAACGTCATCATCCAGAGCATCGGCGCCAATTCCAGCCACGTGGTGAGCGGCGCCGCCTTCACCATCCCGGCGCTGTACATCCTGGCGCAGACGCCCGGTTCCGGCGTGCCCTATCCCACCCTGCTGCAGGTGGTGCTGGTCAGCTTCCTGGGCGGCTGCCTGGGCATCCTGTTCCTGGTGCCGCTCCGCTACCACTTCATGATCGAGAACCACGGCGTGTTCCCCTGGCCGGAGGCCACCGCCACCACGGAGATCCTGGTGACCGGCGAGAAGGCCGGCAACCAGGCCAAGGAACTGGCCGTCGCCGCCGCCATCGGCGCCCTCTACGATGCCGGCGTGAGCGTCTTCCGGGTGATGGGCGAGGAGATCCGGCTCAAGCACGTGTGGATCGGCGAGGCCCTGGAGAAGCGCTTCCTCAGCTTCAACTTCCTCAACAGCACCGCGGCGCTGGGCATCGGCTACATCATCGGCATGAAGTACACCACCGTCATGGCGATGGGCTCCTTCTTCAGCATGTTCCTGCTGGTGCCGCTGGTGCACGCCTTCGGCCAGCACGTGGCCGTCGTCCTGCCGCCGGGCAAGGTGCCGATCGGCGAGATGAACCCGCAGGCGGTGTTCTTCGCGTACGTCCGCATCGTCGGCGTGGGCGCCATCGCCGGCGCCGGGATCATGGGCGTGCTGGCAGCGATGCCGAGCATGCTCCGCTCCATCCGCAGCAACCTCCAGGGCATGAAGCACCAGGACACGCGCGCCGCCGCCGAAGTTCCGCGCATCGACCGCAGCCTGGCCATGGCGGTGGTCGGGATGGGCCTGCTGGCCTGCGCCGCCGGCTCCTTCCTGCTGTTCAGCTTCGGCATGGGGCTGGCCGTGTCGCTGTCGGCGGCGCTGGTGGCCACCGCCACCGTGCTGGTCATCGGCTTCTTCTTCGCGCCGGTGGCCGCGCGCGCCATCGCCACCATCGGCACCAATCCCATCAGCGGCATGACCATGCTGACCCTGGTGATCACCGGCGGGGTGCTGCTCAAGCTCGGCTTCGGCGGCGGCCACGGCATGTTCCTGACCATGATGGTGGGCGGTGTGGTGTGCACGGCCCTGGCCGCCAGCGGCGCCTTCAGCACCGACCTCAAGATCGGCCACTGGATCGGCGCCACCCCGGCCCGCCAGATCGGCTGGAAGTTCGTCGGCACCCTGGTGGCGGCCGTCTTCACCGGCCTGGCCATGTGGCTGATGGCGAACCAGGTGAACCCCGATGGGACCCAGGCCCTCGGCAGCACCATCCCGGCGCCCCAGGCCAGCGCCATGAAGGCGATCCTCGAGGGGATCTTCGGCGCCGTGCCGATGCCGCTGCGCTGGTACTGCTTCGGGCTCGGCGTGGTGTTCAGCATCGTCCTGCGGCTCCTGGAACTGCCGGCCCTGGGCTTCGCCCTGGGCATGTACCTGCCGATCGAACTGAACACACCGCTGATGCTGGGCGGCCTCCTCAGCCACTGGGTCAACCGGCCCAAGGCCGGCACCTCCGAGGCCGACGCCAAGGCCCGGGAGAACCGCGGCGTGCTGATCGCCAGCGGCCTCATGGCCGGCGGCGCGATCATGGGCGTGGTGGCCTCCTTCATCAAGCTGCGCTGGAAGGAGGGCTTCCCGGTCCTCAGCCAGCACCAGGCCGAAGGCGCCCTCGGCGAGTGGCTGGCGCTCGGCGCGCTGGTGGCGCTGTGCGCCTACGTGGTGGTCTACAGCCGGAAGGCGCAGGGGGACGGCCAATCCTGAAGGGGGGGGCGCCGATTCCGCCGACCTCCGCCCGGCCTCAAGGACCCAGGATGGACCGCAGCCGTCCGGGACGGCGGTCGAGCAGGCGGGCCTGGCCGGAACCGCTGATGAAGGCGAGGCGGTGGCCGTCGGGCGAGAAGTGCACGTCGAACCCTTCGAAGGGGAGGTCGCGGAGGGCGAAGACCTCCTCGCCCCGGGCCGGATCCCACAGGTGGACGGCGAAGTCGTAGCCCGTGCTGGCGAGGCGGTGGCCGTCCGGGTGGAAGGCCACGCCCCACTGGGCGCCGTCGGTGCGGGAGGACCAGCGGCGCAGGCCCGCGGCCACGTCATACAGTTCGACCCCGCCGCTGGCTTGGCCCACGGCCAGCGAACGGCCGTCCGGGCTCGCCGCCAGGTCCAGGGCGTCGCCGGCAAGGCCGGCGATCTTCCGGCGCAGCGCGCCGCCCGGCAGGTCGAGCAGGTGGATCTCGCGGCCGGCGGCGAAGGCCACCCAGGAGGAATCCGGAGCGAAGGCCACCGCGAGGGTGCCGGGCCCCATGGTGTGCTGCACCCGCGCCGCGCCGGTGGTGGCGTCCCAGAGGTAGCCGATGCCGCCGGCTCCGGAGGCGACCCAGCGGCCATTGCCGGACCACGCCGCCGCGCGCATCTGCCCCTTGCCCTGGGCGCGCCAGAGCTCCTGGCCGGACCTGGCCTCGAAGACCCTGAAGGTGCCGTCGTTGGAGCCGCCGGCCAGGCGCGCGCCGTCGGGCGACCAGGCGGCGTCCACCGCCAGCGATCCGAAGGGCTGGGTGGTGGCGGTCACGGCCAGGCTGGCCGCATCGCGAACCTGGATCACCTTGGCGTTGGTGCCGGTGGCGAGCATCCTGCCGTCCGGGCTGAACACGCAGGACCATGCTCCATCCACCGCGAATCCGGGGGCGTAGGACTCCGGGTGCCGCAGGTCCCAGGCCAGGATGCGGCCCTCGCGGTCGGCGCTGAAGGCGCGGAGCCCGTCCGCGGCCAGGGCCGCCGCCGTCACCGGCTGGCCGTGGCCCAGCAGGCGGGCGGCCTCCCGGCCATCCTCGGCCCGGAAGACGCGCACCGCGCCGTCCTGGCCGCTGGAGACCAGCCAGGCGCCGCCTCCCGCCAGGCCCACCGAGCCCACCTGCCCGCGGTGGGGGAACTCCAGCACCTGCCGCCCGCTGGCCAGGTCGAAGGCGCGCACCACCTTGTCCTTGCAGGCGGCGTACAGCCGGTTCCGGACCGGATCCAACTGCAGCGCGTCCACCGCCTTGTAGGCCTCGGACTTGGCGGGATGAAGCTCGCGCACCACCCGGCCGGTGGCCAGGTCCAGTTCGAGGATCTGGTACTCCCAGCAGCCCAGATAGGCGGTCCTGCCATCGGCTGCGAAGGCGACGCAGCTGATCGGGTGGGTGGTGGCGTCGAGGTCGTGCAGCAGGGCCCGGCGGGCCACGTCCCACACGCGCACCAGCCCCACCGGGTGCTTCTTCTCGGGATGCATGCGCCAGCCCACGGACACGGCCCGGGTGCCGTCCGGGGACAGGGCGCAGGCGTAGGGCGTCGTCGGATGCTCGCCGAGCTTTGCCAGTTCCTGGCCGGCGGCCAGGTCCCAGAGCCGGATCGCATTGTCCCTCCCGGTGCTCACCAGCACCTTCCCGCCGGTTCCGAAGGCGAGCCCGGCGAGCGCCGCCGTGTGCCCCTTCAATTCCCCCCGCGGTGCGAAAGTGCGGGCGTCCCACAACCGGATGACGCCGTCGGGGCCGCCGGTGGCCAGCAGAGCGCCGTCCGGGCTTGCGGCCATCCGCGTCACCTCGGCGCCGGCGTTGAACCCGGCGCTGGAGTGATCGCACTCCGCCTGCAGGTGCTGCCACTCCCATCCGCGGTGGGCGGGGGGCGCCTGCTCCAGCCAGGCCTTCGCCCGGCGGGCGTCGCCGGCGCGCAGGGCGGCTTCGGCCGCGGCGATGTGGGCCCGGTAGCTCTGGAAGGAGGCGTCCTGGGGGCTGATCAGGAGGGCGAGCAAAACGGGAAGGATCACGGGGCCTCCGGGCGTGGGGTCGACCAGACGCTGCCCTGCTGCAGGAGCAGGTCCAGGTAGCCGCGCAGGTGGGTGACGGTGCGGTCGAAGGGCTCGAGGGACCGGTAGGTGCGGGCCAACATCACCCCACCCTCCATGGCGGTGAGGATGTGCACCGCCAGGGCCCGGCGGTCCAGGTCCTCCGGGAGGCGGTCGGCGGCTGCGTCGAGGAACCCGGTCACGGCGTCCACCCACTGGTCGAAGTTCGCCTGCAGCAGTGGGCGGGCGCCCGGGTGGCTGTTGGCGAGTTCCAGGGCCAGGTTGCCGATCGGACAGCCGACTGCGAACCCGCAGCCCTCGAGCATTTTCCGGTAGCCGTCCAGCAGCCCGAAAACCCGCTCGATGGGGTCGTCCAGGTGGGCGGTGTGCAGGTCCAGCAGGTCGTCCTGGATGTGGTCCTGGTACCACCCCAGCACCGCCACCAGCAGGTCCTCCTTGGTCGGGAAGTAGTGGTAGAGGCTGCCGCTGTTGGCGCCCGCCTGCTTGAGGATCTGGGCGATCCCTGTGCCCTGGTAGCCCTGGGCCAGGAACAGGTCCCGGGCGGCTTCCACCAGGCGCTGCCGGGTATCGGAGGGGGATGGGGTCATGGCGAGTTGGTTGATTGATCAACCAATTTAAGCCAGGGTGCGACCCCGTCAAGGTGGACCCGCGGTGGAACCGGCAGTCACCGCCCCGGGGCCGGCCTCACTTCGGGCCCGCGACCGCGGACTGAAGCTCCTGCAGCAGCTGGTTGATCCGGGCGACCAGGGCGCCCTTGCCGTATCCGGTCCACCGCCAGGCTATCCGGCCCTCCCCGTCCAGGAGGTAGGTCGTGGGATAGGCGTCGACCTCGCGGCCGAAATTCGCGCCGATGCCCTCCTTGCCCTGGCCCGGGTAGTAGGCGGTGAATTCGCCGAGCACCTTCTCGTTCCGCCCGAGGAACCGGGGCAGGACCGAGATCCGGTCCTCGTCCATGTTCACCGGGAGGACGGCGAGGGTGCCCTTTGCCTTCCCGGCGCGCTGGAGGTGCGCCAGCTCCGGCAGGCTCTCGCGGCAGGGCGGGCACCAGGTGGTCCAGAAATCCACGACCACGACCTTTCCCTTCAGGTCGGCCACGCTCAGGGACCGGCCGCCACCGGTCACCTTGAAGGCGGTCGCCGGCTTCCGCTCGGCCACCGGGATCAGGCCGGAGTCCTCGCCTGCGGACAGGATGCCGGGCAGGCAGAGCAGCGCGGGAAGGACGAGGCTTCGCTTCACGGCAACCTCCGGGTTCGGGCCGTTACCAGGGGATCATACCTCCAGGCCGAGCGCCCGGAAGGTCCGAACCAGGTCCTGCTGCACGGTGGGCACGCCGGCGACCAGGCTGCCGCTGTCCCACCAGCCGCCGCCGCCCTGCCAGTCGCTGATCCTGCCGCCGGCCTCCTTCACCAGCAGGGCACCCGCGGCCATGTCCCAGGGCTTCAGCCCAAGCTCGAAGAATCCGTCGTAGATCCCGCAGGCGACGTAGGCCAGGTCCAGGGCCGCTGAACCGGCCCGGCGGATGCCCTTGGCCCGGGGCCAGACCTGCTTGAGGGCCCGGTTCCAGAGCGGGAACCGCTCGCCAAGCTGGAAGGCGAAGCCGGTGGCGAGGAAGGCGCCGTCCAGCCCGGGCTGCCGCGAAACCGCCATGGCGTGGCCGTTCCACCGGGCGCCGCCGCCGCGGGTGGCCTCGAACAGGTCGTTCTTGAGCGGATCGAGGATGCAGCCCACCACCGGTCCTTCCGCGTCCCACAGGGCGACGCTCACGCACCAGTGGGGCAGGCCCTGGACGAAGTTCAGGGTGCCGTCGAGGGGGTCGACGATCCAGCGCAGCACCGGGTCGCCGTGGGCGCCGCCCTCCTCGCCGACGAAGCCGATGTCGGGAAAGCGGTGGGCGAGTTCGGCGCGGACGGCCCGCTCGGCGGCGCGGTCCGCCTCGCTCACGTAGTCGTTCTTGCTCTTCTCCTCGATCTGGCCCGGCGCCAGCCGGCGGAAGTGGCGCACCAGCACCCTCCCGCCGGCCCGCGCCCCGGCGATGCAGGCCTTGCGCTGGGCATCGTGCATCCCGTCCCCCTCCGGGTCATTGTCGCAGGGCGGGCCGGCTACCGGACCGGCGCGGGCGCATAGGAGACCCGGAGGATGTCGGCGAGCCCGCGGCCGCCGCGCCGGCTGGAGCTGAAGTAGAGCAGGCCGGGCTCGGCCGGGTTGATGGCCGGGCCCAGGTTCCAGCCCCCGGCTTCATTGACCTCCGGCCCCAGCCGCCGCGGCTCGCCGTAGCCGTCGGGTCCGGGTTCGGCAAGGTACAGGTCGCAGCCTTCGGCCCCCGGGGCCTTGCGGGTGAACACCAGGGTCCGCCCGTCGTGCAGGAGGGCCGCGTCGAAGTCGTCTCCGGGGCTGTTGACGGCCCCCGGCAGGGGTTCGGGCGCCCGCCAGCCGGTGCCGTCCCGCTCGACGAAGAACAGGTCCTGGCCGCCGGAGCCTCCGCGGCCGTTGCTGCTGAAGATCAAGCGGCGGCCGTCCGGGGTCGGCAGCGGCGCCCATTCGTCGCCCGCGGAGTTCACCGCCGGCCCGAGGTTGACAACTGTGCCATAGGCACCTGCTGTGAAGGGAGCGAAGTACAGGTCGTCGCCCCCCATCCCCCCCGGGCGGTTTGAAAAGAAGTAGATCCCGCTCCCGTCCGGCGCGAAGCAGGGGTCGAAGTCATTGAAGGGCGAATTGAAGGGGGCCGGCCGCGGCGTGCTCCACCCTGCGCCGGTCCGCACCGATTCCCAGATGTCCCAGCCCCCGGGCCCGCCGCGGCGGTTGGTGGAGCCCCAGAGGACCCGGTCCCCGCGAGGCGAGAAGGCCGGCTTGATCTCCGAGGCCTCGGTGGAGACGATTCCCGGCAGCCAGACCTCGGCGGGACCCGTGAACCGGACCGATCCGTGCACGGTCAGCAACAGGAGCAGGATGCGTGCCTCCACGGGTCACCTCCGGGTCCATTCAGGCACAGCGGCCCCGTCGGGGATACAACGGTGGGGTCGGCCGTGAAGGCACGGGGGCCGGTGGCCGCCCCTACGAAAAACCTGACTGTTCTGGTAAACTATTGACGCCCGAGGAAGCCATGCCCAAGGTCGTCAACATCGAGCCCACGCCGAACCCGGATGCGCTGAAGTTCATCGTCCAGCGTCCGCTGTTGCGGTCCGGCGTGCGGTCCTTCCGCGATTTCGGATCGGCCGTGGGCGACAGCCTGGGCAGCGCCGTGTTCGCCCTGGGCAAGGTCACCAGCGTGTTCTACATGGACCGCTTCGTGACCGTGAACAAGGAACCCAAGGCCGAGTGGAGCGATCTGATCGATCCCATCTGCGAGATCATCGAGGATCTCCGGATGGAAGACGAGGACGGCGCCCGCCCCGGCGGTCCGGCCGATCTGGACGCGGACGAGAAGCTGCAGCGGATCAACGCACTGCTGGACGAGCGCATCCGCCCCGGGCTGGCCGGCGACGGCGGCGGCCTGGAGGTGCTCTCCTTCGACGGCACCACCCTGCGGATCAGCTACCACGGCGCCTGCGGCTCCTGCCCGAGCAGCACCTCGGGCACCCTGCACTACATCGAGAGCCTGCTGCAGCAGCACGTCGATCCGGCCATCGAGGTGGTGAGCTGGTAGGGGCTCCGGGCCGGGCGGAAGTTCGCGGTTGACTTTTACACGTCCCGTGTAAAAAGTTTCGATACCCGATCCCTGGAGGCGTCACCGTGGCCCGTGACCGCCGCAAGCCCACCCCAGCTGCTGCCGCGGCAGGCCCGGTCCGCGACGCGGAGTTCGACGCGCTGCTCGAGCTGCTCCAGGCCGGGCCCTCCGAGACCACCGAGCTGTTCTCTAACAGCCTCGCCCTGCTGGTGGACCGGCTGCACATGGACCTGGCGATGCTGACCCGCATCACCGACCTCGGCTACGAGGTGTTCTGGTGGAAGGCGCGGCCGGAGTTCTCCGCGGAGCCGTTCCTGTTCTCGCCGGTGGGCGCCTTCTGCGACCGGGTGGTGGCGTGGCCCCAGCGCACGCTGGTCATCCGCGATGCCCGGCAGGATCCGGCCTGGTCCGCGGACCCGGCCGTGGTCAGCCGCGGCGTGGTGAGCTTCCTGGGCGCGCCGCTGTGGGAGGGCGGCGAAGTGATCGGCACCCTTGGCGTGCAGGGCTCCTCGCCGCGCGACTTCAAGCACCCGGAGGTGGCGCTGGTGGCGGCGGTGGCCAAGCTGCTCAGCAAGACCCTGGAGATCGAGACGCTCAAGAACCAGCTGCACCTGGCCCGCGAGGCGCTGGAGCTCAGCTCGGCGGTGGTCGAGGACAGCGCCCTGCACAATTCCCATTCCGGGCTCCCCAACCGCCACTACCTGGATGTCTGGATGAAGGCCAACCTCACGCTGGCCCGGCGCAACCGCGAAGCCATGAGCCTGCTGCTCCTGCGCCCGGCGGACACGGCCTGCGCCCCGGCACTGGCGGAGACCCTGCGCGGCGCCGACCTCATGGTGGACATGGGCGACGGTAGCCTCCTGCTGGTGCTGCCGGGCACCCGGGCGGAGGGCGTGCCGGTGCTGCACGGGCGGCTGGCCGAGCAGGCGGGCGGCGCCTTCGCCGCCGGCGCCACCGAGTGGGATCCCGACCTCGACGACCTCATGCTGCGCAGCGCCCTGCGCAGGCTCCGCGAGGCCCTGCGCCGCAGCGAAGCCGGGACCGAACCCCCGCTCTGCTGGGCGCCGGCCCCCGTCCTTTCGATCTAGACGCCTTGGGAATCAACGATTTCCGTGGGACCATGAGGGTTGCCCCGAGGCAGGGGCGGAGGTGAAAGGTTGGACACTCCGACACTGGTGAGGGCCGCGCTGAATGCCTTGGTCGGGGAACCGGAGGAGGAACCGTCCGGAGGTCCGGGGCCCCGCGAACTCATGCACTGGTACGGGCTCATGCACATGGGCCGGGTGCTGGACGACAAGGCCCCCAACTACCTCAAGCAGGCCCTGGGCTGGTCCTACCATGCTCCTTGCGCCGGCCACGACGGCATCCAGCTGGCCCTGGGCCTCACCTTCCGCGCCGGCCAGGACTTCCTGTTCCCCTACTACCGCGACCTCACCACCTGCCTGGCGGCGGGGCTGACGCCGCTGGAGATCATCCTCAACGGCATCAGCAAGCGCGACGACCCGGCTTCGGGCGGGCGGCACATGTCCAATCATTTCGGCAAGCCGGAGATCGGCATCCAGAACGTCTCCAGCCTCACCGGCAACCACGCCCAGCACGCCACCGGCCTGGGCCGGGCGGTGAAGCATTACGGCCGCGACGCCATCGTCTTCTCGAGCCAGGGCGAGTCGAGCCTGTCCGAGGGCTACTGCTACGAGGCCATCGTCGGCGCCGACAAGGAGCGGCTGCCGGTGGTCTTCGTGGTGCAGGACAACGGCTACGGCATCTCCGTCCCGAAGCGGGACCAGGCCGCCAACGAGTTCCTCTGCGACAACTTCTCGGGCCTGCCGAACCTGCGGATCATCCGCTGCGACGGGCTGGACGTCCTGGACAGCCTCCGCGCCCTCGGCGAGGCGGTGGCCCACGTCCGCTCCGGCGCGGGACCGGCCATGGTCTACGCCGTCTGCGTCCGCATCCACAGCCACAGCAACTCGGACCGCCACGAATGGTACCGGGACGAGGAGGAGCGGGCCGCCGCCCGGGCCCAGGACCCGCTGCCGCGGTTCCGCGCCCACTGCCTGGAGCACGGGGTCTCGGAGCTGGAACTGAGCGCCCTCGAGACCGAGAACCTGCAGCGGTACAACGCCGCCAGCGAGGCGGCGATCCAGGCGCCGGATCCGTCCCCTGAAAGCATCCACGACCACGTGCTGCCGGAACCCTGGACCAGCGAGCGTTTCCCGGACGGCCTGCACGACGAGGCGGGCACGCCGGTCTCGCTGCTGCAGGCCCTGAACCAGACCCTGAAGGAGGAGTTCCGGCACAATCCCGACACCTTCATCTGGGGCCAGGACATGGCCAACAAGGAGAAGGGCGGGATCTTCAACGTCTCCAAGGGCATGCAGCAGGAGTTCGGGGAGGCGCGGGTGTTCAACGCGCCGATCGCCGAGGACTTCATCATCGGCACCGCCAATGGCTTCAGCCGCCTCGACGACCGGATCCGGGTGGTGGTGGAGGGAGCCGAGTTCGCCGACTACATCTGGCCCGCGGCCGAGCAGATCGTCGAGTGCAGCCACGACTACTGGCGGAGCAACGGCAAGTTCTGCCCCAACGTGACCATCCGCCTGGCCAGCGGCGGCTACATCGGCGGCGGCCTCTACCACAGCCAGAACGTGGAGGGCTGGCTGACCGGCCTGCCGGGCATCCGGGTGGTGGTGCCGGCCTTCGCCGACGATGCCGCCGGCCTGTTGCGCACGGCGATCCGCAGCCGCGGCACGACCCTCTACCTGGAACCGAAATTCCTCTACAACAGCGCCCTGGCCAAGGCGGTGGTCCCGGACGGGTTCGCCGTGCCCTTCGGCAAGGCCCGGGTCCGCCGCGAGGGCACCGACCTCAGCATCCTCGCCTACGGCACACCGGTGCACTTCGCCCTGGAGGCGGCCCGGAAGCTGGAGACCGAGGGCGTGTCCGTGGAGGTGGTGGACCTGCGCTCCCTGGCGCCGCTGGACACCACCACGCTCTTCGCCAGCGTGCGCCGGACCCACCGCTGCCTGGTGGCCCACGAGGACAAGGTGTTCGGCGGCTTCGGCGGCGAAGTGGCCGCGCTCGTCGGGAGCGAGTGCTTCGCCTGGCTGGACGCTCCGGTGGAGCGGGTCGGCAGCGCCTTCACCCCGGTCGGCTTCAACCGGATCCTGGAGCGCGCCGTGCTGCCGAACACCGAACGGGTGCTGGCGGCGGCGCGCAAGGTGCTGGCCTACTGACCGCCCGCTCCGGCCGGAACGATGGCAAGCTTGGATCACTCCATGCCGGCCCCGCCTGAACCGAACCCGCCCTCCCCGGCCCTGTCCTCGGGGCGGACCGCGCGCCTCGAAGCCCTGGGCCGGGCCATCCTGGCCACGCTGCCTCCCCCGGGGCCCGGCGCCCGGTTGCACATCGGCACGCTGGCGCCGTCCCTGCTCCTGCACCTGCAGGGTTGCCTTGAAACCCAGGCCGAGCTGCTGCTGGAGCCGGGGCCCTGCCTGGGCGGCCTCTACCTCGGCGACCTGGAGGAGCTCTTCGCGCCGCTGCAGGAGCGCCTGGACCTGCACGGCGTGCCGGTGGTGGCCTTCCTGCGCGGGATCTCCACCACCGACATCCAGGCGTTCTTCGAGGGCCTGCTGCAGGAACCCGCCAGCCTGGAGGGCCGCGGCGGCCTGCGCGGCTACATGGAGCGCAGCTATGCCCAGCGGATCCAGCTGCGGGCACCGGACAGCCTGCCGGATTTCATTCCCGAGCACCTGCTGGGGGAGGTCCGGGAGACCCTGAACCGGGCCATCGCCCCGCCGGACGCCTTCACCGGCAACACCGCAGGCTGGCTGCACCTGGTGGCCAACCTCGGCGAATTCGGTCAGACCGGGCACCGGCTCGGACTGGGCAAGGGCGAGCCTGAGGACCGCCAGCTGGAGGTGCTGCGCCGCGCCTTCGCCGACCTCAGCCCGGAGCAGGTGCTGAGCCTGGCGCGGGGACTCGGCACGCTGCCCGGACGGCCCAGCGGGCTGGCCACGGCCTTCCGGCGCACGCTGCCCGGCTACCTGGGCAGCTCCATCGCCCACCTGGTGGGGCGGGGCGTGCCCTGGCTGATCCTGCACGATCCCTTGATGCAGGTGGTGGACGCCTTCCCGCCGCCCTTGACCGAACTGGTGCCCGCCCTGCGGCAGGGCCTGGCCGCCATCCAGGATGAGCCGCTGGTGGTCGCGTTCCTCGCCGAGGCCGCCTGGCGGGCGGTGCCCCTGCAGGAGCAGCTCGACCAGGCGCGGCAGCCGGGCCGGCTGATGGCGCTGCCCGAGGAGTCCCGGAGCTTCCTGCTGGAGCGCGCCCTCAAGTCGCGCCGGTTGGAGGAGGTGGTGGACCTGCTGGGCGCCCTGGACGAGGCCCTGGTGCACGGGGACGCCGCGCAGCGGGGCTCGGCCTTCCGCACGCTGCACGCCTTCCTGCCGCACACCGCCAGCAGCCTCGTGCCGGACTACGTGATGGACGCGCTCGAGTCGATCCTCATCGGCGCGTTCCAGTGGATGTCCACCGGAACGCCGGATCCGGCCCTCCGCGACTGCCTGCGGGAGCTGTTCCTGGCCCGGGTGGTCCGCCGCCAGCCGGGGCACGTGCTTCGCGGCCTGTCGGCGATCGAGACCCACGCCGCCCACGCGGGCAGCGCGCCGCTCACCGAGGCCGTGAACTGGATCCGCCGCGGTCTCGAGCACGATTCCGCCCTGGACGCCGTGATCGAGTGCCTGCACCAGGGCGACCGCAGCGATGCCCTGGCCGCCCTGCAGCCCCTGCTCGCCGCCCTGGGCGAGCCCTTCTACCACCGCGCGGCGTGGGTCCTGGGCCGGGAGGAGGACCGCGGCCGCCGCGACCGGCTGATCCGCGCGCTGCGGGCCGGCGGCAGCCAGGTCGAGCCCGTGGTGCTGCAGATGCTGCGCCCGGCCATGCCCTGGTTCCACGCGCGCAACCTGCTTCTGGTGCTGTCGAGCGCCGGCAGCGAGGCGGCGGTGCCCCGGATCCTGCCCTTCCTGAACCACGACGATCCCCGGGTGCGGGTCGGCGCCCTGCGGGCCCTGCGCCACTGCGCCCAGCGCAAGGCCGTGCCGCACCTCATCAACTGCCTGTCGGACCCGAACCCCGCCCTGCAGCAGGAGGCGATCCACCTGCTCGGCCAGCAGAAGGCCTACGAAGGCGTGCGCCCGCTCACCCAGCTGGCCCTCGACCCCGGCGCGCCGCCGGTGTCGCGGCTGAAGGCGATCGAGACCCTCGGCCTGCTGGAGAGCCACGATGCCGTCGATCCGCTGTTCGAACTGGCCAACCGCCGCGGCGGCTTCCTGCGTCCCGCCGAGGCGGACGGCCTGCGCCTGGCCGCGGCCCGGACCCTGCTGAAGTTCGGCCCCGAGGGCCGGGCCCGGGTCGAGCGCACCGCCGCCAAGGAGGGCCGCGGCGGCATCGCCGACAGCTTCCTGCGCATGCTGGCGGAAGGGAAAAGCTAGCGTCGGCTTGGATCAACAGCGGATCCCGTTCAGGATGAAGCGGGACGGAAATCCACGATGAAATACAAGAATACAATTAATACAAAAAATTTTGTATTAATCTTGTTCATCATTTGAATCCTGTTTAAATTTTTTAACAGGATGCACAAGATACACATGAAAAAATTAATTAATTAATATTTTACTGTGTTATTTGAAGTTTCTCATTGAAATGATTGCAGCTCAATCCTGTGGCAGCAGTTCCCGCCGGTTCGGGAAGAGGGCAGGGGTGCCGCCGGTGTGCCAGAACAGGATCCTGTCCTCAGGGTGGAAAGTGCCCCGGCGGTTGAGTTCCAGCAGCCCGGCGAAGGCACGGCCGGTGTAGACCGGGTCGAGCAGCAGCCCTTCGAGGCGGGCGGCGAGGCCGATGGCCTCGCGCTCGGCGGCGCCGACCACCCCGTAGCCCCGGCCGAGCCAGTCCTCGAGGAGCTGCACCTCGGCCAGCCGGGGATCGGAAGGAAGGCCAAGGAGGTCCGCGCAGGCCGAAGCCAGGGCGGTGATTTCCGTCGAAAAGGGTCGCTCCGGGGCCTCCTCCTTGTCGATGCGGATGCCCCAGATCACGGCCTGCAGGCCAGTCAGCGCG
>JAYRFV010000115.1:0-6481 GCA_041908165.1 Holophagales bacterium | reverse complement strand
CGTAGGCCGGGACGTCGTTCGGGAGCAGGGCGGTCATGGACGCCTCCACGGATAAAAAAACCGCCCCGGCGGGGTGCGGGGCGCTGCTTTTCAAGAACGATACCAGTTCGGCCGCTTATGGCCCCATCAGCTTTCCGCGCTATACACCCCACCCACGATGCCTTAACCGCTCCAAACGGTTTACCCGGCGGGTGGGGTGGGCACGGCAAAACAGCAACCATAGCTTTCGTCAAACCGACGATCCCGCCATTTTCAAAGTATCGGCGCTCAGGTCGGCGCCGTTGGGCCATTCGACGAAGGTGCCCTGGTTGCGCACCTGGCGGAACAGCGCCAGGTCCTGGAGCTCTTCGAAAGCTTCGCAGGACAGCAGCGGTTTCACGTCGAAGTTGCCACGCGTGCCGTCCCCGAAAGTCACCTCCAGGATCCAGTCGGGGCGGGCGATGAGGCCCTTGATGGTCAGCATCACCCCAGCCCCTTGATCCTGAAGGTCTTTTCGCCGGCGACGGCCAGGCACCCGTCCGGAAAATAGGCTGCGCGGGTCTCCACCCAGGATGCTCCAGGACCGCAAGAAGCCCGCCCTGGAGGCTCCCTCAGGGGGCTGTCGAGGGTAGCAGCGCTCACCGATACCCCGCATGGAACCCCGCCACCTTCGCCACCACCTCCTGCATCTTCTCCGTGGGCGGCAGGATGGTGGTGCGGAAGTGGGCGCTGCCGGGGACCTGGCCGAAGCCGGTGCCGGGGACGACGCAGATGCCGGTGGCCTCGAGCAGGGCCATGCAGTAGTCCTCGTCGGTGCGGCCCTCGGGGATGTCGATGCACGGGAAGGCGTACATGGCCCCGGCCACCGGGTTGCAGCGGATGCCGGGGATGCTGTTGAGCCCCTCGGCCAGGAGCGCGGCGCGCTGCTTGAGGCGGGCCAGGATGTCGGCGCGCTCGGCGGCGTAGGCGGCGTGGCTGGGTTCGCCGGGGGCCGGCGGCTGGACCATCGCGTAGGTGGCCACCTGGCCGGTCAGGTTGGCGCACAGCGAGACCGACTGCAGCTTGGTGATCTGCGCCACCACCTCCTCGGGGATGTTGCGGATCTCCATGTAGCCGCCGCGCTGGCCGCATTCGCCGAGGAAGCCCTTGGAGCAGCTGTGGAAGCTGAACAGGCTGACGTCGACGTCGCCGGTCTCCGCGAGCACCTTGGCGAAGCTGGTGAAGCGGTCGCCGGGCGCGTAGACGTTCTCCTGGTAGACCTCGTCGGCCAGGATCGCCAGCCCGTGCTCGCGGGCGAACTCGATCACCATCCGGATGTTGCCGGCGTCGAGCACGCTGCCGGTGGGGTTGCCGGGGTTGATGACGCAGATCGCCTTGACCTTGACGCCGTAGCGCCGCGCCTCCTGCAGGCTCGCCTCGAGCATGGCCCGGCTCAGCCGCCAGCCGTGCGCCTCGTCCAGGTAGTAGTTGATCTGCTTGCCCTCGTAGAGGGTGATGGTGGCGCTGTACAGCGGGTACTGGGGGATCGGCACCATGATGCCGTCGTTGGGCCCGGCGATCAGGATCCGCAGGGCGGTCTGCACCCCTTTGGAGGCCCCGTCGGTGAGGTAGATCGCCTCCGGATCGGCGGTGATGCCGTCGCGCGCCTCGATGAACCGCGCCACCGCCTCGCGGATGAAGCGCACCCCCTTGCTCTCGCTGTAGGCGCCGAGCCCGTGGCGGGTGCCGGCCAGCAGCCGGGCGGCGGTGGCGCGGAGGTCGGCGGGGAAGTGCTCGCCGCAGCGCTCGATCAGCTCCGGGCACTGGCACAGGGCCAGCAGCTGGCGCAGGTAGGTCAGCGGCGGCTGCTGCAGCGCCTGGGGGTTGCCGATGTTGCAGTAGATGATCTCGCGGCCCTCGCGCTCCAGTTCCTGGGCGCGGGCCACGATCGGGCCGCGGACGGCGTACTCCGTCTCCAGGACGGCCTTGCTGAGATCCTCGAGGCGGAGGGTCATGGAGGGCTCCTTGGGACCCGCGGTCTGCTGGAATGGTGCCCTCTCTGGAGGGTGGGATCCAGGGCCTCGCTCAACAATTTGCACGAAGTTATTGCAAATCGTGCAAAATTATTGCAAATTTGCGCAATTTTTCCATACTGCCGCCATGGACCTCGACGAGGCGATCCTCCGCCAGCTGCGCGCCGAACCCGTCCGCAACCTGGCCCAGCTGCTGGAGCTGGTGCGGGCCGAGGGCCTGCGGCCCACGCTCAGCACCCTCAGCCGCCACCTCAAGAAGCTGCGGGTGCGCAAGGTGGACGGCGCCTACCGGCCGCCGGAGCCGTTCGGGCCCCTGCGCAGCCTGCGCAAGGTTCCGCCCTGCCTGCTGATCCTCAAGACCCTGCCGGGCCAGGCCCAGGCCCTGGCGGTGGACCTGGACGCCGCCGGACTGGAGGCGCTCGCCGGCTCGGTGTCGGGCTACGACACCATCTTCCTGGCCCCGGTGCGGGCCGCCGCCCTCGACGACCTGGAGGCCCAGGTGCGGCGGCACCTGGGCCGGTAGCCGCTATCCTCGGAAGCGAGGAAGGCCCCCATGCGACCAGCCCATCCCAACGTCCTCATCACCGGCGCGAGTTCAGGCTTCGGCGCCGCCCTGGCACGGCGGCTGGCCGCCGAAGGCTGCGGGCTGGCGCTGGGCGCACGCCGGCTGGACCGGGTCCAGGCCCTGGCCGCGGAACTGGCCCAGGCCCACGGCGTGCCCACCTTCGCCGGCGCCGTCGACACCCGCGACACCGCTTCGGTGCAGGCCTTCACCGAGGCCGCCGCCGCCGCCCTGGGCTCGCTCCACGTGCTGGTGGCCAACGCCGGGCTGGCCAGCGGCCTGCACAAGGTCTGGGAGATCCCGGACGAGGACCTGGAGGCGATGCTGCGCACCAACGTCGAGGGCGTGGTCAAGACCGTCCGCGCCGGCCTTCCCCACCTGCGCGCCAGCGGCTGGGGCCACGTGTTCTTCATCGGTTCCACCGCCGGCCACGCCAGCTACGAGGGCGGCGGCGTCTACTGCGCCTCCAAGCACGGGGTGAAGGCCCTCGCCCAGGCCCTCCGGCTGGAGCTCTGCGGCGAACCGATCCGGGTGACCTCGGTGGACCCGGGCATGGCCGAGACCGAGTTCTCGCTGGTCCGCTTCCGCGATGCGGCCCGGGCCGACGCGCTCTATGCCGGGCTCGACCCGCTGCGCGGCGAGGACGTCGCCGAGTGCATCCGCTGGTGCCTGGCCCTCCCCGACCACGTCAACATCGACGAGATGATCGTCAAATGCCGCGACCAGGCCAGCCACACCATGGCCAAGGTGCACCGCCGGGGCTGAGGCCCGGATTGCCTGCTACCCTTCAACGACCCGCCCGGGGCCGGTCTCGCGGGGAGGGCTCCATGACCGGAACGACCAGATGAGACGGCGCCTTCTCGGGCTCTGCGCCGCCCTCGCGCTCGCCGCGCCGGTTCGGCCGGAAGGGCTGCCTGCGCCGCCCGGGGTCTTCGCCTTCCGGACCTTCGGCTCCGGCCAGGGGCTCAGCAACCTCTCGGTGAATGCCCTGACCCAGGATTCCCACGGCTTCCTCTGGGTCGGCACCGAGGACGGCCTGTTCCGGCTCGACGGGGCGCAGATGCGCCGCTTCGGCACCGGGGAAGGACTGCCGGACACCTACATCGAGTCCTTCGGCCTGGGCGCCGCCGCCGACGGCGGGGTGTGGGTGGTGACCCGCAAGGGCGCCGTCCTGTTCCGGAATGGCCGGTTCCTCCCGCCCTCGGCGCTGGGCGCGGCCGGCTGGGACGGCAAGCCGGGGATCGCCCTGGCCCGCGGCGGGGTGATCCTGAACGACGGCCGCAACCGCCGCGCCCTGCTCGGCGACGACGGCCGGCCGCAGCCGCTGCCCGGGCTGCCGGAGGTGCGGGGGATGACCAGCGCCTGGCGGTCGCAGGACGGCCGCGACCTGCTGGTGCTGGTCGCCGGCCGGCTGCACCGCTGCCTGGACGGGGCCTGGAGCAGCCGCGACCTCGCCCCGGCCATGAAGGGCAACCTGGTCTGCGTGCTCGGCGACCGGCGCGGCCGGATCTGGGTCCGCAGCGAGCGCAGCCTGGTCCGGCTGGCCGCCATCGACGCCGCGATCGAGGACCTCAGCGGCCGGCTGGAACTGTCGATGTCGAACACCGGCTGCCTGGTCGAGGATGCCCAGGGGCGGGTGTGGACCAACACCGCCGGCAGCCTGGCCTGGTACGACGACGCCGGCGCCGGGCTGCTGAGCGAGGCCAACGGGCTGCCCCAGGGCGGCGCCAACGTGCTGCTGGTGGACCGGGAGAACGGCCTGTGGATCGGCGGCGAGGGGGTGCACCGGCAGATGGGGCGCTTCGCCTGGGAGGGCTACACCCGGCGCCAGGGCCTGCCGGCCCACGTGGTCTGGAGCCTCCACCGGAGCGCCGACGGCCTGCTCTGGGCCGGCACCGCCGCGGGCCTGGCGGTGGGGGACGGCCGGCGCTGGCAGACCGTCCCGGGCACCACCCAGCGGCAGTTCATGGGGTTCGCCGAGGATGCCGCGGGCAGCCTCTGGATCGCGCCGGTCACCGGCCTGGAGGAGCCGCCCTGGCTGCTGCGGCGGCGCGCCCCCGGCCGGACCCCGGTGCGGGTCGCCCTGCCGTCCCTCAAGGCGGGCACCAGCGCCACCGCGCTGGCGGCCGGTCCGGAGGGCTCCCTTTGGGTCGGCACCGACCTGGCCGGCCTGCACCGCCTGCGCACCCGGGGCGGCCGGCTGGACCTCCAGCCGGAGCCGGTGCCGGGCTGGTCCGGCGAGGGGCTCGGCGTCAGCCACCTGCAGGCGCCGGCCCCGGGCGAACTCTGGGCTGCGACCACCCGCGGCCTCGCCCACTTCGACGGAAGCGCCTGGCGGACCCTGGGCAGGGGGCAGGGGCTCGAGGACGACGACCTGCTTTCGGTGGCGGTGGCCCCCGGTGGGGAGGCCTGGGTCAGCTACCGCACCGCCCGGGCGCTCAGCCGCGTGCGCGTGGAAGGGCAGGGGCTGAAGCTGGTCGAGACCCTCCGGCCGCCCCACCCGCTGCTGGGGCACCCGGTCTCCTCGCTGGGCTTCGACCGCTCCGGGACCTTGTGGGTGGGGACCTCCCTGGGCGTCCTGCGCTGGGACGGCCGGCGGGCGGAGCGGTTCGGCAAGGCCTGGGGCCTCGTCGGCGAGGACTGCGCGCAGAACGCCCTGTGGCTCGATCCGGGCGGGGACGCCTGGTTCGGCCTCAGCGTGGGGATCGCCCGCCTGCACGCGGAACGCCACCGGGAGGCGGAGCCGATCCCCGGCGTCCGCATCCTGCGGATGCTGGACGGCCAGGGAGGCGCCCTCGCGGAGGCCGCCCGCGTCCCCTGGGCGCAGCGCACGGTCGCCTTCGAGTACCTCCCGGATTCCAGCGCCCAGGGCGAGTCGCCGCGCTACCAGGTGCGGCTGCTGGGGCTCGAGGACGGCTGGCGCGAGACGCCCCTGCCCGAGGCCCGCTATCCGAGCCTGCCGGCCGGCCGCTACCGCTTCGAGGTCCGCCTGCAGGATGGCCTGGGCGGCGCGGGGCCGGCCTCCGGCGTCGGCTTCAGCGTCCTCGCCCCCTGGTGGCAGACCTGGACCTTCCTCCTGCTCGCCCTGGGCGGGCTGGTGGCCTCCCTGCTCGGCGGCTACCGCTGGCGCACCGCCCTGCTGCGGCGCCGCAACGAGGACCTGGAGCGGGTGGTGCGGAGCCGCACCGAGGCCCTGGCCCAGGCCAACCGCGCGCTGGAGGAGATGAGCATGGGCGACCCGCTCACCCACCTGCGCAACCGCCGCTACCTGGGCATCACCATGCCCGAGGAGACGGCCCGGACCCTGCGGGTGTTCCAGAGCCGCCTGCAGCGCGGCGAATCGCTGAAGGGCCAGGACGAGGACATGCTCCTCCTGATGGTCGACCTGGACCGCTTCAAGGCGGTCAACGACAGCTTCGGCCACCGCGCCGGGGACGAGGTGCTGCGGCAGACCGGCGACCTGCTGCGGGAGGTCTGCCGGGAGTCGGACACCCTGGTGCGCTGGGGCGGCGAGGAGTTCCTCGTGATCGCCAAGCGCAGCAACCGCGAGAGCGGCGAGATCATCGCCCGCAACATCACCGAGGCGATGCGGGCGCGGGCCTTCCGCCTGCCGGACGGCCAGACCCTCCACTGCACCTGCTGCGTGGGCTTCACCGCCTTCCCGGTGCTGCCCGCCGAGCCGGACGCCTTCCGCTGGGAGGAGGCCATCGAGGTGGCCGACCAGTGCCTGTACGCCGCGAAGAACAGCGGCAGGGACGCCTGGGTCGGGGTCTACTGCGACGGCGGCCGGAAGGCCGACGGCCTCAGGCCGGACCTGCTGGTGAACCTGCAGGCGGTGCTGGGCCCCGGCGGGTTCCAGCTGCGCACCTCGCTCGCCGACCCGGCCCGCCTGGCCTGGAAGGGACGGCACCTCTGAGGACGCCCTAGG
>JAYRFV010000114.1:0-8488 GCA_041908165.1 Holophagales bacterium | reverse complement strand
AGCGCCTGGGCCAGGTCGGCCTGCAGGTCCGCCACCGACTCCAGGCCCACCGACAGACGGATGAGGTCGTCGCGGATGCCGGCGTTGGCGCGGGCCTCGGGGGTCATGGAGGCGTGGGTCATGGAGGCCGGGTGGGCCACCAGGGATTCCACACCGCCGAGGCTTTCCGCCAGAGTGAACCAACGCAACCGGGTCAGCAGGTGGTTGAGGGCCGCCGCGCGCCCGTCCTGCAGTTCGAAGCTGAGCATGGCGCCGAAGCCCTTCTGCTGGGTCTTCGCCAGGGCGTGGTGCGGATGGGTCGGCAGGCCCGGGTAATGCACCCTGCGAACGGCCGGGTGCCCGGCCAGGAAATCCGCCAGTAGCCGGGCCGTGGCCTCGTGCTGCTGCATGCGGATCGGCAGGGTCTTGAGGCCGCGCAGCACCAGGAAGCAGTCGTGGGGCGACTGCGAGGTGCCGAGCAGGTTGTTGACGCTCTGGATGCGCTGGGCCAGTGCCGTCCTTCCCGGGCCGGCGACCACCGCCCCGCCGACCACGTCGCTGTGGCCGTTCAGGTACTTGGTGGTGGAATGGACCACCAGGTCGGCGCCGAGGTCGAAGGGCCGCTGCAGCACCGGCGACAGGAAGGTGTTGTCCACCGCCACCAGGCAGTCCGGCTGCTGCTGGCCGATGGCCGCAACTGCGGCGATGTCGGTGAGCCGCAGCAGCGGGTTCGAGGGCGTCTCCACCCAGATCATCCGGGTGTTGGGGCGCAGCGCCGCGCGCAGGCCCTCCAGGTCGGACAGGTCCAGGTAGGTGACGTCCAGGCCGTAGGCGTGCCTGGCGTGCTCGAGCAGGCGGAAGGTGCCGCCGTAGCAGTCGAGGGTGCTGATGACGTGGCTGCCGCTGTCCACCAGGTTCAGGGCCACCAGGATGGCGCTCATGCCGGTGGAGGTGCAGGTGGCGCCGCTGCCGCCCTCCAGCAGGGTCAGCGCTTCCTCCAGGGCGGCGCGGGTGGGGTTGCCGCTGCGCGTGTAGTCGTAGCCGGCGTTGGTGCAGATGTCCTTGAAGGCGAAGGTGGAGGACAGGTACAGCGGCGGCATCACCGCGCCGTAGGCCGGGTCCGGCTGGACCCCGGCGTGCACGCACTGGCTGGCGAGGCCGGCCTCCGGCAGCAGCCCGGGCCGCTCGATCCAACCCGCCCGGCTCTCCCGGACCGGGGGCAGGATGGTGAAGTGGTAGGCCGGATTGCCCGGCACGTTGGCGTCGAGGTGCTGCTCTTCCATGGGGTCTCCCTGGGGGAATGACCTCCGTCGTTCCACGCGATCAAAGAAAGAAAATGAGCCCGATTGCTCGGGCCCCTGTTGCGAGTCAGTTCGTGACAGCTCGTCATCTTTCCGGCGGCCATCGCCACCGGCAGGAATTGGCACCACACCCCAATGAGCAGGTTGCCAAGGTTTCACAGGGCCCGTCCCTCCACCTTTCTGGATATCGCGCTATGGAACTGACAAAGATCGCGTGAACCCCAAGTATCCGCGGACCGAGGGGCTGCGCCAAGGGGATCCTCGCCTTCCGAACGACATTCATAGACAGGCACGTTTATAAATATTGAATATAAACATTTTAAAATTTTTAACTTTTACTATCGATTTACTTGACTTTTAACCTTGAGACTGGAGAATGGAGTTCGAGGATCCGAATCAACGTTCCCCAGGAGATCGCCATGAGCCGTCCCATCCGCGCCGAACACGCCTATGACCTGATCGGCTCCACGCCAGTGGTCCGGCTCAACCGCATCGTTCCCGCCGGCTCGGCGAAGGTCTACGTGAAGCTGGAGAGCGCCAACCCGGGCGGCAGCGTCAAGGACCGCATCGCCTTCAACATGATCCGAGATGCGGAGGCGCGCGGCGTCCTGCGGGCCGGGATGACCCTCCTCGAGGCCACCAGCGGCAACACCGGCATCGGCCTGGCCTTCGTCGCCGCCGCCAAGGGCTACGCCATCACCCTGGTGATGCCCGACACCATGACCCTGGAGCGTCGTGCCCTGCTGAAGGCCTACGGGGCGAAGCTGGTGCTGACGCCGGGTTCGGGCGGCATGAAGGCGGCGGTCGAGAAGGCCGAGGAACTGGCCAAGGCCGATCCGTCCTACTTCCTGGTGCGCCAGTTCGAGAACCCCGCCAACCCCGAGGTGCACCGCAAGACCACGGCGCTGGAGGTGCTGGAGCAGGTGCCGGAACTGGACGCCTTCATTTCCGGCGTGGGCACCGGCGGCACCGTCACCGGCGTGGGCGAGGTCCTGGCCGACAGGAAGCCCGGCACCCTGGTGGTGGCGGTGGAGCCGCAGAGTTCGCCGCTGCTCAGCACCGGCACGCCCGGACCCAACAAGATCCAGGGCATCGGGCCCAACTTTGTCCCGGCGATCCTCAATCGCGCGGCCTTCAGCCGGATCGAGCCGGTGGCCTACGAGGACGCCATCGTCGTGGCCCGGCGCCTGGCCCGCGAGGAAGGCCTGCTGTCGGGCATCAGCACCGGCGCCATCGTCCACGCGGCCCTCAAGGTCGCGGCGGAACTCGGCGAGGGGAAGACCGTGGTGGCGGTCCTGTGCGACACCGGCGAGCGCTACCTGACCCACGAACTGTATGCCCAGATCGAGGATCCGGGCGGGATCTGAGCCGGAGCTATTCGGCCAGCCACCTCGCCGCCTGGCGGGCGTAGTAGGTGAAGATCACGTCGGCGCCGGCCCGCTTGATGCTGGTGAGCGCCTCCAGCACCACCCGCTTCTCGTCCAGCCAGCCGTTCAGTACGGCGGCCTTGATCATCGCGTACTCGCCGCTGACATGGTAGGCGGCCACCGGCAGGGCGGTGTTCTCGCGCACGGTCTTGATGACGTCCAGGAAGAAGGTGGCCGGCTTCACCATCACGATGTCGGCGCCCTCCATCTCGTCCAGGGCCAGTTCCCGCAGCCCTTCGCGGACGTTGGCGGGGTCCATCTGGTAGGTCTTCTTGTCGCCGAAGCGCGGCGCCGAGTCGAGGGCGTCGCGGAAGGGGTTGTAGAAGGCCGAGGCGTACTTGACGCAGTAGGACAGGATGCTGACGTCGGTGTAGCCCATGTCGTCCAGGCCGTCGCGGATGGCGCCGATGCGGCCGTCCATCATGTCGCTGGGGGAGACCACGTCGGCCCCGGCCTGGGCGTGGCAGAGGGCCTGCTTGATCAGGCATTCCACCGTCTCGTCGTTGAGGATCCGGCCGTCCTGCACCAGGCCGTCGTGGCCATCGGCATTGTAGGGGTCCAGGGCCACGTCCGTGATGACCAGGGCTTCCGGGAAGCGCGCCTTGATCTCGCGGATGGCCCTGGGAACGAGCCCTTCCGGATTCCAGGCTTCCTCGGCCCCGCTGGTCTTCTGGCTTTCGGGAATGGCCGGGAACACATCGAAGGCGCGGACGCCCTCCTTCATCGCCCCTTCGACCTCGCGCAGCATCGCATCAAGATCGAGGCGGAAGCAGTCCGGCATGGACTTGATGGCCTGGGTGCCCTGCCCCGGATGGATGAACAGCGGCAGCACCAGGTTGTCCGCGTGCAGGCGGGTTTCGCAGAGGAAGCCGCGGGTGACTGGGCTCTTTCGGTTGCGGCGGGGTCGGATCGGCAGGTTGAGGCGCATGGTCGGCTCCAGGCCTCCAGGGTAGCGCAGCCCTCCATGTCCGGCAGGAACCCCCATCAAACGCGATCCCGCCGGGCGCGGGGTTCAGCCAAGCGGCACAAGGCCAAAAGCCGAACCCGCACAGTGCAAGCGAAGGACGGGCTCCGCCCGTCCTTCGCGCGGGGGTACGGGGCGGTCCGCCGATGCGGTGTTAGGCCGAAGGCCGGACCCCCGGAGAACATGGCTGCTGCTGGGTCATGCAGTGCAGCGCGCCGAAGCCCCAGACCAGGTCGCCGCTGTAGATGCCGACCACCTCCCGGTCCGGGAACAGTCGAGCCAGCAGGTCCAGGGCATGCCTGTCGTTGGGATCATTGAACACCGGCACCAGCACCAGGCCGTTGGCGATGTAGAAATTGGCGTAGCTGGCCGGCAGCCTGCGGCCGCCGAAGTGCACAGGGCGTGGCAGGGGCAGTTCCACCACCTCGAAGGGCTTCCCCCGCGGATCCCGGGCGGCCCGCAGCCGGGCGAGGTTGTCGCGGAGGGGCGCGTGGTTGGGGTCGCTCGGGTCGGTCTCCACGGCGGTGATGACCGTCGTAGGCCCGACGAAGCGGCTGATGTCGTCCACGTGGCCGTGGGTGTCGTCGCCTTCGATGCCGCGGCCGAGCCAGAGCACCTGGCGGACGCCGAGGTGCTCCGCGAAGACCGCCTCGTAGGCGGCACGGTCCATCCCGGGGTTGCGCTGCTGGACGTCGCTGAGCAGGCACTCCTCGGTGGTCAGCAGCACGCCGTCGCCGCTGCTGTCGATGGAGCCGCCCTCGAGGACCACCCGGCGGTTCTTCCAGAGCGGACGGGCGCCCCGAGCTCCTGCCGCTTCGCCCATGCGCGGAGCGATGGCCTGATCGCGGGTGAAATCGTCGTATTTGGCCCAGGCGTTGAACCGCCAGGCCACGGCCCCGAGGTCGCCGCCTCGGTGGACGAAAGTGCAGCCGCTGTCGCGGGTCCAGATCCGGTCGGTGGGCCACCGGTGGAACCGCACCCGATCGGTCGGCACGTGGGCCTTCCCGAGGACCCGGCGAGCCTTGGCCTCGGCGGCGGCGTTCTGGACGAGCAGTTCGACCTGCTCGCGTTGACCCAGGTGGCGGATGATCTCGGCGTAGACGAAGGGGATGGCGGCGAACTTGCCGGGCCAGTCCCAGCGGTTGTGCGGCCAGGCCAGCCAGGTGGCCGCGTGCGGCTCCCACTCGGCGGGCAGGCGCGTTTGCGGTTCGGCCACGGCTCAGTCCAGGTAGCGGCAGGGAAGGTCGCCGTAGGCATCGATCCTGCGGTCGCGCAGGAAGGGCCAGTTGCGCCGGGTGTCCTCCAGCAGCCGGGGATCGACCTCGCCGATCAGGATCTCCTCGGATCCATGGGAGGCCTCCGCCAGCACCCGGCCGAAGGGGTCGCAGAAGAAGGAGCCGCCCCAGAACTCGAGGCCCTGTCCCTCCGCCCGGTTGCCGCGGATGTCGCCGGTCTCGAAGCCGACCCGGTTCACCGCCGCCACGAACACGCCGTTGGCGATGGCGTGGCTGCGCTGGATGGTGCGCCAGGCATCGTGCTGGGCGACGCCGAATTCGGCCTTCTCGGCGGGGTGCCAGCCGATGGCGGTGGGGTAGAACAGGACGCTGGCGCCGCGCAGGGCGGTCAGGCGGGCGCCTTCCGGGTACCACTGGTCCCAGCAGACCAGGGTGCCGAGGCGGCCGAAGCGGGTGTCGTGGACCTTGAATCCCAGATCGCCGGGCGTGAAGTAGTACTTCTCGTAGTAGAGGGGATCGTCGGGGATGTGCATCTTCCGGTAGATGCCCTTCAGGCTGCCGTCCGCGTCGAAGACCGTGGCGGTGTTGTGGTACAGCCCCGCCGCCCGGCGTTCGAACAGCGAGGCCACCAGGGCGACCCCGTGCTTCGCGGCGCAGTCGGACAGGCGCGCGGTGGATGGCCCCGGGATCGGCTCCGCCAGATCGAACAGGGCGGCGTCCTCGCGCTGGCAGAAGTACTGGGCCTGGAACAGCTCGGGCAGGCAGACCACCTGGGCCCCGCGGCCCGCCGCCTCGGCCACCCGGTCCAGGGCGGTTCGCAGGTTGGCCTCTGGATCGGGGCCGCAGCTCATCTGCACCAGACCGACTCGGTACGCGCGCTCCGCCACCTCGAAACCTCCCCGGAGGGTTCGAGGATAGCAGGGCGGGCGTGCCCCTCCGACGCGCCGGCTTTGCCGTGCCCTGCATTCATCGGTATGTTGAATCCATCCAAGGCACCCGCCCCATGCGCATCCTGCTGGTCGACGACGAACGCGCGCAGCTCCACCTGCTGGGGCGGGCCCTGGCCCGGCACCGGCCGGACTGGGAGCTGGCGCTCGCCTCCGGGGGCCGCGAAGCCGCGTCCCGGCTCCGCGAGTCCCGCTTCGACGTCCTCGTCACCGACATCGGCATGCCGGACATGGACGGGATGTCCCTGCTTGCCGAGGTCCGGTCCGACCCGGGCATGAAATCGCTCCAGATCATCTTCGCCACCGCCCGGGACGACCGCGGAAGCATGCGCGCGGGCATGACCGCCGGCGCCGACGACTACCTCACCAAGCCCTTCACCGCAGGCGAACTGGTCGCCGCCATCGAGAGCCGGCTGCAGCGGCTGGTCAGGCCCTCCTCTTCGGAGGAGTCCGAGGCCGTGCTGGCCGACCTGCGGGGAAGGCTCACCGAGCGCGAACTGGAAGTGCTGGCGCAGATCGGCCGCGGGCTGGTCACCAAGGAGATCGCCGCGGCGCTCGGCATCAGCCCGCGCACCGTGGACGTCCACCGGACCAACCTGATGCGCAAGGTGGACCTGCACAATGCGGCCTCGCTGGCCACCTTGGCGATGCGCGCCGGCCTGGTCTGAAGCGGGGTCCCGGCCCGGCTACGCAATGGACCGTATGGAGCCGGTCCGGGGTCCCCCCTACCTTCGGGAAGGAAGGAGGGTGGTTCCATGGACCTCAGGCAGGCGATCACCCAGCACATGCAGTGGAAGTTCCGCCTCGACCTCCTGGTTGCCGGCTACAGCCGGGAGACCCTGGACCCGGACCGGTTGGAGCGCGAAGACAGCTGCGACCTCGGGCTGTGGATCGCCGGCGAGGGGGAGCGCACCTACGGCTCGAACCCGGCCTTCCTCTCCCTCCAGCGCACCCACGCGGAGTTCCACCGCTGCATCGCACGGATCATCCGGCTCAGGCAGGCGGGCCGGAACGCCGACGCGGAGCGCAGCTTCGACTGGGACTTCCGGCCCGCCTACACGGAGGCGATGCGGGCCCTGCTGAGCTTCCGCAGCATCCACGCGGCCCCGCGGCCCTGGCCCACGCTCGAGCTGCTCCCTTCCGCCAGCTGAGGAGGCCGCCATGCCCCGCATCGCCCTGATCGACGACAGCCGGATCGACCGCCGCTACACCTCCGCCTGCCTTCAGGAACACGGCTGGTCCGTCGACGAGGTCCTCCCCTACCAGGTGAGCCAGGTGGTCGCCGTGCTCCATCAGCGGATCCCGGACCTGATCCTGCTCGATTTTTCCATCCCTGGGTGCGCGGGTGCCGACATCGCCCGGGCCTGCGCTTCCGACCGGCGCCTCGGCCAGGTCCCGGTGGTCATCGTCACCGCCCACAAGGATCCAGCCACCGCCCTCGAGATCCGTGGCCTGGCGCCGGCCGGGGTCCTGCACAAGCCCTGCAAGCAGGCCGCCCTCGTCGCCATGGTCCGGAACGTCCTGGGCGGCCGGCCCTCCGCGCCGGCGGTCCGGGCCGGGGAACTTGATCCGTCCTGGGAACCCTGGACGCCAATTTCCGCCTGAAGCCCCTGCCCGCCTAGCCCCCGGGGCTGGAACCGCCTATCCTGCCATCACCATGGCACCGCCCGGGAAACGCCTCACCCTCGCCCTCACGGGAGCTTCAGGCTCGGCCTTCGGGGTGGCCGTGCTCCGCCGGCTTGCCCAGAGCGACACCGTATCCGCCATCGCCCTTCTGGCGAGTCCCACCGGGAAGCGCTGCCTCCTCGACGAGACCGGTCTGACGGTGAAGGACCTGTGCGGCCTGCCCAAGGTGGCCTTCCGCGACGAGCGCGACCTGGGCGCCGACATCTCCTCCGGCAGCCACCGGCAGGACGGAATGGTGGTGGTGCCCTGCAGCGCGGGCACCCTTGGGCGCATCGCCGCGGGCACCAGCGAGGGCCTGGTGTCCCGGGCGGCGGACGTCTGCCTGAAGGAGCGGCGGCCCCTGGTGCTGTGCCTGAGGGAGACCCCGCTGAACCGGATCCACCTCGAGAACATGCTGCGCGTCCACGATGCCGGCGCCACGGTGATGCCCCTCCTGCCCGGGTTCTACAGCCGGCCCGCCACCCTGGAGGACCTGTTCGACGGGTTCGCGACCCGGGTGCTGGACCAGCTGGGGCTGTCGGAGCACGACCCCCGCCGCTGGAAGGGCTGAACCCCCTCAGCGCGCCGGCGGCACGAAGCGCACGCGGACTTCCAGGCTGCCGGCCACCGCCCGTCCGCCGCGCTGGGCCGGGGCATAGGTGGAATCGGAGATCGCCCGCAGGGCGGACTCGTTGTAGCCCCAGGGACCCGCGACGCCCTCGAGCACGCTGGCCTTCTCCAGCCGGCCCTGGGCATCGACCTGGACCTGCACGCGCACGGTGATCTCCTGGTTCCTCCAGGGGTTCGGGGAGGTGCCGAGGAACCTGCGCGGGTGGGCGGCAGGAGCCAGCCGGACCAGCTGGGGAGGGATGTAGCTGGGATCGGGTGGGAGCGCCGCGGGCCTCGGGGCCTCCGCCGGCTCCTTCGCCGCCGGCGCGGGTTCCGGCGGCCGGGGTTCGACGCGGACCTT
>JAYRFV010000113.1:0-23261 GCA_041908165.1 Holophagales bacterium | reverse complement strand
TTGGCCTCGAACAGGCCGTGAAGAGGATCCGGCTGGATCCGCCCAGGCTTGTAGACCTTGGCGATGACAGGCGGTGCGGTTTCCTCGCGCCAGCTCACGGCTTTGTAGAGCTGCTTCATGTCGGCGGCGGGGAGCTTGAGGTCGGCCTCCTTGAGCGCCGCCTCGACCCGGCTCCTGAATACGTTGTGGTCCTCGAAGAGCACGTCACCCATTACCGAGCGCAGCTGATTGGCCACGTCTACGAGCCGCCCGTCGCGCTCCCAGGTCTTGGGGTCCAGCAGTTTCTTCTTCTTTTTCTCGGGGATGCCCTTCTTGGATGAAGAGCCCTCCTCTTCGTCGCCATCCTCCTCGTCGCCGCCCCAGTCCGCCAGACGCTGCTCCACGGCGGCGGCGACCTTGGCGAAGTTGGTAAAGAGGTCGTCTCCAAACTCGTCGTAGAGCACGGAGCGGATCTCCTCGCTACCGGAGACGAAACGCAGGCTTTCAATGCCCTTGTGGGTGAACTGGCTGTGGAGGCGCAAGGGGCGCTCCACCGTGACCTTCCAGTAGCCGAAGGCCTCATTGGGGAAGATCTTGGATTCGGGTGTCTGCTCGAAGGCCAGGAAGGTGCGGATGATGCGCTCGATGTCCTCCTGAGAGAGCTCGCAGTTCTTCTTGCCCAGGTTCTTGCGCAGGGGCTTGAACCACTGGCTGGCGTCGATGAGCTGGATGCGCCCAACCCGGTTCTCGGGCTTCCGGTTGGTGAGCACCCAGATGTAGGTGGCGATGCCCGTGTTGTAGAAGAGGTTGAGAGGCAGCGCGATGATCGCCTCCACCCAGTCGTTCTCGATGAGCCAGCGGCGGATGTTGCTCTCGCCCTGTCCGGCATCGCCTGTGAAGAGGGAGCTGCCGTTGTGGACCTCCGCGATGCGGCTACCCAGGGCGGACGTGTTGTTCATCTTGGAGGCCATGTTGGCCAGGAAGAGCATCTGGCCATCGCTGGAACGGGTGAGCAGGGAAAGCTCCTCGCCCTTGTGGATCATCTTGAAGCGCGGATCTCGCACCCCATCCTTCCCGCCCATGGCTTCCAGATCCTTCTTCCAGCTCTTGCCGTAGGGAGGATTGGCGAGCATGAAATCGAACTCGCGCGCCGGGAAGGCGTCATGGGAGAGGGTCGACCACTCCGCGCCGCCCACAATGTGGTCCGCGTTCTCGCCCTCGCCCTTGAGCAGCATGTCTGCCTTGCAGATGGCGTAGGTCTCGGGATTGATCTCCTGGCCGTACAGGTGGCTGTTGATCTGGAGACCACGTTTGGCGGCGATCTCGGCAAGGGTCTCCTCGGCCAAAGTGAGCATGCCGCCTGTGCCGCAGGCGCAGTCGTAGAGAAGGTAGGATCCCGATTTGAGCTTGTCTTCGATGGGAAGGAACACGAGGCTGGCCATCAGGCGCACGGCATCGCGGGGCGTCCAGTGCTCTCCCGCCTCCTCGTTGTTGTCCTCGTTGAATTTGCGGACCAGTTCCTCGAACACCGTACCCATGGCGTGGTTGTCGATGCCAGCCGGCGTGAGATCGATCTCGGGATCCAGGACCTTGTTGATCAGCGCCCCGAGGGCGTCGGCCTTGGACAGGGTGGTGAGCTGGTTGCGGAACTTGAAGTTGTCGAGGATGTCCTGCACGTTGGGGGAGAATCCGTCGAGGTAGTCCTCGAAGTCGGCCAGGAGCTGCTGTTGGTTGCCGCGCGACTTCAGATCCCGCAGGGTGAACTTCGAGGTGTTGTAGAAGGCCTGACCTGCCGCGTCACACAGCGCCGCCCGCTGCTCAGTGATGTGCGCCTCGTCGAGCATCTTCTTTGTGTCAAGCACCGCCTGCTTCGTCGGCTCCAGCACTGCATCCATGCGCCGCAGGACGCACATGGGAAGAATCACGTCCGGATACTTGCCCCGCTTGAAGAGATCCCGAAGGACGTCATCCGCAATGCCCCAGATGAAGGAGACGATCTTGTTGTGCGTGGCTTGATCCATGAATCTCACCAAGGAAATTAGGAGCAATCATTACATGCCACTCCCATTTCTTTCCGCCAGAGCTGGGGCCAGTCGGCCCGAAGGGCCGGCCATGCAGACCCGAACTCCCTCCTACCACCCCTCGGCCGCCCGGAAACTGTGCCAGCGCTCGTGGCCCAGAACCACGTGATCCGCCAGCGGCACTCCCAGGCTTTCCCCAGCGGAGCGGAGCCGGGACGTCAGGGCGCAATCCACGCGGGAAGGGTTCGGATCCCCGGAGGGGTGGTTGTGCCACGCCAGAGCCGTAGTTGCACCGAAGCGGAGGGCTTCGCGGAAGAATTCCCGGGGGCTGATGAGGCAAGCGGTGGCCGTGCCCTGGGCCAGCACGCGGTCGGCAAGCAGTTCACCTTTGGCGTTGAGGGCCAGCATCCCGAAGCGCTCTTCGGTCCAACCCTGGACCTTGGGCAGCAGGTAGTCCCCTGCGGCCCGTGGTGAGGTGATTCGCGGTCGCTCGGGGCTACGGGTAGACCGGTGCTGGAATTCCCTGAGGACCGCAAAACGGGCCATCTCGCTCTTGGAAAGGCTCATGGCTTGAAGTTCCGCGGGTCCCATGGACATCAGACGCCCCAGGGATCCCGCCGCCCGCAGGATATTATCGGCTCTTCCGAGCCCGGCACGGCTCAGCAGGGCCTGGATGATCTGCACATCGGACAAGGACTCAGGGCCGTAGAGGGAAACTGTTTCGGCGATGGAGGGAAGCCTGGATGGCTTCTGGGTGGTTGAAGTCAGGCCAAAGAGGGATGTGTTGATCGGATCCATGGGGGTTCTCCGTGCCCACCGGGTCGGGGCACGAAAACGCCGGTGGCCCCCGCTCCCCAGGGCCGAACCGGGAACGAACCGAGAAGCGGGTAGTGAGCGGGCAGGCCCGCCGCGGCGCGGGATCAGGCCAGCCTGCAGTGCCTGAACCGGGATGGGCACGGCCCCAGCAATCCCACCACTCCCGCAACCCCATGACGCCTCTCACCAGAACCCAGATCCATCCATCGAAACGCCCCCCGAACGGAAAGTTCGGAGGGCGTTGTCCAACACCTGGGGGGAACTCAGAACCCGCTCACGTCCCCGCTTCCCTCGGAGGAGCCGAAGTCCGTCCGATTGTTCTCTGTTTTCTCGAGACCCTGCGGCTTGGGTTCGATGGGCAAATGGCTGGCTGCCATCTCCGACGGACTTGGTTTCCGGATGACCAACTTGGAGGGGACAAGCCGAGCCATGATCGGCCTCCCGCTGCGGGTGGCCCCCACCATCTCGATCACGGCCCAGCGGTCTGACTCCACCGCCCCACGGCGGGACACCTCTTCCAATGGGATCAATTCCGCGCGGTCATGGGTGGCCGAGCCCTGTCGCTGTGGACGAATCCGAGTGTAGGTACCAAGCCTCTTGGTGAGCTTTTCCGCATCCTCTGAATTGAGCCCGTTCAACAAGGTAATCCGGTTGGTGAATGCCTCCTCGACGGCGGGTCCCCCCTGGGGACCGTATATTGCCCGCAAGCCTGCTGTGTTCTGGATGGCGAAAAGAATCCCCACCCCCTTACTTCGGAGGGTGTTTAGGGCGTCAGCAAAATCAGGGATCTTCCCGATTGCCAAGCCCTCATCCATGAGAAGGGTCAGGTCGAGCGAATCCCGCGTGCGCAGCATTTTCCGGAAGAGCAATTGCCAGAACAGTCTGAGGGGCGTTCTCCGGCTGGCAACGGTTTCGGCGGAGAGTATATAACCGCCCCGATGGAGCAGCTCAGAAAGCGAGAAATCGTGACCATTGGTCGATTCTCGTCCCCATCCGGTCTGAAAATCCGCAAGGTCCGAGAACAGGGTGGTACCCGTGTATTCCTTTGCGTTTTTGGCTTGAAGGCTCTGCATCAAACCTTCCGGAAGGCCGAATTCCCTCAAGACCGTCTCAACGCCGCGTTCCGTGAAGTCATCTGCGAGTTGACCGATTGTCTGGTAGGAAGGGTTTGCGAGCACCCTCGCTAGAATCGGCCGGACCAGCTTGGGGACCCAATCCGAACCCGAATTGTCGGTCGGGATCAGGACGGCAGCCAAGGTAGCGAATGCGTCCGCGGGATTGGGGTCCTGGCGGCATTCCTCGAGTGGATTCCACTGCATCGACGGCCACCCACCGTCGACTGCAGCCCCCCATCGAATAGGCTCCAGCCCAGTGACTGATCGGAGGTGATCCAGATGGGGACATTCGGCCTTCAAATCTTGATATATCGTTGGATGACGTGCGGTAGCCAACAGGTGTCCAAGAACATAGAAGCCCTTTCCGCTGCCGGTTCCCCCTTCCAGCAGAATGTGGCGTCGAGTGCACTCCCTCGAGGGGCCGAGGGTGATAAGACCTGCGCCAGTGGTCCAGGGTCTACGGATGCCTCGGTAGTGGGCCTGAATTGGAAGTAACCAGGGCCAGTCCTCCGAGAACCTAATTTCTGATCTTGCTGCCCAGGCCGCTTCTCCGTGGATCCCAGGTTCGACCTTCTCCCGGAAGAACCGTAGCCAGGTGAGCACCAAGGCCCAGCACGCGATAAACATCGACAGACCCATGGCGAGGAAGGCCTGTCTTGCATTCAGAATCAAGAGCGCATTCGGCCGCCATTCAGGGGTAGGTGGGAAGCTGAAGAAAGGCGTGAAAAACGCCAGGGAAAGCGAGAGAAGCCACAGCGCGAGGGGGGACCAGAAGCCACCGTGAACCAAGTTGAACCACCGAGGTTTCTGGTATCCCAAGGCGATACCTGTGGCCTTTCGCCAGATCATGAACCCCAATACGGCAAGGAATGCCAGCGGGAAAAACCAGCTCCAATCCGGAAATGTCGCGTTTGGAGCCGTCCAGAGCGGCGCGGCAAGGTGACTCCAAACCCATTTGCCAAGCCTTACGAGTTGGTCGAAGGGATCGGGGATTTCGGAGAGAAGAGAAACCTTCTCTGGGTTGATGGTGCTGGTCATCGTTCGACCTCCATGGAAAGGCCCTTGGCGGTCTTGGCGACGCTGTGGGCGAGTTCTGCGGTGTTGCGGGCCAGTCCAAGGACGGAACCCGCCAGGGGTGTTTTTTCGATCACGCGCGAGGCCAAGCGGAGGGGTTCGGGCAAAACCTCGGCTTGGCCCAAGGTCGCCATGGCCTTGGCGGCGGTTCTCGCTGTTCCTTCCAGAGCCGAGGCCCCGGCCCCCAGGACATCGAGGTTCACGACGTTGACGGCAGCCCGACTGACTGTCCTACCCGCCTCGATGGCCGCCCTAGTCAACTGCGCGGCCGGACGCGGAAGGGCGTCCACGCCCAGGCTGGCCGCAGCCCGGAGGCCTTCCTGGGCCATCTGGGAGGCTTCCCTTCCCGCCGTACGAAGGACCTTTGCCCCGTCCTTCCCCAGGTCCTTGCCGGCCGCGCCAAGGTCCTTTCCGGATTCCTTGGTGGCTCCTCCCAGGCTTTTCCCGAGGGTCGGAAGAGCCAGGACGGCCCCGGCCCCCATTTGCGCGGTGATCTTGGCCGCGTGCTGGGCCTGCCGGAGTACCGCGGGGGTTGCGGCCTTGGTCAATTCGAGGGAAGAGCGAATCGCCTGGGCCACAAGCCGCGCGGTGGCTTTGAGGGCGCTTCCGGCCAAGCGGACGACGTAGCGCGCCGCCTGGCGGGCCTCTTTGGGAACACCGGCATGGCGCAGGGCGGCGTCCGTCGCCAGGGTAGCCACCCGTTCGGCCGTCCGAATGGACCGTTGGGTCCCCCGGAGGAGGGCTTCTCGTCCTTGGCCCAATGTGCGATCGGTTCGCCTCGCGGCTGGCAGTCCGGGACGGCTTTTCCCGGTGGCCCTTGCCTCCAGACGATTCGCCCGCACCTGAATCCGGTTATCCGCTCCGTGGCGGCGAAATCCCGCCCGCTCGACGTCCACCTTGTGCTCCCAGCTCCCTCCTGTTCCCCGGGCCAGATGGCGAGCCTCGATTCCGGCGAGTTCAATCCGGAAACGCTCGAAAACCAGGGTGTGGGCACGCTCGTCGAATCCCCGTCCAACCCTGGCCCGTGTCGGCGCGTCTGGAGCCAGGCGCAGGGCTTGCCTCCGATCCCGATCCAGGGTTTGGATCTGGCGCGAAAGGGATCGAGCTTCCGCCTGGAGCTCAATGGCGCGACGGTGCGCTTCCCAGTCCTGGATCCTCCCTGGTGGGGTTGAGGCCCGCCAGAATCCCTCGAAGGCCTTCTGGGCGTCCCCCCTTGGGCCGAAAAGCCGTGGGGCCTGCTCGCCTTGGATATCCACGTGCAGGTGCCAACGCTCCGTGTCTTCGTGGACGGCGACCAGGAAGGGCCTGTCCTCGGACAAGCGGGCCCCAAGGGCTTCTGCAGCCCGCCGCTGGGCTTCCTTGCGGTTCCCGTCGGCGCGGGCTTCCAAGGCCAGACATTCTGCTTCGGAGAAGGCCACGATCACCTCGTGGTAGGTCGCCCCCTTACCGCCCAAGGCTTCCAGGGCACCTTGGCGATCGGTTTCCCGGATGCCCTGGCCTTCGCTCTGGAACAGGGAGACCCCTTCCCGCCCCTGCTCCCTTGCCAGGTACATGCTCCGCCGGTCCCAGGTGGCTTGGGACTTGCGACCGTGGGCACCGGGCTCGTATCCAGGGGTCAAGATGGCCATTCAGGCCTCCGCCTGCCGGAGCAGGACCTGGAAGCGCTTCTGGACTTCCGGATTGGGATGGAACTCGATGACGGCCTGCATCCTGAGCGCGGTCAGGGTCGTCAACTGGAGAATCGGGGTCAGGAGGGCAGCCTCCTCGTCCAGGCGTCCGAGGAGGACCTGCTCGATGGACCGAACGATTGCGATCAAGTCCTCGATCCGCTTCCGAAGGTGGGTCACCTCTTCGCCCAGGGTCTGGGTCTGCTCCTCCAAAACGGCCAGACGGGGCGCCGCCGCGGATTCCCACGAGCGGGCGGAAGCACCCGTGATCAGGTCACGGATGGTCTGAGCGAAATTCCGGGAGTGGGAGTCGCTCAACCGAAGCAGGGCCTCGTACTCGGACGGCCCAAGGACGGCCCTCACCTCCTTGGAATGGAGCCTTCGCGCCTTCATGGCTGGGCCTTTCCCGGGCCTGTTGGGCTCCATTGAGCCCACGCCCTGCCGGGATGGAGGCCAGGAGGGAAGACGGAATCCTTTGACTGGTCGAGGAGAGCGCGATCTTCCTCCATCCAGCGACGGAAGGCGCAACTTGCCACCCGTAGGGTCCCTGGCCTGCGGCCAGTTCCCCTCCGCTTTCCCGGCTCGATCGCCTCGCTGTGGGTCAGGATCAGTTCAGGTTTTCGGGCTTCCTCGATCCACCCTTTGCCAGCCTCCGACAGTGTGGACCCAGCCCTACAAGCCGAATCCTGCCGAACATCCCCCGCCACACTGCTACGGGAATCTGTAGCAATTCTGTAGCAACACGGAAAAGCACCACCCTTGCGGATGGTGCTAAGTGTTGATTTGTTTGGAGGCGCCGGTCGGAATCGAACCGACGGATAAGGGATTTGCAGTCCTGTGCCTTACCACTTGGCTACGGCGCCTTGGCACCAAAATAACACGGGCCGCGTGTCGCGGCCCGTGGGGTGGAGCGGGTGATGGGATTTGAACCCACGACTTCAACCTTGGCAAGGTTGCACTCTACCACTGAGTTACACCCGCGAAGTCTTTGACTCTACCAGGGTCGGGAGGATTGTCAATCCTCGGTGCTGCCTGCGGGCTGCGTGATGTCCCTGCACTCGGGGCAGAGGCCGAAGAACATGAGCTGGTGCCGGGTGACGCGGAACCCGGTCTGGCTCTCGACCGCAGCGTTCACGCCGTCCAGCCCGCAGCCCGAGACTTCCACGGCCCGCCCGCAGGACTCGCACTGCAGGTGGTGGTGATGGGACCGGCTGCGGCAGCGGATGAACCGCATGGTCTGGTCCGTCCCCAGCAGGCTCTCCGCCCACCCCTCCATCACGAACCGCTCCAGGTTCCTGTAGATGGTCGGGATGCCCGAGCGGTGCTCGGCCATCCGTCCCCAGATCTCCTCGACGGACAGCGGCTTCTCCGATTGGGCGAGCACCCGCAGGATGGCCTCGCGCTGGGGCGTCTGGCGCATGCCGGCGGAGCGGAGGGAGGGGGTCGGTGCGCCCTTGACGGGTGAAGCTGCCATGCTTCCAGGATGGCAACAGTCGCCCCGTCTGGAAACCATGTCCCGTCCTGAATCCGCGGTCCAGGCGCCCCTCGGCCCCTCCCTGGATGCCCGCGGCGCTCCGCCCTTCCTGCCGTTGGCCTTCCGGTTCGCGGCCAGCTACGGACTGGTGGTGCTGCACCTTTCCCTGCCGGCGCTCTCCGAGGGCGGGTCGCGGGGGGACCTCGTCTACCTGCTGTTCCTGGCCGCCTTCTTCCTCGAGGCGCTGTGGGAGGCCGCCCGGAACCAGCGCCTGCTGGGTTCGCCCTTCGCCACACCGCCGCTCGGCTGGGTCCGACTGAACCTGATCCTGGACCTGGCCCTGGTGGCCTTCATGATCGCCTACCAGGGGGTGGACCAGGAGCGCTTCGCGACCCTGTACATCTTCCCGGTCCTGGCTTCCGCCTTCTACCTGTCCATCCCCGAGATCGTCGGCATCGGCCTGCTGTCCTCGGCGGTCCACATCGCCACCCTGCTCGGCTTCACCTCCGGCGTGCTTCCGGCCTTCGGCCTGAGCGGCCGGGAGGCGGAATCCGACCCCACCCACCTCGCCTTCGTCCTGGCCTTCGCGTCCCTCCAGATCTTCGGGGCCACCCTCGTGGTGGTGCTGATCCGCCGCAGCATGGAGAGCCTGCGCCGCACCCTCACCGAATCCGAGGCGGCGGTGGGCGACCTGTCGGCGCTGTACCGCCGCGTGGTCGACTCGCTCTTCAGCGGGCTCATCACCACGGACCTGGAGGGCCGGATCATCTCGGCCAACCCCGCGGCGGAGGTGATCCTGAACCGGACCCTCCAGCCGGGGACACCCCTCGGCGACGTGCTGCCTGCGGACCTCGGCATCGAGAGCCGCCAGGCGCGCGAGCGCCGATTCGAGTGCACCCTGCATCTGGCCGACGGCGGCAGCCGGGTCATCGGCGGGAACGTCGCCCCGATCCGCGCCGCCGAGCGGGGCCGGACCGGCTTCCTGCTGCTCTTCCAGGACCTGACCGAGATCAAGGCCCTCGAGGAGCGGACGCGGCTCAGCGAGCGCCTCGCGGCGGTCGGTGAACTCTCCGCCGGCCTGGCCCACGAACTCCGCAATCCGCTGGCCAGCATCCTCGGCAGCGTCCAGATCCTGCGCCAGCCGGGCCAGTCCCAGGCCATGCTGGAGCGGGTGCTCGGCATCCTCGGGCGGGAATCCGAGCGGGTGAGCGCGATCCTGACCGACTTCCTCGACTACGCCCGGCCGCGCACCCTGAAGCCACGGCCGCTCTGGCTGCCGGACCTGGTCCGCGAACTCAAGGAGAGCTGGGACACCGACTCGAGGAACCGGCTGGTGCCCCTGGTTGTCCCGAAGGTCCCGCAGGCCTGGGTTTCAGGGGATCCGCTCAGCTTCCACCAGATCTTCACCAACCTGCTCAGCAATGCCCGCAAGGCCATCGACGGCCTGCCGGAGGCCCGCGTGCGGATCGAGCTCCAGGTCCAGGACGACCACCTGGAGGCGGTGGTGTCGGATACCGGCCACGGCATGCTTCCCGATCAGCTCGAGCGGATCTTCGTGCCCTTCAGCAGTTCCTTCAAGGAGGGCACCGGCCTCGGCATGAGCCTCGTCTACCAGTACGCCAGCCGCCAGGGATGGGACATCCGGGTGCAGAGCAGCCCGGGCGCGGGCACCTCGGTGCACCTCCGGATGCCCCTGGCCGAGGCCGCCCACGCGCCGGGCTCCGGGAGCGGGTAGACTGGACGCACCCCGCACCGCAGTCTGCCTTCGACCCGCCGGAGTTGGCCGCTCATGAACCGCAAGCTCATCCGTCCGGATTTCAACGAGATCAAGGAAAAGGCCGGACGTGCTCCGAAGGCGGCGCAGCCGGAGGCCGCGATCCAGGCGGCGCCGGCGGCGTCCGAGGCCGGCACGCCCACCCCCGCGGGCGGACCGCGGCGGAAGATCGCGCCCCCGGAGCAGACCAACGCCGAGAGCTTCTACTACCTGAAGCAGATGCAGGCCAAGACGCCGATGGTGATCGTGCTGCAGAACGACGAGAAGATCCGCGGCGTCATCGAGTGGTACGACAAGCACTGCCTCAAGGTGAACCGCATCAAGGAGCCCAACCTCCTCGTGCCCAAGCACAACATCAAGTACATCTACAAGCAGGAGGAGGAGCCGCGGATCCGGCGCACCAGGTCCGCCAAGAAGGACGAGGCCGCGCCGGCGGCGGACGCCGAGATGCCCCTGTACGATTGACGCGGAAGGCGGGTCCCGAGATGCCGCGTCGCCCACGCTTGGCCATCACCCTGGGTGATCCCTGCGGGATCGGCCCGGAACTCCTCGTGCAGAGCCTGGTCGCGATCAACCGCTGGGCCGACGTCCTGGTGGTCGGCGCCCGCGCAGGCCTCGACCTCCTTCCGGCGGCCGGAACCCGGACGCCCCGGCACTGGCGCTGGGGGGCTCCCCCCACCCCACCCCCCCCCGTTCCCGCCCCGGCCTATGGCTTCTGGACCAGCACCACACCCAGCTTCAGCGCGACCGAACTGAACCTCCTGGGCCATGCACTCTGGCTGGACCCGACCCCCGACCTCGGGGCCGACCGCCTGACGCTCGGCCAGGGCAGCGCAGCCAGCGGCAGGGCCGCGGTCGAGGCGGTGCGCCTGGGGGCGAAGCTCGTGATGGCGGGCCAGGCGGACGCCCTGGTGACCCTGCCCCTGTCCAAGGCGGCGGCCCACGCGGCGGGTTTCGACATTCCGGGCCACACGGAATTCCTGCAGGAGCTCTCGGGCACGCCGATCACACGCATGGCCTTCGTCAGCCCGAGCCTCTGCGTGGTCCTCCACACCGTCCACCAGAGCCTGCGCTCGGTCATCGAGGAACTGGACACCGACCGCGTGGCCGAGACCCTCTCCTTCGCCGCGGACCGGTTCATCTCCCTTACTGGGAAGATGGACCTCAAGGTCGCCCTCTGCGCCCTGAATCCCCATGCCGGGGAGGGAGGGGCCTTCGGCGACGACGAGGTCGCCCTCGGCGAAGCACGGGTCCAGGCCGAGGCTTCCTTTCTGAGCTTCAGCGACGACCCGGCGTCCGGTCCCTTCGCCCAGGTCCCGAGCCCCTTCCCGCTGGGCCCGATCCCCGAGGGCTGGAGCATCTTCCCCGCCCACCGCGAGGGCATGGCGCTCCTGGGCGGCCAGCAGGGGCACGAAGTGGTTCGCCGGGGCCCGTCCGCCGAGCCCCCGGCCGACCGGCCCGCGCCCAGGTTCTTCGGCCCCTTGCCCGCGGACAGCGTGTTCAACCGGGCGGTGCGCGGGGAATTCGACTTGATCGTCGCCCTCTACCACGACCAGGGGTTGATCCCGATCAAGCTGCTCGAGCCCAGCCGGGCGGTGAACCTCACCCTGGGGCTACCGTTCATCCGCACCAGCCCCGACCATGGTACGGCCTTCGAAATCGCCGGACGGTGGAAGGCCGATCCCACCAACTTCCTCGAGGCCACCGCCCTTGCGGTGCGCCTCGCGGGCCGGGCGAGGCTCCTGCCCTGGAAAGCCGAAGTCGGTCCGGGAACGTGAACCACCGCGACCTGCTGCTCGCCGTCCTGCTGCCCCTTCCCCCCTGGCTGGGCTTCTGGGTGTTCAGGCTCAAGGGCCGGGTCGGTCTCAGCTACGGGTACTTCCTGGGCGGCACCCTGGCCGTGCTGGCGATGCCCTGGCCGGCCTTCGCCGGCATGGCCCTGCCCTCCGCCCAGCTGGGTGGATCCCTGCTCGGCTTCAGCCTTTTCCTGCAGGCCCACCGCGAGGGCCGGACCGGCATCCGGCGCATGGCCGTGGGGCTGGGCGGGGCCACGCTGTTCGCCTGGGCCATCGGGGCCGCCACCGGCGTGCCGATGGGGACGCTCGGCCTGTTCTGGGCCACCGGGATCCTGGTGGGCCTCATGTGGCTGGGCCTCTCCGACCTCGGCTACCGGCTGGCGCGCGGCCGCTACCTTGAGCTCCGGATGCCGCTGGTGGGCGCCGCCACCTTCCTGGTGGTCACCCTGCTGCACCGTGTGCTGCCGCTGGGCAGTCCGGCCTTCTCCTGGTCATCGTCGCTGCTCTCCGGAGCGCTGCTCGGGCTGGTGGCCCTGCAGCAGCTCTCCTGGCTGCGCCGCCAGGGGCTCTGGGTGGAGGGGCGCGGCGACGGTTTCCGGGTGGCGCTGTCGGCCCTCGAAAGCGACCAGCCCGCAGCCGGCCCTGCCCTCGGCTACCGCATCGAGACCCAGCAGGCGATCCTGCTCCTGGACGAGCGCGGCCTGATCTTCGAAGCCAACGAGGCCTTCGCGCGGCTGGTCGGGCTGCAGCGCCACCAGATCCGTGGATTCGAGGTGGAGGCCCTGTTCCAGGGCGGTGAGCGCGGCGTGTGGGAGACCCTCCGCCAGCAGCTGCTCCGAGAGGCCTGGGGCGAAGTCCCGGCCACCCTGGTCCGCAAGGACGGCGGTTTCGAGCAGGTGGTCCTGGAAGCCGCCGCCTTCGACCGGAACATGGCCCTGGTCTGGGTTGCCGCGCAGATGCCGGGGACCCTGGCGATCCGGAATGGCCGCCCCACCCGGGCGGCGGTCCACGGAACCCTCGACCTCAGCCGGGCCATGAACGCCCTGGGCAGCCTCCTTCCCGCCACGGAACGGATGCTGGCCGCGGGCCAGGGCGACGAGCAGGCCTCCTGGGCCGGGATCGCGCGGGCGGCCGCCCTGAAGCTCTCCGCCGCACTGGGAGCCAACCGGGAGACCGCGGCGGCGCCGTCGATCCCGGCGCAGGAGGCGCTCGCCTCGCTGCTGCCTCGCCTGCAGCGCCTGTTCCCCGCCGAGATCGCGGTGCGGATGGAGGCGGCCGACCTCGTCCTCCTGGTCGACCCGGAAGGGCTGGAGCGGATCCTCACACCGCTCGCCCTCCACGCGCGGAGCACGGTACGGTCCGGGCAGCTGCGGGTGCTCCTCGAACCGACCCGGCTCGGGGGCAGGCTGTGGGCGGTCCTGCGCGTCCAGGCCGAGGGACCGGGCGCAGCTGCGATCCCGGCCGGGTTCCTCGGGCTTGGCTGGCTGCAGCAGGCCGTGGCGGAATGCCGCGGAATGCTGGAACTCCAGGAATCCCGCGGGAACGCGTGCCAGCCGAGGATCTACCTTCCCGTGGAGGGTTCCGCCGAACCGGCCGACCCCCACCCCTTGGCCGGGCGCGCGGTCTGGATCGTGGAGCGCGATGCGCTCGTCCGGGACGCCCTGGCCGGGCTGGTTCATCAGGCAGGCGGCAGCTGCCGCACCTTTCCGGACCTCAAGGGCTTCCTGCGGTCGCGCCGCGGCGGGCCGCTGCCGGACCTGGTGGTGGTCGAGCGGACCGCGAGCCTGGACCGGTTCCATGCGGGCCTGCACCGGCTGGGCAAGGCGTGGGTGCCGGCCCTGGTCCTGGGGAACGGGGAATCGATCCCGGTCCAAAGCCTGGCCTCCGGGCTCCACCGGGTCGGCTTCCTCGAGAAGCCGTTCCTCGCCTCGGAGTTCATCCAGAGCCTGCTGGCCCTGTTCGATTCGGCGAATCCGTGAAGCTCAAGTAACGTGGTCGAGGGGGCGGATCCTATGACATGCATCGCGGTGGTCCTGGCGGCGGGTTTGGGAACCCGGATGAAGTCCAGGATCCCCAAGGTCCTGCACCCGATCCTGGGCGACCCGGCCCTGCTGTGGGTGCTCCGCAGCCTTCCCGCCGAAGTGGATCGGGCCCTGGTGGTCGTGCACCACGGCAAGGAGCGGGTCGTCGAGCGGCTCGCGGCGTGGTCCGCGGCCGGGATCCTCCCGTGTCCAGTGGAGGCGGTGGACCAGGTCCAGGCCCTCGGCACCGGCCACGCGGTGCAGGCCTGCCGGCCGCGTCTGGACGACCTGGGAGCGGTGCGGGTGCTGATCCTCAGCGGCGACGTCCCGCTTCTGCCGCGGATGCGGATCGAGACCCTGCTCAAGCACCCGGGTGCCCTGCTGTCCATGGACCTGGAGGAACCGGGCGGCTACGGCCGGGTGATCCAGTCGGCCGACGGCTGGCTGGTGGCCCTCACCGAGGCCAAGGACGCGCCGCCGGAGGTGCTGGCGATCAAGCGCGTCAACGGCGGGGCCTACGTGCTGCCCTGGGTCCCGCTTCGCGAAGCCCTTGCCGGCCTGGGCCGGGGCAACGCCCAGGGCGAATACTACCTCACCGATGCCGTGGCCGCAGCGGCCCGCCACGTCCCCGTGCAGGTGGTCCCCTGCCCTCCCGAGGAACTGTCGGGGATGAACGCGCGCGCCGATCAGGCCGCCCTGGACCGGATGGCCCAGGCCCGGATCAACGCAGCCTGGATGGAGGAGGGCGTCAGCTTCCTCGACCCCACGACGGCGTGGATCGGCCCCCGGGTCGCGCTGGCGCGGGACGTCACCGTGGAGCCCGGCGTGCGGGCCCAGGGCGGCTGCACGGTGGGCGAGGGGACGCGCCTCGGCCAGGGCTGCGTCCTCACCGACAGCAGCCTGGGCAGCGACGTGGAGCTGAGGCCCTACTCGGTCCTGGAGGGCGCGGAGATCGGGGACGGCTGCATCGTCGGGCCCTTCGCCCGGGTGCGGGAAGGCACCCGGTTGGAGGCGGGCGTGCACCTGGGCAATTTCGTCGAGACCAAGAAGGCGCGCCTGCATCCCGGGGCCAAGGCCAACCACCTCGCCTACCTCGGGGACTGCGAGGTGGGCGAAGGCAGCAACGTCGGCGCCGGCGTCATCACCTGCAACTACGACGGCTTCCACAAGCACCGGACGGTCATCGGGCGCAACGTGTTCATCGGCTCGGACACCCAGCTGGTGGCCCCGCTGGCGATCGGCGACGACACGGTCATCGGGGCCGGGAGCACGATCACCGAGGACCTCCCGGCCGACAGCCTGGCGCTCACCCGCGCCCCGCTCACCCTGAAGCCCGGCGGCGCCTCGCGGCTGCGTGCGCGGCTGCGGAAGCGGCTCGGGTAGAGTAGAGGCACGGATCGATCCGGGAGCGACATGCTGGCAGGTGTACTCGAGCGCATCGGCACCCAGGTCCTGGTTTTCCTGGGCCAGGCCGGGGACTTCGCCGTGATCTCCGGCCGCACCTTCGCCGCCATCTTCCGCCGCCCCTTCGACGCCCGGAACCTGATGCGCCAGCTTGCGGCCGTGGGGGTCAACTCGATCCCCGTGGTGGTGCTCACCTCGCTGGCGGTGAGCATGGTGTTCGCCGTCCAGCTCTCCTTCGGGTTCAAGCAGTTCCAGGCGGAGGGCCTGGCCAGCCAGGTGGAGGGCCTCGCGGTGATGCGCGAGCTGGCACCGGTCATCACCGGGCTGATGATGTCCGGCCGGGTGGGCAGCGCCATGGCGGCGGAGCTGGGGACGATGCAGGTCACCGAGCAGATCGATGCGCTCGAGTGCCTGGCGACCGACCCGGTCCACTTCCTCTTCGTGCCCAGGCTCCTGGCGGCGGCGGTCATGCTCCCGCTGCTCACCGGGCTCGCCGTCTACGTCGGCTACTGGGGCGGCTACTTCCTGCTGGTGGGCGTCGAAGGCCAGAGCGCCTTCGTCTACCAGTCGGAGTTCTACAAGCTGCTGGCCTTCCGGGACCTGCGGATCGCCCTCACCAAGGCACTGGTGTTCGGCCTGATCATCGCCCTGGTGGGCTGCTGGCGCGGCTACCGGACCCAGGGCGGCGCCGAGGGGGTGGGCAATGCCCCCACCAGCAGCGTGGTGACCAGCTCCCTGTGGATCCTGGTGGCCGACTTCTTCCTGACCAAGCTCCTGCTCGTCTGAGGCGAACCCTTGGAACCCGTCATCGACGTCGTCAACCTGTCCAAGGCCTTCGGGCCCAAGGTGGTCCTGTCCAAGGTCAACCTCCAGGTGAAGGAGGGCGAGAGCCTGGTGGTGCTGGGCGGCTCCGGAACCGGAAAGACCGTCCTGCTGCGCTGCATCATGGGGCTGCTCAAGCCGGACTCGGGGCACGTCGCGATCGAGGGCAACGTCATCCACGAACTGACCCGGGAGAAGCTGTTCGAGGTGCGCAAGAAGGTCGGCATGTGCTTCCAGATGGCGGCCCTTTTCGATTCGATGTCGGTGGAGGAGAACGTCGGCTTCTCCCTGCACCGCCACACGAAGATGACCCGGGGCGAGATCGCCGACCGGGTGGACGAGTGCCTGGGCCAGGTCGGGCTCAAGGGCACCAACAGGCTCCGCCCCAGCGAACTCTCCGGCGGCATGAAGCGGCGCGTCGGCTTCGCCCGGGCGATCGCCCTGAAGCCGGAGATCCTGCTGTTCGACGAGCCCACCACCGGGCTCGACCCGGTGATGACCGACGTGATCGGCCGGGTGATCCTCGACCTCAAGCACGAACTGGGGGTCACCACCATCACCATCACCCACGACCTCAAGAGCGCCTTCGAGATCGCCGACCGGATCGCCCTCATCTTCCGCGGCGAGTGCATCGCCTGCGAGGCGCCGTCGACGTTCCGCGACAACCCCAACCCGGTGGTCCAGCAGTTCCTCCGCGGCGACGCCGATGGACCGTTCCTGCAGGACCCGCCGCCGCCCAAGCGGGCCATGGCGCGGCACTCCGGCCACCACCCCCTGCCAGCCATCCCCGACCCGAGGACGCCATGAAGCTCGAAACCAAGGTGGGCGCCTTCTTCATCGCCAGCATCATCGTCATCGGCATCCTGATCCTGAGGGTCGAGAAGCTCGATTTCGGCGGCGGCAAGGGCAGCCACGACCTGCACACCTACTTCGGGCAGGTCTCCGGACTGGCCCAGCAGAGCGCCATCCGCGTCGCCGGCGTGAAGGTCGGCGAGGTCCGCAAGATCGAGCTGGAGGGACAGCGGGCCAAGGTGACCCTTTCGATGAACAAGGGCCAGGTGCCGGTTTACGCCGACGCGGTGGCGTCGCTCAGCTCCATCGGCATCCTCGGCGAGAAGTACATCGAGCTGGACCCGGGCCACGCCAGCACCGGCCTGCACGATCCCAACCAGGCGATCCGCAGCAAGACCGGCATCAGCCTGGACAACCTGATGGAGACCATGGGCGCCATCGGCGAGGACCTCAAGGGGATCACCCACGCCATCAACCGATCCATCGGCGGCGAGGAGGGACGGCAGAAGCTCGACGAGATCGTCGACAACATCCGCGTCCTGACCGCCGAGTTCCGCAGCCTCGCCCAGGAGAACCACGGCAGCATCAACCGCACCATGACCAACGTCGAGGCGATCACCGGCGAGCTGCGCGACAAGCTGCCGAAACTGGCCGCCCAGTTCGAGGAGCTGGGCCGGAACCTGAACGGGATGGTGGCGGAGAACCGCCCCGAGCTGAAGGGCATGATGGGCGACGTGCGCCGGCTGGCCGGCAGCTTCCAGTCCACCTCGGACAACCTGAAGTCGATCACCGCCAAGCTGGACAAGGGCGAGGGCACCATCGGCAAGCTGCTCACCGACGAGACCACCATCAAGAAGATCAACACCGCCGTGGACAACGTCAACGAGATGCTGGGCGGGTTCCGCACCATGGAACTGCGCCTGGACCTCAATGCCGCCCGCTGGACCGCCCGCGGCGACAGCCAGACCGGGTTGGGCATCGACATCGTCCCGCGCAGGGACTACTGGTACGCCCTGCAGCTGAACAGCACGCCGGACGGCAAGATCAGCGAATCGACGCGCACGGCCAGCCGCATCGACCCGGTGACCGGCCTTCCGGCCTCCGCCCTGGAGAAGGTCCGCACCGTGACCTCCGACCAGGCCCTGACCGTGTCCGCGCAGTTCGCAAAACGCCTGGGCGAGCATTTCGTCGCCAGTGCCGGCATCGTCGAAGGCAAGGGCGGGGGCGGGGCGGAACTCCGGTTCCTGGACGACCGCCTGCGCTTCGGCGCCCTGGCCTACGACTTCACCAAGCGGGACGACAAGCCCAACCCACGCTACCGTGCCACGGCGAGCTACCAGTTCTGGAAGGGGCTCTACCTCCAGGGTGGCGGGCAGGACCTGGGCAACAAGGAACTGCGCACCTTCTTCTTCGGTGGCGGCCTCCGCTGGAAGGACGAGGATTTGAAGAAGCTGGTGGGACTCGCCGGGGCAGCAAAATGATGGACCCTCGGGGGAAGGCCCTTGCGGATCGCACGGACGTGTCTGAGCCTGCTCGGCAGGCGAAGAGGAAGCTGGTGGGACTCGCCGGGGCAGCAAAATGATCCGGCGGGCCCTGGGATGACCGCCCCCGCCCTTCCCTGCGGGAGCCCCTCAGCGTTTCTCTGGGTGCGGCGCGGCCTGCCGCTGGCGGCCATGGCCGCCTGCCTCCTGGCGGCCCTGTTGCACCCGGCCGGCCGCGGCTGGTGGATCCTGGGCGCCGCCGCCTCCTTCGGGGTGGCCTGGCCCACCTTCAAGCGCGGCGACGCCTACCTCCAGGCACGGGCCGCGCTGCTGCGCTTCGACGGCGCCGTGGTCCGGCTGCTCCGACCCCTTGCCCGCGCCCTGAGGCGGGAGGACGGCTGGCTGCTGTCCTTCTGCGCCTGGAACAACCAACGGGTGGCGGAATGCTTCGCGGGGCGCCGGGCGCGGCGGACCCTGCTGCTGCTTCCCCACTGCATCCAGCTGGCCCACTGCCGGGCGGACATCCTCGCCGACCTTGAGAACTGCTACGCCTGCGGCCTCTGCAGCGTGGAGGACATCCTCCAGGGGGCTCTCAAGCGGCACTGGGAGGTGACCATCCACAACCGCAGCCACAAGGCCTACCGTGCCGCCCGCGAACTGCGGCCGGACCTGATCGTGGCCGTGAGCTGCCCGGACCGGCTGCTGAAGGGGCTGACCCGGCTGCCGGAGGTTCCCGCCTTCGTCCTTCCCCTGACCCTGCCCCACGGCTGGTGCGTGGACACCCGGTTCGATGTCGGGGCCCTCCGGACGGCCATGGAGACCCTCGCCGAACCGCGCCGTCCAGCCAACGTCCAGACGCTCGACCGCGAAGGGATCGCCTGATGGCCGCGGACGCCTTCCCGGTCCGCCGGGCCTTCGAGCGGCTCCTCGGGCCGGTCCTGATGCCCTACCTGCTCCACCTGCGGCCCCTGGAATGGCCGATCATGAGCGGGCATTTCCTGCTCGGCGGGCTGCTGGCCCTGGGCTGGGGGCTCCCGGCCGGCGCGACCGTGCTCGGCTGGTTCCTGTTCGTCGTCCTCACCAACGGCGGCACCCTGGCCATCAACAGCGCCTTCGACCAGGACGAGGGCGACATCGGCTACCTGAAGGCGCCGCCGAAACCTCCCCGGTACCTGCTTCACCTGAGCGTTGCCATGCTGGGGGCCACCGCCGGGCTCGGCTTCCTTCTGCCGCCCATCTTCGCCTGGAGCAACCTCGCCTGCGTGGCGATGTCGGTGCTCTATTCGGTGCCGCCCGCGCGCCTGAAGGCCCGGGCCGGCTGGGACCTGCTGATCAACATGGCCGGCTTCGGGGCCCTCACGCCGATGGCCGGATGGGGCCTGTCCGGCCGACCGCTGCCCCCCTGGTTCCTGGGGGTGGCCCTCGGCTTCGCCCTGCTGTTCGGCGCCCTGTACCCTGCCACCCAGATCTACCAGATCGAGGAGGACCGGGCCCGTGGCGACCGCACCCTGGTGATCCGATTCGGCGAAACCGCCTCGCTGGTGGCCGCGATCGTCCTGGCCCTCGCGGCCCACGCCTGCTTCGCCTGGAGCCTGGGTTCCGCCGGTCGCGCGGACCGCCTGCCCTGGCTGCTCCCCAGCCTGGCCGCCTGGCTGCTGGTCCTGGTGCCCTGGAGCCTGCGCTGGCGCCGCTTCACCCAGTCCCAGCAGGAGGCCGGAATGTACTGGACCCTCGGGGCCTGGGCGGTCACCGACCTCAGCCTCCTGATCCTTCTCTGGCCGGGCTGAGGGACCCATGCTGCGGCCCGGCGTCAGCCCGCCCGTCCCGGTGCGCTGGGGCTTCTCCACGCGCCAGGACGCCGAAGGCTCCCTGCCCCGCCCAGCCCTGCACCAGGTTCACGGCTGCGCAGTCCACCGAGCCGAAGACGGGGTGCAGGACGGGGATGGGCTCTGGACCATGGATCCGGGGCGGCGCATCGGTGTCCGGGTCGCCGACTGTGTGCCGATCCTGCTGGCCGGGCCGACCCCCGGCGGACCGTGGGTGTCCGCACTGCACGCCGGCTGGCGAGGCGCGGTGGCCGGGATCCTGCGCGTCGGCATCGCCCGCTACCTCGCCCAGGGCGGCGATCCGGGCCGGCTCGCCTTCGCCTTCGGCCCGGCCATCCTGGCCTGCCATTTCGAGGTGGGCCCGGAGGTCGTCGAGGCCGCCCGGCGCGATCCGGCCTGGCACGAAGGCCTGGTCACCCTCGGACCGAAGGGCCGGCCGCACCTCGACCTGCACGGCCTGCTGCGCGCCCAGGCCCTGGACCTGGGGCTGGACCCGGCCCTCGATGGCTCGGTGCCGGTCTGCACCGCCTGCCGGCCAGACCTGCTCTACAGCTACCGCCGCGGAGACCTCGATGGCCGGCAGTGGGGCTGGGTGGAGATTCTCTAGGAGCCCACCCGGCCCGGCCCGGGGCCGGAGACGGTACCCTGGGGTGCACCGGAACCGCCGGAACCCGGCGCCCCAGGCAGGAACGCCCATGCTGAACATCACCGACATTCGCATCACCAAGATCGAGGGCGACGAGAAGCTTCGCGCCTTCGCCGCCCTGGTCCTGGACGACTGCTTCCTGGTCGGCGACCTGCGCGTGGTCGAGGGCGAGGACGGCTACTTCGTGGCCATGCCCAGCAAGCGCAAGCGGGACGGCTCCTTCAAGGATATCGCCTACCCGCTGAACAACGAGGTCCGGCTCGCCATCGAGGAGCGCGTGCTCCTGGCCTACGAGGCCGCCACCGGCAACCGCGCCATCAGCCGCATCGAGCAGGGCACCGCGACGGTGGTCCGCCCCGACCTCCTCAGCGTCGAGGAGTTCGGCTTCACCCCCAAGGCGAATCCGAACTGACCCTGGAATCGGCCGCGCTGCGGGAGGCGCCGGGCAGGCGGGAATGCGCGGAAGGGGCACGGCTAGGCCTGGACCCGGCGTGGAGGAGCGGGGGTCCCAGGCCCAGCCGGAGACCCCCGGGATGCGTGGTTGGGGAGGAAGGATTCGAACCCTCGGATGGCGGGACCAAAACCCGCTGCCTTACCACTTGGCGACTCCCCAAGGGCCCTCAATCCTAGCGCGGGCGCGGTTCTGCGTCCATTCGCGGCTATCATGGGGGCGGCCCTGTAGCTCAGCGGTCAGAGCTGGCGGCTCATAACCGCTTGGTCCAGGGTTCGAATCCCTGCGGGGCCACTCCTTCCACGAGGTCACCATGCTGCATCGCGCCCTGCTTCTGCTCCTGGCCCTGCCGCTCCTGGCGGCGGCGCCGAAGGCCCCCGCGGCCAAGCCCAAGGTGCAGTTCACCACCAGCCTCGGATCCTTCACCCTCGCCCTCGAGCCCGCCGCCGCCCCGAAGACCGTGGAGAACTTCCTCGGCTATGTGCGCAGCGGGCACTTCAAGGGCACGGTGTTCCACCGGGTCATCAAGGACTTCATGGTCCAGGGCGGCGGCTTCACGGCCGACCTCAAGCGCAAGGACACCCGCAGCTCGATCGACCACGAAGGCGAACTCTCGAAGAAGGCCGGACTCAGCAACCGGCGTGGCACCGTGGCCATGGCCCTGCCGCAGGGGAACCCCTTCGGGGCCACCGCCCAGTTCTTCGTCAACGTGAAGGACAATCCGCACCTGGACTTCAAGGCCAAGGGCCTCTCCTCCATGGGCTACTGCGTGTTCGGCAAGGTGGTGGCCGGCATGGACACCATCGAGCGGATCCGGGGGGTCAAGACCGGCGACCAGGGCGGCATGAAGGACGTGCCCCTGAAGCCGGTGACCATCACCGACGTGAAGGAGCTCTAGGTTCGGAAAGGTCGAGCGGGTTGGATCCGGGGCCTTGCAGCCGGGGCGTGATGGGCGCATTATTCAACAAATGTTGAAATCGCGCCCATGGTCACCTTGAAGAAGCCGCGGGGTCCCCGTGCGCGGCGGCTCGCCCCGCCGGCGATCCTGGATGCGGCCGAGGCAGTGTTCTCCCGCCTGGGCATCCAGGGCGCGACGGTGCGGGCGATCGCCCTCGAGGCGGGATGCGACCCGGCCCTCATCTACTACCACTTTGCGAACAAGGAGGCGCTGTTCCTCGCCCTGCTGGACCGCCGCCTGCCGCCGGTGGCCGCGGCCCTGGCCCGCCTCGCCGATGCCGCCGACCGGCGCTGCACCAAGCTCCGGATCTGGGATGCGCTCGAAGCCTTCCGCGAACATCTCGGCGACGACTCGGGCTTCCGGTCGCTGTTCCGCGGCCAGCTGATCCAGGGCAGCGAAGTCATCAAGGCGCGCATGGCCCAGCACCTCCGGCCGGTCCTCGGCGCGGTCCAGGCGATCCTCCAGCAGGGGGTCGAGCGCGGCGAGCTCCGGCCGGACCTCGATCCGGTCACCTCCGCCTTCTTCATCGGCCGGATGCACATGGAAATCCTGGACCTGGTGCCCTCCATGGGGCAGCACCTGACCAGCCTGCCCCAGGTGGGGGGCCTGGACCTGGCGCGCCGCGCCTGGCTCGAATTCCTCTGGCGCGCCATCGCCGCCGATCCGGCTCCCGCACCCGCCTGAACCCTGCTTCCTTCCCGGAGTGCCTCCCATGCACCGCATCCGCCCGCTCCTGCCGCTCGTCCTCGCGACCCTGGCGCTGACGCCCGCCTGCCGGAAGTCCGGCGACGAGACCCTGAAGGTGCCGGGCAACATCGAGGTGTTCCCGGTGGAGCTGAGCTTCCGGGTGGCCGGCAAGGTCCTGGAGCGGCCCGCGGACGAGGGCCAGGTGGTCCGGGAAGGTCAGCTCATCGCGCGGCTCGATGCCCGTGACCTGGAGCAGCAGGTGGCCCTGCAGGACGCCAGCGCCGCCACGGCCCAGGCCGCCCTGGCGGCGCTGCTGGCCGGGTCCAGGGTGGAGGAGATCGAGGCCTCCAGGGCCGCACTCGGCCTGGCCCAGGCCGAGCTCAACCGGCTCCTGCCCGACGATGCCCGGATCCAGCAGCTGCACGCCCAGGGCATCCTCTCCGCCCGCGATGCCGAG
>JAYRFV010000112.1:0-2320 GCA_041908165.1 Holophagales bacterium | reverse complement strand
TGCCATGGACGGCGTACGGGACCCAATATCCATATACCAAGTGACGTCCTGATAAGAACACTTCTCAGGACATCGCGAAAATTCTTCTATAGTGGGGGTACCGCTCTTGGGGGACCCCTTTTTCATGCCTACGGAGGTGGTGGCTTCAGAGGTAGCGCCGGCCCCTGGCCAGCTCACCGCCAACGCCAGCGTGCCGCCGCGGCGCCGTGGCCGCCCGCGTGGCGCGAAGACCCGCCTGCTGCGCGAAGGCAGCGGCGAGCTCGGCCGCCATCACTTCGCATTTCTGCGCGCCCTCCTCGACGGGGTCGACCTCGAGCGCGCTTGGCGGCTCTACCTCTCCTTCACCGGGGGGCCCAGCGATCGTCGCCACTTCGCCACCCGTCTGCGCCTGGTCGTCGCGGCGATCGAGCACGCCGGCGAGGCGCGGGGTTGCGGTTCGGAGTTGGCGGTGGCGCTGCCGGCCCTGCGCGCCCTGCCCGACTTTGCCGTAGCGAAAGCCGGACGAGGGGCAGGAAAAGCCGGACACATCAGCACTCCCGAGGTGGCGCTGAGGCCGGCATCAAGCCGGCCACCCTCCCCTAGCCTCGAAGAATGGCGCTCGCAGTACTGCGGTGCGACCGGAATCGACGAGGACTTCTACACGGAAGCGGAGTGGCTCGAGCTCTACGGCGAGGAGTTCGGCGAGGACGCGGCGGCGGGCCAGACCGGGGCAGGAAAAGCCGGACACTTGGCCGCCCCGCCCCCCCCTGCCCTGTCCGCCACGACTCATTCGCGAATCGTCGAGGGATCGTCTGCCGCGGCCACCCCGCGGCTATCCGCGACCCAGCGCAAGGCGGTCGTCGAGGCCCTTGCGGCGCTGGAGCGCGTGCTGTCGCGTGAGGCCGGCCTGGACGACGAGGCTGGCTTCTGGCTCGGCTCCGGCATCCCGCGCGACCTGGCCAAGGTCGGCGTCAAGTCGCTCGGCGACCTGGTCAACTACATCAACATCTACGGGTTCCGGTGGCACCGCCGTGTGCCCCGGATGGGCGTCGTTCGGGCCCGGCGGCTGCTCGAGTGGCTGACTCCCATCGCCGAGGCCGGCGGACGGCCCTTCAAGGAGTCGGCCCGGCGCCCCGAGACCGACCTGGCGCTGCTGCGCCGGCGGGAACTGGCGGGTCGGGGGGTGGCCGGTGCAGAGCCGTTCGCCCTGGTCCCGATCGTCGACGGCACCTTGTCCGATGCCCTGTCTGGCCGTCAGGGCGCCTTTCGATCGCATGAGGCCAACGTCTGGGGCGCGGAGACCGATGTTCAGGCGATCAGCCAGTGGCTGAGCCGGTACCAGGGGCAGACCCGGCGGGACTACACGCGCATCGCCGAGCGCTTCTACCTCTGGTGCATCCACGTCCGGCGCAAGGCCCTCTCCTCGCTCCAGGAGCCCGATCTGCAGGCCTACCAGGCCTTCCTGGCGGCTCCGCCGGCCGATTGGGTGCAGGAGCGCAAGGTGAGGCGCGAGGACGCCTCCTGGAGGCCTTTCCGCGGCCCGCTGGGGCGGAACAGCCAGCGGCACGAGTTCACCGTGCTGGGCAGCATGTTTTCCGCCATGCACGAGAAGGGGTACCTGCGGGCCAATGCCATGGCGAACCTGGGCCGGACGCTGGGCCTGCTGAAGCCGAGCATCGACGTTCGCCGTTCCCTGAGCGAGCGCCAGTGGGCCTTCGCGATGGAAGTGCTACATGAAAAGCCGGACACTCCCGAGCGGCGGCGCCTGCAGCTGCTGCTGGAACTCGGCAGCACCACCGGCCTTCGTTTGTCGGAGATGGCCACGACCCGGCTGAAGGGCTTTCGGCGGGAACTGGTGGATGGCCAGGAGGCATGGTTGCTGGATGTCATCGGCAAGGGCGGGAAGCCCCGGACGGTGATGGTCTTCGACGAGATCAAGACCCTGCTCGAACAGCACCACCGGGACATGGACGCTGCAGGCCTGGGCTTCGACTCACGTGTGGAGAGAGTCCAGGCGGCCAACAGCCTTCCGACTACCGCGGCAGGCGAGCGCATGGCGGGAACTGGCCACGAACTCGACAGCAGGGCCGATGAGGGGGTGGGGCAGGCATTGCAGGACGCGTTGCGGGCAGAGCACCAACAGGCCTGGCGGCCCCTCGTCGGGATCCTCAAGCGCCCTCCCCCGCGGCGCAATCTGGATCGGCTCGGCGTTCCGTTCCTGAATCGCGAACTGCCGTCGCAGGCTGACCGCTACGGCGCACTGGAGCGCTCGGCGATCTACAAGGCGCTGCGCCGGTTCTTCCGCGAGGTGGCCGTCGCCGCCGCTGCGCGCGATGGTTCC
>JAYRFV010000111.1:0-12512 GCA_041908165.1 Holophagales bacterium | reverse complement strand
TCTACTGAGCGGCGAAGCGCACCACCGGGCCGTCCTCCAGGCGCCGGAGGTCGCCGGACTGCTCCAGGTGGACCAGGTGGGCGAGGGCCTCGCCCATGGCGAACATGGTCTGGAAGGGATCGCGGATGTCCCGGCCGAACAACTCGGCCAGCAGGTCGGCGGCGCTCGACGGGCGCTCCCGGCAGGCCCTTCGCAGGGCCTCGCAGCGCTGGGCGTGGTGGGCCTTCAGCTCGGCCACCCGGCGGCGCAGGCCGCGGAAGGGCAGGCCGTGGGAGGGGAGCACCAGGGTGTCCTCCGGCAGGGCCGACAGGCGGTCCAGGGAGGCCAGGAAGGCGCCGAGGGCGTCCTCGCCGTCGGCCACCGAGAGCACGCTGATGTGGGTGGAGATGCGCGGCAGCAGCAGGTCGCCGGCGATCAGTACGCCGCTTCCGGCGTCGTGCAGGCAGGCGTGCTCCGGTGAGTGGCCCTGGCCGGTCAGCACCTGCCACTCGGCGTCCCCGGCCCGCAGGCGGTCGCCGGCGGCCAGGGCATGGAAGGCCCGCGGCAGGGCGCCCATGCCCTGGCGGTAGGTGTTTCCCAGCCGGCGCAGGCCCTCCAGGCGCGGCCCCTGCAGGCCGTGCCGGGCGAGCAGGTCCAGCAGGTCCGCTGGACCGTGGCCATCGGTCTCGTCGTACCAGCGGCAGGCCATGGCGTGCTCGGCGGGGGTCATCCACAGCCCTGCGCCGGTCTGCGCCTGCAGCCAGGCGGCCAGCCCGAGGTGGTCCGGGTGCAGGTGGGTGGCCACCAGCCGGGTCAGGCGGTGCGCCTCCAGCAGGGTGGTCCAGGCCGCCCGGGTCTGGGCGGTGTCGAAGCCGGTGTCCACCGCCATCCAGCCGTCGCCGTCCTCGACCAGCCAGAGGTTGACGTGGTCGAGGGCCAGCGGCAGGGGCATCCGTAGCCAGCGCACCCCGGCCGCGACCGGGAGGGCCACGCCCGGCGGGGGAACATGCTCGTGGGTGGTTCGCAGCGGGCCGCCTCCAGCCCGACTCTAGCATCCGGCCCGGGGCGGGCGGAGGCTCAGCGGCTCCCGAAAAGCTCCTGCAGGAACTGCTGCAGGTGTCCCCAGCTCCGGCGGGCGGCGGCCTCCTGGTAGGCGGCGCCCTTGCTGGGGTCGTCGCCGGCCCCCTTCTGGGTGAAGGCGTGCACCGCCCCGGCGTAGGCGATGAAGGTGTAGTCGGCCTTGGCCCGGCGCATCTCGTCCTGGAAGGCGGCGACCTCCTTGGCGGGCACCCAGGGGTCGTCGGCGCCGTGGCAGACCAGCACCCGGGCGGCAATCGGCAGCACCGGGCGGTCCGCCGGGCTGTCCAGTCCGCCGTGGAAGGACACCACGCCCTTCACCGGCATTCCGCCCCGGGCTGCTTCCAGGGCGCCGGTGCCGCCGAAGCAGAAGCCGATCACGGCGAGGCTGGCGGCGTCCACTTCCCCGCGGGCCTTCAGGGCCTCCAGGGCGGCACGGATCCGGGCCTGGAACAGGGCGCGGTCGCCCTTGAACTTCCCCGCCAGGGCGCCCGCCTCCTTGGCGTCCTTGGGCCGCACCCCGGCGCCGTAGATGTCGGCGACGAAGGCGGCGTAGCCCAGGCCGGCCAGGCGGTCGGCGGTGTCCTGCTCGTGGGCGGTGGGGCCCATCCACTGCGGGATCACCACCACGCCTGGGGCCTTGGCCCCGCCCTTCGGCAAGGCCAGGTAGCCGGAGAGCGCGGTGCCGCCATCCCGGTAGGCCACCGGCTCTCCGGCGAAGGCGAGGACGGAGCAGAGGAACAGGGCGGCTGGGCGGGTCACGGGGCCTCCGGCGGTGGCACCATTGCAGTCCCGGGGCGGCCTGCCGTCAAGCGCGGAAATCCAGTCGTGATGCGGATTCCGGGGTCGTGAAGCCCGCTCAGTCCTGTTCCAGGAAGTCGAGATCCCGGGCGTGGGTCTCCTCCATGCCCCACAGGCTGAGCACGGCCAGCGCCAGGCACCCGAGGCCGATGACCAGGGCCGACTGCACGATGCCGAGCTGGGCCTTGAGGGCCAGGAAGCCGGTGGTGATCGGCACCACCGCGCCGCGCACGAAGTTGGGCACGGTGACCGTGACCGTGGCCCGCAGGTTGGTGCCGAACTGCTCGCTGGCGATGGTGACGAACACCGCCCAGTAGCCGGCCGAGAAGCCCAGGGCGACGCACAGCAGGTAGTAGGTCCGGGCGCTGACGCCGTGGCTGCTCAAGGTGAGCAGGACCGTCGCCAGGGTCAGCCCCTGGAAGAGCAGCACCGTCCGCTTGCGGCTGGCCAGCCACTGGCTGATGATCCCCGAGCTGAGGTCGCCCACGGCGAGGCCCAGGTAGCAGGAGGCGATGGCGTGGCCGGGGTTGTCCGCCCCCGCCCCGCCCACGCCCAGGCTCCGCGCCAGCTCGGGCGAGCTGGCCACCAGGATCGCCACCACGTACCAGATCGGCACGCCGATCAGGATGCTGCGCAGGTAGCGGAGGAAACGGGGCCAGCGGGTGAACAGCATGCGGAAATCGCCCCGGGAGACGTTCTTGTTGGCGAGCTCCTTGAACATCCCCGAGTCGGTGACCTTGATGCGCAGGACCAGGAGCAGCAGGCCCATCACGCCGCCGACGATGAAGGCCCCCTGCCAGGACATGACGTTCCCGATGAAGTCGGCGAACAGGGCGCCGGTGATGCCCACGCTCGCCACCACCGCGGTGCCGTAGCTGCGGATCTCCTTGGGCAGCACCTCGCTGACCAGGGTGATCGCGGCGCCCAGCTCGCCGGAGAGGCCCACGCCGGCGATGAAGCGGAGCGCCGCGTACTCGGGGATGGTGGTCACGAAGGCGTTGGCCAGGTTGGCCACCGAGTACAGGGTGATGCTGCCGAAGAGCACCGACATGCGCCCCTTGCGGTCGCCCAGGATCCCCCACAGCACGCCGCCCACCAGCATCCCGGCCATCTGGAAGTTGAAGATCCTGAGGAAGGTCGGGAGGATCTGGTCGGGCGGGACGCCCAGGGCGGTCAGGCTCTGGGTGCGGACGATCGGGAACAGGATCAGGTCGAAGATGTCGACGAAGTAGCCCAGGGCGCCCACCAGGACGGTGAGGTTCAGGAGCGGTTTCAGGGAGGGTTTCGCGTCTGCGGCCATGGGTCCTGTCTGCAGGGGTGGGTTGTTGGAAGATTGAATCACAGTCCGGACATACTGGGCCTATGTCGCCGACCTGGCCCGAGCCCCCGGAGGACCGGCGCCGCGCCGCTCCGCCGGCGGAGGTCCACGCCGAGGTCGGCATCGTCGGCGCGGGCATCCACGGCGCCGCCCTGGCCCGCGAGCTGACCCTGCGCGGCGTCAGCTCCGCCCTGGTGGACCGCGGCGGCATCGGCGGGGGCACCTCTCAGGGGTCGAGCCAGCTGCTGCACGGCGGCATCCGCTACCTGCTCACCGGCGACCTCCGGCAGATGCGCGAGGGCCTGGCGGAGCGCGCCGTGTGGATGCGGATCGCCCCCCGCCGCTGCCGCTGGGAGGCCTTCTGGATGCCGCACCGCCACCGCCTGGAGGGGCTGGCCCACCGGATCGGCATCGGCTGCTACGACCACTGGGGCCGGGAGCGGCCGGTTTGGCCCGAAAACCTGCGGCTCGGGCCGGTCCCGGCGGAGGCCTTCGGTGCCGACCCCCGGCGGCCCGGGTCGCCCTTCCGCGGTGCGACCGCCTACGCCGATCTCCTGACGGCCGACCGCGACCTCACCCGCGACCTGTCCGCCTCCAGCGATGCCGCACGGCTCGACTTCCACGAGGTTCTCGGCTGGGAGGAGGGGGAAGGCGGCCTGGTGGCCGCCACCCTCCGCGACCGCCGGGACGGCTGCACGCGCCGGCTGCGGGCCCGGCAGTGGGTCTTCGCCCTCGGCCCCTGGACCGACGGTGCCCTGCGCGGCTGGTTCGGCGAGGATTCGCGCCGCCTGCGCCTGTCCGCCGGCATCCACCTCTGGTTCGACGCGGTCCCCGGCTGCGAACGCCCGTGGGCGATCCGTCGACCCGGCGGCCGGGTCCTCTTCGTGATCCCCCGCGACGGCCTGCTGCAGGCAGGCACCACCGAGCGCGAGGTGGAGGAGGGCTGGGCGCCGGTCCAGGACGACGAGGTCGAGGACCTGCTCTCCGCGCTGGAATCGTGCCTGCCGGCGCTGTCCTGGCGAAGCATGCCGATCCGGGAGGCCGAGTCCGCGGTCCGCCCCCTGGTCCGCCAGGGTGGCGACACCCACCGCCTGAGCCGCGAGGCGGTGCTCGAAGGCCACCCGCGGTTTGCCAACCTGCGGCTGGTGCTGGGTGGCAAGCTCACCAGCGCACGGGCGCTCATGGACCGGCTGGCCACCGACCTGACCGGGCGGCCCTGCCCGGAATCGCGAACCCGTCCCCTGTCGGCTTGGTAACCTCGGGCAAGACCCCATGCGCGCCCGCGACCTGAACCTGCACCTCCCCGAGGATCCCGACCGGCCCCGCTACCTGCAGGTGGCCGCGGCGCTGGCGGAGGCCATCGCCCAGGGCCGCCTGGCCCCGGGCACGGCCCTGCCGGGCGTGCGCGAACTGGCCCGGATGCTCGGCCTCAACCGCAACACCGTGCTGGCGGCGCTGGGTGAACTGAAGGCGCAGGGCCTGGTGGAGAGCCGGGAACGCGAAGGCATCTTCGTCCGCGAGGGCGCCCCGCGGACGCCCGCGGCCGCACCCGGTCCGCCGACCCGGCCGGGATTCGACCTGCCGGACCACTTCGATCCGCCCACGGAGCCGGTGCCGAACCTGCTCGACCTGTCCGAACCCATGGCGGACGTGCGCCTCGCGCCCTCCGAGGCCCTGGCCCGGGCCTATTCGCGGGCCCTGCGCCAGCAGGGCGGCGGGCTCCTGGCCCGCGGCGACGCGAGGGGCACCCTGCGGCTGCGGGAAGGCCTTTCCGCCCACCTCGGCGAGGCGCGCGGCCTGGTGGTGGATCCCGAGCGGATCCTGATCACCGGGGGCGTGCGCGTGGGCCTCGCCCTGGTCACCCAGGTGCTGGTGGGCACGGCCGGCGGCGTGGTGGCGCTGGAGGACCCGCTGCGGCCCTGGATCCGCGAGGTCCTGCGCCAGGCCGCGCCGGTGGACCTGGTGCCGGTGCCGGTGGATGCGGAGGGCATGGCGGTCGAAGCGCTGCCCGGCCTCCTCGACGGGCGGACGCCCAGCCTGGTGCTGGTCAGCCCGGCCTGCCAGGACCCGACCGGAACGGCCCTGGCCCCGGCGCGGCGGCAGCTGCTGCTGCAGTTCGCCCGCGAGCACCGGTTCCCGGTGGTGGAGTTGGAACTGGAGCCGGCCTACGACCGCGCCCCTTCCCCGCCGCCCCTGGCCGCCGAGGACCCCACCGGGCAGGTGCTGCACCTCGGCGGCTTCTCCAGGACGGTCGCGCCCGGCTTCCGGCTCGGCTACCTCACCGGCGCCGGCCAGCTGGTGGCGGCCCTCGCCAAGGCACGGCAACGGCTCGACTGGCAGGGGGACCGGGTGCTGGAGTGGGCCCTGGCCGACCTGATGGAGGAAGGGGAGTACGGCCGCCACCTGCGCCGCCTGCGCCGTTCTGCGGAGGAACGCCGGGCGGCCCTGGGCAGGGTGCTGGTGGAGGAACTCGGCGCCGACCTCCTCTGCCCGGCCTCGGACCTGGGCATGGGGCTGTGGGTGCAGGGGAGGGGCCGGCTCGCCGCGCCACCGGCCTTCCAGCACTGGCTGGGACTCGCCCTGAGGCGGGGCGTTCGCGCCGCGCCGGGACAGCCCTGGCACCTGGATGGAAGGCCCCTGGCCGCAACACGGCTGGCCTTCAGCGCCCACGAACCGGCCGAACTTAAGGCGGCGGCCTGGCGCCTGGCCCGGGCCCGGGAGGACCTGCAGGGCCTGGTCTAGGCCGGGAGGGGGAATCTGTACCTCCCAGGGCCGGCCGCAGGGGCGGAAGCTTGCCTACCGACCCCAGGAGCCGCCGTGCGCTTCCCGACCTTTCTCCGAGCAACCCTGGTCCGCACCCTCCGTGCGGTGGGCGCGGCCCTGGTCTGCGGCCTGCTGGTCGGCTGTTCCGGGGGCGGGGGCGAGTCATCGGGCGGGGGCGGCGACGCCCCCAGCTTCGGGCTGACCCTGGGCCAGTCGGCGGGGGCCGCGGCAGCCGGCCAGAACCTCGCCCTGAACCTGCAGGTCCAGCCGACGGCCGGATTCGGTTCCGCGGTCAGCCTTTCGGCCCTGAACCTGCCGGCCGGGGTCAGCGCATCCTTCTCTCCCAATCCGTTGACCCCCGGCACCCAGACGGCCGCCTGCACCTTCGCCATCGGCGCGGGCGCCGCGTCGGTGAATGCCCACCCGGTGCAGGTGCAGGCCAGCGGCGGCGGGGTGACCCGGACGGCCACCTACGCCCTGACCATCACCGCCCCGATGCCGGGGATCGGCCTCGGCCTCGCCCAGCCGTCCGGCACCCTGTCGGCCGGCGGGAGCCTGGGCACCACAGTCCTGCTCGAGGCCCAGAACGGGTTCAACGGCACGGTGACGCTGTCGGCCAGCAACCTGCCTTCCGGCGTGCAGGCGGCCTTCCAGCCCGCCTCCCTGGCCCTGCCCGGGACCGGCGCCTCGAACCTTCAGTTCACGGCAGCCCCGGGGGCGCTGCCGGCCTCGGGCCATCCGGTGACGATCCAGGCCACCGCGAGCGGGGCGAGCCGCCAGGCGACCTTCCTGCTTTCGGTCTCCAATCCCAACGCCCCCGGCTTCGACCTGTCGGCGTCGGCCGCCTCGACCGTGCTCCTGCCCGGCGGGACCCGCGACCTTTTCATCACCGTCACCCCCCGCGGCGGGTTCAGCGGTGCGATCACCTTCGGGGCCTCGGGCCTGCCCTCGGGCACGACCGCCAGCTTCACGCCCCAAGGGGTCACCGTGGCGGGCAGCGCGGTGTCGACCGTGCTGCGCCTGGCCGCCTCCGCGGGGGCCGCGTCCTCCGCTACGCCGGTCCAGGTGGCAATCTCAGGCCAGGGCGCCGGCTCCAGCGCCGTGTCCAGCCACGGCCTGCGCGTCGCCCCGGCCGGGGACCCGGTGGCGGTGCGGCTGGGGGCGCTGAACGCGGTGGAGGCGCGGTTCCACGAACTCGCCGGCCAGAACCTGCCGCCCCTCGCGCTGCTGCAGGGGGTGGCTGCCACGATGGCGGCCCGCAGCGAGTACCAGGCGGCCGGCGTCGATGCCGCCACGCTCAACGCCTGGGGCCGGCTCAAGGACGGCACCGTGCACCTGGTGGCCGCGAACCGCGAGCCCGCACCCCCGGGAAGCCCTGCGCCGACGGTGGCCGCAGCGGCCGTCGGGGCGGAAGTGCCCGGCGCCACCAAGGCGCGGCTGCTGCACTCCTTCGGCCCCAACTTCGAAGGGCAGACGCCGGTGGACCAGATGCGCACCTACCTGCAGGGAAGGAACTGGACGGTGCGCCCGGGCGCCGAGGGCGAGGCCCACGTGGGCACGCTCAAGGGCGTGGCGGGCGACGGCTTCTTCTACATCAACACCCACGGCGGCCGCGCGGAGGTGGACGATCCTTCCCTGCCGGACGGGAAGATCTATTCCATCCAGTCCTCGACCCAGGTGGACGAGAACTACGAAAAGCTCTTCGAGGGCGACCTCAAGGGCCTCCGCCTGGTGCACTTCACCGCCCGCACCGGCGACCAGGTCAAGGTGCTCGGCTTCACCACGCCGATTCCGGTGGTCGACACCCGCTACGCCATCACCTACCGGTTCGTCGACGCCTACATGAGCTTCGCCCCCGGCAGCGTGGTCTGGCTGAACGCCTGCTACAGCGGCCGCAGCGCGGACTTCCTCAACGCCTTCCTGCGCAAGGGCGCGGCGGTGGTGCTCGGCTGGTCGGAGCTGCTCTCGGCCGGGGCGGCCTACGCCTCGGCGCCCTATTTCGTGGACCGGATGCTGGGCGCGAACCAGCACGAGCCCAAGGAATCCCCGGCGCAGCGGGCCTTCCCCTACGACCGGGTGCTGGCCGACATGGCCGGCAAGGGGCTGGACAAGGACGCGGCCACCGGCGGGCTCCTTCGGGCCACGGTGAAATCCGGCCTGGCCCACCCGCCGATCTTCGCGCCCTCCATCAAGCGGATGCAGGTGGACGAATCCGAGGACAAGCTCCACCTCCACGGCTTCTTCGGCACGGAGCCGGGCACGGTCAAGGTGGACGGGACGGCGGTCGCCGCCCAGTGGGCCGCGGACCACCTGGTCTGCACCCTGCCGCGGACCGGTGCGGGCGCCTCGGGGGACGTGGTGGTGGAGGTCCGCAGCGTGAAGAGCAACGCCCGCCAGCTCACGGAATGGTCGGTTCCACTGCAGTACACCTGGACCAGCCCCGGGGACATGACCGGGACCAAGGTCGAAGGCTCGGGCACCCTGCGCCTGCGCGCCGACATCGACGGATTCCGGGAGCAGCCGGGAGAGGACCTCCAGTTCGAGGCGCGGGGCGGGGTCGCCACCCAGGACAGCGAAGTAGCGGTCACCGCTTCGGGCTCGCACACGCCCTCGGGGGGCGGCTGCACCTCGACCTTGAGCGGCACCGGCGTCTTTCCCAGCTCCTCCCGACCCAGCCAGGGAAACCTGGTGCTGGCCAACGCCTTCCTGGTGGACGGCAAGACCCGCCAGGGGGCCCTGGGGCTGGCCCTCGGCGCCGGCACGCCGCCGCACACCCTCACGAGTTCCGGCGTCGGCTGCGGCGGAAGCTACCCGTTCGCATCGGCCTTCGCCCTGCTGGAGGGGCCCCATCTGTTCCCGGTCGGGCCCGTCGACGAACCTCCCATCATGCTGCCGCTCCCGGCCCTGACCTTCACCGCCGGAGGCAGCTACGGCATTCCGGCCAAGAGCAGCTCCCGCGGCGACTGGGGCGGCACGCTGAAGGTGGAGATCAAGTCCGCCGGAGCGAAGTTCCCGCCGAGGGACGGGGACGACTGCGGGCGCTGACCCCCGGTCAAGGCTCCAGGGCCGCCCGCAGCGCCTGCAGCTGCGGGTGGCCCTTGAGCAGGGGATTGCCCCGCAGGGCCTCCTGCCACTTCGCCCGGGCCGCGGCCCGGTCCTTCCCCGAGGACTCCAGTTCGAGGGCCTCGGCCTCCAGGGCCGCCAGGAGGGCCTGGCCGGCGTGGATCGCCCGGGACCGCTGGATCGCCGCCCTCGCCTCCTCCAGCAGGGCACCCGCCGGCTGGCCCTTCGTCCGGCGCCAGCGGGCCTCCTCGAGCAGCACCAGGGCGAGGTCGTTGGGCGCGTCCACGCCCTTCCGGTCGACCCGCCCCGCCTCCTCCAGGCTGCGCCGCGCCTCCCGGAAAGCCGTGGAGGGATCCTGGCCGGCCGAGATCCGGACCTGGGCCATGGCCCAGGCCGCGTAGCCGCGCTCGTAGGGCATCGGCAGCTGGTGGGCGCGTTCGAAGGCCCGGATCCGGTTCGAGAGGTCCTCCAGCTGCTCGGGCCGCTGGCGCCCTCCGGCGAGCCGGACGCCAAGAAGCTCGACCTTGAGGTGGGCCAGGGCGCGCAGCCGGTCGTCGGCGGGCACGCCCTCCAGCAGGGCGCCGGCCCAGGCCCGGGTGGCGGACGCATCCTGCCCGAGGACGTACAGCACCTGCGCCTGGGTGACCGCCAGGTCCGAGGTGTTCACGCGCAGGACCAGGTCCGTGGGCACCTGGGCGACGGCCTCCTTCAGCACCTGCTGCGCCGCGGCCAGGGCCTCGCCGGGCTCCTCGCCGTGCACCAGTTGGGCCACCGCCAGGTGGGTGAGGCAGGCCCCGCGGGCGAAGCGCACCGCCCCGTGGCCGCCGAGGTCCAGGGCCCGCTGGGCCCAGGCGGCGCCGCGGCGGGCGGGCGGGCGCGCATCCAGGGCGCGGAGGTTCAGGTCCAGGGCCTCCGACATCGCCAGCAGGGTGCCGTACCAGGGGCCCCGCCAATCCTGGGGGGACAGCTGCAGGGCCATCTCCACCGCCCGTTCGCCGGTGCGGAACACCGGACCCGGATCCTGGTGCAGCTGGTTCCGGCGTGCCGCCAGCGCGTAGCAGGAATAGGCGAGGTGCGCCCACAGGTCGCCCCGTTCCGGCGCCGCGGCGACCGCCTCCTGCATGCGTGCGAGGGCCGACTCGAAGGCGGCGGTTTCCATCCTCCCTGCGGACTCCTGGGCGATGCCACCCTGCTGAAGGAGGTGGGCCTCCAGCTTCAAGGCTGAGGCATCCTGGGCGTGCAGGGCGAGGGACTCGGCCAGGAGCCGCCGGGCCCGGTCCAGGCTCGGACCCACCGGCCTGCCCAGGGCGCGCTCGTGGGACAGGCGGAACCCCACCGCCTCGGCCAGGGCGAAGGCGATCTGCGGGTCGCTGCGGGCCACGTCCCGCCCGGCCGAGAGGGCGCGTTCGGCCTCCTCCAGTGCGGCCAGCGCTTCCGCGTGGGCGCCCTTGGCCTCCAGCTGGCGCCGCCGCTCCAGGTGGGCGGCACCCTCGAGGCGCAGGGCCTCGGCCCGCTCCGCCGGCGCCGTCCGGGCCGCGCGGACCAGGCCGAGGGCCTCCTCGGGGCGCTCCTCCAGCAGGGCGGCGCGCGCCATCAGGACCGCAGTCCGCTCCGGAAGCAGCGGCGCCTGGCTGCGCAGGATCTCGGTGGCGGGCTGGCGCAGCTCCCGCTCCAGCTCCTCCAGGCGAGCCCGGCGGCGGGATTCGGTGGGAATGGTCCGGGCCTCGGCCGCCCGCCGCTGGTGGACCTCCGCGAGGGCGAGGCCGTAGGCCAGTTCGCTTTCCGGCGTGCGGAACCCGAGGCCGCGCGCCCGGCCCAGCTCGGTCCGCGCGGCGTCCCAGTTGCCCAGCAGCAGGTGGGCCCGGCCCAGGGCGTAGGCGCGCGGCGCCCGGGTGGCGCGGGAGGATTCGGCCTGGAGCGCCGCCAGCCGGGTGCGGATGCGGGCGAAGGCGGGTCGCAGGTCGTGGGCCGGCAGCAGGTACTCCTGCCGCAGCAGGGTCTCCATCTCCGTCGCCTGGGCTCCCAGCCGGGCTGCCGCCAGGGCGTCGCTCCGGCCGCGCGACTGCATCCACGCCAGCGCGAGGGCGGACAGCAGGACCACGCCGGCCGCGGCGGCCAGGGCGCGGCTGGCTACGGGATTGCGCCGGGCCCAGGCCACGCCGCGGTCCAGGATCGTGGTCGGCAGGGCGGTGACCGGCTGGCCCTCCAGCCAGCGCTGCAGGTCCTCGGCGAAGGCCAGCGCGCTCGGATACCGGCCTTCGCGGCGCTCGTCCATGGCCTTGGCCACCACCGCCGCGAGTTCCCGGGGCACCGCGGGCACCCGCTCCCGCAGGGGGACCGGCGGCCCGTCGAGGATCGCCCGGACCATGCCTTCGCGGTCCTCCGCCGCGTAGGGCGGGGCATCGGCCAGCAGCGTGTACAGCGTGGCGCCGAGGCCGTACACGTCGGTCCGGCGGTCCGGCGCGCCGGCCCGGGGGTCCAGCTGCTCCGGCGCGGCGAAGGGGGGGGTTCCATAGGGCCCCCAGAGCGTCCCGTCCTGGGGCGCCTGCAGGGCGGCCAGACCGAAATCGGTCACCAGGGGGTGGACCTGGCCCTGCTCGCGGACCTCCGCCAGGATGTTGCCGGGCTTCAGGTCCAGGTGCAGGAGCCCCTTGCGGTGGGCGATGTGGACGGCCTCGGCCACGTCCCGCATCACCTCCACCGCGGTCTCCCGCAGCAGCGGAAGCTCGGCCAGGGTGCGCCCCTCCACCAGCTGCAGGGCGATGTAGGGCCGGCCCTCCAGCTCCCCGGCATCGAACACCTTGCAGACGTTGGGGTGTTCCACCTGGGCCTGGACCCGGGCCTCGGCCAGGTGCGCATCGGCATCGGCGCGCGCGAGCAGCTTCAGGGCCACCGGCCGGCGCAGCTGGGTGTCGAAGGCCCGGTAGACCCGGCCCTGGCCGCCTGCCCCCAGGAACCGGAGGTCGCGGTAGCGGCCCCAGTCGGCGGGCTCCTCGAAGGCCTCCGAGGGCCCGGCGATCCAGGACTCCGGCAGCGGCGGCGAACCCTCCGCGGAGGACTCGGCCAGGGCCAGCTGGAGCACCTTGGCCACCGCCGCGGGGCTCAGCAGGGCGCGGTCCACCAGGCCCTGGAGGGTCGGTCCGCCGGTCGCTGCGGCGGACACCGGGCCGGGCCCGGTGGGCAGCTCGCGGATGAGGCCTTCGCGCCGGGCGAGCCGCAGCATGCGTTCAGCAAGGTTCATGGGCTACTAACCTACGCGAATTCCGGCCTGCCCCCAAGGGACCAGGGCTGGACCCCGCCCCGGATTCCGGTACACTGGAGGACCTCCGCAGGGAGGACGCGGTCCCGTAGCTCAGCTGGATAGAGCATCAGACTACGAATCTGAGGGTCGGGCGTTCGAATCGCTCCGGGACCACCACTGAAGACCACCGCCACCCTTGGGTGGCGGTTTTTCGTCGATGCGGATCCGGTTGTTCGCCCGGACGGAGGTGCGGTCGAATGGCCTGGCGGC
>JAYRFV010000110.1:0-3217 GCA_041908165.1 Holophagales bacterium | reverse complement strand
GGGGCTGTTCGAGGGCATCCGCGTCGGTCCCCGGGCGGTCCTGGCCTCGGGCGTGGTGATCACCGGCTCCACCGTGATCCACGACCTCGTCCACGGCCGCACCTGGCAGCGCGAGGTCCCGGAGGGCGCGGTGGTGGTGCCCGGGACCCGTCCTGCCGCCGGCGACTATGCCGCGGGTCATGGACTGCACCTGTCGGTGCCGGTCATCGTCAAGTACCGGGATGCCCGCACCGACGCGGCCACCGCCCTCGAGGCGGCGCTGCGCTGAGGCCCGCCCGGCCCTTCGAGGACCCCATGCAGCCCTCCGCCCGCCTCTCCGCCATCAAGCCCAGCCCGATCCGGGCGATCACCGACGGCACCCCGCCCGGCGCCATCCCGCTGGGCCTGGGCGAACCCACCTGGGACCTGCCCGAGGTCGCCCGTCAGGCCCTGCTGCGGCCCCCGGGTCCCTGCGCCTACGTGCCGCACGCCGGGCTGACCGAGCTGCGCCGGGCCCTGGCCGGGTTCTACCGCTGCAGCGTCGACGAGGTCCTGGTCACCACCGGCAGCCAGGGTGCCCTCAGCTGCCTGTTCCAGGCCTGGATCAAGCCCGGCTCGAAGGTGCTGATCCCCGATCCCGGGTTCGTCGCCTACCCGGCCCTGGCCGGCCTGGCCGGCGCGGAGGCCGTCCCGTACCCTCTTTCGGCGGACCGGTTCCGCCTCGACGGCGCCGCCCTGGTTCGCGTGCTGGAGGCCACCGAGGACGTCTCCGCGGTGATCCTCAACCTGCCGTCCAACCCCACCGGCGGAGGCGGCGGGCTCGAGGACCTGGAGAGGGTCGCGGACGCCTGCGCCCGCCGCGACGTCCTGCTGATCTCCGACGAGGTCTACCGCGACCTTCACTTCGGCACGCCGCCGCCGAGCATCCGCGAGGTCACCGACCGCGCCGTGGTGGTGAGTTCGGTCAGCAAGGGCTGGGGCGCCCCTGGGCTGCGGGTGGGCTGGGCGATCGGCGATCCGGCCTGGCTGGTCCCGACCCGGGTGGCGCATGGCTACGCCGTCACCGGCACCGCCACCCCGGCGCAGTGGGCGGCCCTGGCCCTGATCGAGGACAGTGAGCGGGTGCTGGCCGAGGCCCGCGCCGCCATCCGCCTGCGCTGGGAGGCCCTGGCCGAGGCCCTGCGCAGCGAGCTTGGGCAGAGTGCCCCGCCGCCGGACGGCACCTTCTACCACTTCATGGCGCTGCCCGAACGGGCCTGGGCCGACCCCACCGGCTTCGCCCTGAAGCTCCGCGACGAGGCCGGCGTGGTGCTGATCCCGGGCATCGCCTTCGGCGAAGGCGGCCGCCGCCACGTGCGGCTCAGCTTCGCCGCGACCCCCGAGCAGCTCCGCGAAGGGGTGCGGCGCTTCGCGCCCCATTGGGCATGAACCTGTTCCCCTGCAGCGACGCCGACCTGCTGCGCCTGGCGGATCGGCACGGCACGCCCTGCTTCGTCTACCGGGCCGCCGCCGTCGATGCCCAGTACCGGCGCCTGCGGAGCGCCCTGCCCGGCCGCGCCCGCATCGCCTATGCCGTCAAGGCCAATCCCCATCCCGACCTGCTGCGGACGCTGGCCGGTCTGGGCGCAGGCTTCGACTGCGCCTCCGAGGGCGAACTGCGGCGGGCGGCGACCCTGGGGAGCGCCCGGCTGTTCTACGCGGGGCCCGGCAAGCGCGAGGCCGAACTGGCCCTGGCCCTGCAGGTGGGCGCCCGGATCCAGGCGGAGGGCTGGGAGGACCTCGAACGGCTCGAGGCCCTGGCTGCCGGTCCGGTGGCGGTCAACCTCCGGGTCCACCCGGCGCGCGGGGTCGAGGAGACCCACCGCATCATCGGCGGGGCCGGCCCGTCCGCCTTCGGCGTCGACGAGGAGGCCGTGCCGGAACTGCTGGAGCGCGCGCGCCGCCTGCGGCGGGTGCGAATCCGCGGCCTGCATGTGTTCGCCGCCTCCAACCAGCGCGACGCCGCCCGGCTGCTGGCCACCCATGCCATGGTCTTCGGCCTGGCGAAGGAGCTGCAACAGGTGCATGGGTTGGCCCTCGACCAGATCGACGTGGGGGGCGGCCTCGGCGTGCCCTATGCCGCCGACCAGACCGAACTGGACATCGCAGCCCTGGGCCAGGGGCTGTCCGACCTGCTCGCCGCCCACGGCTGGTTCACCGGCGAGCTGATCCTCGAGCCCGGCCGCTACCTGGCCGCCCCCTGCGGTGTCTACCTGGCCCGGGTCGTCCGGGTGAAGCCGAGCCGCGGCGAGACCTTTGCGGTCCTGGAGGGTGGCATCAACCACCTGCTTCGCCCCCTGCTCACCGGCGAGGCCTTCCCGGTGCGCAAGCTCGGCGAAGCCGGCCCGGCCCTGGACTACACCCTCGCCGGTCCCCTGTGCACCAGCCTGGACCGGCTGGGCAAGGTCCAGCTGCCCGCCCTGGCCGCCGGGGACCTGCTGGCCTTCGGCATGACCGGCGCCTATGGGTTCTCGGAAGGGATGACCCATTTCCTCAGCCACCCCCTGCCGAAGGAAGTCTGGGTCGAGTGAAGTCTGACTATTCCAGCTTCAGCCGGTAGCCCACCCCCAGCTCGGTGACCAGGTGCCTGGGCCGGGCCGGATCGGCCTCCAGCTTCCGCCGGAGCTGGGCCATGTAGACCCGGAGGTAGTGCGGCTGGGCCCCGGCCACCCCGCCCCAGACCTCCTTCAGGAGCTGGCGATGGGTGAGCACCTTCCCCGCGTGGCGGGCGAGGGCCGCCAGGAGGTCGAATTCATTCGGGGTCAGGTGGACGAGGTCCCCGCGCAGGCGGACCTCGCGGGCCGCGGCATCGAAGCTCACCTCCCCCCAGCCCAGGCGTGGATCTTCCATCGGGCCGCCGGGGCCGACCCTCCTCAAGGCGGCCCGGATCCTCGCCAAAAGCTCGCCGGTGCCGAAGGGCTTGGTGAGGTAGTCGTCGGCGCCCCCGTCCAGGGCCCTGATCTTGTCGTCCTCCTGGCCGCGGGCGCTGAGGATGATCACCGGGACCTGGCTCCATTCGCGCAGCCGGCGCAGCACCTCCAGGCCGTCGAGGTCGGGCAGGCCGAGGTCCAGGAGGACCGCGGCGGGACGGAGGGCTGCGGCCAGGTGCAGGCCGGCGGTGCCGTCGGCGGCCTCCTCCATCCGAAAGCCGTGGGCCGAGAGGGTGGCACGAAGGTAGCGGCGCAGCTGCGGCTCGTCC
>JAYRFV010000109.1:0-3854 GCA_041908165.1 Holophagales bacterium | reverse complement strand
GTCTGGTGGAAGGCCCGCTCGAGCGGGTCCATGGCCACCAGCTTGATCACGTGGTGGCCCAGGGCAAAGCGGTCGCCGGCGCGCAGCAGGGCCAGCCCCTCCATCGGCTCCCCGTTGAGGAAGGTGCCGTTGGTGGAGCCCAGGTCCACCAGGCTGATGCGGACGTCCCCGCCGCGGTCCTCCAGCTGGAGGCTGGCGTGCATGCGGCTCACCTCGTCGTCCAGCAGGCTGATCTGCGCCTTGGGCGACCGTCCCAGCAGGCACTCCCCCTCCGGCAGCGGGAAGATCCGCCCCAGGGCCTGGCCCGCGTAGACCACCAGGGCCCACTCGGAGGGCTTCTGCAGCTTCTCCCGGACGCCCTTCAGGCGCACCGAGGTCGACGTCTCGGGCCAGGCGTCCTGCAGCGGACCGAGGTCCTCGGTGGCCATCTCGGCGGGGGGCGGGTCGCCGGCGGGCCGCGGTTTCCTGGGGCGGGCGCTCATCACGGCTCCTCGGCGAAGCAGGTCAGCAGGCTGCGGTCGTCCTTGCGGCGGGCGATCAGCAGCGGCGCCCGGCCCGATCCGGCGGCTTCCGGGCCGAGCAGCACCAGCAGACGGCCGCTGGCGGCGTCGTGGCGCACCTCGCGCACCCCGTTCCTGGGGATCAGGTAGCGGCCGAGGAGGTCCAGGTTGCGGACGTTCTCGCCGGTGGCCTTGACGATCTGCAGGCTGCAGCGCATCTGGGTGGCCCGCGGCGCGCTGCGGAGGTCCTCTCCGGCCACCGCCACGGGCAGCCCCAGCGCCAGGTCGAGGCCGCGCCGGCAGCCCGGGGCGGCGAAGGCCGGGGACAGCCCGCGCGGGCCGGGCCGCGGCAGGGGGTCGAAGGCCCTCCGGGGCGGTGCGCCGAAGCCCCCGGCGGCCATTCCCTGGATCCTGGGCCGGCGCGGCAGCGGCGGCACCTCGAGCCGGCCGGCCTGCCGGGACCGGAAGACCGGCATCACCGCGACCCGGGCCCCGGCGGACCAGGCGGCCCACTCGGACTCGCCCCGGGTGCAGGTCCGCAGCGCCACCTCGGGGGCCTGAAGCACCGCCTCGGGCGCGACCCGCTGCGGGCCGGGCTCAGGGGCAAAGCCCGCGAGCCCCGGGAGCGCCTGCACCCCGAGCGGCGCGAAGGGAGGGGCCGGCCGCGTCGCGAGGGACAGGGCCACGGTGCGGGCGGCCGGATCCTGGAAGACCCGGCGGAGGGTCTCGGCCGCGTCCTTCACGGCGTCGCCGAGCCGGCTGAACATCACTCGCCCTTCACCAGCGTCTGCAGTGCGGCCGCCACCCGCTCCATCGGCTCGGTCAGGTCCATGTGGTAGCCGGCCTCCAGCAGGCGCGGGATGGCCTGCTCCTGCCCCGGCAGGTCGACGCCCTGGGCGAACATCACCCGCACCGGGGCGGCGCCGTCGGTCACCTGCAGCAGCACCTCCCGGGCCGAGGTCCGGTGCACTTCGCCGAGGCGGGCCAGCGGGGCTTCCTGGGACTTCTGCACCGCCAGCGCCGGGCACTTCAGGTCGCCGCTCCAGCCCCCGGCCAGGTCCGTGGCCGGCAGCAGGAACAGGTCCGGGTTGCCCTTCAGCTCCTTGAGCAGGGTCTTCTGGATGACCTCCTCCTTGAGGTGCGGTTCCAGGGCCTTGCCGTACAGCACCGACTGCAGCTTGGTCGGGGTGATCGGCTCGGTGTACCGGAAGTCCAGGGGGATGCCGGACGCGTCGGTCAGCAGCAGGCCGCCGAGGTAGCTGCCCCCCTCCTTGATCGCCATGAAATAGGCCAGCTTGACCGACTCCGCCATGGGAGCAATCCTCCGGGGAACTGGCTAGAAGCTTAGCGTCCGTGGCACTCCGGGACCAGAATCCAGGTGTTCCCGCTTGTCATTCCCGCCCCCTTGCCGCAGAATAGGTATCCCCAGGCTGGAGGCACAGGATTCCTGTGCGGCCGGCGCAGGCCCGCGGGCCCGGGGGTTCGGGCGGCGCCCCGCCCCCGACGGCGCTTTGGGGAGTGGTCTAACGGTAGGACAACAGATTCTGGTTCTGTCAGGTGAGGGTTCGAATCCTTCCTCCCCAACCATCCCAACACGGTCCCATCGTCTAGCGGTCAGGACGGCGCCCTCTCACGGCGTAAACCGGGGTTCGATTCCCCGTGGGACTACCAGGTAAGAGGCCCGGAAACACCGGGCCTCGTTTGTTTTTTACCGGTATAGATCTTCATCAGGTTTGGCGTGTACGGCACGCGTACGGCAAACCGGTGGATATGGCCGGAAGTTGCCTGCCGCTATTGTCATCGTCACTTGGTCCAGGCCACTGCCCTCAGGTTCCCGGTTCACCCAGGCGGTCCCATGGCGCCCTGGGCCGCCCTGGGCGTCCCCCTGAGTATCGCCCACCTTGGGGCCGCTCTCTTGCCCGGGGCCACCAAGACCGCATGGTCTCATCAAGGAGGCCAACGATGGCTGATGGCCCTAGTATACCATCCACGGCGAACCCGCTGCTGGTCAGCGTTCGCGAGGCAGCACGACTTCTGGCAGTCTCACCCAACACCGTCTGGTCTCTGCTGGCCAAGGGCAAGATCAAGTCCGTGAGGCTAGGACGGCGCACACTTGTGGCCAGCGCGGAGCTGCACGCCTTCATCGGCCGCTTGATGGCCGACCGGTGAGAGTAATGCTCGATCATTTAGAAATCCCGTTACCAGCATTGGAGGACCCGGCCCGGGCACTCCTCGCCCAGCGGCTTCGTCAGGCAGGAATGCACCGCCAGGGCAGCCGGATAGAGAGCTGTGGCAAGCGGTACAGCCGGCGGGTCACGCCGACCGGTGACATCCAGTCGGTCCCATGGCGGTGCAGGCAACGGTTCTGCCCCACCTGCAAGGAGGTGATGCGGCGGTCTGAACTGCGAAAGCTCCACCAGCGCTTCAATTCCTCAGGTCTTCCGGCCTGGCGCGGCGTGTTTGGCACCTTGACCCTCCCTTCGGCAGGGCCCGCCCTGGACCAGGCGTCCCGGATTCGCGGTTTCCTTACTGCCCTTCCTCGGAAGGCCGCCTGGAAAACCGGGCCTGACTCCCACGGCCGGCGGGTCGCACTGGTGACCTGCCTCGAGGTGTCCAGGGGTGCCGGAGAATGGGGGCACGTCCACGTGCACCTGCTAATCCTGGCGGCTGACCTGACGGCGGCGGCGCGCTGTTGGGAATGGGTCAAAGCGTTGTGGATGGACTGCCACCCGGGAACCTGCCCAGAGGCTCAGTGCGGTGAAGTCATCTCCACCCATGATGCTCAGGATCGCGCTCTGGCCTACCTCGTGAAGCGGGATTGGCCGCAACCAAACTGGCCGGCTGGGCTCCTGCGCAACTGCGTCCAACTGCTGTCTGATGGAAAGCCGCTGATGAGATTGGCCGGGAAGGCCCTTGCTGAGCGCGCGGGGAAACAGGCAACGACCACCAAGGCGCCCGATGGGCCCCAGGTGCCCTGCTGGTGCACCAAAAGCGCAAAGGCTTGAATTTGCCGGGGCGGGCAATGGGGTTGAGCCCGAACAGCTCGGCGATGGCGCCAACCTTGGGCTTCGGGGTGATGAGCCAACGCACCGAGATGCCCGAGGGCTTCCTTGTGAGCTGGAGGGCGGCGGCGGGTCTCCGTGGCCCTCGCTTGTGGGGGGGCCGCACGCGGATGCGGGCCGGTGATGGAGAGAGGTTGGGGGAAAGGAGGCCCTGATGTCCAACTACAAACCCACTCCCACAACCGACGAGCCCCTGCTCGTCTCCATCCGCGAAGCAGCACGACTGCTGGGTATATCGCCGAACACGGCGTGGTCGCTCCTAGCTTCAGGCAGGCTTCACCCCGTGCGAATT
>JAYRFV010000108.1:0-5137 GCA_041908165.1 Holophagales bacterium | reverse complement strand
GACCTGGTCGCCTGGAAGCAGGGCCGGCTGGTGAAGGTGGGCGGGATCATCGGCGAAGTCCAGGGCACGCGGCTGATCCTGGGCCTTGGGATCAACCTCAGGTCCGCCCCGCTGCTCGAGGGCGAAGGTCCGCCGGCTGAATCGCTGGCCAGCCTCGGTCGGCCCATCCCGGATCCGGAACGGCTCGCCCGGGCTGTCCTGTCGGCTTGGCAGGACCTCGCCTTCGCACCCGAGCCGGGATTCCGGTGGCCCGCCACGGGCGAGGCGGTGCGCTGGACCGAAGGTCAGGGCGTCGTCCTGGGCTGGGAGGAGGATGGCCGCCTGCGCCTCGCCTGCCGGACCGGCGTGGTCCGGCTGGCCGCCGGCGACGTGGCGGGGCTGCGCCCGCAGCCCGAATGAACAGGGGAGGCGGCCCGGAGGCCGCCTCCCCGCCGCAGGACGCGCGTCAGAAGGTGTAGCGGAACTGCCCGCCGAGGATGTTGATGGCCGAGGTGAACGAGCCGTTCAGGTTGCCGCGGGTCAGGTTCGGGTCCGCCGAGGTGGTGCCCGAGGTCAGCATCATCTTCCCTTCGGCGACGAAGATCCGGGTGTACCCGAAATCGAGGATCACCTTCTTCGACCACCGGTAGCTGCCGCCGAAGGACACCCACTTGCGGTCGTTGTCGGGGATGCGCGGCGTGCGGTGGGCATCGTCGGTGGCGCTCTGGTCGGTGGCCACGCCGGCACGGAGCGTCCAGGCCTCGTTCAGTTTCCAGGTGGCCCCGAGGGACACGAAGGTCGTGTCGTTCCAGTTCTCGTCCACCACCGAATCGGGAGCACCGGTGTCGAACTTGACCCGGAGTTCCTTGAACCTTGACCAGGTGCTCCGGGCCACCTCGCCCTGGATCGCGAAGCCGGAGTTGACCTGGTAGTCGAAGCCCAGGGAGGCGGTGGCGGGCAGGTTGAGCTCCGCGGAACCGCTTCCGTTGCGCAGGCCGGCGGCCTGGAGGGCGGTGAGGTCGGTGGCGGGCATGGTGGACGGGTACTTGAAGGACGCATCGCCCGTCAACGTCATGGTCATCGCGGCGGAATAGGCGAGGCCCAGCCGGAAGGCGGGGGAAGGCTGGAAGATGGCGCCGACCTTGTACCCGTAGCCCCAGGCGCCGCCCTTGAGCCCGGCGGTGCCGTCCCAGGCCCCGGGGGTGGCATAGCCGGGGGTCCCCAGGGTGGCGTTGGGCGCGCCCATGGCGATGTTGGCCACCGGGCTGTTCTGGCCCGGCCCGGGGGACACGGTGGAGATCCCCGCGGCAGCGAGCCCGCCGCCGACCTTCAAGGCCAGGGCGGTGCCGAAGTCCACACCGTTGGAGAGCTCGGCGTCGGCCTTGCGCGCCACGAAGGCGACGCCGAGGGTGAACGAATCGGCCACGCGGTAGGCCACGCTCGGGGAGACGTCGATGGTCTTCAATTCGGACTTGAGGGCGTGGTAGCGGCCGATCCAGTTCGCATCGTACTCGGTGGTGAGGCCGAAGGGGACGTTGACCGACAGGCCCAGCTTCAGGTCCTTGCTCACGCTGTACATGATGTTGAATTCGGGCAGCACCGCGCTGATGGCGGCGTTGGGGTGGCTGCTGGATCCGGAGATCGGGCTCAGGCTCGCGCCGGTGACGGGCGCGACCTGGAAGCCGAGGCCGAGCAGGGCCGCGGTGCGCGTCGAGGTCCCGCCGTTGAACTCGGCCTTCAGGTTGACGTAGGTGCCGCCGAAGGTGAACTGCTTGCCGTCGTACTGGGTCATGACCGCGGGATTGAAGAACAGCGCGCTGAGGTCGCTGCCGCCGGCGCTGATGCCCGCGAAGGCGTTGCCCTGCGCGCTCGGGCTCTGCTCCCTGAGCTGGAAGCCGCTGGCGTGGGCCATCGGGGCGAGTGCGCTGGCCACCGCCAGGGCAAGCGTGGTCAGCGTGGCGCGAGAACGAAGGGTCATGGGCGCATGGCTCCTATCCGGATTCCCCGGCAGTTGGCTGTTGCCAGCCGTAAGGCGATTGAGAAGGGAAGATGGACAACGATAGCAAACTCGGAAGCGCCTGCAAGCACCCAGACGCCCGCACCCATTGTTTTTCATGATCGACGGGTTAAAAAAATAGGAGCGGAAAATCCGATCAATGCGCGCTCCCTCCGCCTTCCGCGGGTGCGGTCTTCCGTGGCGGTTTGTTGTGGCATTTCCCTGCTGCACGGCCTATCGTCTTGAGACCACCCTGCCAACTCCATCCCCATCCAAGAGGTGAATCGATGCGCACAACCCTGTGCCGGGCGTTCCTTGGCGCGAGCCTTCTGGCCCTGCTCGCCTGCAACGGCGGGGGCGACTCCGAAGCTCCCACCCTCGTCACCGGCCCCGGCAGCATGCCGAGCACCACCACGGCGGTCTTCGATCCCTCCGCCGGCGCGGTGCCGCTTCCGAACGTGCTGGTGACGGCCACCACGACGTCCGTGACCTACACCGGCGTCTCGACGCCTGCGCCCGGCACGCTGAACATCGTCCAGGGCGTGCCGCTGACGCCGGACAAGGCGCTCGCCTACGTGAACCTGAAGGAGATGGGTGGGACGCACGCGGTGTCGGGCCTCAACGCGCCGATCTACATCCAGTTCACCGGTGCGGTGGACGCCTCCACCGTGACCGCCGCCAACCTCAAGGTGTTCCAGGTGGTGCCGGACGTTCCGGCGGATCCGTCCAGCACCGAGAACAACGCCCTCGGGTTCGTCGACGTCTCCGGGCTCTTCGCCTACAGCGCCTTCGCCCTCACCCCGAGCACCGCCGGCACCGGCGTCTACCTGCTGCCTAAGGTGCCGCTCCTGCCCGGGGCGCGCTACCTGTACGTCGTCACCAGCCGCGTGAAGGACGCCAACGGGCTGGCGGTCTCCTCGTCGGTCTACTTCGAGGCCCTCAAGTCCACCACCACCCTGACCGGCGCGGTGGCCGGGCTGGAGGCCATCCGGGCCAACGCACTGGTGTCCGGCTCCAGCAGCATCCAGCTGTCCGGGTACGCCAAGGTGATGAACGACCTGATCGCCGCCAGCGCCACCACCACCATCACCAAGCGCGGCGACATCGCGCTCCTGGGCCGCTTCATCACCACCGGGGCCGGCTACATCCCCGCGGACCCGGTCGGCACCCCGGCCTCCCGCATGCCCGTGGAGACGGCGCTGTGGGCCTATGCCAACAACGCCAACCTCGGCGCCACCGCGCTCAAGGCCGATTTCAGCACCGCCGAGAGCCGCGCCTGGGTCAACGGCGTCGGCCACTTCCAGCTGATGGGCACCTCGGCCATCCCCTCCGGCGCCGGTTCCATCTCGGCGATCTTCGGCACCATTCCCAGCGCCGCCGTGGGCTACGTCGGGGCCGGCACCTTCGAGAGCGCGGACTTCCAGCTGGACCCCTTCGTGACCCACGCCAATCCCAGCATCTCCGGGAAGATCGACGGCGTCACCGGCGCCTACAACCCGGGCACCAGCACGGTTCCGGGAACCGGCGTCCTGCAGGCCACACGCAACACCGGCGGCCTGCTCCGCGGGTTCTACCACCAGACCCGGACGGTGCCCTTCATCGTGGTCGCGCCCCTCGCGGCGGCCCCTCCGGGCGGCTACCCGGTCGCGATCTTCATGCACGGGCTCGGCGGCCAGAAGGAACAGGCGCTCGGGCTCGCCAACACGCTGTGCTCCATCGGCTATGCGGTGGTGGCCATCGACCAGTCGGTCCACGGGCTCGCCAGCGGCGTTGCCGGCAGCCTGACCTCGCCGCTGTACACCGGGCCCGGCATGGGCAATGGCCGGCCGGCGGCGGAGTGGGCCAGCAACTTCTTCATGCTGCCCTCCATGCTCACCGCCCGCGCCAACGGCCTCACCAGCGCCTTCAACCTCTGGCGCCTCGAGCGCATCCTCAAGCAGCCCGGAGGCGTGGACCCGAACAGCCTGCAGGCGGCGATGGCCGCGGCCGGCAAGCCGTTGAGCGCGGCCGGTGCGACCCAGTACGTGGGCCAGAGCCTCGGAAGCCTCGTCGGATCGGCCTTCCTGGCCGGCAACAGCAGCCAGACCGGAGGCGCGAACCTGAAGGGCCTGCTCAGCGTTCCGGGCGGCCGCGTGGCCTTCATCCTGAAGGACAGCCCTGCCTTCGCCGCGACGGTCAACGCCGGCCTGGCCGCGGCCGGCGTTCCCACGGGCAGTTCCGCCTACTACCAGTTCTTCGCCCTCGCCCAGGCGGTGCTCGACCCGATCGACCCGGCGAGCCTGGCCACGCCGCTCCCCGGCGCGCCCACCTCGCGGTTCACCAACCGCCTGCTGGTCCAGGAAGCGATCGGCGACCTGGTCATCCCCAACTCCAACGGGCAGTACTTCGTCAACGCCCTGGCGGGACGCCAGGGCCAGGTCGGGGCGGACGTCAGCGGCGGCTTCACCCAGGTGAACCGCAGCGGCCAGTCGGCGCCCGCGGTCCCCTACGTCTACGGCGCCAATTTCGCCACCATCAAGGCCGCAGTCGCCCCCGCCACGGCTTCCGGGACCGGCAATCCGGTCCAGGGGGTCATGCAGTACGGCACCCCTGCCGCGCCTGCGGACCACGGCCTGCTGCTCCGCGACACCGCCACCCCGGCGAACGTTGCGGCGGCCCAGCGGCAGATGGCCATCTGGATCGCGGCAGGCACGGTCGCGGATGGGGCCGCCACCAACGGCTACCCCCTCGCCCCGGTGCAGGAACTGACGCGGATGGAGCTCCCGGTGCTCTTCGGGCCGGAGAACCTCTCCATCCACTTCCCGGTCCTGCGCTAGCCAGGAACCGGATGGAAGGGGAAGGGCGGGACTCCGGTCCCGCCCTTCCCTCGTTCAGCCTTCGTCCATGGCCTGCTTGAGGCGGGTGAAGCCGCTCTTGCTCACCGGAAGGCGGGTGCCGTCCTGCAGGATCACCACCCAGCTCTCGGTCGGACCCTGCTCGAGCTTGGCCAGCCGGTCCAGCTGGATGATGAACGAGCGGTGAATGCGGAGGAAGCGCTGGGGATCCAGCCTCTGCTCCAGGCTCGCCAGGGTCTGCTGCTTCAGGTGCCCCTTCTCCGGGGTCTTGAGCAGCACGTAGTCGTCCTGGGCCTGCACGTAGTCCAGCCTGGACAGGGGGATGAAG
>JAYRFV010000107.1:0-69951 GCA_041908165.1 Holophagales bacterium | reverse complement strand
GGTCACCGGTCCGCCCAGGCCGAGCGCGTTCAGGGTGTAGGTGGTGGTGGAGGCGGGCGACACCGGAACGGCGACCCCCGAGACCACCGGGCCCACGCCCTGGTCGACGCTGGCCCCGCTGGCGTTGGTGAAGGTGGCGGTCAAGGTGGTGCTGGATCCGGCCGTGAGCGTGGTGCGGGCCGCGGAGAACCCCGTGATGGCGACAGCGGACCCGACCGTGACCGTGGTGGTGGCGGTGACGCTGTCCCCGGCCGCATTGGTGACGGTCAGCAGGAAGCCGGTGCTGGCGGCGAGCGGGCCGGTCGTGACGGCGACGGCGCTGGTCACGGCGCCGAGGCCGTGATCGATGGTCCCGGCGCCTCCGGAGAAGGTGGCCGTGAGCTGGCTGGCTCCGCCTGCGGGTACGGCGCTGGGGGAGGCGCTGAAGGCCTCGATGACGGGTGCGGGCACCACGGTGACCGTGACGGCGGCGGTGACCGGCCCGCCCAGTCCGGTGGCGCTCAGGGTGTAGGTGGTGGTGGCCGCGGGGGTCACGGTGATGGGCACGCCGGACGACACCGTCCCGATGCCCTGGTCCACGCTCGCCCCGGTGGCGTTGACGAAGGCGGCGGTCAGGGTGGTGCTGCTCCCTGCGGAGATCGTGGTCCGGGCGGCGGAGAACGAGGTGATGGCCACCGCGCTGCCGACCGTCACCGTGGTCGAGGCGGAAACCTGGTCTCCTGCCGGGTTGGTCACGGTCAGAAGGTAGGTGGTGCTGGCGCCCAGGGCCCCCGTGGTGGCCGCCATCCCGCTGCTCACCGGGCCGACACCATGGTCGACCTCGCCCAGGCCGTCGGCGAAGCGTGCGGTCAACTGGCTGCTGCCGCCGCTCGGCACGGAGGAAGGTTCGGCCGAGAAGGAGGCGATGCTCGGCGGGGGCACGACCTGGATGGTGATGGGTCGGCTGACCGGGCCGCCGAGGCCCTGGGCCGTGAGGGTGTAGGTCGTCGTGCGGTCGGGGCTCACGGGATAGGCGCTGCCGGACTGGACAGGGCCGATCCCGGGTTCCAGCGTGGCGCTGGTCGCGTTGACGAAGCTCGGCGTGATGGTGCTGGTCCCGCCCTGGGTCAGGGTTGCGCGGGTGGCGCCGAGTCCGGTGATTTCCACGGCCGAGCCGACCACCACCGTGGTGGACGCCTGCACGCGGTCGCCCGCGGGATTGGTCACGGTGAGGAGGTAGCTGGTGCTGGCCGTCAAGGCTCCGGTGGAGACTGCCTCGCCGCTGGTGACCGGTCCGATTCCAGGGTCGACGGACCCGAGGCCGCCGGAGAACCTGCCGGTCAGAAGGCTGGGGACTCCGGGCAGGACCGATCCAGGCTCGGCCGAGAAGGAGGCGATTTCAGGTGGGGGTACCACGGTGATGGTCAGAGCCCGGGTGAGGGTTCCCCCTGGACCGGTGACGGTCAGGGTGTAGGTGGTCGTGACCGCCAGGGTCACGGGGTAGGCGCTTCCCGAGGTCACGCTGCCGACCCCGTGATCGATGGTGGCGCTGGCGGCATTGGAGAACACGGGGACGATCGTCGTCGTCCCCCCCGCGGTCAGGATCGGCCTGGCTGCGGTGAAGCCGGCGATGGCCGGCCCCGCGCCCACGGACACCTGGGTGGTCCTGGAGACGCTGTCGCCGGCCGGGTTCGTCACGGTCAGCAGGAAGGTCGTCGACTCCTGGAGGGCTCCGGTGGACAGTGGAACACCGCTCTCCACGGGTCCGAGTCCAGGGTCCAGGCGGCCGGTGCCGCCCGAGTACACCGCGGTGAGCTGGCTGCTCGATCCCGGCTGGACGAAGGCGGGCGTGGCGGTGAACGCGCTGATCGCCGGCGCGGGCACCACCTGGACCGTGAGGCTCCGGGTCAGCGGTCCGCCCGGGCCCTCCACCGTCAAGGTGAAGGTGGTGGATGCTCCGGGACGGACCGCATAGTCCTGCCCGGAAACCACGGGCCCCACGCCGGGCTCGATGCGGGCGCCGGTGGCGTTGCTGAAGACCGGGGTCAAGGCGGTGGTCGATCCGGCCGTGATCAGGTCCCGCGCAGCGGTGAAACCGGCGATCGCCACCGCGGGTTGCACCTGGAGGGTGGTGGTGGCGGTGGTCAGGCCCGAACCATTGGCGGCACTGAGGGTGTAGGTGGTCGTGGAGAGGGGCTGGACGGCCACCGAGGTTCCGGTGACGGCCCCGATGCCGGGATCGATGCGGAGGCTGGTGGCGCCATTGACCGACCAGGCCAGGGTGGACGACCCGCCGGCCACGATGCCCGCCGGCGTGGCCGAGAAGGCGGAGATGGCCGGCGGCCCGGCCGGCGTGGCGCCGGGCGTGGCGCCAGGCGTGGAACCGCCGCCGCAGCCGAGCAGGAGGGCCACCAGGCCGGCGGCCACCGCGGCCCCGAGGAAGCGCGAGGACGGCCCTCCGGCCGCTGCATTGCCGCATTCCTCAGCCCGGCCGGTGTCCATGTGCGAGCTCCCGATCCGCGGACGACCCCTTCGCCCCTGCCCTCCCATCGGGACCCGCTCCGGGGAAATGTAGCGATTGGACCAGTAAGGCTCCGAAAACCTGCGCGGACTGGACCGGTATGGTGCGCCGCCTCCGGTCCGGGCCGAGGGGCCAGGGGTGCGCCGGCAGGGGTCTTCCGTGCGCCGGCCCGCGGGGGCATGCCCTAGGATGGTCCGCGGAGGGCGGCATGCGCTGGATTCCCCTGGTCCTGGCAGGAACCCTTTCCGCGATGGGTGCCTCCCCCCATGGGTCCACGCGCCGGGCTCCCGGGCAGGCGGGGATCCTGGCGGCGGAGTGGGCCTTCATCCGCCACTGCGAGCGGGACGGCATGAAGCCGGCCTTCCAGGCCGCCTTCCACCCGGAGGGCCTGCTCTTCCGTCCGGAACCCCAGAACGGCCGGGACTGGTATGCCCGGCTCCCCGAAACCCCGGCCCGGCTCTCCTGGTTCCCGGCCGTGGCCGGCACGGCCCGTTCCGGCGACCTGGGCTTCACCTCCGGTCCTTGGGAATGGCGGGAGCGGCCGGAGGCCTCCGCCTCCGCCTTCGGGTGGTTCCTCTCGGTCTGGAAGCGCGATCCCGAAGCCGGATGGCAGCTGCTCTGGGACATCGGGATCCCGACCCGGAGCGCCGCCCGCGGCGTCCGGCCCCTGCCGGTGCCCGGCTCCACCCGCACGGACCCCCAGCTGTCGGCCGCGCCCTTGTCGGTGGAGCAGGCCCTGGAACTGGACCGGCGCTTCGCCGCCGCCGCCTCCGCCCGAGCCGAGCGGGCCTACAGGACGCACCTTGCGCCCGAGGGCCGGGTTTACCGGAGCCCAGACCCGCCGTCCGTGGGCTGGGTTCCGGCCCGGGCCCTGCTGGCCTCCCATCCCGGCCCGGCGACCTGGGAACCCGCGGGCTCGGCCGTGGCGGCGAGCGGCGAACTCCTGTTCGTGCACGGGACCTACCAGCGGAGGCCGCCGGCAGGCCCTCCGGAGTCGGGCACCTACGTCCGGGCCTGGCGGCGCCTGGGAACGGCCTGGACCTTGGAAGTCGACCTGGAGTCGCCCCGGAAGCCGCCCGCTCCCTGATCCGGCCCCGCGCCGGACAGGAGGCTTCGGCACGGCCCTGGCACTGGGCCTGGGCTGTGTCGGGGGACCGTCGTGGTTCGAAAAGCCTGCATCACCTTCGGATTGGCCCTGGGCCTCGGTCTCGCGGTGCAGGCCCAGCCCCAGCCCACGCCCGCCGAGAAGGAATTGCAGGCGCCGCTGGTCCTGGAGGACGGAAAACCGACGGTCCAGGCCAATCCCGAGCCGGGCCCGTCCGCCTGGCGCACCCTCGCGTCCATGACCCTGGTCCTGGGCCTCGCCGGCGGATCGCTGTGGGCGCTGCGCCGATGGGGCGTGCGGAAGCTGCCGGGAACCGGGGGCAGCCGGTTGCGGATCGAGGAGACCCTGGCCCTGGGCGACCGGCGTTTCGTGTCCATCCTGCAGGCCGAGGACGAGCGGTTCCTCATCGCCCTCGCTCCGGGCGGCATCCAACTGCTTTCCCGGCTCGAGCCTGCCGGCGGCGGGACCTCCAGCAGCTTCGCCGAGGCGCTCGCCCAGCAGGAAGGCCCGCTCGCCCTGGGGGCTCCGGTCCCGGTGAAGGAGATGGAGGCCCTGCTCCGCGGAGACCGCCCATGACGGCGCTCCGCCGGACCCTGCGATGGGCCTGGCCGGCCCTCCTGCTGCTGGCCGGGGCGACCCTCCAGGCTGCTCCCGCCGGCCTTCCCAATGTCTCGATCGACTTCGGCAAGGCCCCGCAGGGGCCGGCCCTGAGCGCCACGCTCCAGGCGGTGCTGCTGCTCTCCGTGCTGACCCTGGCGCCCACCATCCTGATGACCGCCACCTGCTTCACCCGAATGGTCGTGGTGATGCACTTCCTCCGGCAGGGGCTCGGAACCCAGCAGACCCCGAGCAACCAGGTCCTCATCAGCCTGGCCCTCGTCCTGACCTTCTTCGTCATGGGCCCGACCGCCCGGGAGATCAACCAGACGGTCCTCCAGCCGCTCCAGCGGAACGAGCTGACCACCGACCAGGCGCTCGACCGCACGGCCGCCCCGCTGAAGGTGTTCATGCTGCGCCACACCCGCAAGAAGGACATCGCCCTGTTCCTCCGGATGGCCAAGGCGCCGGCGCCGAAGACCAAGGCCGACGTGCCGCTGGAGGTGCTGCTTCCGGCCTTCATGATCAGCGAGTTGAAGACCGCCTTCGAGATCGGCTTCATGATCTTCCTGCCCTTCCTCGTGGTGGACATGGTGGTGGCCTCGATCCTGCTGAGCATGGGCATGATGATGCTGCCGCCGGTGATGGTCTCGCTGCCCTTCAAGGTGCTGTTGTTCGTCCTGGTGGACGGGTGGTACCTGATCGTCGGCTCCCTCGTGAAGGGGTACACAGGGTGAGGCCCCGCTCTGATGAGAGGACGCGCAGCGGCATCGAATCAGGAGGATGCGCCGCAAGGGCGCATCCGATCGCGGGTGGGAAGCCCCTTTCATTGGACCAACCCCGTTCGGCGGAGGGCCTGCATGAATGAACTGGTCATCGCCCAGCTGGCCAAGGACGCCCTGCGGACCGGACTCTACGTGGCCGGGCCGGCCCTGATCGTGTCCCTGGTGGTGGGGCTCATCATCTCGGTGTTCCAGGTGGTGACCAGCCTGCAGGACCAGACCCTCGCCTTCGTGCCCAAGATCATCGCGGTGATGCTGGTGGTGGTCATCAGCTTCCCCTGGATGGTGAAGGTCATGGTCGGCTTCACCACCCGGATGTTCACGGACTTCAACACGGTCGTGCGACAGATCCAGTGACGCCATGGACGGCCTGCTCGGCAACCCCGCCACCTGGGTCCACGCCACCGCCCGGCTGACCGCCTGGATGCTCGTGCTGACCCGGATCACCGGCCTGCTTGCGGCCATGCCCGGGCTGGGCAACGAGCGGCTTCCGCTGCCGGTGCGCGCCGCCCTCGCCGCCCTCCTGGCGCTGGTGGTGGCTCCCACCCTCCCTCCCATGAAGGCCGCCCCGGCCGGGCTCTGGGACCTGGTGGCGGCGATGGCCGTTGAGCTGGCCGTGGGCCTGCTGATCGGCACCCTGGTGGCCTTCGTCTTCAGCGCGGTGACCTTCGGGGCCAGCCTCGTGGACATCCAGACCGGCTTCAGCTTCGTCCAGTTCGTCAACCCGGTGGACCCCCAGCCGGCCGCCATCGCCGGCACCCTGCTGGCGCAGGTGGTGCTGCTCCTGCTGTTCGCCAGCGGCCTCCACCACCAGGTCATCCTCGCCCTGGCCGACAGCTACCGGATCGTTCCCCTCGGGGGCGCCTTCACGACCAGCGGGCTCGGGCTGGTGTCGCTGAGCGGCGCCCTCCTGGCGAAGGGGCTGCAGATGGCGGCCCCGGTCCTGTTCGCCCTCTTCCTGGTGGACGTCCTCGAGGGCTTCGGCGCCCGTTTCATGCCCCAGCTTCAGCTCCTTCAGCTCAGCTTCCCCCTGAAGATCGCCATCGGCGTGGCGGTCCTCGGCTACGTGATGCTGGAACTCCCGCGCTGGATCCAGCCGCTGTTCGGCGCGGTCCCGTCCTGGGCCTTCAGGCTCCTGGGGTAGGCCGTGGCCCACGATCCCAGCCGCACCGAGAAGGCGACACCCAAGCGAAGGCAGAAATCGCGGGAGGAGGGGTCCTTCCCCCGCAGCATGGATTTCGACTCGACCCTCCTGCTCTGGGGGAACTACTTCCTCCTCCTCATGGCCGGCGGGTTCACGCTGGCGCTGATGGGCCAGCAGATGACCCAGCTGTTCCGCGAGGCCAGGCCCGGCGCATTGGCGGACATCGGCCTGCTGGTCCGGAGGGTGGGGTTCGACACGGGGCGGATCCTGCTGCCCTACCTGGGCGCTAACTTCCTGATCGCCCTGCTGGTGCAGATGGCGCAGCGCGGCCTGCACGTCACCGGCAAGCCGCTCCAGCCCAAGTTCTCCCGCCTGAACCCGGTGGCCGGGTTCGGGCGGCTGTTCTCGGTCCGCTCCCTGGTGGAGCTGCTGAAGAGCCTCGCCAAGTTCTTCATCCTCGCCTGGGTGGCCTACCTGGTGATCGGGCCGAGGCTCCAGGGCATGCTGGGCACCCTCAACGCCCCCCTCGGCCAGAGCCTGGCCTTCCTCGGCGACACCCTCTTCGTGCTCTACCGCAACGTCCTGCTGGCCATGGTCGTGGTCGCCGTGGCCGATTTCGCCTACCAGCGTTTCCACTACGAGAAGTCCATCCGCATGACCAAGCAGGAGGTCAAGGACGAATCGCGGGACACGGAACAGAGCCCGGAGGTGAAGGGCAAGCTCCGCAACCTCATGCTGAGCGCGGCCCAGCGGCGGATGCTGGCGGCCGTGCCGAAGGCCACCGTGGTCATCTCGAACCCGACCCACTTCGCGGTGGCCCTGCGGTACGAGCGCGGGGACGCCGCGCCCCTCTGCCTCGCCAAGGGGGTCGATTTCATGGCGATCCGGATCCGGGAGAAGGCCCGGGCTTCCGGAGTGGTGGTGGTCGAGAATCCCCCCCTGGCCCGCGCCCTCCACGCCTCCGTGCGCGTCGACCGGCCCATTCCGCGTGACCTCTACCACGCGGTGGCTCAGGTGCTGGCCTTCGTCTACCGGCTCAAGGGTGCCGCCTAGCCTCCGGTTGGCCCGGTTCCTGCCCGGATGGAACCCGGATCCGGCCTGGACGAGGAAATTCGGCCGAATCCCTCCAGGAGCGGGCAAAATCGACCGAAAGACAGCTTGGAGCCCGGTCCCACCGTGAGCAGACCCATCGTTCCAGCCCACCTGTCCGCTCCCCGGCTCCTGCTGGTGGACGACGATCCGGTCCTCCGGGAGACCTTGAGTTCCGTCCTCGAGGGCGAGGGCTTCAAGGTCTCCGTCGCTGCGAGCGGCGAGGAGGCCGAGGAGAAGCTCGCCGCCGAACTGCCCCCCTTCGACCTGGTGATCACCGACCTGGTGATGCCCGGCAAGGGCGGGATGGACGTGCTGCGCAGCGCCCTCAAGGTCGACCCGAGCTGCACCGTCCTGGTCCTCACCGGCTTCGGCAGCGTCCGGGAGGCCACCGAGGCGGTCGAGGAGGGCGCCTTCGGCCTGGTGACCAAGCCCCTGCAGGTCGAGCAGTTCCGGAACACCCTCCGGAGGCTCGTGGAGCGGATGGCCCTGATCCACGAGCGCGACCATCTGCGGGTCGAGGTGAAGCGCCTGCACGGGCGAGTGGAGGAACTCGAGGCGGTCATGGGGCGGATGGAGATGCTGGCGCGGCAGATCACGCCCAGGCGCCAGGGGCTCGCCGGCGAAGGCCTGGAGGATCTGCAGCGGCTGGCCGGTCTCAAGGAGCGCGGGCTGCTGACGGAGGACCAGTTCGAATCCACCAAGAAGGCGCTTCTGGCGAGGTGGCAATCGTGAACCGGCAGGCCCGGCGTCGCTGCGGCCGGGTTCCGCTCGTCGGCGGCCTGCTGCTCGGGATCCTGGCCGGGCCCGCCCTGCCCGCATCGGATCCCGCTCCAGCCAAGGCCGCTCAGAAGTCCGAAGGCCGAACCGACGCCCAGGTCGGCCAGCTCGCCGAACTGGCCCTGAAGCTCACCGATGGCAAGGAGCAGCGCGCGGCCCTGGAGGTGCTCAAGCGGCACCGTTTCCGCAGCGTGAAGTCGGCGGACCGGGAGAAGGCCCTGTACGCCCAGGGCATCCTGGAGGAGCGGCTCGGACGGGGGCGGGACGCCGCTGCGACCTTCAAGAAGCTCGAACGGACCTGGCCGCGATCGCCCTACCTCGCCGATGGCCAGGTCCTCCTGGCCGAGCAGGCCCTGGAACGGAAGAAGGCGAAGGAGGCGGAGGAGCGGCTCAGGAAGGCCCTGGCGGCGGAACTGCCGGTGGAGGTGAAGCGCCGGGCCCAGGAACTGCTGCTGTGGACCCTCGTCGAGGACGGCCGGCCCATGGAGGGCCTCAACGTCATCCGGTCGCTGGTGCCCCTGCCCGACCACGCCCAGCCCAGCGAGCGGGGGCTGGCGGCCATGCTCCAGGTCCTCTGCGCCGCCCGCGACCGCAACCAGGCGGAGGGCATCCGCAAGGACTACCTGACCCTGTACCCCAACGGATCCTACCGTTCCCGCGTGGACATGGCCTGGGCGCGCCTGCTCGGGGCCTTCGGGGACGCCGCCGGATCGGCCGCGGTGCTCCAGGGCGTGATCACCGGCGCGCCGAGATCGGCCGAGGCCGACGAGGCCCGGCTGGCCCTGGCCACGCTGCTCGCCGAAGGCAAGCTGCCCAAGGAGGCCGCGGCGAACTTCCCCGCCCCGGACAAGCTCATCGCCGACCTGGGCAAGGCCGAGCGCAAGTCGGAGCCGGCCCGCCGGGCGCTCCTGGTGAAGCTCCGGCTGGCCATGGGCCGCTCCGCCTGGGCGGAGGTGGTGGACCTGGTCGCCGAGTTCCGCACCAACCAGGGCGCCCACGAAGAGGAGGCGACGCTCAAGGAGCTGCGGGGCAAGGCGGTGGCCGCGCTCGCCCAGGAATCCCTCGAGAAGGGCACTCCGGCCCTGTTCCTGCCCTACCTCGAAGCGGAGAGCGTGGGGAGCCTGAACGCCGAGCAGCGCCAGCAGCTGGTCCGGCGGTTCGCCCGGATGGGCCTTCCCGAGGCGGCCCGCGCGCTGCTCGACCTGGCCCCGGCCCGGGAGCAGCCCCAGCTCCGCCGCCTTGCGCTCGAGGAACTGCCCGCCAACCTCTATCCGCAGCAGGCTGCGGAATTCTTCCCCGCCAGCGGCGAGACCCCCCAGCAGGCCCTGCGCCGGGCCCAGTCCCTCGCGGCCCGCCAGGAGTGGGAGCAGGCCCTGAAGGCCCTGGCCCGGGCCCGGCCGGGCCCGGACCGCATGGAGGTCCTGCTGCGCTGCCTGCGACGCCCCGCCGCGGGGAGCGAGGCCGCCGGCGGCCGCCTCCGCGAGGCCGAGGCGGCCCTTGCCCGCGCCCCGGAGAAGGGTGCGGACCGCGAGCCCCTGGCCGTCCTGGTCGCGGACCTGCGCGCGAAGGGCGGCGACTGGAAGGGGGCGCTCTCGCTCTACCCCGAAAACCCATCCGCGGCCCAGCTCGGCTGGGTGAGCCTGATGCGAGCCACCTGCCTTTCCCACCTGGGTCAGAAGGCGCCGGCCAAGGCCGCCCTCCAGCGGGCCGCGGCCTCCGCCGACTTCAAGACCGAACGCGAGCGTCTCGGCCGGGAGCTCGGCCTCTGAACTTCGGCCCGGCACCACCCTTCCGGGCGCCCTGGTGGGCCCGTGGCGCCCACGCCCAGACCCTGCTGGCGCACGGGCTCCCGTCCCCGGTGGAACCGCTCCCCTGGGCGGCGCACCGCCTCGACCTCGGCGGCGGCGAGGCCCTGCTTCTGCAGGTCGCGGAGGGTCCCGGCGACCGGGTGGTCCTGCTCTTCCACGGCCTCGGCGGGGACGCCGGCCGCGACTACATGGCGCGCGCCGCCAGCCGCTTCCACGCCCTGGGCGCCAGCGTGGTCGCCGTCAACCACCGCGGCGCCGGGGCCGGCCGCGGCCTGGCCCGGCAGCCCTACCACAGCGGCGCCACCGCGGACCTGGAGGCGGTGTTCCGCTACGGCCGGGAGCGCTTCCCCGGCCGCCGCCAGCTGGCCATCGGCTACAGCCTCAGCGGCAACATCCTGCTGCTGCTGCTGGGCCGGCACCGGACGGGCCGGGACCTGCCGGACGCGGCCATCGCGGTGAACCCGCCGGCCGACCTGGAGCACTGCAGCCGGTTGCTCGGAAGGGGATTGAACCGGCTCTACGACCTCCGCTTCGTGCGCCTGCTGCGCACCGACCTGGACCACCGCCGGGCGCTCGGCCTGGAGGCGGCGGAGATCCCGGCCTTCGCCAGCCTGCGCGACTTCGACGAGTCCTTCACGGCCCGCGCCGCCGGCTTCCGCGACCGCGCCGACTACTACGCCCGCTGTGCCTGCGGGCCGCACCTCCAGGGCATCGAGGTGCCCACCGTGGTGCTCAGTTCCGAGGACGACCCCTTCGCCCCGGCCGCCGACCTTCGCCGTAGCGGGCGCTCGCCGCAGGTCCACCTGCACGTCGAGCCCCGCGGGGGACACATGGGATACCTGAGCCTGGGCTACCCCAGGTTCCGATGGCTGGAGGCAGCTTTGGAATATTTTTCGAATAAATTATTATAAAATTTAATAAAATTATAATAATTTTTATTATAATTATTTGTTTGATCCGAACGGCATCGACGGGCGCAGGCCGACCACCAATTCGGGAAGCCGGTCGATCAGGGAGTCGACCTCCCCGTCGAGGGTGTCCCGGCTGAGGCTGACGCGGATGGTGCCGCGGGCGAATTCCTCCGGGACCGCCATGGCCTTGAGGACATGGCTCGCCTCGCGCTGACCCGACGCACAGGCGCTGCCGGTGGACACGCAGAAACCGGCCTGGTCCAGCCGGAGCAGCAGGGCCTCCCCCTCCAGGCCGCGGTAGCACTGCAGGCTGGTGTTGGGCAGCCTCGGCGACCGGCCGCCGAGGAACCGGACCCCATCGATGGCCGTCGCGAGGGCGGCCTCGAGCCGATCGCGGCGCGCGGCGACCTCGGCCATTCGAGCCAGGGCCGCGCCGGCGAGTTCCGCCGCCACCCCGAGCCCGACGATCCCCGGCACGTTCTCGGTGCCGCCCCGCCGGTCCCGCTCCTGGCCGCCGCCCAGCTGCTGCGCCCTCCAGCGAAGGCCGCGGCGGATGAACAGCGCCCCGGCGCCCTTCGGACCGTGGAACTTGTGGGCGCTGAGGTTGAGCAGGTCCACGGGGAGGGCTGCGAGGTCCAGGGGCAGCTTGCCCACCGCCTGGGTGGCGTCGACGTGGAGCAGGATGCCGCGGGCCTTCACCAGCGCGGCGATGCGCTCCAGGGGGAAGCACACGCCGCTTTCGTTGTTGGCGGCCATGATGCTGACCAGGCCGGTGTCGGGCCGCAGGGAGGCGGCCAGGGCGTCGAGGTCCAGCTGCCCGTCGGCGTCCACCGGAAGGACCGTCACTTCCACCCCCTGCCGCGCCAGCCAGGCGCACAGGGCGCGGACCGCCGGGTGCTCCACCGCGGTGGTGACCAGGTGGCGCCGGTCCGGCAGGGCCTCCCGCAGGCCGCGGAAGACGTGGTTGAGGCCTTCGGTGCCGCCGGAGTTGAACACCAGCTCCTGGGGCGCACAGTTCAGGAGGTCCGCCAGCCGCTCGCGGCCGAGCTGCACCGCGGCCTCGGCCTGCCGGCCGAGGGCGTGGGCGCTGCCGGCGTTCCCGCAGGCCTCGCCGAGGTAGGGCAGCATCGCCTCCAGGGCCGCCGGGGCCAGGCGGGTGGTGGCGTTGTTGTCCAGGTAGACGGTCATGGTCCAGGGCCCATCCTACCCCGCAGGAACCGGCGGGGGCAGGCCGACCGTTCATCAAGCAGGACGACCCGTTCATCAAGAACCCGCCGGTCCCGGGAACCGCAGGGCGGCAACGCCGCGGAATCGGACCCAGACTGGTGATCCCTCCTCGCGGGGGAAGGTCCAGGAGCCGTCCCATGCTGTTGACCGAGATCCTCCTCCAGAAGCAGCAGGAGATCGCCGCCCTGTTCGAGCGCCTCGGCAGCTCCGACATCCGCAGCGAGGTCGGCCGGCGCAGCATCCTGTTCCTGCAGGGGAAGCTGGAGGAGCACTTCCGGCTGGAGGACACGCTGCTCCTGCCGGCGCTGGACGCCATGGCCGCCAACGACCCCGACCTGCGCTCGGCGCTGGTGGACTTCCACTCCGGCTACCACCGGCTGGCGGAGATGCTGCAGTCCTTCTACCAGCGCTGGGACATCGACGGCAGCCTTCCGGGCGAGTTCCGGATGGAGATGGACTTCCTGTTCAACCTGGTCCGCCACCGCCTGCAGCTGACCCGCAAGCACTTCTACCCGGCCTACGAGGCGCACCTCGCCGCGGCCTGATGCTTTCTGGGGGTTCCGCGCTCCGCTTCGCTGCACGCACACCGCATCGGCGGACCGCCCCATACCCCCGCGCAAGGGACCGGCAAGCCGGTCCCTTGCTTTATCTGTTGGTGGGGGTCGCGTGCTGATTGAAGGGCTCAGGGGGCCATGGCGGCCAGGAGGGCCCTGAGGGCTGAGTCGCGGGTGTCGAGGGTGGGGCAGACGCCTTGGAAGAAGGGGCCGGATCCGCCGCCGCGGCCGCCGAGGTCCTGGGCGAGGGCCCTGCCAAGGGCGGCGGCGTCCTGGCCGGAGGCGGCGCCGCAGGCGAGGATGAAGGCGTGCTTTCCGGGTCCGCCGCCGGTGAGGAACACGCACAGGGCCGGTGACCGGGCCACCACGGTCCGGGCGGTGCGCTGCAGGAAGGCCGCCTCCCTGCCCTCCAGGTGGCGCTCCGCCAGCGGTCCGGGGGCGGCGGCCAGGGACTCCGCCAGCGCCTCGGCAGCCGCCTCCTCCAGGTGCCGCAGCCGCCGCTCCAGGCCCTGCGCCTGGTCCAGCTTCGCGGCCAGGGCCTCCGCCAGCTCAGCGTCCGGTGCGCCGAGCAGTTCCCGCAGCCGGGCATTGCGCGTCTCGTGGCCGTCGAACCGCTGCCGCGCCCGTCGCCCGGCCACGAAGAACAGCCGGGTGCCGCCGCGGATCGGCTCGCAGCCGAGCAGCTTCACCAGTTCCAGCTCGGCGGTGCTGGCCAGGTGGGTGCCGCCGCAGGTGTTGAGGTCGAGGCCGGCGATCTCCACCAGCCGGATGTCGCCCTGGTGACCGGCCGGCAGGCCGCGGGACCGGACCGTCTCCAGGGCGTAGGCCTGCTCGGACACCCGGCGGGCGGTGACCGGCCGTGCCCGGCGGATCTCCGCCGCGACCGCCTCCTCGAGGTCCGACAGCTGCTGCGGCGTGAGCCTCGCGACGTCCAGTTCGATGTCGCAGGTCGCCGGGCCCAGGTGGAAGGCGGTGGTCGCCCACCCCCCGCGATCCTGCGCCACGGCGGTGAGCAGGTGCTGGCCGGTGTGCTGCTGCATGTGGTCGAAGCGGCGCGGCCAGTCGAGCACCAGCCGGGCGGGGCCGACCTCGACGGCGCGTTCCAGGCGGTGGACGATCCGGCCCTCCTGCTTCTGGACGTCCAGCACCGGGACCCCGTTGATCTCACCGCGGTCCGCCGGTTGGCCACCCCCCTCCGGATAGAACAGGGTGTCCTCCAGCACCGCGAGGCAGGCCCCCTGGTCCTGCCAGGCCTCTCGCACCGAGGTTTCCAGCACGCTCAGGCAGGGATCCCGTTCGTAGGCAGGCAAGTGGTTCATCGGCAGAGACTAGCACGACAGACCTCGAGAACCGTCGCGGCCCAGGAAGGGCGCGGTAGTCTGGAGCCCAGGTCCATCGCCATGCCGCTGCTCGCCCCCCTTGCCGAACGGATGAGGCCCACTTCGCTCGAAGAGGTGGTGGGCCAGGGCCACCTGGTGGGGCCGCGCGGCGTCCTGCGCCGGGTGGTGGCATCGGGCCGGCTGCCGTCGATGGTCCTGTGGGGCCCACCCGGCACGGGCAAGACCACCCTGGCGCGGATCCTGGCGCAGGCCACCGGCCACGGATTCCTGGAGTTCAGCGGCGCCACCGGATCGGCGGCGGAACTGAAGAAGTTCCTGCTCGAGCAGTCGTCCCTGCCCCTCTTCCGTGGATTGGCCCCGGTGCTGTTCCTGGACGAGATCCACCGGTTCAACCGCGCCCAGCAGGACATCCTGCTGCCCTTCCTCGAGCGCGGCGAGGCGGTCCTGGTGGGCGCCACCACCGAAAACCCCGCCTTCTACCTGAACCCGGCCCTGCGCAGCCGCTGCCAGTTGCACCCGCTGAAGGCGCTGGCATCGGAGGACATCCGCACGGTCCTGGCGCGGGCCTGGGAGCGGGAGGCCGGCGGTGCGCCCCCGGTCGAGGTGTTCGGCTGGCTCGCCGACTGGGCCGGCGGCGACCTGCGCTCGGCCCTGTCCGGCCTGGAGCACTTCCTGCAACTGCCGGAGCCGGAGCGCAGCCTCGACAGCCTGCAGCAGGGACTGGGCGGACGGCTGCTGTTCGACCGCGCCGATGGCCACTACGACCTGGCCTCGGCCTTCCAGAAGAGCCTGCGCGGCTCCGACCCGGACGCGGCGCTGTACTACCTGAGCCGGATGATCCGCGGCGGCGAGGACCCGCGCTTCATCGCCCGGCGGCTGCTGGTCACCGCCGCCGAGGACGTCGGCAATGCCGACCCCACCGCCTTCCTGCTGGCGGAGGCCGCCAGCCGCGCCGCCGAGCAGGTGGGCTGGCCGGAGGCGAGGATCCCGCTGGCCCAGGCGGTGATCTACGTGGCCAAGGCGGCCAAGAGCAACGCCACGGTGGTGGCCATCGACGCCGCCCTGGCGGCCGAGGATGCCCCGGTGCCCGAGGCGCTGCGCGACGCCCACACCGCCCCCGCCCGCGCCGCCGGTCGCGGCCAGGGCTACCACTACAGCCACGCCGACTACCGGCGGGCCCAGGCGTTCCTGCCGGAGAAGCTCCAGGGGACCCGGTTCTACGAACCGCGGCGGCCCCAGGAACGGAGCTGGCTGGACGGTGCCGAGCCGGATGCGGAGGCCCTCGGGGGCCTCTGGCGGACCTGGGTCCAGACCCACCCCGAGGGCGGCGAGGTGCCGCTGGAGGCCTGGTCGGAGCAGCTCCGCTGCAGCCGCGAGGCGCTGGCGCGGAGCCTGTCTGCCATGGCCGCCGGCACGCACCGGATCCACCGCACCCTCCAGGCCGAGCCGGAGCCCTGAACGCGGCGCGGGTTCAGGCGCTGCCGTCCTCGGTCCAGCCGAGCAGCGCGGCCCCGTAGCGTTGGCCCTGGACGAACAGCGGGATGCTCAGCGCGGTGACCAGGGCGCCGGTGTCGCGGGCGTAGGTCTGCACCAGGAACCCTTCGCGGGCCTCGGGGGTCTCCTTCAGGTCGCAGCCCGCAAGGCGGAAGGCTTCCCGGGGTGCGCGGTCGGGCAGGTCCACGGCCGCGGCTCCGAGTCCGGTCCGGGCCCCGCGCACCAGCACCCGGGCGTCGGTGAAGAAGCGCTTGACCCGGTTGCCCACCAGGTCCTGGGCCGGGTCGCCGGTCCAGTCCTTCATGTAGACCCGGTTGTGGGTGGGCGCATAGCTGTTCAGGTCCAGGATCAGGGCGAAGATCAGCTTCGGCTCCTGCTCCAGGACGTCGTCGAAGATCGGCTGCAGGGCCTCGTCGACGAGAGCGTCGTAGGCGGTGGCGTACTTCGGCGGCGTGAAGCCGCTGTCCGGCACCCGGCGGACGTCGAAGAGCCGGCGCAGCGACTGGATGGCGGCCCCGGTGATCTCGGTGTAGCTGAGTTCCAGCAGGTCCTCCAGGCGCAGGCGGCCGGCCAGGACCGGAGCCTCGAGGACTTCCTCGCAGCGGTCGCGGAGGGCGCGGCCGGCCCGCAGCGACCGGAAGAACATCGAGCCGGTGTCGAAGCCGGCCAGGTGGTGGTAGCCGTCCTCGGTGAGGGCAGACAGGCCGAAGGCCTCGCTGGCGAGGTGGGTGGTCTCCTCCCCCTGGGAGCCGATGGCCTCCCGCGAGGTCCGCACCGCCGAGTCCAGGGCCACCGTGGTCTCGGACTGGGCGGCGGTCGAGCGGGCGATGGCGTCCACGTGGTCGGAGGTGCTGCGGGCGAGGTCCAGCAGTTCCGCCAGCTGCTGGCCCACCATGCCGGTACGTTCCATGGTGCGGGAGGCCAGGGCGAGGCTTTCGGTCATGGCCTGGCGGGCCGGGTCCAGTTCGGCCAGGACCCCCTGCAGCAGGCCGCCGATCTCCTGGGTCTGCCGGGAGGTGCCCTCGGCCAGCTTGCGCACCTCCTCGGCCACCACCGCGAAGCCGCGCCCGGCCTGGCCGGCGTGGGCCGCCTCGATGGCGGCGTTGAGGGCCAGCAGGTTGGTGCGGGTGGCGATGTCGTCGATCACCTGGGACACCTGGGTGACCGCCTGGACCTTCTCCATGAGGGCCTGGAGCCGCGCCTCGGTCACGCCGGTGTGCTCCTGCAGGCGGCGGGCCGAGGCGGCCGCCTCCTCGCTGACCTGCTGGCCGGCGCGGGTCAGGTCGGCCATCCGCCGGGCCCCCTCGGCGGTGTCCTGGGACCGGGCGGCCACTTCGGCGATGCTGTGGACGAGCCGCTCGGTGGCCGCCTGGATCTCCCCGGAATCGCGGCCCAGGCTGCGGTTGCCGGCGGCCACCGTCTGCAGGCGCAGGGAGATCCGCGCCGCGCCGATGGCGGCCCGGACCAGCACCCGCTCGAGGCCGGCGAAGGCGGCGCGCAGGTCGGTCCGCACCCCCTCCGTGGGCGGTCCGAGAACCGGCGGGGCAGATCGCCGCAGCCATGACATGGGGTCACCCCCAGGTTGGAAGTTGTCTCAGTATCGGCCTTCTCGGCGGATCCTGGAATTCCGGCGCATCAATCCAGACGACCCATGCGTCCGCTCTGGTACTCCAGGATCGCCGCGTCGATCTCGGCCCGGGTGTTCATGACGAAGGGCCCGTAGTGGGCGATCGGCTCCCCCAGTGGGTGTCCTGCAAGCAGCATCAGGCTGGCACCCTCCGGAGCCGCCAGGGCCAGGTCCTCCCCCTCCGCCGACAGCAGCCCCACCTGCCCCGCCCGGAGCGGGCGGCCGGCCACCAGAACGGCGCCGTGCAGCACCGCGAGGGCCCCCATCCAGCCGGCCGGCAGGCTGCCCTGGAAGGCGCCCCCGGGGTCCAGCTCCAGGTGAGCGTAGGCGATCCGCGCCGGGGTCCGGACCGGGCCCTCGACGCCGGCCCAGGTTCCCGCCAGGGCCTTGATCCGGCCCCCGGGCAGGGCGGTCCAGGGCATCGACTCCGGCTGCAGGTCCTGGTAGCCGGGCCGGCTCAGTTTCTCCGCCCGGGGAAGGTTGATCCAGAGTTGCACGCCCTCGATCGGGCCGCCGGTCTCCAGATGCTCCGGCACCGGCATCTCCTCGTGGACGATGCCCCGGCCGGCGGTCATCAGCTGGGCGCCGCCGGGTCGCAGGGTGCCCGCCCCGCCGGTGCTGTCGCGGTGGCGGAAGGCGCCCTGGATCAGGTAGGTGAGGGTCTGGAAGCCCTTGTGGGGGTGGGGGGGGAAGCCCACGTCGGTGCCGGGCGGCAGCACCATCGGGCCGAAGTGGTCCATCAGCAGGAAGGGGTCCACCGCCCGGAAGGCCGCGCCGCCGTTCCCCCCGGCCCAGGGCACCAGGCGCCGCAAGGGGACTCCATTGCCGTCGGCGGTGGGAAGGCCGTCGTGGACCGCATCGAGTTGCCGCAGCGCCATGCTTCCTCCTGTGGGCCCAGCGGGTCCACGACCAATTTAAATGTTTAAACATTTGTTTCAACCCCGGACCACCGCACGGGAACGTCGCCAATGACGCCTAAGGGGCCTATGTTGGGAGCGGGAGCGGAGGACGGCCATGATCAACCGGGTGCTGGTGGGGGTGGATTTCTCCGAGGCTTCGAAGCTGGCCCTGCAGCGGGCGTCCGGCTGGGCGGCGCGGATGGAGGTGCCGTTGGTGGCCCTGCACGTGATGCAGCCGCCGGCGCCCATGCTCCCGGAGGCGCAGATCGCGCTGCCGGATCCGGCCTGGCTGAACAGCCTGGAACAGCATGCCCGCGAACAGCTCGAGGCCCTGCTCGGCGGGGTCACCGGGGCCCGTGGGCTGGTGCGCTGGGGCAGTCCTGCGGAGGAGCTGGTGCGCGAGGCCGATCCGCGCACCCTGCTGGTGGTGGCCCAGGTCGGGCACAGCACCCTGGAGCGCCTCCTGTTCGGCAGCACCGCGGCCCGGGTGGTCCGCCACGCCCCCTGCGACGTGCTGGTCGTGCGCACCCAGGCCGAGGACGGCGCTCCACGGCGGTGAGCCGCCCCTTCAGAGGAACCGCAGGCTGAGGTCGGCGGCGGGGGCGCTGTGGGTGAGCGCGCCCACCGACAGGAAGTCCACGCCGGTCTCGGCCACCGCCCGCGCAGTTTCCAGGGTCAGGTTGCCGCTGGCCTCGAGGAAGACCCGACGGCCGCTGGCCCGGCGCAGGTCCACGGCCGACCGCAGGGTGGCCAGGTCCATGTTGTCCAGCAGCACCCCGTCGACCTCGGCGAGTTCGAGGCACTGGCGCAGCTGGTCGAGGGTCTCCACTTCGACCTCGATCCGCAGCAGGTTGGGGGCGGCCGCCCGGGCTGCGCGCACCGCCGCAGGCACGCCACCGGCGGCGGCCAGGTGGTTCTCCTTGAGCAGCACGCCGTCGCCCAGGGTCAGGCGGTGGTTGGTCCCGCCGCCGCAGCGGACCGCGTACTTCTCCAGCAGCTTGAGGCCCGGGGTGGTCTTGCGGGTGTCGAGGATGCGCGCGTCAATGCCGGCCACCGCGTCGACGAAGGCGCGGGTCAGGGTGGCGGTGCCGGAGAGCCGCTGCAGCAGGTTCAGCAGCACCCGCTCGGCCAACAGGATGGCGTGGCCGCTGCCCTCCACCTCCAGGACCGCCTGGCCGCGGGTGGCCCACTCGCCATCGCGGGCCTTGGGGTGCACCTGCAGCTCCGCGTCGACGCACCGCAGCAGTTCGATCGCCATGGGCAGCCCGGCCAGCACCAGGTCGCCCTTGGCGCTGATGCGCGCCTTCATCGGCCGGTCCGGCACGGCGGCGGTGCTCCAGTCCTGGGTCCCCCAGTCCTCGCGGAGGAAGGCCCTGAGCTGGTCGCGGTAGCTCTCGGGATGGGGCGGATGGGGGTCGGTCATGGCTGCAGTCTACGCCGGTAGAATGGCGCATGGACCATCCGCCCCCCTGCCCCGAGCCCGCCTGGACCGACCTGCCGGTGGCCGACGGCGGCCGGATGCGCGCCTACGCCGCCGAGCCGGCCAGGGCCGGGCCGGTCCCCGGGCTGATCGTGTTCCAGGAGATCTTCGGGGTGAACGGCCACATCCAGGAGCTCTGCCGGCGCTTCGCCGCGGAGGGGTTCCTGGCGGTGGCGCCGGAGGTGTTCCACCGCACCGCCCCGGGCTTCACCAGCAGCTACGCCGACTACACCCCCGGCCGGGCCCACGCCGCGCAGCTGACGCCGGGGTCCCTGGCCCTGGATGTGGAGGCGCTGCTGGCCTGGTTCTCGGCACACCCGCGAAGCGCCGGCCGCCGGGTCGGGAGCGTGGGCTACTGCCTGGGGGGGCGGCTGAGCTTCCTGGCCGCCACCAGCGCAGGACTCGGCTGCGCCATCAGCTTCTACGGCCGCGACATCCCCAGCCACTTCGACCGCCTGGACCGGCTCGAGTGCCCGCTGCTGACGGTCTGGGGCGGCGCCGACGCGATCATCCCCGCCGAGCAGCCGGGGCAGGTGGCGGAGGCCCTCCGCGCGGCCGGCAAGGGCCACATCGGCCTGACCTTCGACGGCGCCGACCACGGCTTCTTCTGCGACCAGCGCGCCAGCTACAATCCCGGGGTGGCGCGGATCGCCTGGCCTGCCACCCTCGCCTTCCTGCGCGAGAACCTGGACTAGGCCCATCGCCCCGGAGCCGCCATGGCCTTCCTGCACACCGACATCGTCGACCGCGCCGCCTGGATCACCCTCCAGCGCCCGGAGAAGCTCAACGCACTCAACAACGAGGTGCTCAAGGAACTCGAGCAGGCCTTCGCCGCCCTTGAGTTCGACGACCGGGTGGGGGCGGTGGTGCTCACCGGATCCGGCGAGAAGGCCTTCGTGGCCGGCGCCGACATCGCCGAGCTGGCGGCCCTGGACACCGCGGCGGCCCGCCGCCAGGCCCTGGCGGGGCAGGCCGTCTTCGACCGCATCGAGGGCTTCCCGAAGCCGGTGGTCGCCGCGGTCAACGGCTTCGCCCTCGGCGGCGGCTGCGAACTGGCCCTCGCCTGCCACATCCGCGTCGCCAGCGAGAACGCCCGCTTCGGGCTGCCCGAGGTCTCCCTCGGCGTCATTCCCGGCTACGGCGGGACCCAGCGCCTGCCGCGGCTGGTCGGCAAGGGCGTGGCCCTCGACCTGATCCTCTCCGGCGAGATGGTCCCCGCAGCCGATGCCCTGCGCATCGGCCTGGTGAGCCGGGTCTTCCCGGCGGCGGAACTGCGCGCCGGCGTCGACAAGCTGGTCCGGACCATCCTGTCGCGCGGACCGCTGGCGCTGCGCTCGGCCCTGGACGCCGTCCACCAGGGCCTGGAGATGCCCCAGGAGAAGGGCCTGCAGTTCGAGGCGGCGCTGTTCGGCCTGCTGGCCTCCAGCCAGGACATGAAGGAGGGCATGTCCGCCTTCCTCGAGAAGCGGGCCGCCCGGTTCCAGGGCCTCTAGGGATGGCCCCCGCACAGCGGTCGGCCCTGGCCTCGGCACGGCGGATCGTGGTCAAGGTGGGCAGCAACGTGGTCATCCGGGACGACGGCAGCCCGGCCCTGTCGCGCCTGTTCGGGCTGATGGAGACCCTCTGCGCCTGCCGCAGGGCCGGCGCCGAGGTCCTGCTGGTCAGTTCCGGCGCGGTGGGCCTCGGCATGCAGGCCCTGGGCCTGCGCCGCAAGCCGGCGGACCTCGACCTGAAGCAGGCCTGCGCCGCGGTCGGCCAGGGCCGCCTGATGGCCCTCTACCAGGAGGGCTTCACGAGGCTGGGACTGGAGGCTGCCCAGGTGCTCCTCACCGAGGAGGACTTCGCCGACCGCCGCCGCTACCTGAACCTGCGGGCGACCCTGGAACGCCTGCTGTCGCTCGGTGCCATTCCGGTGATCAACGAGAACGACACCGTCTCCACGGCCGAGCTGGAGGCCCAGGATCCGGACCGGCCCTGGTCGAAGCCGGTGTTCGGGGACAACGACAAGCTGTCAGCCCTGGTCGCCAGCAAGATGGATGCGGACCTGCTGGTGATCCTGTCGGACGTGGATGGACTCTACACCGCCAACCCGCAGACGGATCCCCAGGCCACCCTGGTCGGCGAGGTGCCGGCCCTCACGCCGGCGATCGAGGCCCTGGCCGCCGGCACCGGCTCGCGCGGGCGCGGGGGCATGGCGACCAAGCTGGCCGCGGCGCGCATCGCCACCGGCAGCGGCGCCCTGACCGTCATCGCCAGCGGCGCCCTCCCGAACGTGCTGGAGCGGATCCTGGCGGGCGAGCCGGTCGGCACCCTCTTCCACGCAGGCCCGCGGCTCCAGGGAAAGCGCCGCTGGATCGCCTTCGCCTCCTCTCCGCGCGGAAGGGTGACCGTCAACGCCGGCGCCCGCGAGGCGATCCAGGCCCGCGAAGCCTCGCTGCTCACCGCCGGCGTGGTGGCGATGGAGGGAGGATTCTCCGCCCAGGACGTGGTCAGCCTCGCCGACGAGGAGGGGCGCGAGTTCGCCCGTGGGGTCGCCGCCCTGAGCCAGGCCGAGGCCGCCCGGCGGACCTCGGGCCGCGGCCGCGTCCTGGTGCACCGCGACACCCTGGTGCGACTCGAGGAGGGGCGGCCGTGAGCGGGGTCAGGAACCGTGCGGTGGCGGCCCGGCAGGCCTCGCGCGGCCTGGCGGCGGCCTCGCCGGCGATCCGGGACGCCGCGCTGCTGGCCCTGGCCGTGGCCCTGGAGGAACGGGCGGGCGACCTGCTCGAAGCCAACCGCGCCGACCTCGAAGCGGCCGGGGAGGCGCTTCCCGCGGCCACCCTGCAGCGGCTGAAGCTCGACCGGAACAGGCTTGCGGACATGGCCGCCGGGGTGCGCGCGGTGGCGGCCCTGCCCGATCCGCTGGGCCAGGTGCAGCTTCGCCGACGGCTGGCCGAAGGCCTGGAGCTGACCCGGCTGACCTGCCCGCTCGGGGTCCTGGCGGTCGTCTTCGAAGCCCGCCCCGATGCCGCCACCCAGATCAGCTCCCTCGCGTTGAAATCCGGCAACGCGCTGCTGCTCAAGGGCGGCAGCGAGGCCCGGCACACCAACCGGGCGCTGGCCCGCCTCACCGAGGCCGCGCTGGCCGGCGTGGCCGGGCTCCCGCCGGCGGCGGTGCAGTACCTCGAGGGCCGCGACCAGGTGGACGAGCTGCTGGCCCTCGACGGCCTGGTGGACCTGGTGATCCCGCGCGGCTCCGGCGAGTTGGTGCGGTCGATCCAGGCGCGCACGAGGATCCCGGTGCTGGGCCACGCCGAAGGGATCTGCCACGTCTACCTGGATGCCCAGGCGGACGCGGCCATGGCCCTCGGCATCGTGCTCGACGCCAAGACGCAGTACCCGGCGGCCTGCAACGCCGCCGAGACCCTGCTGGTGCACCGGGAGGCCGCGCCGCGGCTGCTGCCGCCGCTGGCCGCGGCGCTGCAGGAGGCCGGCGTCACCCTGCGCGGCTGCGCGCCCAGCCGGGAGCTGGTCCCGGCCATGGCCGCGGCGGCCCCGGCCGACTGGGACACCGAATACGGCGATCGGGTGCTGGCGGTGCGGGTCGTCGAGGACCTGGACGCCGCCATCGCCCACATCCACGCGCACGGTTCGGGCCACACCGAGTGCATCGTCACCGAGGACCCGGCCGCGGCCGAACGCTTCCTCCGCGAGGTGGACGCCGCCGGGGTCTACCACAATGCCTCCACCCGCTTCGCCGACGGCCACCGCTACGGTTTCGGCGCCGAGGTCGGCATCAGCACGGGCCGCATCCACGCCCGCGGCCCGGTCGGGCTGGAGGGCCTGCTCACCGTCAAGTACCTGTTGCGCGGCCACGGCGACCGGGTGGCGGACTTCACCGGGACGGGCTCCCGGGCCTGGCTCCACGAGGACCTGGCGCCAGGGCCCTGAGCCGCCCCTACCCTTCGAGGCTCCGCCACAGGTACCAGGCCGCGACCGTCCGCCAGGGGCGCCAGGCCTCGGCGCGTTCCCGCATCTCCTTCGGCTTCGGATCCGCGATGCCGAACAGCAGGCCGTAGGCCTTGCGCACGGCGAAGTCGTCCACCGGCCAGACATCCGGGCGGCCGAGCCGGAAGATCAGCAGCATCTCGACGGTCCAGGGGCCGATGCCGCGCACCCGGGTGAACCGCTCCAGGATCGCCTCGTCCCCCAGCCGGTCCAGGGCTGCCCAGCCGGGGACCAGGTCCGCCTTGGCGGCCAGGTCGCGGATCGCCGCCAGCTTGGCGCGGCTGAGCCCCGCTCCGCGCAGGTCCACGTCGTCCAGGGCCGCCACGGCAGCAGGGGTAAGGGCCCGGCCACCGGCCAGCGCCTTCAAGCGGCCGAAGATGCTGGCCGCAGCCTTGGCGTGGAGCTGCTGGTAGACGATCGACTCGGCCAGGGCCTCGAAGGGCGATGGGGCGGGTTGCAGCGCCAGGTTCACGGGGCCGCAGCGGCGGACCACGGCCTTGAACCGCGGCTCCCGCCGCAGCAGTTCCCGACGGCCGGCCACGGGGTCGAAGGCGAGGAGGAAGCGGCGGGCCATCAGGCGCCGTCGCCCTGCGCCGCCAGCTCCCAGAGGCCGCGCGGGTCCGGGTGGAGCAGCCATTCCGAGTGCACCGGCTGGCGGCTCCAGGCCTTCTGCTCGAGTTCCCCGTCGAGCTGGCCGGCGCCCCATCCTGCGTAGCCCAGGAACAGCCGGTACTGGGCGGCGGGATCCTGCAGCAGCTGCTCGAGCAGGTCCTTGCGGTGGCTGACGAAGTGCGTGAAGTCGAGGACGGTGTCCTCCTCCTCGGGCAGGCCGCCCTTCACCAGCAGGATGCCCCGCTGGGGATCCACCGGCCCTCCCCTCCAGGCGGTGGCGTCCTCGGCTCCGGCGTAGCTCAGTCCGCTCTCCCCGCAGATGTGCTCGAGGGTCACCGGCAGGGGCCGGTTGAGGATGACGCCGAGCGCCCCCTGCTCGTCGTGCTCGACCACCAGCACGACGGTGTGGAGGAAGTTCGGGTCCAGGAGCAGCGGACTCGCCACCAGAATGCACGGGGCGCGGTATTCCATGCCTGGATGATAGCGCAGAGCCCGGCGTGGCCTCGGGTACCCTCGAGGGATGGAAGCCCTGCGCATCCGCGATTTCGCCGCCCTGGCCGAGGGGGCCAGGCTGCTCGGCCGCCGGCCCCGGACCACCCTCGCGCTGCTCACCGTGGGGACCCTGCTCGGTGCGGTGGGCCCTCTCCTGCAGCGCTGGACCCGGCGGACGGACGATCCGGCCTTCCTGGTCCTCGGGATGGTGGGGATGCTCCCCTGGGAACTCTATTTCCTGCCGCGATTCCTGGCCCGGACCGATGCCGAGACCCGCGGCGGACCGCTGAACACTGAGGCCGAGTGGAAGGTCCGTTTCGAGGAGCGGTGGCTGCGGACCCTGGGGTCGAAGGTCGCCCTCAACCTGGCCCTGGCCTTCGGCCTGGTCGCCATGGTCCTGCCCGGCCTGCTCGTGCTGTTCGCCTTCGGATGGGCCCCCTACCGCGTGCTGCTGCGCGGCGAATCCCTGGCCGTGGCGATGCGCGGCAGCCTCCGGATGATGCAGCTGGGCTGGCGGCGGGCCCTCGGCATGGTGGGGGCCGCCCTCCTGCTGGCGCTTGCGGTCACGGTCGGCCTGCTGGCGGTGGCCTCGGCCTTCCACCCGTGAACCGGGCCCCTGCCCCTCGCCTCTCCGCTGCGCTGGTTCCTGGAGTCCATGTCGGTGGCCACCAGCCTCTGGTTGAGCGCCACCTTCCTGGTGGCCTTCCAGAAGCTGGAGGGCTACGCCGAGCCCTCCTCCGTGAAATAGCCTGGATCCTCCAGTTCCACCAGCTCCCCCTGTTCCAGCGCCGCGGATTCCGCCGGACCCAGCGATACGCCCCGCCAGAGGGGATCGATCCTGCCGTTGAAGAAGTGGTCGCTGGCCTGCCCCTCGGCAAACCCATCTGGACAGGTCCAGAGGTGGATCCAGCCCACCCGGTTCCTGCGCGCCCAGATCCTCATGCGTTCCCCCGGCCTTCGGCACGAGGATATGGCAGAATCCCCCGGGGGTGCATCATGGCCATTCCGCAGGTGGGGATCATCATGGGCTCGAAGTCCGACTGGGAGCTGATGCGCTCCTGCTCGGCCACCCTTGATGACCTGGGAATTCCCTGCGAGGCCCGGGTGGCGAGCGCCCACCGGAGCCCCGACCTGGTGCTGGAATACTGCGCCGGGGCCGAGGCGCGGGGGCTGCGGGTGATCATCGCGGCGGCGGGAATGGCCGCCCACCTGGCGGGGTTCGCCGCCGCCAAGACGCCCCTGCCGGTGCTCGCGGTGCCCATGCCCGGCAGTTCCCTGGGGGGCCTGGATGCGCTGCTGGCCATGGTGCAGATGCCCGCGGGCGTGCCGGTGGCGACCTTCGCCATCGGCAAGGCCGGCGCCGTGAACGCCGCCCTGTTCGCCGCCGCGATCCTGGCCGCGGGGGACGAGGCCCTGAGGGCGCGACTGCTCGCCTACCGTCAGGCCCAGACGGCCAAGGTCCTGGCCGAGGAGCCCCTGGCCTGAGGGGGCCCCCGCTACTTCCGGTAGTAGGCCTGGATGCCCTTGACCACCGCCTCGGCATAGCGCTCCCGGAATGCCGGGTCGCGGAGGTTGTCGGCATCCTCGTCGTTCTGCAGGTTCAGCACCTCCAGCAGCACCTTGGTGGCGGCCGTGCTGTGGCGGATCACCGCGGGCACGAAGGTCCGGCCGTCCCGGTGGATGACATTGCGGATCGGCCGGTTCGCGTGGACCGGGATCCGTTCGCGCTGGAAGGTCCGGAGGAGCACTTCGGCGAACTGCCGGCTGCGGGCTTCGCCCTGGAGCCGCTCCCGGAGGCTGAAGGCGACCTGGGAGCCACGCTTCATCTCCGCGACCGCCGCCCCACGGCGTGCGCCCAGGGCGAAGCGGGCCGGCACGTAGGGTGCTCCGGGGACATAGACCATCGCCCCCCGGGAACTGGGGTGGAGGCTGTCGGCGTGGAAGCTCAAGAAGAGCGTCTTCTGCGGATCGCCCTTCCTCCCGAAGGCCTTGACCAAGTCGTTGGCCAGCACCCAGCGCAGGTGCACGCTGACGGCGGAAGGGCTGTCGCCGTCGTTGGCGAAGGGTGGTGTGGTGAGCACCTCGGCCTCGCGGGAGGGAACGGCGATGCGGTCGCGCGGCACCAGGCCGATCCGCGGGTAGCGGACCGTGCTGGAGACCTGGGCGTCGGTGTCCTGCTGGAGGATCCGCAGCACCCGCATGGCGATGTCGAAGACGAAGTCGGACTCCCAGACCTGGGCCCCGGAGGCCCCGCGGTCGACGCCGCCATGGCCCGGATCCAGGATGATACGCACACCCTTCAGCCTCGGCCCGGCATCGATCCGCGGCGTGCGCCGCACCTCCTCGCGCATCTCCCGGTCCTCGGCAAGGGCGCGGGTGCCCTCGGGCTGGAAGGGGTCGGCCAGGAATTCCAGGGGGATCTTCACCAGTTGTCCCGGCGGGATCGTCCGCAGGTCGGCGATCCCCGAACGGCGGGCGATGACCGCCGCAAGCTCGTTCACCTCCCTGGGGCTGACCCGCTCGGTGAACCGCATCACCACACTGGAATAGAGGGCCTCGCCCTTCCGCAGGCGGTAGACCGCGTAGCGGCCCTGGGCATCCTCGGCGTAGGCCAGGAGGGCGCGGAAGGCGGCGGTGCGGGCTTCGTCGTCCAGGTCGTCCTCGGGATGGCTGCGGTCCGGCGCGGCGGTGCCGGTTCCGCCGAGTTCCTTCGCCAGCAGCCTGCCGGGGATGCGCCAGAGGTCACCGCGGCGCAGCTTTTCCGGGCTCGTGGCGTTCTCGGCCTGGAGGCGGTCGTAGTTCTGGCCGTGGCCGGTGAAAAGGGCGGCCAGGAGCCAGACGCTCTCCAGTTCGGGCCAGCGCACCCGGTGCTGCACCTCCCCGCGCTGCCAGCGGTCCTCCGGGAACAGGGTTTCGAGGGCCCAGCGCTTCCCCTCCGCGGTCAGGTCGTCGTAGCCGGCCCAGCCGCTGGCCGGGGCGGCGAGGAAGCGGCGTGGCAGGGGCGCCGCCTCCACCTGGACGCCGCGCTTGAACTGCAGCCGGATCCGCGCGCTGCCTCCGCCGGGCAGGCTTCCTTTCACCTCCACCGGGGCCGGCTCGGGCGCCTGGGCACAGAGGAGCGCCGCCGGGACCAGCCAGGCGGCCCTGCGGCCTAGCCCTCCCATGGCGCTTCGCTGGGGAGGAAGTCCTCCAGGCCAGCCCGCAGCCATTCCTGCAGGCGGTCCTGGAGCGCCTCGCCGTCGCCGGTCCGCTCCCTCAGGAAGATCTGGAACCGCTTCTCCAGGTGCGCCAAGCCCTCCTCGAGGAGGAACAGGCGGTCGGCGGCCCGTCCGGCGGGGTCCTTCGAACTGCTGGGCGGGAGCTTCATGCCGGCGGCGAGCAGGCTCTCGGCGTGGAGGGTGAAGGTCCATTCCAGGTCGCCCGCGAGCAGCCTGAGCTTGGCCCTGGATGGCCGCATACCGCGGCTGAGCGCCTCGAAGGCCTCCCTGCTCTCGGCCGGATTGCCCTTGCGCAGGGCCAGTTCCTTCACGTCGCCGCGCTCGTTCACCAGCTGCACGCTGTCGTCGACGAAGCAGGCGCTGCGGTCCTCCGGATCACCGGACTCGCCGCCCTGGGTGAGACCGCGCATCCACAGCCAGAGGATGAACTCCTCGCCGAGGAAGCGGCCGCGCTCGAGCATCTCCTGGGGTTTCATGCGGGTGCGAGCTCCAGGTTGAGCGGCGCCAGGGCCATCAGCACCTCGGCCGGGATCTCCGGGCACAACCGACCGGCCAGCACCAGCGGGGTCATCGGCTGCACCTCGATGCCGAAGGACTTGTGGAACAGCTGCAGCAGCGCCGACTGGGCCTTGCCGGAGGCGGCCGTGGTCCAGAGCACCCCGCCCTTGAGGTCCCAGGCCACCTCCACCACCCGCGGCGTCGGCAGCACCTTGCGCAGCAGTTCCGACTTCACCTCGTCCTGCATGGAGATCCGTGCCTCCTTGCCGACGAAGGCCAGGTCCTTCTCCTTCAGCAGGGCCGCCAGCCGCAGTTCGAGGTGGGCCTTCAGCAGCAGCGGGGGCACCCTGCGGGTGTCGATCCGCAGCCCGAAGAGGGCGAACCGGTCCTGCATCATCCAGTCGCGCTCGGGCGGTGCGATCAGCGGGTTGCGCCAGTCCACCCAGCCGGTCCGCTCCTCCTCGCTGCCGTCCTGGAAGGGGCGGAAGGTGTTGGCCTCGAGCGCCTCCAGAAGGTCCTTCTCCTCGGGGACCGGCCCGAGGGCCAGGTACCGTCTCAGGCTGAGGCCACCCTGCAGGAGGCTCATCGCGCGCCTCCGGCGGAACATCCGAAGGGACTTCGCGGAGCGGACCGCAGTGCGTCGACCTTCTGCCGCCTCATTCGGACTTCCCCACGAACATGCGGCCGAGGCGGGTCATCAGGCCGCCCCGGCTGCGGATCGTCATGTGGCTGGTGGGGTCCGACACCTCCGCAGGCTCCCCCATCGCGGGCAGCGGCAGGGCCGGGTCGTCGAGCACCATCAGCAGGGCCGTGATGTTGTCCCGGGCACCCCGGGCCATGGCCGCCTCGAGCAGGAGCTCGAGGGTCTTCCTGGGGGACAGCCCCTCCGCCAGGATCGCGGAGATCCGCTCCTCCGGCACCTCCCCGTGCAGGCCGTCGGAGCTGAGCAGCAGTCGGTCGCCGCGGCGAAGGGCCACCTTGCCGAGGGCCACCACCAGCGGCTGCGGGCAGCCCAGCGCCTGGGTGATCATGTTCCGCTGGGGGTGCACCCTCGCCTGCTCGGGGGTGAGGGTCCCGCTGCTGATCATCTCGTTCACCAGCGTCTGGTCGACGGTCAGCTGGGTGAGGGTGCGCTGCCGGAAGAGGTAGGCCCGGCTGTCGCCCACCTGGGCCAGGAAGGCGTGCCGCCCCCAGATCATGGCCGCGGTGAGCGTGCTCCCCATGCCGCGGGCCGCCTTGTCCGCATCCGAATAGCGCAGGACCGCGTGGCTGGCCTCCTCCACGGCGCTCTTCAGGACCTGCACCAGGAGATCCTCGCTGAGGGCCTCGGCAGGCAGCACGCCCCAGTTCCCGAACAGGTAGAGGGCGACCGCGGCGAGGCCTTCCCGGCTGGCGATCTCGCCCGCCGCGGCGCCGCCCATGCCGTCCGCCACCGCGGCCAGGAGGCCGTTCGCATTGGCCCGGCGAATCCGCATGGAGCCGTTGATCAGCGGTTCCTCGCCGTCGAGGACGCTCACGACGTAGGCATCCTCGTTGTTCTTGCGAACCTTTCCAGGATGCGTGATGGCGGCGTAGTCGATCTGCATGCGCTCTGCGGGAGGGCCCGCAGGGCACGGACCGGAACCCCAGCCTAGCAGAAGGGTCGGCGGGGTCCGGGTTCTTGGTGCAGGAGCGCGGCGGCCCCATGATGGAGGCTGAGGGGGTGGCTGCTGCGCGGTTCCGTCCACATCGATCCACGAAGGCCGCTGGATCCGGTCCTGGCCCGGACCGGGCCGGTGAAAGACCGCCCGGGGCGCGTTTGACTGCCATGACCAGCCCGGCGGCCCACCTCGCCATCCTGGGTCCGGGCACCCTGGGGCTCGCGGCGGCCGCCTGGGCTGCCGAGAAGGGGATCGAGGCGCGCCTGGCCGGGCGGGATTCCGCCCACGCGGAGGAAGGCCTGGCACGGATCCATGCCCGCTGGCGCCGTCGGGTGGAGTGCAGCCGCATGGCCGAGGCGGCCCGGGTCGAGGCGGCGCACCGTCTTCGGGCGTGCGCGTCCCTGGAGGAGGCCCTGGAAGGCGCGGGCGCCGTGCTGGAAGCCCTGCCGGAGCACCTGGAGGCCAAGCGCGCGGCCTGGGGCCGGATCCACGCCGCCGCAGGGCCTGCCGTGCTGCTGCTCACCGGCACCAGTTCCCTGTCCCTCGTCTCGCTGCGCCAGGGGATCGCGGCGCCCGGACGGATCCTCGGGTTCCACCTGTTCCTTCCCCTGGAACACATGCGGGCCCTTGAACTGGTGAGCGAACCGGGGACGGATCCCCGGTGGATCGCAGCGGCCGAAGCCCTTGGCCAGGGATTCGGCAGGACGGTTTTCCAGGTCCAGGATGGATCCGGCTTCGCCGCCAGCCGCATGGCCCTGGCCCAGGGCCTGGAGGCCATCCGGCTCCTGGAGGCCGGCGTCGCCTCGGCGGAAACCCTCGACGGCCTGATGGTGCACGGCTATGGACACCCCGTGGGCCCGCTGGAACTCTCCGATCGCATCGGCCTCGACCTTCGCCTGGACATCTGCCGCGGCCTGCACGCCGCCACCTCCGACCCCCGCTTTGCGCCGCCGGGCCTGCTGGTCAGCCTGGTGAAGGACGGCGCGCTCGGCCGGAAGGCCGGCCGGGGCTTCCATCGATGGGACGACCGGGGGAACCGCCGATGAGCCTGCTGCAAGTTGTGATTATGGTCTCGCTCCTTGTCCTGGGGCTGTGGGTCGCCTATAAAATCGGGAAGGTGGTGCTCCGCATCCTTGCCGGCCTGCTCTTCCTCGGCCTGGCGGCCTACGCGGTCTGGCACCTGTTCCTGCGCGACCGCTTCCCGATCCCCTCCCTGAGGAGCCAACATGGCAGCCATCTCCTGTTCCCAGTGCGGCGCTGATCTCAGCCAGCCGCAGAGCGTCCGCATCGCCGAGTACCACTACGGCAGCCTGCAGAAGGCCGATGTGGGGGATGCCTTCGGCCCGGGATTCAGCTACACGCTCGAGCAGCCGGACACCTACACCATCCTGTGCAACACCTGCAAGCGCCTGGTGAGGACGCTCCCGCTGCAGAAGTAGCGTCTCCCGCGGTGCATGGAAAGGGGCCCCGCGAGGGGCCCCTTCCTTCGGAGGTCGGTCGGATCAGTTCTTGATGATCCGCGGCGTGATGAACACCAGCAGTTCCTTGTTGCTGTCGTTCTGGGTCTTGTTCCGGAACAACCAGCCCAGCAGCGGCAGCTTGCTGAGGAAGGGCACGCCGGTGGAGCCGGACTGGTTGTTGGTGATGTAGACGCCGCCGAGAACCGCGGTGCCGCCATCCTTCACCAGCACCTGGGTCTCGATGGACTTGCGGATGATGGTCGGGGTGCCGTTCACGGTGCGGGTGAAGTCGGCCTCCGCCTTCTGAATCTGCAGGTCCATCATCACGGTGCCGTCGGCGGTGATCTGCGGGGTGACATCGAGTTCGAGGTTGGCCTCCGCGAACTGCACGGTGATGGCGCCGCTGCCGCCGCCGGAGGACTGCACCGCCGGGTACGGGATCTTCTCGCCGCTGAGGATCTTGCCCTTCTTGTTGTTCTGGGTGACCAGCTTGGGCGAGGAAACGATCTTGATGATGCCGTCGCTCTCGAGCCCCTGCAGGATCGCATTGATGCTCACGCGGTTGCTGAGGAAGGAGATCCAGAACTCGCCGGCGGCGCCGGGAATGCTGGTGACGCCGTCCTTGCCGGGGGTGAAGGCCAGCAGGGTGCTGTTCTGCCCGCTTCCGGGCCGGCTGTTGATGCTGTTCCAGGAGGGGGCGTTGGTCGTGCCCCAGGCGGCGGCCGAGCCGTCCACGGTGAGCTGGGCCGAGCCCGAGTTGGTGGTCGGCCACTTCACGCCGAAGGCCTTCTGGTAGCCCTGGGAGGCCTCCACCACCTTGGCTTCGATCTGCACCTGCTGGATGGCGATGTCCAGCTGGGCGATGAGGTCGTCCATCAGGCTCAGGTTCCGGGTCAGGTCCGTGATGATCAGCGTGTTGGTGCGGTCATCGACGATCACGGTCCCGCGCTTGGTCAGCATCTCCTTGAGGATGCCCTTGACCTCGGTGGCCTTGGCATAGGAGAGCGGGCGGGTGATGCTCTGGACTTCGCCGGCGAGGGCCTTGGCCTCCTCGAGCTTCTTGCGGTCCTCCTCCTCCTTCTGGAGCTTTTCCAGCTTGGCGACCCGGATGACGCCGTGGTCGATCTCCTTGCCGAGGCTGTGGTGCTTCAGCACCATGTCGAGGATCAGGTCCCAGGGCGTCTCGGTGAACTTGAAGGAGCCGGTGAGGGTCTCCACTTCCGGATCGGCCACCAGGTTCAGGCGTGCGTGGTCCGCAAGAATCATCAGGAAGGTCATGACGCTGGCGCTGTGGATGTCGATGCTCAGCCGGCTTCCGGTGTACTTGGTCGACGCCTCGCCGAGGACCCTGGCACCGCTCGGGGCCGAGGCCTTAGGATCGGGGGCGGCGGCAGGGGCCTGGGGACGCGCCTCGCCGAGGCTCATGGGCAGGATCGATGCCCCGAGCAGGGAGGGCAGCGGCCGGTAGGCGGCCCCCACCGGAGGCACGGCCTGCAGGGCCGGGGCCGGGCGGGACGGGGTCCCGACGACGAGGTCGAGGGCGGGGACCGGATGGGCTGCTTCCTCCGGCAGAACCGCCGAGGTGGTCACGGCCTGGGCGGTGACCACCTCGACTTCCACGGGCGCCGGCACCGGGTTCGACGGAATCCGCGCCGAACCGGTCCTGGCCTGCACCGCGCCGCTGCCCTGGGTGAGCGCGAGCACGAGGCTGCCGCCTTCGGGGTGCGCCTCGACCTGGGTGCCCGGCACGACCTCGAGCACGACCCGGGTCACCGGGCTGGGCGTCACACTGAACTGGGCGATGCGCGCCGCCTGGATGAGCGGGTGGGCCATGGCCCGCGCCTCCGCCTTGCCGAACTTGAGGCCCTTGTGGACCCCAGGCAGATCGACCACGACCCTCCAGGGGGTCGGCAGCACCTGGATCCTGGGCTGTGCGCTGTATCCGGGCAGTTGCAGCACCACCCGGGCGGCGCTGGGCCCCTGCGCATCCAGGGACGCGGACATCAGGGTGACGGCCTGGGACGCCGGGGTCTGGGCGTCCGCGCCCAGCGCCTCGGGGAGGGTCCCGGCGGCGACCTGGACGCCCGCCAGCACCACGCCCCCTGCAACCAGCAAGGAACTCAGGCGAGTCTTCATCGTTTACCCTCCTCGCGCTTGAATGACTTCACGATCGTTCGGAACGCCGTTCTGACGGTGGAGTTGACATCCCACTGCCGGAACGTCACGCCCTTCTCGTCGATGGACACCACTTCACCGTCGCGGAACTTGTACCCGACGGGCAGTTCTCGGATTGAGCCGCGCTTGTCGGACACCACGGCGAAGTACTTGCCGTTCTTGCGTGTGTACCCCTTGACGCCGATGTCGTCGACCATGTCGCCCTTGCCCTTGTCCTGCTCCTCGGAAGGGGAGGCGAAGGGTTCACGGGTGATGGTCGGACGGTAGGGCACCGCCTTCGCCGCCAGCGGGTCCGCAGCCGGGGCTGCCGTGGCGACGGGAGCTTCGGCCGCCGCGGGTTCGGCGGCGGCGGGGGGCGCCACCTTGGGCGCCGTCTTGGGAGCGGGCTTGGCCTGGGCGCCGAGGACGGTCGCGGCGCCGAGCAGGGTGACGGTGGACATCCAGTGCAGGTTCATGGCAATCAGTCCTTGTCCCCACCGCCCGCCTTGCGCGCCCCCGCGGCCGGTTTCGGGGCCGGGGTGGCAGGCTCGGACGGCGGATCCGGTTTGCTGACGTAGGCGCTGATCTTGCAGTCGATCAGGACGGGGAAGAGGGCCCTGCGGTTGGGGTTCTTGGTCATCGTCATGTCGTTCAGGCCGATGATCTTCTCGAACCCGGAAAGCAGGGAGAGGAACTGCCCGAACCCGTGGTAGCCGGCGAGGAACTTGAACCGGACGGGATACCGGTTGTAGTAGGCGTTGGAGGTCTCGGCCGCGCCGGCGTCCTTGGTCTCGGAGCTGAACATCGTCACCTCGATCCCGGAGGCGTCGGCCAGCTTCTTGATCCGGTAAGGAATGTCACCGCGATCGGCGTCCGTGGGCATCATCCGCACGAGTTCGTCGATGCGCTCCTTCTGCTTCTTGATCTCCTCCTCCAGCTTCTTGGCGTTCGCCTTGAGGAGGTTCCCCTTGTCCACGTCGGCCATCAGCACCTTGCAGGCGGCTCCGGCGGCCTCGAGTTCCGTGCGCTTCCCGCCCAGGAAGAGGAAGATCAGGCCGGCGACGACCAGCCCGGCCACCGCGCCGATCAGGATCTGGTTGCGAAGTTGCGGGTTCATGGTCGGCCTCAGGACGGGTTGTTCTGGAGGGTCATCTGGGCGGTGAACTTCATCTTGCCCTCGCCCTCGCCGATGGGGACGACCACGTCCTTGAACCAGCGCGTCCGCGACATGAGGTTCTGACGGAACAACTGGATCACTTCCAGGGTCCGCCCGGTGCCCTTGATCGTGACGCGCCGGTCAGCGGTCATCACGATGTCGGTGAGGTTCACGTCCTCCGGGAGGCAGTTGGCCACCTCTTCGAGGAAGTGCACGGGCAGGGACTGCGCGACCTTGAGGCCGGCGATGGCGTCCTCCTTCTTCTTGAGGACCTCCTTCTGCTTCCGGAACTGGGCCTCCTGCTTGATGTAGGGCTCCAGCTTCTTCTTCTCCTGCTCCAGCCGCTCCTTCTCGGCCAGGGCACGGTTGACCTCGTTGTTCAGGAACAGGTAGTAGACACCGCCGCCGGAGGCGATGACCAGGAAGACGAGCGCGCCGGCAATGGGAAGACTGGCGCGCGCGGCGCCTTCCGCTTCCGCATAGACCTGGACCGGCTCTCCGCCGTCAGGCTTCTTGCCGGCACCCTGCGCGAGCGCATCACCGAGGAGGTTGATCCTGATCATCGGTCCCCCACTTGGCGCAGGGCCAGGCCCACGGCCACCGCGGCCGCACAACCGATGTCCCGGGCGGCGGCAGGATCGACGCTGCGGTCGTCCAGTTCCACCAGGAGGAAGGGGTTCATGCGGTCCACGGACACCCGAAGGCGGTCCGCCAGGACATCGGTCAAGCCGGCCACCTTGGCGCTCCCGCCGGCCAGGAGCACCCGGTCCAGCCGGTCGACCTTGAAGCTGGAACGGAAGAAGTCGATGGTCCGGCTGAGTTCGTCGCCGAAGGCGTCGGAAATGGCGGCCAGGGAGGGGGCGATCTCCTCAGGGGTGCGGCCTTCTGCGGTGCTCCCCAGCTTCAACTGCTCGGCAGCCTCGCGGCTGACGCCCCAGTCCTCCATGAGCTTGTCGGTGAACCGGTGGCCACCCCAGGGGATGTCGCGCCAGAACACGGACTTGTTCCCGACCAGCATGGAGAGGTTCGTGAAGTGCGCTCCGATGTTGACCAGCGCGACCACCTCATCGCTTCCCCCGGGGGCGGTATTCGCCTCATAGGCGTTCTGCAGGGCGAACACATCGACATCGACGATCATGGCCCGGGCCCCGGCCTGGGCGACGCAGCTCGTGTAGGCCTCGAGCTTGTCCTTCCGGCAGGCCACGAGGACGACGTCCATGCTGCCTTCGCCGGCCCGCTCCTCGAGGACCGCGTAGTCCAGCGCGTAGCTGTCCAATCCCTGCCCCGCAGGGAAGAAGCTCTCCGCCTCCCAGCGCACCGATTCAGCCAGTTCGGCAGGGCTCATCAGGGGGAAGGTCACTTTTTTGACCATGACCTGCTGGCCGGATACAGAGATGGCCACTTCCTTGGCCTTGATCTTCTGCTCGGCCATCACTTGACGGATTGCCGAAGCTACGGCATTGCTGTCCATGATGTCCCCTTCGACGATCGCGTCGCCGGGGACCAGAGCCAAGCCTAGCTTCTGGAGTCGATAGCGGCGGCTGCTGCCCTTTCCGATGGCCTGCAGTTCGCAGAGTTTCACCGAGCTTGAACCGATGTCCAAGCCTACAAGCGCCTTGCTTTTGCTGCCGAAAAGACCCACAGGGAGCCTCGCTGTGAAGGTAAAAGGTGCTTAATTCTAACGTCACTCAGAAGTACGTCAAGCGTTATCGGCAGATGGATCATTATCTTCCGTCTCCCGGGACACGAGGATAACAGTGACGTTGTCTTCGCCACCATTTTCCTTTGCGGCCTCAATTAGCTGATCTACAGCCTCCTGGAGGGTCGCCGACTGCTGGACAATCTCAAGGATCTCGGAATCGTTGATCATTCCTGACAGACCATCGGAGCAAAGCAAAAGGCGGTCCAGAACCTTGAATTCCAGTTCCTGGACGGATACATCCAACTCGCCGCCGTTGCCCAGGGCCTGGGTGATGACGTTCCGGAACGGATGGATGCGGGCCTCCGAGGGGGTCAGGATGCCGTTGGCGACCTGCTCGGCCACCCAGGAGTGGTCGCGGGTCAGCTGCCGGATCCCTTCTGCATTGATCAGGTAGGCCCGGCTGTCGCCGACGTGGGCCAGGGTCAGCTTGCTGCCGTGGAGCAGGCCCGCGACCACCGTGGACCCCATGGTCTCCCGTTCAGGGTTCTTGCGGATGTCCTCGGCGATCGCGTGGTCGGACAGCAGCAGGGCCACCTTGAGCCGGTTCCCGTCGTAGGAGAGGTTCACGTCGTATTCCAGCGGCCAGGTCCGGTCCTTCTCGATGGTCTGCTCGATGAACTTCGCCACCCGCTCGACCACGATCCGGCTGGCCACCTCCCCGGCAGCATGCCCGCCGAGGCCGTCGGCGACCACGAACAGGCCAAGCCCCGGGTCGAGGTGGAGGCTGTCCTCGTTGTGCTTGCGAACACACCCGACATCGGTCCGGCCTGCGGCCACCAGCGCCATCGTCATCCCCGGCTGAAGAACCGCTGGAACAGGGTCCGGACCTGCTCCCCGAGACCGGGGGCAGCCGCTCCTGCGCTGGCCCTGCGGGCCTCCTGGCGGAAGTGTTTGTGGTTGGGGGCGATCTCCCGAGCCGTCTGCAGGAGCTTCCGGGCCCTCACGGGCATGCCCTGCTTCTCGTAGAGACCCGACAGGAGCAGGCAGGCGTCCGCGTTTCGGGGCTGGATCCGCAGCGCCTGTTCGAGGGACTTGAGGGCGATCCGGTCGTCGCCGCCGGCCGCGACCAGGACCGTGGCGTGGAGGACGTGGAACTCGGCCTGCCTCGGATCCTGGCGAATCGCCACCTGGACGAGCCCGAGCGCACGCTCGAAGTGCTGGTCCTTGAAGGCCTCCTCCGCCTCCTTGAACCACTCGGCCGCACTGCGGTCGCCGTGACCCTGGGCTGCGGGCGGTCCAGCCTCGGCCCCCTTGGCCAGCCCGATCCTGCGGGCGGGGTCCTTCAGCAGGTTGAACGCCTCGGCCAGTTCCCGGAAGCGCACCTCGGCCTGGGACTTGTCCTCCCCGCTGAAGCGGTCCGGGTGCCAATGCTTCGCAAGCCGGTGGTAGGCCGACTTGATGTCGTCGGACGACGCGCCGGGCTGGAGTTCGAGGACTTCGTAGGGATTCATCGGCTCAGTGGATCGTGGGAGTCGGCACCCTCGGGCGGAAGGGGGAAGGGCTTGTGAGGGCCTCCGGATCCTCTTGCGGCTTGGGAGTTGGACCCGACCATGATACCGGAGTGCGCCCCCATGTGAAATCGGGGCCGGGCTTCCGGCCGGGTGGCAATTCCCGCGCTCCGGGTTGGACCGCCCGCCCCGCGAGGCGGCCGTCCCTCCGCTTCGCGGATGCCGTGAAAGCTGGCAAACTCGTGCATTCCGGAGGCGATGGGGAATGCCGGGATCCTTGGCTGAACTTGGGGAGGGACTGGCTGCTGGCGACCTGTCCCCGGAGGCCCTCGCCGCAGGCTCCCTGGACCGCATCCGCCGGGTGGACCCCGGGCTGAATGCGATCCTCCACGCGGACGGAGCCGGCGCCGGCCGGGCGGCCGCGCGCGCGGGCCGGCGCCGGCGCGACGGCGAGTCCGGCCCCCTCCTCGGGATTCCCTTCGTGGTCAAGGACAACATCTGCGTCCAGGACCAGCCCCTGACCTGCGGCTCCCGGATCCTGGCCGGCTACCGCCCGCCGGCCAGCGCCACCGTCGTCGCACGGCTGGAACGCGCCGGCGCGGTTCCCGTCGCCAAGGCGAACCTCGACGAGTTCGCCATGGGTTCGAGCGGCGAATACAGCGCCTTCGGCCCGACCCGCAATCCCTGGGACCGCCGACGTTCCCCGGGCGGCAGCAGTTCCGGACCGGTCGTGGCCGTCGCCGCAGGCTATGCGCCCTTCGCCCTGGGTACGGATACGGGCGGCTCGGTCCGGCTCCCCGCCAGTTTCTGCAACGTGACCGCACTGCGGCCCACCTACGGGGTCCTCAGCCGCAGCGGCGTGGCGGCCATGGCCAGCAGCCTGGACCAGGTGGGGCCCATCGCCCGCGACGCCGCTGGGGTTGCCGTCGTGCTGCACGCCATGGCCGGCGCGGATCCTGGCGACGCCACCAGCGTGGACCTGCCCGGGCACGACCAGCTCCTGCGGCTGCAGCCGGCCCCGCTGGGGACCCTGCGCATCGGCCTGCCGAAGGAGTACTTCGGAGCGGGGCTGGGGAGCGGGGTCCGGGCGGTCCTGGACGTGGCGCTGGCCACCCTGGCCGGCCTGGGCGCGGAGATCGTCGAGGTCTCGCTCCCCCACACCGGCATCGCCATCGAGGCCTACTACGTCGCCTGCACCTCGGAGGTCAGCAGCAACCTCAGCCGCTATGACGGCGTGCGGTTCGGTGCACGGATCGCGCGGGATTCCATCCACGACATGCTGTGCGCCACCCGCGACCAGGGCTTCGGGGACGAGGCGAAGCGGCGGATCCTGTTGGGCGCGTTCTGCCTTTCGAAGGGCCACTACGACGCCTTCTACCTGAAGGCGCTGCAGGCCCGGACCCTGATCCGAAGGGATTTTTGCGAGGCCTTCGGCCAGGTCGACCTCCTGGCCACGCCGGTGAGCCCCGACGTGGCCTTCCCCCTGGGTGACCGGACCGGCGACCCGCTCGCCATGTACCTGGCGGACATCTACAGCGTGGCGCCGGCCCTGGCCGCCCTGCCCTGCCTGTCCATGCCCGCCGGTTTCTCGGACCGCCTGCCCGTGGGCCTGCAGTTGATCGGCCCGCCCCTGGCGGACGTTGCCCTCCTCCAGGCCGCCCACGCCTTCCAGCGGGCCACCCGGCACCACGAAGCCACCCCGAACCTCGACTCCTAGGAGCCCCCCATGTCCTTCGACGTGATCATGCCGCAGATGGGCGAAAGCATCGCGGAAGCCACCATCCTCAAGTGGCACCGCCAGCCGGGGGAGGCCGTCGGCAAGGACGAGACCCTGTTCGAGATCAGCACCGACAAGGTCGACGCGGAGATCCCCGCGCCCATCGCCGGCACCCTGCTCGAGATCCTGGTGCCGGTGAATCAGACCGTTCCGGTGGGCAGCATCGTGGCCCGCCTCGGGGATCCTGGCGAGGCGCCCGCCCCCTCGCAGCCCGCGACCGGAACGCCCTCGGTGGACACGGCCCCGCTCGCGCCGCAGGTGCACCCCCTGGACACCGGCGATCCGGAAAGCGAGGAAGGACGGCTTCGCACCCGTTCCAGCCCGCTGGTCCGGGAGATGGCCCGGCAGCACGGCGTGGACCTGGCCGACCTGCGGGGGAGCGGCCTCCACGGCCGCGTGACCCGGCAGGACATGGAAGCCCACCTGGCCGCGCGGAGCGGCGCGGCGGCCCCCCTCAAGGGGCCGATGCCGGCCATGCCCCCGGTCCACGATCCGGGAGCGCCGACCCTGGGGGTGGTACCCGGACTCGCGGTCCCACCCGTGGCAGCCCAGCCCGCCTTCGCCCCCGGCGAGCGGGTCAAGGTCGAGCCCATGAGCCGCATGCGCAAGATCATCGCCGACAACATGGTGGCTTCGAAGCTGCACACCAGTCCGCACGTCTACACGATCTTCGAGATCGACATGACCCACATCGCGGGCCTCCGGCAGCGGCACCGCAAGGCCTTCGAGGAGACCTACGGCACCAAGCTCAGCTTCATGCCCTTCATCATGAAGGCCGTGATCAAGGGGCTCCAGGCCTTCCCGGTGGTCAACAGCAGCGTGGACGGCGACAACATCGTCTACAAGCAGGACATCAACCTCGGCATCGCCGTGGCCCTGGACTGGGGCCTCATCGTGCCGGTGGTGAAGAACGCCGACGGGCTGAACCTCGGGGGACTGGCCCGCGCCCTCAACGACCTCGCCTCCCGCGCCCGGTCCCGCAAGCTGGGCCTGGACGAGATCCAGGGCGGCACCTTCACCATCACCAACCCCGGCGTGTTCGGCGACATCTTCGCCCTGCCCATCATCAACCAGCCCCAGGTGGCCATCCAGGCCATCGGCACCATCGCCAAGCGGCCCATGGTGGTGACTGACGCCCTGGGCAACGATGCCATCGCCATCCGCCAGATCATGTACAGCGGCCTCAGCTTCGATCACCGGGTGGTCGACGGCGCGGTGGGCGACCAGTTCATGTCGGTGGTGAAGAAGGAATTGGAAACCGGGACCTTCGGACTGGAATAAAAGGGGGTTTCCATCCACCAACAGCACGAAAGACACGAACAGGAGCGCCCGCCCGTTTCGTGTCTTTCGTGCCCTTCGTGGTAAATGCGTTTCCGGGCTCAGCCTGTGTCCCGCTCGAGTTCGCGGTAGGTGGCGTACTCGCCCTCGAAGAAGAGCGGGATGATGCCGGTCGGTCCGTTGCGGTGCTTGGCGACGATCAGTTCGGCGGTGCGGTCGGGCTCCTGTCCCTCCTGGACCGGGGCCATCCGCCGGTGGATGAACATCACCATGTCGGCGTCCTGCTCGATCGCACCGGAGTCGCGGAGGTCGCTCAGCTGCGGCCGTCCGCCCTGCCGGTGCTCCACTTCGCGGTTGAGCTGGGACAGCACGACCACGGGAATGCCCCGGTCCTTGGCCAGCAGCTTCAGGCCGCGGCTGATCTCGCCGATCCGGGTGGCCTCGTTCTGCTTGGCGGCCCGGCTGCTGTCCGGGCTGCTCATCAGCTGCAGGTAGTCGACGATCAGCAGGTCGATGCGCTGGTTCGACTGGGCGAGGTGGCGGTCCACCATGGCCTGGATGTCGCGCACCGTGATCGAGGCCTGGTCGTTGATGAAGATCGGGAGCTGCAGGAGCTCGTCCCGGGCGCCGAGCAGGCGGGCTTCCACCGCGGCGTCGAAGGCGCCGGCCTGCACCGCCTTCATGTTCACCCGGGCCTGGGCCGAGAGCAGGCGGTTGAAGACCTCCTCCGAGCTCATCTCCAGGGAGAACAGCGCGCCGAAGGAACGCTGGTGAAGGGCGGACCGCAGCAGCCAGTTGAGCGCCAGGGCGGTCTTGCCAATGCCGGGCCGCGCGGCGAGCACCACCAGATTGCCAGGCTGGAACCCCTGGGTGAGGGCGTCCAGGCGCGAGAACCCGACCTTCAGTCCCGTCGAGCCCTGGCCGTCCAGCCGCGCCAGGAGCCGGACCATGGACTCCTGGGCGACCTGGGCGATGTGGTCCAGGCCCTTCTTCTTCCGGTCCCCCTGGGCCAGCAGGAACAGGTCCTGGGCGGCGGCCTCGATGAGGGCATCCGGGGGCGCCTCCTCCTCAGCCGCCTGGCGCACCAGCTGGGAGCCGAGCCGGACGAGCGCGCGGTGGCGGCTCTTGCGCCGGACCAGGTCGGCCAGCACCTGGGGACGCCCCACCTCCTCGGCGCTGAGGAGTTCGGTCAGGCCCCCGAATCCTCCGACCTTGGCGAGGGTGCCGTCCTGGTCGAGCGCGTCCTTCAGGGTGAGGGCGTTGACCTCGAGCTGCTGGTCGAGCAGGGACCGGAGGGCCACGAACACCGCGCGGTGGGCCGGGTGGACGAAGTCGTCGGCCTCGAGCAGGCCGGCCACCTCCACCGCCAGCGACTCCGCCCCGGGGGCGCAGCAGGTGGCGAGCAGCGAGCGTTCGGCTTCCAGGTCCTCGGGAAGCCGCTCCGGCAGCCAGTCGGCAGGCATGGTTCAGAGCCCGGGGGGCGTGTAGCCTCCCCCGTTCACGTCGACGAAGATCGGGTTCGTCAGTGCGCAGGGGTAGATGCCCTTCTGGGCCAGGTTCCAGGGGCTGCCTGCGCGGTAGATGCCGGTGGTGGTGAGCGGAACGCCCGCCTCCACCACGATCCAGCAGTCCCTCGCGGGAAGAGGGACGGCCACGGTCGCGGACTTCTGCCGCCAGTCCGACCCTCCGGCAAAGGTCGACGGGTCGAGCGTCTGCACCACCTGTCCGTTGACGACGATCCGGACCTGCTCCACAGGCATCCAGTCGGAGGCATACACGTTGATGGACAGGCTGGCCGTTCCGCTGGCCGACACCAGGCCCCCGGGTCCGATGCCCGAGCAGGTGACGTCCAGCAGCGGCCCGGTCGAGGCCACGGCCGCACCGGCCTTGAGGACGTTCAGCACCTCCCCGAGGCTGGACTGGGACAGGCTGGCGCTTCCGATCTTGAGGTAGGTTCGGGCCAGACCGACCGGCGTGTCCAGGCTGAACCGCGCCGCCGAGAGCCCGAGTCCCTTGGTGAAGGCGGTCGGCTGCTGCTGGTTCAGCAGGGCGAACCAGTCCCGGCGCACCGCCTTGAACTCGGTGAACCATTCGTCGGGGGAGGCAGGATCGAAGCCCTCCGCGCGAAGCAGTTCCAGGGCGTCAAACCCGCCCTGGGTGGCGCCGAGGGAAAGCGGGCCGGCCTGGATCCACCAGGCATTCACGCCGGTCCCCAGGGGAACCGCCGGGTCGAACCCGCGCAGCGTGAACAGTCCCTGGGGGCCCCTTGGCCGATGGACGATCGTGTACTTCCCCTGCGCCTGGGCGATGAAGTCGGCCAGGCTCCAGGACTTCGAGGACCGGGCCCCGCGGCTCCGCTCGGCCGAAGCGGCCGGGACCCAGAGGGACGTCGCGGTCCCCCAGGCCTTCTGGCCGCTGTCCACCAGGGTCGAGGCCCGCCCGCCGACCACGTAGGGGTCATTCAGGATCGCCGTGCGCTGGGCATCCGTGTTCAGGGCCGTGCTGAACTCCATGCGGAAGTCGTTGTACTGGCCGTCGACGTCGCCGTGCAGGTCCATCTCGGCCGCGCCGACGACCTGGACCCCCTCTGCGAGGGCCGAAGCCAGGCGCTCGCCCGGAAGGTAGCCGCCGGTCGTGGCCTGGGAGGGGCCCGGAAGGTCGAAGGAGGTCCATCCGGCAGGAAGCGGGGAGGGGAAGACGATGTGGGGGTGGGAGGTCTGCGGCTGGCCGTTGTAGGCGAGGATCGAGGTGCGTTCCAGCCGGCTCAGGGGCCCGCGCGTGGCCAGCACCTCGTAGGAGCCGTTGGGAAGGAAGCAGACCGCCGGGGTGCCGGTGGAGAGTCCGACACCGAAGAGGGAGTTGCCCGCCGTGAACTGGTAGGCGCCCTGGTTGATCCCGGCGACCGCCTTCCCCTTCTCGTAGGGATCGTACTGTCCGCCGAGGGAGCGGATCCGCCGGATGTCCGGGTGGGTGGTCCCGCCGGTCCCCGCCACCGTGAAGCGCAGGGGCTGGAACATGCCGTCCTCCCCGTCCCGCTCGCGCGCGGAGAGGAAGTGCTGGGTGAACAGCACCGACTTGACGCTGCCGCCTTCGCTGACCACCAGGTCGCGCTCCGGGGCGAGGGATTCGGAAATGAAGAAGTTCTTGTCCTTGGCGACCAGGAGCGGGGCCTGGAGGTGGGGCCGCTCGGTGCTGAGCACATCGGTGAACCGGTCCATGACCAGGGCGCGGTCGCGGTTGCGGACCTGGATCCGGTAGGTGCCTGTGCGAAGGATGGCCGCCATGCTGCTGCTTCCGACCAGCGACAGGGTCTGGAGTTCCTGGGGCTCCATCCAGTCGGTGCGCTCCAGCTGCCAGGCGCCGCCACCGAGGTCCCGCTCCCACCGGATCTCGACCGGGACCGGGCCGCTCCGGGCGGCGGTGCCGAAGGTGTTGAAGGTGACCACGCCATAGTCCCAGGCGCGCAGGATGGAGCGCTCGTATTCCAGCGTGTTGACGATCCCGACGGTCTGGTTCGGCTGGTTGGATCCGAGGGTGGTCCCGCCGGTGACGTAGAGCCTGCGCTGGTAGGAGAGGCTCTGCCCGTTCGCCAGGGAAGCCGCGGGGAGGCTCCCGGCGGCCATCCTGGACGCGAATTTCGGCCGGTACTCGGTCAAGGAGGCCTGCGGGTCCGCGGAGACCGCCATCTGGTCCGAGTCGACCGGCAGCAGTCCCATGGCGACGTGCGAATCGAGCGAATCGGCCCCGGGCTCGGACCCGACCAGCGCCACCAGGTGGGAACGCACGGCGCTGTCCAGGGGAGCGGCCCAGTTGGCGCCCGGGGCGGGGATCTCCACGCCCCACCCGGACACCGCAGCGCCGTTGAGGTCCTGGACCGCGGGCACGACGACCCGGAAGCCGCCTCCCTGCTGCTGGAGGAAGTCCGCGATGTTCCGCAGCGGCAGCGTCGCGCCCGACTGGTTGGAGAGGGTGGTCGTGAGGGTGAAGAACCGGTCGTTCTTCCCGAGCTTCACCACGTGCTTGACGACGACGCCCCGGACCAGGCCCTGGGCGTCCCAGGTGGCCCCGGCCAGCTTGTGCAGGCGGTCGTGGACGGCCCCGGTCATCTCGATGCGGGATTCCCCGGATTCGTTGATCGGCCGGTACTGGTCGAAGACCAGGGGCAGGTCGGGGTCCTGGTTCGCCACCGGCGTCAGGCGCTCCAGCATGTCCGAGGGAACGGACACCCGGTGGAAGCTCGTGTCCAGGCCGACGTAGCCGACATCGACGATGCTGCCGCCGGCGGTCGCCCCGCCGAGGGCGTCGCGCTCGCCGAGGATGCTCCCGTCCACAGCCAGTTCGACGTAGTCGTTGCCGAGAAAGTAGTCGCCCGGTCCGGCCTGAGCCTTGAGGCCATGGACCCGGTCGCCGCCCACCGCAGGGATCTCCGAGGCGAGCGCCGGGGGCCGCTGGATGCCGGTCGCCCGGTAGCAGCCGAGCGTGGCGGCCGACCCGATCAGGGCCCAGGTCGCGAACCGCGCCGCGGGAAGCCTGAAGGAGCGGGGCTTCCTGGGGGAGGAGCCGGTGGGAGAGGTCGTCGCTGGGTTCATCAAGTGCCGCTCGTCAAAGTCCCGCCTGGGCGGAAGGTCTATGCTAACTCAGCATGCTGCCTGCCGCCTCCATGGGATTCCGGCGCCACCCTTGGCGGTGGGCAGGATTTCTCCTGGCCTTGGCCCTCACAGGGGATCTGCTCTGGATGCTGGGGAGGTTCCCGCGCTATTCCCGCGCCCGCATCGTGCCGGCCGAGGCGGCACCGGTCTTCGGGGCGCCGTGCCTGATCCTCGGCGCGGGCGTCTTCTCGGACGGGGAACCCACCACGGTCCTCGAGGGCCGCCTGGAGACGGCGCTGAAGCTGTGGAAGGCCGGGAAGGTGACCTGGTTCCTGGTTTCCGGCGACAACCGCACCCCCCAGTACAACGAGCCCCTCGCCATGCGGCGCTGGCTGCTCCGCCAGGGCGTGCCCGCGGGACGCATCGTGGCCGACTTCGCGGGCCGCAGGACCTACGCGAGCCTCAAGCGCGCCCGCACGGTCTTCGGGCTGGAGCGGGCGGTGCTGGTGACCTCGGACTTCCACATGCCGAGGGCCCTGTACCTCGCCGACAAGGTCGGCCTGACCGCCTGGGGCGTCCCCGACGCGACCACGGATCACGGATTCCTGTCCCGGCTCTCCTTCTGGACGCGGGAGGCCGTGGCCCGGCACCTCGCGGTCCTCGACGGGTGGTTCCCCCCGGACGTGGTGCTCGGGCCCCGCGAGCCCACCCCCGACGAGCCCCGCACCGGCCCTTCACTGTGAACCAGGAATGGCAGGTCCTCGCCGCCCGGCGTCTGCCCCAGGGCCGCTATGGCGGCAGCCTGCGCGGACGGGGCGCGGTCGGCCTCGGCGCGAGTGTGGTCCAGGACCTCCTCTCCGACCCGGCCCTGCCCCGCCCCGGCAGGATCCTCTGGGGGCTCGCCCGGAACCACACCAGCGGCATGAACCCGGCCCGGACCATCGCGCTGCGGGCCGGGCTCCCGGCCGCCACGCTGGCCACGACCCTGAACATGGCCTGCGGGTCAAGCCTGCAGGCCCTCCGCTTCGGCTGCCTCTGCCTCGAGGATGGCGAGGAAGGACCGGTCCTGGTGGGCGGCAGCGAAGCCATGAGCGACACCCCGCACCTGCTTCCGGGCCTGCGGTGGGGCTTCCGCACCGGCCACCGGCAGGCACCGGACGTGATGCACCTGGACGGGCTCCGCTGCCCGATCACCGGCCTCCTGATGGGGGAGACCATCGAGCGCCTTGCCTCGAAACGAGGTGTCGGCCGTGCGGAGGCCGATGCCTATGCCCTGCGGAGCCACCGTCGGGCCGAGGCCACCGATCTTTCGGCGGAGTTCGCGCCGGTGGCAGGCCTGGAGGCCGACGAGTGCGTGCGGCCCGACTGCACCCCGGAGGACCTGGCCCTCCTGAAGCCGGTGTTCCTGCCCGACGGGCAGGTCACTGCGGGGAATGCATCCGCCCTTGCGGACGGTGCCGCGGCCCTGCTCGTGGCGCGCCCGGACCAGGCCCTGGATGCGAAGCCTCTGGCGCGGATCCTGGGCTGGTCCGAAGCGGGAGTGGACCCGCTGGACATGGGGGAGTCCCCGGTTCCAGCCGTGCGCAGGCTGCTGGACCGCCACGGGCTGGGGGTCGCCGATGTGGACCTCTGGGAGCTGAACGAGGCCTTTGCGGCCCAGGTGCTGGTCTGCGTCCACCAGCTGGGCCTTCCGCTGGACCGCCTGAACGTCGCCGGCGGGGGCATCAGCCGCGGCCACCCGATCGGCGCCTCCGGGGCCCGCATCCTGGTCACCCTGATCCATCTCCTGCGTCGCCGGGGCGGGGGGCTAGGTGTGGCCACCCTGGGCATCGGCGGCGGCCTGGGCCAGGCGGTGCTGGTCGAGGTGCCCGGCTGAACCGGATCAGGAGGCGCTGCTGGCCAGACTCTCCTTGAGGGCCCGGTAGTCGGTCTTGCCGGTGCCGAGCAGGGGGATCGACTCCAGCCGCTTGACGATCCGGATGTTGTGGATGGAGCTGAGTCCGGCTGCCCTCAGTGTGGCGTTGGCCTCGTCCCGGCTGATGCCCGCCACGGTGAACAGCACCACCTCGGGGTTGGTGTCCTGGGGGGTGGCTTCCACCGCCAGCACCGGCTCGCTGTCGTCCTCGTGGACGTAGTGGTTGTTGAGGGCCTCCTCGATGGCCGGAAGGCTCACCATCTCCCCGCCGAGCTTGACGAAGCGCTTCAGCCGCCCGGCGAAGGTGAGGGTTCCATCCTCGGCCTCCCGCACCAGGTCGCCGGTCCGGTACCAGGACCTGCCCTCGAAGGCATGGAAGGGCGATGGCCCCTGGTGGTTCAAGTACCCGGAAAAGACGCTCGGGCCGCGGACCAGCAGCATGCCTTCCTGGCCGCGCGCCACCCGCGCCCTGCCCTCCTGGTCCACCAGGGCGTACTCCAGGGAGGGCAGAACCTTGCCGATGGTGCAGCGCTGCGGAGCCTCGACCCGGTTCACGCTCACCACCGGGGAGCATTCGGTGATGCCGTAGCCCTCCACCACCACCATGTCCGGCCAGCGCCGCGCCAGCGCTTCGTAGAGCGGCTCGGGGCACTTCTCGGCGCCGGTGACGCAGAGGCGCAGGGTGCGGAGCTGGGCGTCGGCGGCGACCCGGACGATGGCGTGCAGGAAGGTGGGGGTGCCCACCAGCAGGCTGCAGCCGTGGGAATCGATGGTCCGGGCCAGGGCCCGGGCCTCGGTGGGATTCGGGTGGAAGGCCACCCGCAGCCCGGCCAGCATCGGCAGCAGCACCGTGCAGGTGAGGCCAAAGCTGTGGAACGGGGGCAGGAAGCCCATCATCCGGTCGTCCTCGGTGAAGCGGATGGCGGCGGTGATGTCGCGGAGGTTGCCAAGCAGGTTGGCGTGGGAGAGGGGAACCGCCTTCGGCAGGTTCTCGGAGCCGCTGGTGAACAGGACCACCGCCGTGTCCGGCACCGGCGCCCGGCGCAGGGCGCCCCAACCCAGGTGGCTTCGGGCCAAGGCGACCAGTTTCCGGAAGGTGGAGATCCGGGGGCCGAGTTCGTCGAGCAGGATGAACCGGTCGCGCAGGCCCTCCAGGTTCATCCCCTGGGCCTCGAGCCGTGCCAGGAGGGGCCCGGCGGTCAGGACGTGGCGGACCTGGAGCAGGTCCAGGCAGTGGGCCATGCTGCGCGGCCCGACGGTCCAGTTCACCATCACCGGGGTCTTGCCGGCGAAGAGTGCCGCCAGGAAGAGGATCGCCCCGCCCACGGTGGCCGGCAGCATGATGCCGACGTAGGGGCCGGGCAGGCGGCGAAGGACCGGTGCGAGCACGAAGATGGCGGTGACCACGTCGCGGTAGGTCTTGACCCCGCTGGTGGCATCGGCGAGCACCGCCCGGTGCGGATCGCGGGCGGCCTGGAGCAGGAAGGCCCCGGTCAAGGTCGGGCTGTCGGGAATGCCAGGCGGGAGGTCGACGGTGTGCTCCAGCCAGGTGCGCGGCACCGGCTTCGCCGCAGCCCTGGCGCCGGCGCCGCCCTGGCCGGCGGCGGTCAGCAGGACATCGCCGACCGTCTGCAGGGCATCGGGATCGGCGCAGGTGCAGCCGAACTCGCCTTCGAGCCAGACCATCAGTTCCAGCCGCTGCAGGCTGTCGAGGCCCAGGTCCCGGGAGAGGACCTGGCCGTCGGTGATGGTCTCCAGGCCCGAAAGACGGTGCAGCCGGGAATGGACAGCCTTCCGGATGCCTTCGGGAACCCGGCTCGCGTCCCCCAGGCCTTCGGCCTGCGCGGGTTCCGGACAGGTCCGCGTCCGTCCCCGTTCCCAGAAGAACCGGGGCACGTAGGTGTTGGCCGGGGCCTCCCGGTTGTAGAACGCCTCCAGGCAGCGGTTCACGGCCTGCCGGCCCTCGATGAGGGGCAGGTCGGAGAGTTCCACGAACGTGATCCGGACCCGCCGCCGGGGCGCGAAGACCAGGAGGTTGCCCAGCAGCGTCCTCAGGCCACGGGCCAGGCAGCTTCCGAGCTGGGGCTGGGCCCCGTCGGCACGGCTGAAGCTGCTGCCCCAGAGTCCCGTGGTCCGGACCCCTACGATTCGGGCCCCGGCGGCGGCCTGGAGGATCGTCTGGAGTCCGCTGTTCCCGCCGAGATCCTCGACCCGGCTGCGCATCAGGCGCCCGCCCGGGTAGAACAGGAGGTTCTCGCCCGATTCCAGCCCTTCCGCGCAGGTTCGCAGCACCTTCTCGATTTCTGCCCGGGAGGCCTCCCCGTATTTGGCCGGGTCCGGCAGCGCCCGGGCGCCGAGCAGGGCGGCCAGGACCCGTATCCCCGGCGCGGCGATCTGGTCCCGGTCGGCGACGCTCCGGGGCTGGAAGGCGCCGTGCAGCACCGTCAGCAGGATTGCGGGATCGATCAGGGCCGGGTGGTTGGGGAGGAACAGGATGCCGCGCCGGCCCCTGGCCGCCACCTCCTCCAGGCCTTCCAGGGTCACCTGGTAGCGCAGGCGCAGCACCATGCGGGCCAGCGCGACCAAGATTGGACCCATATCCCAACTCCTCCAGCCAGGGTTCCCGGGTTGGAATTCCTGAATTCCAGGGAATCTTTCCCCAAAGGAGCCAGTGTACCGGACCCCCGCCTAAACGGCCCGGGCCCCGCTGCGAAAATCAAGGGTCAACCCTCCGGGGCCTTGGCGCATCATGTTACGAGGGAACAGGGGCCACGATGACCGACGCACCACTCATCCGACTGCGGGAAGTCACCAAGATCTACATCATGGGAGACATGGAGGTCCGGGCCCTGGACGGCGTGGACATGGACATCCAGCGTGGCGAGTACGTGGCCATCATGGGTCCTTCGGGGTCGGGCAAGTCGACCATGATGAACGTGATCGGCTGCCTCGACTCGCCCACATCCGGAACCTACGAGCTGAACAACAAGCTGGTCTCCAGCATGTCCGACGACGACCTCGCCCAGATCCGGAACGAGGAGATCGGCTTCGTGTTCCAGACCTTCAACCTGCTGGCTCGCACCACCGCCCTGCAGAATGTCGAACTGCCCCTGATCTACGCCGGCAAGACGCCGCACGAACGCCACGCCCTGGCCCTCCAGGCCCTCGAGAACGTCGGCCTCGCCCCGCGGGCCGACCACATGCCCAACCAGCTCTCCGGCGGCCAGCGGCAGCGCGTCGCCATCGCCCGCGCCCTGGTGAACCACCCCTCGATCCTGCTCGCCGACGAGCCCACCGGCGCCCTGGACACCAAGACCAGCGTCGAGATCATGGCGCTCTTCGAGGAGCTGTACCAGAAGGGCAACACCATCATCCTGGTCACCCACGAAGAGGACATCGCCCGCCACGCCCACCGCATCGTGAAGCTGCGCGATGGCAAGATCATCCACGACGAGCCGAACCAACCCATCACCAGCGAACAGCACCTCGCCAACCTGAAGTTCTGAACACCGGCCGGTCAGGCCTCCCGGCGGGCGAGGACGTCGGCGTAGGCCCGGTCCCCCTCCTGGATGTGGTGGCGCAGCCAGCTGCCCAGGTAGGTGGTCACCAGCAGCGCCATGGAGGTGTCGCCATCGCGGAAGCGGGCCTCCAGGCCGTAGAGGCCGTCCATCAAACCGGCGTGCTGCATCCGGTGGGCCTCGAGGTTCTCGTACCCCATCTGCAGCATCAGCGTCTCCTCGGTGTGGAAGTGCTCGCCGGTCTGCCGCATCAGCCCCTCCAGCAGGGCCTTGACCTCGGCCCTCGCCCTTCCCTCGGTGGTGGCCTGCTGGAGCTGGTTGAGCAGGAAGAAGATCCGCTTGTGCTGTTCATCGATGAAGGGGATGCCCAGTTCGTAGCGCGGTTTCCACTGCCATTCGCTCATCCACCCATCCCCGAAACAAAGGTCCATCGTGGGTGGAAAGGGGGCCCTGCTCAAGCCCGTGGTTCAACACCGAACGGTCAGGACCGCGCCTTGCGGATCGTGGCCAGTGCTTCGTGAATAGCCAATGCCATTACTTCGCGATCCACGCCGCGTTCCCGCTGGGGCGTGGCGAGGCACTGGTTCGCCCAGCCTTCCGCATCGCGGAGGGCCGATTCGACCTGCCTGAGGATCTGCTGAGGGTCGTCCTTCGTCATCCCGCCAGACTACCTTCGCCGCAGCGCGACTTCGAGCCCCTTCGACCCGTCCGAATTGGTGCCGGCGAAGGGACTCGAACCCCCACTACGTTGCCGTAAGCAGATTTTGAGTCTGCCGCGTCTGCCATTTCGCCACGCCGGCGGCCCCTCCAGGATAGCCCCGGGGGGTGCGCGCTGGCCAGCCGTCCGGCTACCTGGAAGTCAGTGGGATCCGGCGCCCGTGGCCGAAGGCCTTGGGGCTCACCTTCAGGTTGAAGGGCAGCTGGCGGCGCTTGAACTCCGTGCCCCGCAGCAGGCGCAGGATCCTCGGGAGGTGCTCCCGGGCCCCGGCGAGTTCGGCCCCGTCCAGGATGTCCGCCAGCCGGTCGGAAACCTCCTCCTCGGCCACCTGGGCCTCCAGCAGGGTGCCGAGGATCGCGTCGAGCTGGGGGTAGGGAGCGAGGCTCGCCTCATCGGTCTGGCCCGGCGCTAGTTCGGCGGTGGGCTTGCGGTTCAGGACGCCCGCAGGGATGGCGTCCCCGAGTTCCCGGGCGAGGGCGAAGACCCGCCCCTTCAGGCAGTCGCCGAGCAGGCCGAAGGCCCCGATTCCGTCGCCGTAGAGGGTAAAGTAGCCGGTGGCGGCTTCGCTCTTGTTGCCGGTGTTGAGCACCGCCACCCGGGAACTCCCGAGCCGTTCGTGGACCGCCGGTTCGCTGGTCAGCGCCATGAGGAGCATGCCCCGGGCGCGGCTCTGCAGGTTCTCGTCGGTCAGCCCGAAACGGCGGCCGGGCCAGGCGGAAGTGAGGCTGGACACCGCGCCCTCGAAGGGCGCCTCCGCGTCCAGGCACAGGGTGTGCAAGCCGAGGTGGTGCGCCTGCTCCTGGGCGAGGCCCAGGCTTTCGGCGCTGGTGTAGCGGGTCGGCAGGGCCACCCCGAGCACCCGGCCGGGGCCGAGGACTTCCGATGCCAGGGCCGCGACGACCGCACTGTCGATGCCTCCCGAGAGCCCGACCACCACCGCCTCAAGCCCCTGCTTGGCGAGGTTGTCGCGCAGGCCCGAAGCCAGGGCCGCGTGCAGGTAGCTGCTTTCCGACGGTGCCTCCGGCCAGCCCTGGCCGGGTGCCTCGGTGTCCACCCAGACCACCCCCTCATGGAAGGGGGCGGCCCCCTGCCAGCCTCCTCCGGGCTGGGCCAGGCCGGAGCCGCCGTCGAACAGCAGCCAGCTTTCGGCCCCGACCCGGCTGGCGTAGACGACCGGCAGGCCGTGCCGGGAGGCCAGGCCCTGGAGGAGGCGGCGGCGCTGGGCGGCCTTGGAGGGTGTCGCCCAGGCCGCCGAACGGCCCGGCGGCAGGTAGCTGCCCAGGTGGCCGGGACTGGCGCTGGCATTCAGCAGGAGGGTCGCGCCCGCCGAGGCCAGGTCTCCAATCGGGTCGACAGCGTAGCGGAAGCGTCCACCGGTGAGGCTGCCGTCGACCCAGAGGTCCTCGCAGATGGAGAGGCCGATGCGCGCTCCACGGAAGGACACCAGCGGCTGCGGACCGGGGTCGGGCTCGAAGTAGCGCCCCTCGTCGAACACATCGTAGGCCGGCAGGACGCGCTTCCGGACCACCGCGCGCCGCTCCCCGTCCTGGCACCACCACAGTTCGTTGTAGAGCCGCCGGGAGGGCGCCGGAGCGTGGGTTCCGAACACCAGCGGCACCGCCCCGGAGAGGCTCGCCAGCCGGAGGTTCTCAACCTCAACGCGCCTCCAGAGTCCAGGCTCCCACAGACGGTCCTCCGCCAGGTACCCGGGCACCGCCAGTTCCGGTGTCAGCACCAGTTCTGCACCCTCGGCGACGGCCTGGCGGTAGGCCGTTTCGAGGGCGCGTCCATTGGATTCCGGGTCCCCGAGACGGGCGTTGAGCTGCAGGAGGGCGAGGCGCATGGGGGCTATTCTGCGCTCATCGCTGCCAGCGGAGATCGGCGCAGGTGCCGCCCCCCTCCCGCGGCTGGAGGCTCAGGTCGGCACCTTGGGCGTTGGCCCACTTGAGGGCCAGCGGAAGGCCGAGCCCGGTGCCGTCCGGCCGACCGCTCTCGAAGGGCCGGAACACCCGCTGCACGCGGTCCGGAGGAATCCCGGGCCCGCGGTCCAGGACCTGGACCCGGCGCTCCTCCAGGCGCACCTCGACGCGGCCGCCAGGGGCGGATGCCTGGCAGGCGTTCTCCACGAGGTTCAGGAGGGCCTGGTGCAGCAGGAGCGGATCCCCCTCGGCCCCTCCCTCCCCCGACAGGTCCAGAAGCAGGCCGCGGGCCGCCGGCCGCTTCCGCATCTCCTCAAGCACCGCAGAGGCCACCTCCCTCAGGTCCAGCGCGCGGACCTGGGGATCCAGCGGGCGGGCCCACTGCAGGAATCCCTGGACCACCCCTTCGAGCGCCACGGCCTCCTCGAACAGCACCTGTCCCGTCTCCGGGTGCCCCTCCCGCCGCAGCAGCTGGGCGTGCCCCTTCAGGACGGCCAGCCCGTTCTTCATCTGGTGGGCCACGCCGGCGGTCATCTCGCCCAGTTCGGCGAAGCGCTCGCGCAGCTGCCTGCGCTGTTCCTCGTTCTCGGCCTCGGTGATGTCCTCGAATTCCACCAGGGCGCCCATCTTGTCGGGCACCTCGATGCGCCGCCGGCGCCAGCGGCGCCCGCCCCCGGAACAGCGCCAGCCGGCCGGGCCGGCGGCCCGCTCGAAGCTGTCCAGCAGCCAGGGGAAGGGCTCGAGGACGAACCCGGCCTCCAGGCCGACCACGCCGGGATTGACCTTCAGGAGCCTCCGCCCCTCCGCGTTGAGGCCCGCGATCCGCTGCCTCGCGTCCACCCACAGCAGGCCGAAGGGGAGGGCCTCGAGGATGCGCTCGTGGAGGGTGCGCAGGTCGCCCAGCGAGGCGGCCAGCTCCCCGCGCTCGCGGAGGCTGGTGGACACCGCCCCCAGGAGCAGGGCCTCAGGATCCTGCCCCGTGCCCTTCCGGAGCCGCGACCAGCGGACGATGAAGGTGCCGACCGCCACCACCACGAAGGCGACAGGAATGCCGAGAACCAACCAGGGGATGACCGGATTCGGGGCCATCCGCCATCCTACAACGCGGCCTCGATCCGGTCGCAGAGGGTTCGCAGGATCCTGATCCGGCCGAACAGCTTGTCCTCGCTCTCCACCAGCGTCCAGGGCGCGATCTCCGTGCTGGTGCGGTCCAGCATGTCGCAGACGGCGGCCTCGTAGGCGTTCCACTTCCTGCGGTTCCGGTAGTCCTCCTCGGTGATCTTGAACCGCTTGAAGGCGGTCGCCTCCCGCGCCTTGAAGCGGCGGAGCTGCTCGGCCTTGGAGATCGCGAGCCAGAACTTGGCAACCACCGCCCCGCTCCGGGACACCTGCGACTCGAAGTCGTTGATCTCGCCGTAGGCGCGCATCCAGTCCGCCTCGGAGCAGTACCCCTCCACGCGCTCCACCAGCACGCGGCCGTACCAGGAGCGGTCGAAGATCGCCAGGTGCCCCCGCCTGGGCAGGTGCCGCCAGAACCGCCACAGGTAGGGTTGGGCGCGCTCCTCCTCCGTGGGGGCGGCAATCGGGATGATCTGGAAGATCCGCGCGTCGATGGCCTGGGTAATCCGCCGGATGCTCCCCCCCTTCCCCGCCGCGTCGCTGCCTTCGAAGACCAGCACCGCGCCCCTCTTCCGGAAGCCGCGCTCGCGCGTGAGCAGGGCCAGCCTGCCCTGCAGCTCCGCGAGCTGCCGCTCGTAGTCGGTGCGCTCCAGCCTCTGCGTCAGGTCCAGGGCGCGGACCAGGTTCAGCTCGTCGATCGGGCGCACCGAGGGCGGCGCCTTCACCGGAACCGACGGCGGGGCGCCCTGCGCGAGCCGGGTCCGGAGCCGGTCGAGCACCAGCCTGCCGACGCTCAGCTTCTGGTAGCGCGGATCGGTGGCTTCGACCACCAGCCAGGGCGCGGACGCGGTGCTGGTGAGCCGGAGGGCCCGTTCGGAAGCCGCCCGGAAGTCGTCGTAGCGCTTGAAGTGCTTCCAGTCCCGGTCGGTCACCCGCCAGCGGGTGGCCGGGTCGGCCTCGAGCTTCTTCAGGCGCTTCTTCTGCACATCCCTGGAGAGGTGCATCCAGAACTTCAGGACCAGCGCACCCTCCTCCGTGAGCATCTGCTCGAAGCGCTTGACCAGCTGCATGTCCTGGTCGAGCCGCTCGGTGTCGATCCGGCCCATGCCCGCCTCGAGGATCGGCCAGCTGTACCAGCTGCCGTCGAAGATCCCGATCCTCCCCTTCGGCGGGAGCGCGCGCCAGTAGCGCCACATGAACGGCCTCTGGCGCTCCTCGTCGGTGGGGTCGTCGAAGCCGTGGGTCTGGACGTGGCGCGGGTCCATCCATTCGTTGAGGGTCGCGACCACGGCGCTCTTGCCGGCCCCATCGACGCCGGCGACCAGGATGACCACCGGGAAGGCCTTCGCCGCGACGAGGTCGTACTGGGCATCCAGCAGGGCTTCGCGGAGGGCGGGCACCTCCTCGTCGAAGGCCTCCTTCGGGACCCGGTGGCCTAGCTCGGCGGACTCGAACATGGGCGGCCTCGCATTCGAGGGTGGGACCCCCACGCTAGATCCCTTCCTCCCGGCTGTCCAGGAGGGCCCGCGGTCAGTCCTCTCCCGGCCCCCCTCCGGCCTTCGCCGGCTGGGTGAAGGCCGGGTGCCCCGGCGCCCCCGCCCGGCGGGCGATCCACTCCGCGACCCGGAGCCCATCCACGGCTGCGCTGGTGATGCCGCCGGCAAACCCGGCACCCTCCCCGCACGGGAACAGGCCCGGATGGGTGGGGGATTCCCCGTCCTCGCCCCGGAGCACCTGCACCGGGCTGCTGGTCCGGCTTTCGATTCCCAGGAGGATCGCCTCGCGGCTGGTGAAGCCGCGGAGCTTGCGGTCGAAGACCGGGAGGGCGCCCTGGAGCTGCTCCACGACCACGCCGGGGAGGCAGGTCCGGAGGTCCGCCGGAACTGCGAAGGGCCGGAAGCTGGTCGGCGGGAGGCGGCCGCTCGGCCGGGCCTGGAGGAAATCCTGGACGCCCATGGCGGGAGCCCCGTAGGTGCTTCCGGCGGCCCGGAAGGCGGCCTGCTCCCAGCGCCGCTGGAAGTGCATCCCCGCGAGGATGCCGGCCCCGCCGAAATCCTCCGGCCCCACCTTGGCCACCAGGCCGCTGTTGGCGAAGCCGGACGCCCGGGCGGCGCTGCTCATCCCGTTCACCACCACGCCCCCCGGCTCCGAGGCGCACTGGATCACCTCGCCTCCGGGACACATGCAGAAGCTGTAGGCGGCGCGGGACACGCCGAAGTTGCAGGTGAGCTTGTAGTCGGCCGGGGGCAGGCTCGGATGGCCCTTCGAGGGGCCGTACTGGGACCGGTCGATGAGGTCCTGGGGATGTTCCACCCGCACCCCCATAGCGAAGGGCTTGGGACGCATCGCCACGCCCCGCGCCTCGAGCATCCCGAAGGTGTCCCGGGCGCTGTGGCCGGTGGCCAGCACCAGGGCATCGCAGGGCAGCTCCTCCCCGCCGGCGAGGACCGCCGCGAGGATCCGCCCGTCCGCCGCACACCGGAAATCCACCAGCCGGGCCTTCCAGCGGTACTCCGCCCCGCGGCGCTCGGCCTCCTTGCGGATCCGCACCGAGCACCCGCGGATCACATCGGTGCCCACATGCGGCTTGGCCAGCCAGGCAATTCGCGGCGCGGCGCCGAACCGCACGAAGGTGTCGATGACGTAGCGGGTCGCCGGATGGCCGATGCGCGTGGTCAGCTTGCCGTCGCTGAAGGTCCCGGCGCCCCCTTCGCCGAACTGGGCATTGGCCTCGGGGTCCAGCCTGCCGTCCTGCCAGAGGCCGTTCACGGCCGGAACGCGTTCGCTCATGGTCGGCCCGCGTTCGATCAGCACGGGCCGGATCCCGTAGTCGAGCAGGCGGAGGGCACAGAAGGTCCCGGCCGGCCCGGTGCCGACGACCACCACGCGCGGGGGGCGCGGGACGCGGATCACGTCGAGGATTCCCGGCTCCGGAGCGGGGTCCAGGCGGCAGCCGGGAGGCAGGTCCGCGGCCCGCAGGTCGCGATCCGAGCGGAAGCCGAGGCTGGCCAGGAAACGGATCGCCCCCTTGTGCCGCGCGTCCAGGCTCAGCCGTTCCAGGACGGCCTCGTGGTAGTCCGCTGCGCTGCCGCCGAGACGCCGGCTGAGGATCAGGGCCGGAGCATCGGCTTCCTCGCCGAGTTCGATGGGCAGGCTGGACAGGGAGTAGCGCACGCGGGCTCCGGCAGGATTCGGGCGGAATCAAGGCCTATGGCAAGGACGGATTCTATCCGACAATGGGCGGATGCCCCCGCTGCTGCCTCCGGCCCCGGCCCTGCTGCTGAGCCAGCCTCCGGCCTTCGTCCGCACGGTGGCCTGCGTCCTGGAACTCCACGGCAGCCTCAACACCCGGCAGCGGGGCCCGAGGGGCCCTGAAACCCGTTCGGAGACCTTCCAGGTGGCCATCCACGGCTGGCTCGAGGAGCTGGAATCACCCTCGGGGCAGGTCACCTTCACCTTCTCCCCCGCCCAGGATCCGCGGTTCCCCCCCACCGGGATGCTCAACCACCGGGTCGAGGTCCGCGGGCCGAAGGCCATCGAGGAAACCCAGTTCTACGGGTCGCGGATCAAGGCCGCCGGGCCATTCCGGTTCACCGCGGGACTCCGAGGGCAGAACCTGTATCCCTCCGGCCAGTTGGAATTCGAGGGCCACGCCTCGGTGCACGACGTCCGCGGGCTCCATGACGAGACGCAGGTGGTCCGGTTCTCCCCCTTTCCCGACATCCGCCGCAGTCAGGGCGACTTCGCCGCGCCGACCCTGCGCTTCGGCACCAGCACCCTGTGGAAGCTGCGCCGCGGCGAGGCCCCCTTCATGGTGAAGGGATCGGTCACCTACCGGAACAGTTCAGGTGGGGCCAGCTACGCCGGCCGGATCGAGGCGACCTTCAAGCTGGATCCCCGCACCCGGAAATGACCGCGGGTGGGCCGAGCAGGGAGGAGGGTCCCGGAGGCTGCAGGCGCGCATAGAATCCGGCGCGGTCCAGGGCCTCCCCGGCCAGCATTCCGGCGAGGACGGCCCAGGGTGGAAGCGGGGCCGCAGCGGCCACGAGGGGAAGCGACAGGGCGGCCAGCCGCGCTGCCGCCGGCAGCGGGAGGTGCCGGTCGCCGACCAGGAACAGGCAGCACCTCGCCAGGCCGAGCAGGGCGTAGGCGGGGATCCACCCGGCCACCAGGGCCGCCACCTGGAGGCCGGCCGGCAGCGCCTCGGCACTCCGCATCCGCCACCAGGGACGGCGTTCCGCGACCTGGTAGAGGCGGTCCACCGCGATCAGGAACAGCAGGCCGAGCCCGGCGCCCAGCCAGGCGCCCGGCCCGCGGACCCCGGTCGACTGGGCCCAGGCTGCCGCAGGCAGGAAGAGGCTGAACCCGAGGATCTCCCGGCTCAACCAGGAGGACCGGAGGTTGCCCAGGGCCCGCCAGGCCCGCTCCGGGCGGCCGAGGTGGGCGGTGCTCAGGCCTGCCGCCAGCACGCCGACCGCGAGGAACCCCCAGGGTGGAACCCGCAGGGGCCCGCCCAGCGTCCAGCCAAGGTGGAGTCCGACCAGACCCAGGCCGAGCAGGGTGAACACCCACAGCGTCCATTCATCGCCCAGGCCGGACGGAGCCGCCGGCCGCGGCGCAGTCCCGTCGAGCGGCGGCACCGCCTGGGCGGGGGCCGCGGGGCGCGGGCCTTGGGCGATCCGGAGCGCAGGCCCGAGGCCGCCCGGGTACAGGCCGGGGAAGTCCGGATCCGCGCGGGGCTCGGCTGCTTCCTCGACCCCGAGGGCGCCGGTGGGGCAGGCCGTCGCACAGGACGGCGCCCTTCCCTCCCGCAGGCGGTCGGCGCAGAAGGTGCACTTCCCCATGACGCCGGCTCCGGCGTCGAAGACCGGCGCATCGTAGGGACACTGCCAGGCGCAGTAGCGGCAGCCGATGCAGCGGGCCGGATCGAGCAGGACGGCGCCGGTGCCGGGGTCCCTGGCGTAGGCCGAGGCCGGGCAGCCGTCCATGCAGGCAGGGCGCGCGCAGTGGTTGCAGGCGATCGACAGGTGGAAGGACGGATGCCCCTGCAGGTGCCAGGGGTTGGCGTGGTGCACCGTCCGCCAGGCCCGTTCCATCGGCAGGCGGTTCTCGATGGCGCAGGCCACCCGGCAGGCCTCGCAGCCGGTGCAGCGCAGCGGGTCCAGCAGGAAGCCCTTCACCGGTCGGCCTCGACCTGGACGCAGGTCTCGTGGAAGGCCGCGCCGTGACCCATGTCGGTCTCCCGCCCGGCGGAGAGCAGGTTCACCGCGCCCTCGGCCAGCCAGAACCCGTTCGGGATGCAGCAGACCCCCGGCCGCAGGCCCGGGTCCACGCACAGGCCCAGGCGCAGTTCGCCCCGATGGTTGAAGACGCGGACCCGGTCGCCGTGGTTGAGTCCCCTCGCCCGGGCATCGGCGGGGGAGAGGGTTGCCAGGGGCGCGGGTTCGAGGGGCCGCAGCAGGTCCAGGAAGCCGAACTGGGAATGGATCCGGTTCCGGCTGTTGGGCGTGAGCAGGCGCAGGGGAAAGGCCTCGTTGCCGGACCGGCCGGGGGACTCCAGGGGTTCGGCCGCGCGCGGCAGCGGATCCTGGTTCCAGCGGGTCCTCGCCTCCTCGCTCCACAGTTCGATCCGCCCGCTGGGGGTCGGGAAGCGACGGTCGGCGAAGGCGACCTCCTCGCTGCCCGGGGCCGCCACCGGCCCCTCCGCCAGCCGCGCCAGGCTGAGCCCGGGCCAGGGCGCCAGGCGCCGCTCCAGCCAGCGTTCCTCGCCCCCGGGCGGCACCAGCCGCTCCTCCATGGCCGCGCGGTCCAGTCCCAACCGTTCCGCCAGCAGCCAGTAGACCTCGGTTTCCGGCTTCACGTTCGGCGGCGGATCGACGATCCGCGGGCGCAGCTGGAGGTAGGCGTGCCAGTAGGCGCCGATGATGTCGGTCTGCTCGAACAGGTTCTTGGCGGGAAGCACCAGGTCCGCCTCGCGGGCGGTGTCGGTCATGAATTCCTCCACGACGACCCTGAATTCCAGCTTCCGGAAGGCTTCGATCACCCTCGGCGTCTCCGGATTCTGCGGAACCGGGTTGCCGCGTTCGACCCAGGCGGCGCGCAGGGGCGGATCGTCCAGGGCCAGCATGTCCGCGCCGAGACGCGCGGTGCTGACCCCCACCCGGACGATCCCGTCGGGCTGCTCCGGCGGATAGAAGTCGAGGGGATCCTTGAGGGGGCCGAACACCTGGGTCTGCAGGTTGGCGTAGCTCCATCCCCCGCCGGGCAGGCCGATCTGGCCGCAGATGACCGGCAGCGCCAGCAGGGCCCGCAGGGTCTGCCCGCTGTTGCCGTAGCGCTGCATGCCGAAGCCGGGGCAGAGGGTGAAGGGCCGGCAGCCGCCGAGCAGGTCGGCAAAGCGCTGGATGAGGTCCGCAGGCACGCCGCAGCCAGCCGCCGTGCGCTCCAGCGTCCAATCCTGGACCATGGTCCGGAAGGCCCCGTAGCCCAGCACGTGGTCACGGAGGAAGGGTTCATCGACCTGGCCGCGCTCGACCAGCAGCCGGGCCAGACCGAGGGCTAGGGCGCCGTCGCTGCCCGGGACCGGCTGCAGCAGCAGGTCCGCACGCTCGGCGCTCTCGGTGCGGCGCGGGTCCACCACCACCACCTTGGCGCCCCTTGCCCGGGCGCGGGCGAGGTGGTCCATCTGGTGGACGTTGGTATCGGCGGCGTTCTTGCCCCAGAGCACCACCAGGCGGGCGTTCTCCAGGTCCCAGGGCGCGTTGTGCTTGTTCTCGCCCAGGGTGAGCCGGGTGGCCTCGAGGCCCGCGGGCCAGCATAGGTCTCCGTAGGTGGTGGTGCAGCCGCCGAAGAGGCGCCAGAAGGACAGCCCCACGCCGTTCAGGAGCCCCTTGCTGCCGCTCCCCGCATAGTAGAACACCGCCTGGGGCCCGGATTCCCGGCGGATCCGGTCGAACGCCCCGGCCATGAGGTCGAGGGCCTCGTCCCAGGGGAGCGGAACGAACGCGCCGTCCCGGCGGATGAGCGGCCGGGTGATGCGGTGGGGCGAGCGCGCCCGCTCGACGTAGCTGAGGCCCTTGAGGCAGACCCCCTGGCCGGTGGCCCGGTTGTCCGGATTCGGCTCGACCCGGCGGACACGGCCGTCCTCCACCTCGACGCGGAGGCCGCAGGTGCTGTAGCAGTTGCGCGGACAGGCGGTGGTGTGGATGGGCATGGGGGCGGGCAGGCGTCGCCACCCGTAGGATGCCACGAGCCCCGGCGGGTGCGGAGCCTACATCCCGCTCTCCTTGGAGACGAAGCTGCCGCCCCAGATGGCCTCCTTGTCCCAGGCGCCGAAGGCCCGCGCGAAGCCTTCGAGGTCCCGTCGGGTGACCTTGCCGACCGGAGTCACGAAGTAGACCACCGTGACCCGGATCGGCTCCTCCGCCCGCTGGCCACGCCAGCCGTCACCCGGGAAGTAGGCCCCTTCATCGTCGCCGTGCCCGATGGCGACCTTCGACAGGCCGGCCGTTTCCTGGGCGGCCTTGGCCGCCATGTCCTTGGACAGGACCTGGGGCGCAGGCACGGCCGGAGCGGGCACCGGGCCGCCGGAGGCGACCGCTGAGGGGGCGACCTCCCCGAAGCCGCGAGCCAGCGGGGGCGTGCCCAGGTTGGCGAGGCGGACGCCGCGCGCCCCCCGCTTGAGGGGGACCTGGATGAGGTAGTAGCGCTGCACGTCCACGTCCATGCCCTGGGACTTCAGTTCGCGCTCCAGGCGCAGAAGGTCCTTCCGATCCTCGGCGCGGCTTGCGGTGAAGGGTGCCTTGCGGCCTTCGATGTCTGCGTAGAGCAGCTGGTGGCTGCCTGGACCGACGACCGCTTCGCTGCTGCCCTCGATCACGTCGGTGATGACAAGGTTCGTGCTGCCGTAGGTGAAGATGCTGAAGTTGAAGGCCGCCCGGGGCGGCACCCCCGGGGCCCAGTTCCCGCGCATCTGCCGGCCCGGCACGGGCACCACCGCGAACTGGTTGGAGACGATGACGTGGCGGTCGCGGGATGGGCTTGAGAGGCCGAGTTCCTGGAGCCGCTCGGGGAGGGTCTTCTCGACGGTGCGTCCGCGCAGGTGCTGGTGCACCTTGATCCGGTCGGCCGGCACGACCAGCACCTTGTCGCGGAAATTGCCGTCCCTGCGAACCGACAGTGCCAGGCGCGCGGAATCGGGCTGGTTTTCCTCGCGCCGAACCCAGATGCCGACATCGGAGATCCGGTCGCCCCACGCACTGCCCTGATGGCGGCCGATGTCCTCCCAGGAGATCTTCACCGGGTGGTAGCCCTTCTCCCTGAGGAGGGACATGAATTCCGGCTGGTTCCAGAGGTGGGTGGTCTCCTCGAAGTACCGGCTCCACTCCAGGTCCGGCCGGCGTGGTGGAGGGAATGGAAGCCTGTGCGGCGGCACCATGCCGGCCAGGTGGCCGATGGCCGCGACGATGTGCTTGACCGTGTTCGAGCCGGCACCGGTGTCGAGCCCGAGGTCGTGGGCGATCTCGATCGCGGTGAAGTCCACCTTGGAATTGCCGAGGCCGTACCGTCGCGCCTCCTCCACCGCGAGTTGGGCGTTGGCCCGGATCCCGGCCGCCTCGGCGGTGTTGATGCGGATGCCCTGTTTCGCGAAGGCCTCCACGATCCGCCCCGGGTCGAGGGTCCCGCCCTCCGGATTCGGGACTAGAGAAGGGCTGGCCGTGGGAGCACCAGGCAGGGCAAGGGCGAGGGTGGCGGCGACGAGGGCGGCGGCGGCCTGGGGCTTCATGGCGTGCTCCTGGGGTGACAGGCAGAGGATGCGGCCGCCGGGATCGGCGTTCCAGGGGTCGGCGCGGCCGTTACCGAGACGTTACGGGGCGCAGCGTCACGCGAGGCGGAACAGGATGGTCAGCCTGAACCGCGCCGACACCGCCCGACCCTCCTGGGTGGCTGCCTCGAAGCGCCAGGACCGTGCGGCCCGCTCGGCCTCGGCGTGGAACGCGGGATGTCCGGACAGGACCTCCACGCGGACCGGCACGCCCCGCTCGTCGATGGTCATCAGCAGCTCGACAGGACCTTGGACCCGCGTGGCCCGGGCCAGGGCCGGGTACTGGGGGTTCTCGGCGTGGAGGATGCGTGGAGGGTCCGCGCCGAGGTCGCGGACGGATCCCCGGCCGGCGGCCCCAGGCTCGCTGCGGACGCCCCCTTCGGACCCCGCCTCCACCCTGCCCGCCCGCAGTTCCTCGCCGGTCGCGGCCCGGGCCCCGTACCGGGACCGGTCCTCCTTCGGCAGTTCGGGCGGGAGTTCCACGGGAGGCACATCGCAGTCAGCGGGAAGCACCCGCGATGGGGGAGGATCGGCGGCAGCGTTGCGCACCACGGCCTGGACCGGCGGCAGGGTCCGGGCCGCAGGTTCGGGTTGCAGGATGATCGGCGGTCCGACCCTGCCGGGTTCGCCGTGGATGATCCGGGGCGCCTCGCGCCCGACGAGGATCATTCCGGCACCGGCCGCGAGGTAGACGGCCGAGGCGCCGAGGAGGCTCATCCAGCGGTCGGGCCGGGGCGCCGAGGCACGGATCACGTGCGGCTGAAGGGTGGGTGGAAGGTCGGCCAGGACGGGCCGGAGGCCGCCCGGATTCTGGGCATGGGGATGCATGGTCTGCTCCTGGGGAGACGGGTGTGGATGGGCCTGCGGCCTGTGGATCCGGCCGGACTCCACGGCGCGGCGGATCCGCGGGGGATCCTCCGACGACTGCGCGAAAAGCCGGAGCCCAGCTCCGGCTTCCCTGGCTCGACTCGCAAAGATCGTCTGCTCCAGGTATCGGCGCGGAACCGGCACGGTCAAGGACGGCGGCGAAAAGTTACACCGTCCTGATGGATGCCCCCGAATGCCACCGCCGCGTCACGTTGCGGAACTTCAGGGGGCGAGCCGGTGCAGCACTTCGTAGCTGCGCAGCATTCCGCCGAGTTCCCGCAGCAGCCGGTCGCGCAGGAGCCGGGTCACGGCCCGCGCGGCATCGCCAGCCTGCGGGTCCGGGGCCGCGGCCGCCGGGGCCGTGCGCAGCTGCCGGAGGTGCTCGCGAACGCCGGGAGGCAGCGACTCGGCCGGGTCCACCGGCGTGCAGGCCGCGCAGCGCCAGCCGCCCTCCTCGCTGAACAGCACCAGCGGCGCCTCGGTGTTGCCGCAGCCCCCGCAGGCGCGGGGGTGGGGCAGCAGGCCCAGGCAGTGCAGCAGCCAGTGCTCGGCGTAGGCGAGCAGCGAAAGGGCCTTCCCAGGTTCGGCCTTGAGCGCCTCCGCGCAGCGGGACAGCAGGCGGAAGAGGCGCTCGTCCTCCACGCCCTCCTTGGCGACCCGGTCGAACAGGTCAGCCAGGCAGGCGATCACCAGGTTCGGCTCCAGTTCGCCCAGGGCCAGGGGCGAGTGCTGCAGTTCGCAGCGGGTGATGCGCTTGAGGTCGGCGTGCTCCTTGCCGAAGAAGCCCACCTTGACCAGCCCCAGCGGCTCGAAGGCGCTCACCCACTTGGCCGACGGCTTCCGGGCGCCCCGGGCCAGGCCCACCTTCCGCTCGCCCATCTCGGTGAGGAACGACACCACCAGCCCGCCCTCCTGGACCTGGGTGGGCCGCAGCACGATGGCGGAGAAGGAGTGGATCACGCTTCCAGTTTGGGGGTCCCGGCCGGTTTGTCGAACACCGGAGAGCGGCCGGCTCAACCCGGGCCAGTCCGCGGTGTCTCATCATGCGAGGCGAAAGACCGCCCAGGCTCGACACCAGGAGGCTGCCATGTCCATCCGAATCCTGCTCGCATCCGTTGCGGCCCTCTCGCTCCTGGCCCAGCCGGGCCCCGGCCGGCCCCGGGGAGGCCGGCCCGCAGCCCGGGCGCAGGAGCAGATGGCCTTCATGGCCCACCACCTGAAGCTCAGCGAAGCCCAGCGTTCCAGGATGAGGGAGGTCCAGCAGAAGCACCGGCCCGAGATCCAGGCCAGGCAGAAGGAGGCCCTGGAATCCCGCGAGGCCCTCCAGTCGGCCCTGCACAACCTCGACAGCCAGCCGGACCAGCTCCGCAGGCTGCACCAGGCGGCCTCGGACCGCCGCTTCGAGGTCCTGCTGGCCCAACGCTCCTCGCGGCTCGAGGCCCGCGCCCTTCTGACTCCGGAGCAGCGGGCCGAGGCGGACCGGATGCAGGCGCTGGGCGAGGAACGCCGGAAATTCCGCGCCGCGCGCATGAAGAAGTCCTTCGAGGGTCGTCCGGGACGGCGCGGCGCCGGCCCCGCAGGGCGGCCGGGGCCCGGCCAGGAGTAATCCCCCGGCGGCCTTCCGCCAGCCATTAGACTGGGGGACGGAGTGATCCATGCGCTTCATCCCCCGGTTGACGGCCTCCTTCCTGTTCGCCACCGCCCTCGCCCAGGCGCAGGAGACGGTCCGTTTCCGGCTGTGGCTCGGGGGTCAAGAGTCCGGGGGGACGGTGGTCGAGAAGACCCCGACGGAGGACGGCCAGGCCATCGAGACCCGGGAGTGGCTGAAGGTCAGTCGCGGAGCGGCCACGGTCGAGCAGGAGGCCCGCCAGCGCGCGCTGAAGTCCAAGGATGGCGTCCTGACCTTCCAATGGAGCCTGAAGGTGGCGCGGGAGCCCCTGGAGGGCAAGGCCCACTGGTCGCCCGCACGACCCGGCGTCCTCCGCCTCGAGCCCAAAGGCGGCACGCCCAGGGACCTGCCCGTGCCGGCGGGCGCCCTGCTCTGGCCTGGCGACCTGGACTTGCGGAGCAAGGAGGCGGCCCGGCTCCGGAGCCCCTTGAAGGCCACCAGCTTCAACCCGCAGGCCGAAGGCTGGAACGAGCAGGACCTGGCGTGCGAGGGACCCGACCCGCTGCCCGGCTGGCCCGACGCGGTGCGATTCAAGGGTCGCATCCAGGACGGCCCCACGAAGATGGACGTGGTGACCTGGATCAGCCCCAGGGACGGAGAGCTGAAGCAGGAGGGGTCCTTGATGGGCTTTCCGGTGACGCTGCAGCGGAGCGAGCTTCCCGTGCCTGGCAAATCCCCCCAGTCCGGGCTGTTCGAACGGTCCATGAAGCGCCTTCCGGCGCACCCGTTCGCACTCTGGGTCCCTGAGCTGACGGTCCGCTGGACGGGGGCCGAGAAGCCGGACCTGCCGGAGGACGGGCAGCAGGCCCGGAGCGGCGACCACCGCCTGCGGTTGAGCCGGGCCGCCGAGCCGAACGCCGAGGAGGCCGGGCAGCCTCCGGTGTCCGGGAGCCCCCTTCCCGACGACGAGCCCTTCCTGGCGGCGACGCCCTTGGTCCCCTACCGGGATCCGGCCTTCGAGGGCCTCGTCTACCGCCTCGCCGCCCCCGCGGGGGCGAGCCGCTGGGAACTGGCGCGGCGGGTCACCTCCTTCGTCTTCGAGTGGATCACCGAGAAGGACTACAGCGTGGCCTTCGCCAATGCGGCCGAGGTCTGCCGGAACCCCAGGGGTGACTGCACCGAGCACGGCGTGCTCGCCATCGCCCTGCTCCGGCGCCTCGGCGTGCCCGCCCGCGGCGCCATGGGCTGGGCAGCCCTCGGCGACACCCTCGCCCTGCACTTCTGGGTGGAGGTCAAGCTCAGGAACCGCTGGGTTCCCATCGACCCCACCTTCGACCAGGCTCCCGCCTCCGCCTTCCGGGTGAGGCTCGGCAGCACCGATCTCTCCAACCTGGCCAGCGTGGGCTGGGACAGCGCGGCCCAGGTCTTCGGGGGTGGCCTCTGGGTGCCGGAGCAGGAAGGCGGGCTGGCGTGGGGCAAAGGACTGTACGTTCGCGGCGACGACATCGGCGGCCCGGGCATCGGGCACCTGGACTTCCCCGGCGCCGCCTGGGTGCTCGACAAGGGAAGGTTGTACTTCGGCGCCTATGGAACGCGCCATCCGGTGGAAGGGGTGGTCCGCCCCGGCGCGGACCAGGTGCAGGGAGCCACCCGGCTCCGGGCCTCCCGGGGGTCCCAGTCGGGCTGGTTCCATCCCGGAACCCGGCGGCTGTGGATCGACCTGGGCGGCCGCTGGCTGGGCGTCGACCGGATCCGGGAGGCCGAGGCCGTACGGCTGGTGGAGTTCCTCCAGTACACCCCGCCGAACCGTTGACCTGCGCATGCCCATCGCGCTGAGCCTGGTCAAGGTTTCCAAGTCCTACGGCGGGCGGCCGATCCTGGCCGACCTGTCCCTCGGCCTCATGCAGGGGGAGAAGGTCGGGCTGATCGGCCGCAACGGAACGGGCAAGAGCACCCTGTTCAGGCTGCTGGCCGGCGTCGAGCAGCCCGATGCCGGGGAGGTGGTGATGACCGGCGGCCTGCGGGTGGCCATGCTGAGCCAGGACCCTCCCTTCGCGCCGGGGGCCACGGTGCGCGCCGCCCTTGGTGAAGCCCTCCAGGAGCACCAGGCGCTGATCACCCGCCACGCCGACATCCACCATGAACTGCTGGACGCCACGCCCTCGGAAGCCGAACGCCTCCACGCGGAACTGGACCGCGTCGAGCACCACCTCCAGCACATGGGATGGGACCTCGAGCCTCGCCTGAAGGAGGCCTGCTCCACCTGGGGCCTCGGCGACCTGGAGGTGCCGGTCGCCAGCCTCTCCGGCGGCTGGCGCAAGCGCGTCGCGCTGGCCCAGGCGTGGCTCCGGGACCCGGACGTGCTGATCCTCGACGAGCCCACCAATCACCTCGACCCAGACCAGGTGGAGAAGCTCGAGGCCTGGCTCCAGAGGTTCGAGGGTTCCCTGCTGCTGATCACCCATGACCGGCACATGCTCGACGGCGTGGTCACCCGCATGATCGAGCTCGAGGAAGGCGTCCTGTCCAACTACGAGGGCAGCTATTCGGACTATGTCCTGGAGAAGGCCGAGCGCGAGTTCCGCGAGGCCCGGCTCACCGAGCACCTCCAGAACCGCCTGCGGCGGGAGATGGCCTGGCTCCGCCGCGGTGCCAAGGCCCGCACCCGGAAGAGCAAGCTGCGCATCCAGGACGTGCTGGATCTGGACGAGGCCGTCGCCGCCCGGACCCGGCAGGAGGTCCGCGAGCAGCTCGCCTTCCGGTCGGGCGACAACCGCAGCGACGTGCTGCTGAGCGGCGAGGGCCTGCGCTTCGGCTACCCGGGCGGACCTGAGCTGGTCGACGGGCTCGACCTGGTGCTCCAGCGCGGGATGCGCGTGGCCCTGCTCGGACCGAACGGGTGCGGGAAGTCGACCCTGCTGCGGCTGCTCCTGGGGGAGCTCGCGCCCTCGGCCGGCCGGCTGTCCCGCCATCCGAGGATCGAGCTGGCCTGCATCAGCCAGGGACGGGGCGAACTCGACGGTGGCCGGTCGGTGCTGGACAACCTGGCCGACCGCGCCTCGGTGGTGTCGATCCGGGGTGGAGGCAGCGTCCTGGCGCATGTCTACCTGACCCGGTTCGGGTTCCCCGTGGACCAGCAGGACCGGCCCGCCTCCACCCTCTCCGGCGGCGAGCGGAACCGCCTCCTGCTGGCCAAGGCGATGCTGCAGCCCGCCGACTTGATGGTGCTGGACGAACCCACCAACGACCTCGACATCCCCACCCTGCAGAACCTCGAGGAGGCCCTCCTGGATTTCCCGGGGACCCTGCTCCTGGTGAGCCATGACCGGTTCTTCCTCGATTCCGTGGCCACCCACACCCTGGCCTGCAGTCCGATGTCTGCGCCGCGCTGGGAATTCTACGAGGGCCCACCCTCGACCGTGCACAGCCTGCGGGCGGCCCGGGAGGCGGAGCGCGCCGAAGCCTCCCCGCCGCCGCGGGCCGCGGTGCGAACCCCGGAGCCGCAGAAGCCGCGCAAGGCCGGTCTGAGCCAGAAGGAGGCCCGGCGGCTGCAGGAGGTGGAAGGCGCCCTGGGCCGGCTGGGCGAGGAGATCGCGCGGCTGGACCAGCAGCTTTCCGAACCGTCGGCCTTCGCCACCGCGGACGCGCCGGGCCCTTCGCTGCTCCGTGCCCGCGAGGCCCTGCAGGCCGAGGTGGAAGCCCTGGAACGGGAGTGGCTCGAATTGGAGGAAAAGCGCGTCGAGCCCTGAGCGGTCCAACGGTTTCTTACACCCTGGGGACTCGTATCGCCTATTTACGCATGGTAGAACTGAGGCACGGATCGAAGGTTCCCATGTCCCTCTCCCTGCTGAAGCGAATGACCGCCGGCCTGGCCGGCGGCAGCCTCCACGGACACCGCTGGCGACCGCCCGTGGCGCTGGACTACGGACTGATCCGCGGAACCTGCTTCGGCATGGACCGCCACGGCCGCGGTCTGGCCCTCTGGGAGAACGGCGGCCGGCTTTGGACCCACACCTTCGGTCCGGGCATGGAGGAGTCCCCGAGCCGGCTCCCCCTGGGAGAAGGGAAGGACCCGCGGATCGCCGTGAACCTCGAAGGGCGGGGCGTCGCGATC
>JAYRFV010000106.1:0-2457 GCA_041908165.1 Holophagales bacterium | reverse complement strand
GGCCAGCGCCTCTGGGAGGCGGTGTCGCTGGCCATCTACCTGCTGATGGGCTGGCTGGTGGTGATCGCCATCGTCCCTCTGTGGCGGGCCCTGCCCGCCGGGGGCATCGCCTGGCTGTTCGGCGGCGGCCTGTGCTACACCCTGGGCGCCGGCTTCTACGCCTGGCACCGGCTGCCCTACCACCACGCCCTCTGGCACCTGGCGGTGGTGGCCGGCACCGGCTGCCACTTCGCCAGCGTCCTGTTCTACGTGATCCCCGGCCGGGGCTGAGCCCATGCTCCCGGTCGAGCGCCTGCCCGGATTCGACGCCTGGGGCGGGCGCCTCGAGACCCTCCGGACCCACCCCGGACCGGTCTGGATCTGGGGGGACCCCGGGTCGGGGGTGTCCAGCTTCCTCCAGTGGCTCGGCGCCCAGCGGAACGGCCCGGTGCTGGACGACGCCGATGGAGGGGACGCGGGCCGCCTGGCCGCCTTCCTCGAGGGGGAGGTCCGCGCCACCCTCGGCGCGCACCGGGACCCGGAGGCGGCGGCCCCGGCCCTGGCACCCCGCCTCCTGGCCTTCCGGCTGCCCTCCCTGGAGGAGGACCCGCGCTGCCTCGCCGCCCTGGCGGCTGCGATCGGCGCGGCCGAGGGCCTGACCGAGACGCTCCCGTCCGCCCTCTGGCAGCTGCCCTGCCCCGGCAACCTCGCGGGCCTCCGCAACCGGATCCTGCGCTGGAAGCTGCTCGGCCAACTGCCGCTTCCGGCCGGGGCGGCGGACCTCCCGGCTCTGGAGACCGACGACCTCGCGACCAACCTCCACGCCCTGGAGCGGACCCTCCTGTTCCGCGCCCTGCGACTCAGCTACGGCAACCGGGTGGAGGCGGCGCGGCGGCTCGGGGTCAGCCGCCGCCAGCTGTACCTGCTGGTCGCCCGCCACGGCGACCCGGTGCGCGGAGAACAGCCCTGTGGACCGCCGCCGAAAAGGCTGTCCCGGCAAAATCGCCAAAATTCCAGTCGGAACCCGGGCGACCGATAACGGGGGGAGCAGGCCACCATGACGCCCCCCCTCCGAGTCCTCATCGTCGACGACGATCCCGGCATGCGGGACGGGATGGCCATGAGCCTGAAGCGCGCCGGCTTCGTCTGCGAGCAGGCCCGCAGCGGGGAGGACGCCCTGCGCATGACCCGGCCCGGGGCCTACGACGCGGTGGTGACCGACCTGCGCATGACCGGGATGGACGGGCTCCAGCTCATGGCCCGCCTCAAGGCCCTGGATCCGGCCCTGCCGGTGCTGCTGGTCACCGCCTTCGGCAGCCTGGACACCGCCCGCGAAGCCATGCGGCTGGGCGCCTTCGACTACCTGACCAAGCCCTTCAGCCCCGACGAACTGGTGGCGGCGGTGCGCAAGGCGGTCCGCGCGGAGGACCGGCTCAAGGCCGAGGAGCCCGGCGACGCGCCGGTGATCCTCACCCAGGACCCGGGCCTGGCCGAGACCCTGGCCATGGCGCGGCGGGCCGCCGATTCCCGGGCCACCATCCTGATCCAGGCGGAGAGCGGCACCGGCAAGGAGCTCATCGCCAAGCTCATCCACGCCGCCAGCCCCCGCCGCAAGGGGCCCTTCGTGGCCATCAACTGCGCGGCCATCCCCGAGACCCTGCTGGAGTCCGAGCTGTTCGGCTACGAGAAGGGCGCCTTCACCGGCGCCACCGGCGCCAAGCAGGGCCGCTTCGAGCAGGCGGACGGCGGCACCCTGGTGCTCGACGAGATCGGCGAGCTGCCGCTGGCGATCCAGGGCAAGCTGCTGCGGGCCATCCAGGAGCGCACCATCGACCGGCTCGGGGGGACCCGGACCATCGCCGTGGATGTCCGCCTGATCGCCCTGACCAACCGCGACCTGGCGCAGGAGGTGAAGGAAGGCCGCTTCCGCGAGGACCTGTTCTACCGCCTCAACGTGATCCCCCTGCGCCTGCCGCCGCTCCGCGAGCGCGCCGTGGACCTGCCGCTTCTGGCTGCCCACTTCGCCGAGCGCTTCGCCCGCGAGAACGACCGCAGCACCCCCCGGATCGCGGCCAGCTTCTACGCGGCCCTGGACCGCCACACCTGGCCGGGCAACATCCGCGAACTCGAAAATGCCATGCAGCGCTGCGTGGTGCTCAGCAATGGCGCCACCCTGCAGCCGAGGGACCTGGCTTGGCTGCTTCCCGCCGAACTCCTGGCGGACCTCCAGGACGGCGAAGAGGAGCTTCTGCCACCCCCCGCCGATCCACCGGTCCAGGCCGCGCCGCTTCCGGCCGAGGGCCCCGCCGCCGGCCGCGTCGGCGACCCGGGGCGGCCGCTGGTGGGCGCGCCGCTCGGCACCCTGGTGTCGCTGCCGCTGGGCCTGTCGCTGCCGGAGCTGGAGCGCTTCTGGCTGTTGTCCACCCTGTCCGCCCTGGACGGCAACCGCACCCACTGCGCCCAGCAGCTGGGCATCGC
>JAYRFV010000105.1:0-41811 GCA_041908165.1 Holophagales bacterium | reverse complement strand
GCCTCATGACCGCCGACTGGGCCAAGCTCCCCCACGATCTGCTGGAGCGGGCCGCCTCGCGCATCGTCAACGAGGTTCGCGGAATCAACCGGGTGGTCTACGACATCACTTCCAAGCCCCCCGGGACCATCGAGTATGAGTAGGCCCCGGTAGGCGATCATGGCGAAGCGCTCCGAACCGGTCCGCAAGTCGGTCAAGGAGATCCTGGAGGATCTCCGCGCCGGGCACCGGGACGCGGACCTGCACGGGCCCGAGGCGGCCCTGAAGTACCTGCGGCGGACCTTCGAGGGCCAGGTGAATCTGCCCCACGCGGTGCGCACCACCGCCTACGACCTGATGGCCGAGGCCCAGGCCCGGCTGGGCGACTGGGAGGGCTGCGCGGCCAGCGTCGCGGCGGCCCTGGACCACCTCGCCGCCGCAGAGGCCGAGTTTCCCCACGGTTTCCGGGCGATGCTGGAGGGGCTGACCTGCTTCGAGCGCGGCATCCAGGCCCACAGCGAGCTGGGCGACTTCAGCGCCGCCCTCGCCCTGGCCGAACGGGCGATGGCCTTGGACCTGGGCGCGCACTTCCAGGCCAAGGCCGACAGCCTGGCCTGGGCCCGGTAAGCCGGCCAGGAATCGCCGTCAGGCGGGAACCTGGATAAACCCCGCGCCATGACAGTCGTATGACTGGGGAACGCCCTGGAAAGGAGCCTGACGTGGGAGCCGTGCAGCTTCGCCTGGAGCAGCGCACCCTGGACCGGATCCAGGCGCTGGCGATGCTGCAGCAGGAGGCCCTGCCCGGGATGCCCTACGATCCGGAGGACGCCGCCCGTCAGGCCCTGGCCCGGGGGCTGGACCAGATGATCTCCGAACTGCTGGTGCACCGGGCGGCGCGCAGCTTCCCGGTGGAGCGCCGGGGAGGACGGGCCGGCAACGCCTGAATCCAGCGATAGTTCAAGGCGGCCCGGGCCGGTGCCGATGAGAACCCGGTGATCGACCATGGCTGATCCAGGCGAGGACCCCGGGAGGACCGTCCTGATTGTGGACGACATGCCCATCATCCGGGTGACCCTGCGCCGGATCCTGGAGAAGGAGGGCTTCCGCTGCCTGGAGGCCTCCAACGGCGAGGAGGCCCTCGGCGTGCTGGACGACCACGGCGCCGAGCTGGTCCTGTCGGACATCCACATGCCGGTGATGGGGGGCATGGAGCTGGTGACGGCCCTCAAGCCGCGGATTCCGGAAGTGGCGGTGGTGATGGTCAGCTCCGTGGAGGAGACCCAGACCGCCGTCGAGGCGATCCAGATGGGGGCCTACGGCTACGTCCACAAGCCCTTCCAGCCCAGGGAGATCCTGGTCCAGGTGAACAGCGCCTTCCGGCGGCGGATGCTGGAGATCGAGCACCGCGACCGCGAGCGGGTGCTGGCCCAGAAGGTCCGGGAGCAGACCCTGGAGATCCGCGAATCCCGGGAGGAGATCGCCATCCGCCTGATCTCGGCCTCCGAGGAGCGCGACAACGAGTCCGGCGCCCACGTCCGCCGGATCGGCCTTTACGCGGCCGAGATGGGGATGCTGCTGGGCTGGACCCAGGCGGAGGTGGACGCCCTCCGCGGCGCCGCTCCCATGCACGACATCGGCAAGATCGGCGTGCCCGACGCCATCCTGCAGAAGCCCGGCGCCCTCACCGAGGAGGAGTGGAAGGTCATGCGGCGACACACCACCCTGGGCGCGCGCATCCTGCGCCGTTCACGGGTGCCCTTCATCCAGATGGGGGCGCGGATCGCCGCCTGCCACCACGAGAAATGGGACGGCTCCGGCTACCCGAAGGGCCTGGCCGGGGAGGCCATCCCGGTGGAGGCGCGGATCACCGCCATCGCCGACGTCTACGACGCCCTGTCGCACAAGCGCCACTACAAGGAGCCCTGGACCGAGGCGCGGGTGGTGCAGGCGCTTCAGGAGGGCCGCGGCGGCCACTTCGACCCTGACCTCCTGGACCTGTTCCTGGCCAACCTCGACGCCATGCGCGCGATCCGCGAAGCCAATCCCGACCAGCCTCCCGGCGCCGACGACGACGAGGGGTGAGCACCGCCCTCCCTCGCGGCAGGTCTGCCATCCTGGAGCCCGGAGGAGGGGCGCCATGGGCCTTCGACTGGATTCCTACCGCACGCTGGGACGCTCCGGGCTGCGGGTCAGCCCGCTCTGCCTGGGGGCCATGACCTTCGGCACCGACTGGGGCTTCGGCTGCGACGAGGCCGAGACCACCGCGCTCCTGGACGCCTACCTGGGGGGCGGCGGCAACTTCATCGACACCGCCAACATCTACACCAAGGGCCACGCTGAGGTCCTGCTGGGGAATCATTTCGCCGAGCGCGGCGGACGCGACCGGGTGGTGCTGGCGACCAAGTTCGGCGGCAACCTGTTCAGCGGCGTCCCCAATGCCGGCGGCGCCTCCCGCAAGGCCGTCCTGCAGCAGCTGGAGCACAGCCTGCGGCGCCTGCGCACCGACTACGTCGACCTGTACTGGCTGCACTTCGACGACCCGCACACGCCGCTCGACGAGACCCTCCGCGTCCTGGACGATCTGGTGAGCTCCGGCAAGGTCCGCTACCTGGGCGTGTCCGACACTCCGGCCTGGAAGGTGGCGCAAGCCCAGACCGCGGCCCTGCTGCGCGACCGTGCCGGGTTCGTGGCCCTGCAGATCGAGTACAGCCTGGTGGAACGCAGCGTCGAGCACGAGCTGCTGCCGATGGCGCGGGACCTGGGACTGGGCCTCACTCCCTGGTCGCCGCTGCGCGGCGGCCTGCTGAGCGGCAAGTACCGGCGCGACCGCCTGCCGGACCAGGGCCGGCACAAGCCGGGAGCTTCCAAAAGCCTGACCGAACGCAACTTCGCCATCATCGAGACGCTCGAGGAAGTGGCCGCCGAGGCGGGTACGAACATGGCCCGCGCCGCCATCGCCTGGCTGCTGGCCCGGCCGGGGGTGAGCAGCCCGATCCTGGGGGCCCGCACCCTGGCCCAGCTGCAGGACAACCTGGGCGCCCTGGAGGTGGTCCTGAGCCCCGAACAGATCGACCGGCTCGACGCCGCCAGCACCCCGGCGCCGCATTTCCCGCAGAGCTTCCTGGCCAACACCGCCGCGATCCTGCAGGGCGGCACCGAGATCAACGGCCGGCCGGCGCCGGTCTGGCCGCTGGCGCCCAAGACTGACGGGGAGCGCTGGTGATGACGACCCTGCTCCGCAGCCTGATCGCCCTTGCCTTCGCCGCGGTCCTGGGCGCCCAGGACACGGTGGTGCTGTTGGTCCGCCATGGGGAGAAGGTCTCCGAGGCGGCCGACGCCGAGCTTTCCGAGGCCGGCCGGCGGCGCGCGGAGCGGCTGGTGGCGCTGTTCGCGCCGCTGAAGCCGGCGGCCCTGTTCGCCTCCGACCGGCTGCGCACCCAGCAGACCCTGGCGCCCCTCGGCAAGGCCACCGGCTTGCCGGTGCAGGCGCGCAAGGCCGGCGACGCGGCCGGGCTGGCCGCGCACATCCTGGGCGACTGGAAGGGCCGCACCGTGGTGGTCTGCGGCCACTCCAACACGGTCGGCCCGATCGCCAAGGCGCTCGGGTACGCTTCCGGCATTGCCGAGCCCGAGGGCTTCGACCGCTTCTGGGTGGTGCGGATCAGCCCGGAGGGGCGGACGAGGCTGGAGGAGCGGCCGCAGGAGGGCCCTCCCCCCGCCGCCAGATGAAGCCGTCCAGGGCGTAGTGGGTCGCCTGCGGCAGCGCCAGCAGGGGCACCAGCAGCGCCTGGGCGGTGCCGCCCAGCTCCCAGCCGGCGCCGAACAGGTCCGGGTGGTCGTGCCAGATGCCCAGGTCCCACAGCCATTCCTCGCCGTAGCCCAGGGCCAGCAGGCCGACGGCGAAGGCCCAGGGGCCGGCCCGCAGGATCGCCCCGGCGGCCCCCCGCCGGGACCCTTCTCGGGCGCTGCGGTGCCAGACCAGCACCATGTAGGGGATGCCGTGCGGCAGCACGTTGAGGGCGGTGAAGGCCCAGTCGCTGTCCAGTCCGACGATGGCCAGCCACCAGGCGGCGGCGGTGCTGGCCACCACCAGCGCCTTGCCCGCCGGGAAGAAGCCCCCGCGCCGCCAGCGCCACAGCTGGCGGAGGGCGAAGGCCAGCAGCAGCGCGGCGTAGAGGGGCAGGGTGAGCCGCACCAGGCCGGCGCCCCAGGGCCCGGCAAAGTCGCCGGCCACGAACCAGGAGAAGCGCCGCGGCAGGTGGGCGTGCCACCAGAGCAGGGGCCAGAGGGTGGCCGCGTAGACCGCGGCGCGGTCCAGCCAGCGGTCCAGCCGGCTCCAGGCGGCCTCCTTGCGGCCGTACAGCACCACCCAGCCGACCTGCTGGCGGACGAAGTGGAACACCGCGAAATAGGCCAGCAGCCGCCAGAACACCAGGCCGCCGTAACTGTGCGCCCAGACCCCCAGCGCATAGGCCAGGGCCGGCACCAGCAGGTAGCGCAGCGGATGCTGCCGCAGCTCCGCCGGATCCAGGTAGGTGCGCAGCCAGGTGGCGTGCACGTGGGTCACGTCCACTGCCACCACCAGCAGCAGCCACGCCCCCAGCGGCAGCGGCGCCTGCAGCACCCCCAGCCACCCCCCCGCCGCCACCAGCAGCAGCCCCAGCAGGAAGCTCCCGCCGAAAACCGCGAGGTCGAGGTTCCGCGACAGGATCCAGGGCTGGGGCATCGGCACCAGTGTCGGGTGGGGGATGATCGGATTCAATCGGGGTGGGAAGGTGGAAGGGATTTTCAACGCAAAGGCGCAGAGGCGCTGAGAAGTGCGGGTTCAAGGCCGGCCGCCCCCGGTTTCGGTCTCGATCACGGACTCGGGCTCGGACGCGGGGTCCGATGCCGGGGCCGAATCCGATTCCGATTCCGGGGCCGCGCCTACCGCCAGGTAGCTGAGGGCCGCCCCAGGCTCGCGAGGACTTCCTCGGCGGCGCGGACGCCGTGGTCGAGGGCCTCCTCGAACAGGGCGACGCCGCTCAGGTCGGTGTGGGCGAAGTGGATGCCGTGGAAGGGCTGGCGGGCCCGCTGCAGGGCTTCGCTCCAGCAGAAGCCGGGCCGCGGGCGGACCATGGCGTGGCCCCAGCGGACGATGTCCATGCGGGTGACCAGTTGCTCGATGCCAGGGTGGGCCTTCTGCAGGTCGGCCAGGGCCATCTCGGCGCAGGCCTTGGGGTCGAGGGCCAGCAGGCGCTCGCGCTCGGCGGCCGGGTCGGCGCCGGTGAAGGGGTAGTACCAGGTGAGCACGGTGGGGCCGTGGTCGCGCAGGGCCTGGTGGGTGGCGACCACGTAGCCGAGGGAGGCGCTGTCCTTGATGACGTTGTCCCAGGCCAGCGGGAAGCCGCGGCCCTTCTCGGAGGGACGGTCCCGGAGGGTGACGTTGATGACCATCCACGGGCTCTGGGTGAAGGCTTCAAGGCCCTCGGGCCGCTCCGACCACAGGGAGGGGATCACCCGCTGGGCCAGGAACTGGGGCAGGGCGAAGACCACCCGCCTGGCCTGCCACCCCACCGGCCGCTGGCGGGCCTCGTCCCAGGCCTGCACCAGGAGGACGCCCTCGGTGGCCTGTCGGATCGAGATGACGACCGTGCTGGGGCGGAGCTTGTCCTGCAGCGGGCGGGCCAGGCGGTCCACCAGCCAGCCGTTGCCCTCGGGCCAGGACAGCAGGGGCCGGGACTCCTCGCCGGGGCCGGTCTTGCGGGCGGCGAAGTAGAAGATCCCGGCCCAGGCGCTGGTGGTCTCCAGCGTGGTGCCGTAGTCGTCGCGGACCGCGTACTCCAGCAGCCAGCGCAGGCGCTCGCTGCGGAAGCCCCGGCGCTCCAGCCACTGGGCGAAGCTCTGGCGGTCGAGGGCCTGCACCTCCGCCGCGTCCGAGCCGCGCGCCCGGGGGATGGCGAAGGCCTTGCGGCCGCTGCCGTCGCGCCACAGGGCCCACCTGTCCATCTCGGCGAAGAAGGCGTGGTACTCGCGCTCGTCCTGGGGGGTGGCGCCGGCCTTCAGGTACAGGCCCTCCCACCACTGGCCGAAGGCGAACACGCGCTCCTCGGGGTCGCGGATCAGGGCCTCCTCGGCGAACCTCGGGTCGCCGGCGGCGTCCTGGCCCTCGACCAGGCCGAACTCCTTCAGCAGCCGGACCATGGCCGGGTTCTCCCGGGTCGGCGCCGGGATGTAGTGGGCCCCCCAGGGGTAGCCGCTGACGCCGTTGCGGCCGCCGCGCGAGGTTCCGCCGGGCAGGATCTCCATCTCGCAGAGGACGTAGGAGCCGAAGCCCTCGCCGCGCAGGCGCCAGGCGGCGCTGAGCCCGGAGATGCCGCCGCCGACGATGACCACGTCCACCGGCTCGAAGGTCGAGGGCTCCTTGAGCTCGCCGTGGCGGAGCCGGTGGCCCAGTTCCAGGTCCGGGCCCAGGAAGCGCGCCTCGAAGGGCAGGCCGCGGCGCTTCCGCCGGCAGGCCAGGCCCCCGGCCGCCGCCGCACCGGCGAGGAACTCCCTGCGCCGGATCAACTCCAGCGCCTCCATTCGCCCGAATAGAGATGCACCAGCACCTGGTTGTCGAGCCGGTTCACCTCCACCGGCACGCTCTCCATGTCGCGCGGGAAGGCGAACATGGCCGCCATGGTGGGGCCGGTGAGGTGCTTCAGGTCCGGCAGGGTCTGCTGCGGCACCTCGAAGGGCGCGGGGCTGGCGAGGACGAAGCCCCAGACGCCGAAGGAGGGGATCGCCAGATGGTAGGGCCGCACCTGGAAGCCGGAGGCGCGGATGGTCTCGACGATGCACCAGTACGACCTGCGCGCGAAGAGCGGCGAGGTGCTCTGCACGGCGACCATGGCCGAGGCGGTGAGTCGCTGCCGGAGCAGGCGGTAGAAGCGGGTGGTGTAGAGCTTGCCGAGGGCGTAGCTGTTGGGGTCCGGGAAGTCGATGACGGCCAGGTCGAAGGGCTTCACCGCCGGCTGCTCCTGCAGCCAGACCATGGCGTCCTGGTTGACCACCTTCACCCTCGGGTCGGAGAGGGCGCGGCGGTTCAGCTCGCGGAGCATCGGCTGCTCGGTGGCCATCCGGGTCATCTCGGGGTCGAGGTCGATGAGCACCACTTCCGTGACCTCCGGGTAGCGCAGCACCTCGCGCACCGCCAGGCCGTCGCCGCCGCCGCAGACCAGCACCCGCCGGGCGCCGGCGCGGGCGGCGAAGGCCGGGTGCACCAGGCTCTCGTGGTAGCGGTACTCGTCGGCGCTGGAGAACTGCAGGTTGCCGTTGAGGAACAGCTGGAAGCTGCCGCGGCCGCGGGTGAGGACGATCCGCTGGTAGGGGGTGTCCTTGGCGTGGATGATCTCGTCCTGGAAGATCTCCTCCTCGGTGGCGAGGGTGAACCGGTTGGCCTGCCAGATGCCCGCGCCGAGCAGGGCGACCACCAGCAGGCAGCGCAGCCGCAGGCCGAAGGTGGGGCCGATCTGGGAGCGCAGCAGGAAGGTGCTCCACAGCCCCACCAGGGCGTTGAGCAGCCCGAACAGCAGGCTGGTGCGAATCAGCCCGAGCTTGGGCATCAGCAGCAGGGGGAACAGCAGGCTGCCGGCCAGGGCGCCGATGTAGTCGAGGGTCAGCACTCCGGCGACCAGGTCCTTGAAGGCGATCTGGTTGCGCAGGATCCGCATCAACAGCGGGATTTCCAGGCCGACGAAGGTGCCGACCCCGGCCACCAGGCCGTACAGCACCGGCCGGAACAGGTGGGTGTGGGCGAAGGCCATGAACAGCAGCGGGGCGCTGAGGCCGCCCACCAGCGCCACCGCCAGTTCCAGGTCGACGAAGCGCCGCGCCAGGCCCTTGCTGATGAACTTGCTGAGGTAGCTGCCCAGCCCCATGGCGCTGAGGTAGACGCCGATCACGGTGGAGAACTGCAGCACGGAATCGCCCAGCAGGTAGCTGCTGAGGGTGCCCGCCACCAGCTCGTACACCAGCCCGCAGGCGGCGATGATCAGAACCGTCACGAACAGGAGCGGGGCCTTCAGCGGCGGCAGTCCCGCATCGGTGGCGCCGGTGGTCTCCATCGCTGCCTCGTTGACGGTCCGCTCGGACAACCTGGCCTCCTGGTTCTCGATTCGGGGAGCCGCCTCCGTCGTGGCGGCGGCCCGCAGGGGCCAGTCTACCCCGGCCGCCTCAGCCGTGAATGGCCGCCGCGACGATGATGGAAATCCCCAGGATCAGGCAGCCGAGGACGATGCCCAGGGCGGTGTTCTGGTCCTCCTCGAGTTCCTTGCGGATGGAGAAGGGGCTGACCTTGACGACCACGAACCAGACGATGCCGAACAGGACGATGCCCAGCAGCGAGAAGATCACCGCGGTCTTGACATGGGACAGAAGGTTGTACTCGTTCATCACTTTCCTCCGCGGAAGCCGTGGTTGGTGAGGTAGGTCCGGTAGGCCCCGCGGGTCTGGCGCACGTCCGGGGGCAGCTTGTCCTTCTTGTGGGTGCCGAAGAATTCCCGGCCGAACATGCCATTGCCCACCAGCAGGCCGAATCCGCCGAGCAGGCTGATCAGGTAGAGGATCTTCATCAGTCGCCCCCGCCGGTGGTGGTGTACATGCTCTCCTGCCAGCGCCGGCCCTCGAAGGCGCTGACGCGCACGACCTGGACCAGCGGCCACAGGATGATCGCGAGGAAGGCCAGGAACACGTAGGTCCAGCGGAACACGCCGGCCCGGATCTCGAGGTTGAAGGAGCGCACCGGGGGAGCCTTCTGGCCCTCCTCCCACTGCGGCGCCACCCGCAGCATGTAGGTCCCGGGGGTCAGGCTGCTGAGGTAGACCGTGTCCCGCTGGCCGCCCTCGCTCCAGGACTCGCCGCCGTCCACCCCGTGGTAGTAGCTGTTGAGGATCTCGAACTGCTCGATCTCCCCGGTCTGCTCGCTCACCAGCGCGCCCTCGACGGCGATCCACGCGTTGTTCACGGCGGACCGCATCTCGATGGCGAGGTTCTGCCCGGACTTCCGGATCTCGATGGGGCCCGAGAAGAACACCGCCTCCTGTCCGGCCTCGGCGGTGGTGCCGACCTTCGGCGCCCGGGGCGCGGTCAGCGGCGGCGGCGCAGGCGCCGGACGCGGCATGGCCTGGAGGGAGGGGATCCGCTCGTACAGGTTGTAGGCCTCGCTGAAGATCGGCAGCGACCGGTGGGTGAAGGAGAGCCACATGACGAGCGCCAGCAGCAGGCCGAGGGCGGCCACCAGCCAGGTGTTCATCAAGGTGAGGTTCTTCCGGTGCGGATTGGGCATGTTGGGGTAGATGCCGGTCGCCGCGGGCGCCGCCCCCGCCAGCCGGAATCCCCGCCAGACGTCCTCGCCGTCGATGTAGGTGGCGAGGGACCAGTTCACCTCCTCGCCCTTGCCTTTGTGCTTCTGGTGCTCGCGGGCGAGGCTGAAGGGGGCGTGGACGAACTCCGTGACCCGGGCCCGCTCGCCCTGGTCCACCTTCCAGTAAAACTCCCCGTAGACCGCGTCGACCTGGGCCTGGACATCCTGGAAGCGCCGGTAGCGCTCGCCGTTGTACGCGATGGCGCGGGTGCCGTCGTCGACCGCCGGCACGTCGCCGGCGGGGACGGGCTCGACCAGGTTCCAGTGGCCGTCGCTCTCGGTGAGCCAGTGGAACCCGTGCTTCTTGTCGAGGAGCAGGTACTCGCCCCAGCCGTAGGTCTCCTCCTCCACCTTGCAGGAGCGGCGCATGTAGCCGATGCAGGTGCAGGGCACGCCTCGGATCACGCCCTCGGTCCCGAGCGGGATCCAGGCCTGCAGGTCCGGCTGGCGCAGCGACTTGAGGAAGGTCAGCTTGCCGCTGCTGGCGTCGAGCAGGCCCTTGCAGGAGGGACAGGTGACCCGCAGGCTCTGGTCCGGGGCGTGCAGCGCGAGGGGCGAGGCGCAGTTCGGACAGTTGAGGCTCAGGGCCTTCAGCCTCGTGCCTCCGGGCGCCATCGCCGTGCCGATCCGGATCTTCAGCTCCTCCAGCGGGACCTCGCGGCCGAGGAAGAGCGCCGGGGCCTCGTCGCCGTAGTCGAGGGTGGCGAAGGCGCCGTGGGCGCCGCTGAGGTCGGCGAAGCTGTAGCTGGCGCCCACTTCAGGGCGCCAGGGCAGCTCGCCCTGGGCGCTGAGGAAGCTGCCCTCGCTGCATTCGGCCACGGTCCACTGGCCCTGGTCGCCGAAGTTCAGGATCCCCCCCGCAGCCAGGGCCTCGAAGGGCGGGGGCTGGACCTTGAGGGGTTCCTGGAAGGTCAGGTAGAACCGGCCCTGGGCCTCGCCGAGCCAGCCCCAGCGTCCGTCCTCGAAGGCCAGGTACCACTCGTCCCAGACGCCACCGAGGGGGTGCTGCATCTGCACGCGGCCGGCGACGCCGAAGCTGCGGCCGGCGAACCGTCCCTCGGCGCCGACCGCCAGGGGCGACCCGGTGTCGACCAGGTCCGCGACCTTGCCGATGAGGGCGGGGTCGCGGTCGGTGCGCGCGGACAGGGACCTGCAGGAACCGCACACCGTGACCATGGTCCCGGGACGGAAGGAAAGCGGCGCGCCGCAGCTGGGGCAGGAGGGCTGGAGGGTCGGCATGGTGGAGTGCCCGAGTATCTCAGAGTCGGAGGCCGGCCCCAAGGGCCAGGGACAGGCCGCGCGCCATAACGCCCGTCGGGGTCAGCAGACTCAGCACCAGGTGGCCGGGGGCGTGGATGCCGTAGAAGGAGCCCGGATGGAGCAGCACGCCACGCTCCTCCAGCAGGGCCTCCGCGAAGGCTTCATCGTCGCCCACCGCGGGGCGCCGGAGCACGGCCGACCAGCCGCCGCCGACCGGCAGCCTTCCCCAGGCCGGGGCGCCGGCCAGGGACCGGTCCAGCACCGCCAGGTTCTCGCGCAGCCGGGATCGGGCCTGGTCCTGCAGGTCCGGGGCGAGTCCGAGCAGGATCGGCACCGCCGCCTGGACCGCCGCCGACACCGAGAGGTACTGGTCCGCGATGAACTCCAGGTCGGCCAGCAGGCGGGCCGCGCCGGGGCCGCGGACCGCCATCCAGGCCAGCTTCAGCTGGGGCAGGAGCGCGGCCTTGCTCAGCCCGGACAGCACGACCACGGTGCAGGCGGGCTCGGGATCGGCGAGGGCGCTCGGCAGCGCCTCCGGGGAGGGTTCCAGCGGGTAGGGCGCGAACACCTCGTCGACCACGAGCAGGAGGTCGCGGCGCGCGCAGAATGCGGTCAGCCGTTCCCACTCGATTCGGGTCAGGTGGTGCCCGGTCGGGTTGTTGGGATGGACCACCACCACCGCGCGGGTGCGCGTTCCGGCCGCGGCCTCCAGCCCCTCCAGGTCCAGGTGCCAGCCCTCGAAGCGGAAGGCCGGCACCGGGCGGGCGGTGAGCCCCTCCAGGCGGGCCAGCCACTCGAACAGCGGGTAGCTCGGGCTGGGCACCAGCACGTCGTCGCCGGGTTCGCCGATCCGCTTGAAGAGCCAGGCGTAGGACTCCGAGGTCGACGCGGAAAGCAGGAGGTCCGAACCCTTCAGCCCATGGCCCCACCAGCCGGCGATGGCGTCGCGTGAGGCGGCCGCGCCGCGCGGGTCCGGGTCGTAGGCCAGCAGGCCCGGGCCGCCCACGGCCGCGCGGAGGGCCTCCTCGGGATAGCGGAACCCGCACCGGGTCGGGTTCGACTGGGTGAGGTCCAGCACCTCGAGACCTGCCGCCCGGCGCGCCCCCAGGCGTTGCGCCAGGCCATTGGGCTCGAGGCTGGCCGGCAGGCGCGAGGACGGGTGCATCCTCCGAGCTTAGCGGCCCGCCCCTTGACCGGCGGCGCGATAATGGGGGTTCGGTTCCTCTCGGAGGTCGCCATGGCAAAGGTCCCCAAGGTCGCGGTGCTCCTGGCCGGTTGCGGCCACCTGGACGGCGCGGAGGTGCGCGAGGCGGTGCTCACGCTCCTGGCCCTGGACCAGCACGGCGCGGCCTTCCAGTGCCTCGCCCCGGACGACTGGCAGCACCACGTCGTCGATCACCGCAGCGGCCAGCCGGCCGCCGGGGAGCGGCGGAACATCCTGGCGGAATCGAGCCGCATCGCCCGGGTCGGCCAGTGCCACGACCTGGCCCAGGCGGATCCGGCGGACTTCGACGCGCTGCTGATTCCCGGCGGCTTCGGGGTCGCCAAGAACCACTGCTCCTTCGCCTTCAAGGGCGCCGAGGGGTCGGTGCGCCCGGACGTTGCGGCCTTCGTGCGGGCCTTCTTCGACGCCGCCAAGCCGGTGGGCGCCATCTGCATCGCCCCCGCCCTGGTCGCCCTCACGCTGGCGGGCAGCGGCCGCCACGCCGCCCTCACCATCGGCTCGGATGCCGGGTGCGGCGCCGCGCTGGAGGCCCTCGGCGCCCGCCACCAGGTCCGTTCCAGCGCCCGCGAGGTGGTCGTCGACGAGGACCTGAAGCTGGTCACCACGCCGGCCTACATGTTCGACGACGCCCGTCTGGGCGATGTCTTCGTCGGCATCGAGCGCTGCGTCGCCGAGGTCCTGAAGCGCTGCTGAAGCCCGGACACCTAGGCCTCCTGGAAGGCCGGTCCGGCGGCGCTGCGGCACATCCGGCGCAGGGGCGGGTGACGCAGGCGGGCCGCCTCCAGCAGCCGCTGCTCCGGGTCCAGGGCCTTGATCCAGGGGGCGGCCTGGCCGAGCACCAGGGTGGGCTCGGGCAGGGCCAGGCCGGCATCCATGGCCTGCAGCACCTGGGCGACGACCGGGCGCCGCTGCGCCCAGGGGCTGCGCAGCAGGGCCTCCTCCTGGGCCCTGCCGAGGGGCGGCTGGATCAGCCCGAGCAGCGCCTCCAGGGTCATCCGCGGGTTCAGCAGGAGGTTGTGCAGGACCCCTGCGTCCGGCACCTTCCAGGCCAGCGCCCAGAGCCGCGGCGGGAGCTTCAGGCAGAGGCTGCGACGCTCCCCGCCGCTGAGCCCTGGCCAGGTCGCCTGCAGCCGGTCCACGGCCATGGCACGGGCCTGGGGATGCGCCTGCGGATCGTTGGCCACCGCCGCCAGGGCCGCCCAGGGCAGGCGCGGCAGCAGGCCGTTGCGGAGGTGGGCCGGGGCCTTCGGGTGCTGGGCGATCCAGCGCAGCAGCAGGGGCCGCCGCCGGACCTCCGGCAGCTCCGCCGCCAAGTCCAGCCAGCCCCGGGGCGGCGCCGGGTCGCGCAGCAGCCGCAGGAAGCGCGGCCAGGCGATCTCCGGGGGCAGGGGCCAGGACATCCCCGGATTTTCGATTGTCGGCCGGCGCTTGTCGATTTCTGATAGAGGCTGCATGGAACCGTTCTCGATCCTCGGCCGGGGCAGGGCCGGCAGGGCCCTCGCGGAGGCGTGGGAGGGCAGGGTGCCCCTGCTCCCGGGCCGGGCGGAACCCTCCGGCTGGGTGCTGCTGGCGGCCCCCGACGGGGCGCTGCCGGACCTGGCGGAGCGCTTCGCCGGCCGCTGCGCGCACCTCTCGGGCAGCCTGCACCTGCCCGGCGTGCTGTGCCTGCACCCGCTCACCAGCTTCGCCGGCCGGTCCGCCGACTGGCGGGGGACGCCGCTGGCGGTGACGGGAACCGCGCCGGGCTTCCTCCTGCAGGCCTTCACCCGGATCGGCTTCCTTCCCTTCACGCTGCCGGCGGAGCGCAAGGCCCTGTACCACGCGGCGGCGGTGCTCAGCAGCGGCCACGCGGCGACCCTCTGGCTGGGCGCCGCGCGGCTGCTGGCGGAGGCCGGCATCGCGCTGCCGGGCCGGGGCCTGGAGCCGTTGGCCCAGGCAACCCTGGACAACCTCTTCGCCCACGGCCGGGAGGGGCGGACCGGCCCGTTCGCACGCGGCGACGAATCCACCATCGCCCGCGACGCGGAGGCCCTGCCGCCGGCCTGGCGGGAGGTCTTCCTCCGCCTCGGGAGGATGGATGTCTAGCACCGGGCTAGAACTGCGCCATCGGACGCCGCCGGAGTGGGCGGCCACGGCCCTGCAGGATCCGGAAGGCCTGCTCTCGGACCACGCGCACTGCGAGAAGAAGGCCGCGGTCACGGCCCTCAACCTGAGCCTCAACCTGGCCGGGGATCCACGGGCGGCGGTCCTGCTCGCGCGCCTGGCGGAGGAGGAGCTGAACCACTACCGGCGGGTGCTGGAGCTGCTGCAGGCCCACGGCTGGGCCCTGCGGCCCGATGCCGGGAACGCCTACGCGGCGGCCCTCCACGCCGCCACCGGGCGCGGCGGTCAGGACCGCCTGCTGGACCGGCTGCTGGTGGCCGCCTTGATCGAGGCGCGCAGCTGCGAGCGGCTGAAGCTCCTGGAGGAAGGTGCCGCCGCCTGGCAGGGCCGCCCCCGGGCCTGGCTGGACCTGCTGCTCGAGCTGGAGCGGTGCGAAGCCGGCCACGCCCTCGCCTACCGCTCCCTGGCCGTGGAGCGCTTCGGGCCGGCCGCCCTGGACCGGCTGGACGCGCTCCTGGAGGTCGAGGCGGAGGCGATCCGGGGCTGCCCCTGGCGGAGCGCGGTCCACTAGGTGCAGGCCGAGACCCCTGGTCACGAACGCGGGCCCAGGTACTATCGAGCAACGGCCCCGAGGTCCCATTGAGCACCAGCCACGCCCATCCTCCCGAGAACCAGCCTGTCTACTCGCCGGAGCAGCTCGAGCAGGCCTGCGGGCGGATGAGCTTCCGGGAAGGCCTCGAGGGGCTGAGCGCCCGCGGCGAGCTCAAGGCCAAGCTGCTCCGGGTGGCCCTCACCCACTTCGCCGGGAAGGGCTACGACGGCGTCCAGGTGCGCGAGGTGGCCGAAGAGGCCGGCGTCTCGAAACCCACCCTCTACTACCACTTCGGCAGCAAGGAAGGGCTTTTCCGCCAGCTCTGCCTGGTGGCGCTGGCCACCACGGAGCGGCGCGTCCAGGCCCTGGTGGCGCCGCTCCTGGACCGGTCCCTGGACGGTCCGGCCGCGGTGGAGCAGGCAGCCCTGGACCTGTCGCGTGCCTACCTGGACCTGCTGCTGGAGGTTCCGGAGTTCGCCGGGTTCATCCTCCGCTCGATCGCGGTGCCCTCGCCCGATTCGGGCTTCAGGGACCTGATGCCCCTGGTGGAGCGTGCCCTCGGGCCGCTGGGCCTCTTCATCCACCGCGCCTTCGGCATCCCGCTCGAACGGACCCGCGAGGAGGTGCTGGTGTTCACCTCCCTGCTTGGCCTGCTGCTGGAGGAGAAGCTCCGCCGGCCGGAGACGGCCCTCGGCGCCAGCGAGCTGCAGTGGGTGGTCCGCCGCTGGCTGCGAGGGCTTTCGGCCTGAAACGGGGCGGATGCCCGTATGCTTGAACGGTGACCGGTCCTGAACCCCGCCTCCACGCTGCTCCCATGACACGACACCGCAAGGCCCCGATCCTGGCCACCGTCTCCCCGCTGGACCTGGCCCAGCACGAGATCCAGGTGGAACTGACGCTGCCGGAGGACCTTTCGGCCTCCGGCGCGGTGCTGACCCTGCCTGCATGGACGCCGGGCTCCTACCTGGTCCGCGACTATGCCCGGCTGCTCGACCGGGTGGAACTGCGGAACGACCGTGGCGCCCGCCTGCAGGCGCGCAAGGTCGACAAGCAGAGCTGGTCCCTGCCGGCGGTGGGAGGCCGCGCGGTGCTGAGCTACCGGCTGTTCTGCAACGACCTGACGGTGAGGACCAACCACGTCGACGCGCACCACGCCCAGCTGGTGGGCGCCGCGACGTTCCTCCACGCGCGGGGGGAGACGGACCGGCCCTACGAGGTCCGCTTCGAGGGCTTCCCGGCCGGCTGGGGTGTGGCCACGGCCCTCCCGCTCCGGGCCGGGGCCTACCAGGCCGCCGACTTCGACACGCTCGTGGATTCGCCCTTCGAACTCGGCCGCTTCCGGCTCCACCGGTTCTCCAGCGGCGGGACCCGGTTCGGGTTCGCGATCACCGGCGAGCACATCGGGGACGAGCGGCGGATCGTGGCGGCCACCCGGAGGATCGTCGAGGCCTGCGGCGCGATCTTCGGCGGCTTCCCCTTCCGCCGCTACCTGTTCCTGCTCACCTTCTCGCCCGGCGGCCGGGGCGGCCTCGAGCACCGGGACTCGACCCTGCTCCTGGCGGACCCGCACAGCCTGGGCTCGCCCTCCGGCTACCACGACCTGTTCACCCTCATCGCCCACGAGTTCTTCCACGTCTGGAACGTCAAGCGGCTGCGCGACCGCCGGCTGGGACCCTTCGACTACTCCGGCGAGAACCCCAGCCGGCTGCTCTGGTTCCACGAGGGCTTCACCAGCTTCATGCAGCACCTGATCGTCCTGCGCGCGGGGGTGGTCCCCTTCCCGGCCGTGGGCCGCAGCCTCGCGTCCACCTGGACCGAGAACGTGCGGCGGCCGGGCCGCCTCGAGCAGAGCCTGGAGGAGTCGAGCTTCGACGCCTGGATCCGCCAGTACAAGCCCAACGAGTTCTCCACGAACAGCACCGTGGGGTACTACGACAAGGGCAGCCTGGTGGGCTGGATGATGGATGCCCGCATCCGCCTGGCCACCCGAGGCCGGCGCGGGCTGGACGGGCTGTTCCAGGACCTCTGGGCGCGCCACGGGGACGCCGGCATCGACGATGGCGACCTCCGCGCGGCCTATTCCGACCTGACCGGCGAGCCCGCGGCGGCCTTCTGGGCGCGGTACATCGCCGGGCGGGCCGACCTCGACCCCGCCCCCATCGAGCAGGCCTACGGCCTCCGCTTCGAGGCCCAGGCCCCGTGGGAGTGCCTGGGCGCGGCGGAATCGGGGGATCCGGCCCTCCTGGACCGGGCGAAGGCCTACACCGGGCTGGAACTGGAGCGGGAGCGGCCGGTGGTGGCGAACGTGGTGCCCGGGAGCCCGGCCTGCGTCGCCGGCCTCAGCTACGGCATGGAACTGCTGGCGGTGGATGGCTGGAGGACGGCCACCGCCCGGCAGGCCCAGGAGCGCCTCCGGGACCGTCCCCCGGGCGCGACGTTGGAGGTCCTCGCGGAGAGCCGCGGGCGGGTGGCCGTCCACCGGCTGACGGTGGCGCTCAGCCCTGACCGGACCTTCAGGATCGTGGCCGATCCGGGCGCCTCCACGCGCCAGCGGGCCGCCTTCGAAGCCTGGACCGGGCAGCCCTTCCCGGCCCGGCGGGCGGCACGCCGATGAGTGCGCCCCGCATCGCCGCGCTCATCCCTGCGCACAACGAGTCCGGCTCCATCGCCCAAGTGGTCCGGGGACTCGCGCCCTTCGGACTGCAGCGCCTGCTGGTGGTGGACGACGCCTCCGACGATGGCACCGGCGACGCGGCCCGCGCTGCGGGAGCGGAGGTGCTCCGGCTCGAACCGGGGCAGGGCGGGGGCAAGGCCCAGGCCATGCAGGCGGGCCTCCGGCTGCTGCGCGAGGGGAGCTTCGACTACTACCTGTTCCTGGACGGCGACGGTCAGCACGACCCGGCGGACCTGCAGAACTTCCTGGACCACCTCGAGCGCGATCCGCGGGCCGACTTCCTGCTGGGCAGCCGCCTGCTGCAGCGCCACAAGATCCCGCGCCGGCGCTGGAACACCAACGCCCTGGGCACATGGACCCTGGGACGCATCGCCGGGGTGCGCTGGGAGGACAGCCAGTGCGGGTTCCGGATGGTCCGGAAGAAGGTCCTCGACCGCATCGACCTGCGTTCCAGGGGCTTCGCCATCGAGATGGAGATGGCGATGAAGGCCGCGGACTGGAACCTGCGGTGGGCCCACGTCCCCGTTCAGGCGATCTACCACGACGCCTGGGCCAGCCATTTCCGGGGCGCCCTCGACACCTACCTCATCGCCTTCGCCTCGCTTTCATGCTGAGTGGCCATTTCAGAATGGGACGGGCCCGCGTTGGGGACCAGCCGGGATGCACCGCAAGGAAGGCGCCGCAGCGCTGGACCGGGAATACGGCCAAGGCGCGAGACGCAGCGGAGCGCCCGCGTGGCCCCAACCCAACGGGCGTGGGGTGGCGGGCGGCGCGATCCTGCGTCAGCCTCGGTCCACGATGCCCCGCATCGCCGGAACCTCGGCTTCCTTGTCCCGCTTGCCCGGCGCCTCGCGCGCGGACGCGCCTCATTCCGAAATGGCCTCTGAGGTTCCGCCGGTGCGGGACGGTCTGATGGCGGCCCCTCCGCTCAACCCGCTGGACTGGGACCTGGGCAACGTGCCGCCGGGCATCGCCTGGGGAGGGGTGGACGAAGCGGGCCGCGGGGCCTGGGCGGGTCCGGTGGTGGCCGCCTGCGCGGTGCTGGATCCTGGCGCCGTGCGGAGGTGGGGCCACGTGCTGCGCGGGGCGAGGGACAGCAAGAAGCTGGCTCCGGAACGGCGGGAGACCCTGGCTCTTGAACTGAAGGCCTCGCTGGCGGCGTGGTCGGTGGCGGTGGTGGACAACCTCGCGGTGGACCGCGAGAACATCCTGGAAGCCACCCTGGGCGCCATGCGCGAGGCGGTGCGCGGGGTCGAACCGAGGCCGCGGCTGCTGTTCGTGGACGGAGATCGCGCCCCGCGGAGCGGCCTGCCCGAGCGGCTTGTGGTGGAGGGGGACGCCCACAGCTGCGCGGTCGCCTGCGCCTCGATCCTTGCCAAGACCCACCGCGACGCGATCCTGCGCGGCCTGGACGCGGTCCACCCCGGCTACGGGTTCGGCCGCCACAAGGGCTACGGCACCGCCGAGCACCGCGAGGCCCTGGATCGCCTGGGGCCTTCGCCCGTGCACCGGCTGAGCTACGCCCCCGTCGCCGCGCGGCTGCGGCCGGACGAGGGGCTCCGCGAGCGGCTGCGGCTGGGCCTGGAGGGCACGGCCACGGTGCCGGACCTGCAGGCCTGGGTGGAGCGCGAACTGCGACCGGCCTACGGCCGCTTGAAGCCGGTCTGGATCGAGGGCCTGCGCCGGCGCTACGCGGACCTCCTCGCCCGGCGGGCCGCGGCGGAGGACCGGTGACCCCGGTCGCCGTGGCCCTGGTGTGGCGGGAGGGACGCCTGTTCCTCCAGCGCCGGGCCCTGGATGGAGGACCCATGGCCGGCCTTTGGGAACTTCCGGGGGGGAAGGTCGAGCCCGGCGAATCCGCGGAAGGGGCGCTGCGCCGGGAACTCCTGGAGGAGCTCCGCTGGTCCCCCGGGGGGATCGAAGCGCTGGCGCCCCTCGAGCATGCCTACCCGGATCGCCCGGTGTGCCTGCATCCCTTCCGCTGCACGGGGCAGGGTGCATTGCACACCGCCCTCTCCTGGGGCTGGTTCGAGCCCGCCGAGGCCCGCAGGCTCGGACTGCCCGCTGCCACGCGCCGCCTGCTGGACCGCGATCCGGGCTGACCCGATGCGCCGCCCGCTGCTCCAGCTCCTGCGCGCCCTCGCCACCCTGGCGGCCGTGTGGGTGTTCGTCCAGCTCCTGCCTCGGTGGCTGCCGGAGGATCCGGCCCGGGTCGCCGCCGGAGAGTTCGCCACCGCCGCCGACGTCGAAGCCATGCGCCACCTGCTCGGCCTGGACCGGCCCTGGACGGAGGGCCTGTCCCAGGCCGGTTCGGCCCTGCTGCGGGGCGACCTTGGGCAGAGCCTCCGCTACCGGCGGCCGGTGGCGCAGGTGCTGGCCACGGGAATCCCGGTCAGCCTGCGCCTCTCCGCCCTGGCGATCCTCGCGTCCGCGCTCCTGGCCTGGCTGCTCGCCCTGCGGCGCGGCCGCGCCTCGGCACTCCTGCAGTCGGCGGCGGTGGCCTCCCCGGTGTACGTCCTCGGTCCGCTGCTGCTCTGGGCGGTGGCCCAGCACGTCCCGGGGCTGCCGGTCGCGGGTGCGAAGGGCTGGGCCTCCTGGATCCTCCCCACCTTCGCCCTGGCGGTGCCCCTGGCCGGGCACCAGGCCCGGGTCCTCGGCGGCATGCTCGCCAGCCTCGAGGACGGACCAGGGCTGCGGTGCTGGCGGGCCGCAGGCGTGCCCGCCGGGACGCGCTGGCGGCGCTGGCTGCTGCCCGCGGTGAGCGGACCCTGGCTCACCATCCTCGGGCTGCAGCTGGGCGGGCTGCTCGGGGGCGCCGTGCTGGTGGAGACCATCTTCGCCCTGCCCGGGCTGGGGCAGACCCTGGTCAACGCCCTGGCCAGCCGGGACCTGCCGCTCGTCCAGGGCGCCGTCACCCTCGCCGCGGCGCTGTACGTGGCCGCGCAGCTCGCCGTGGAGGCGGTGCAGGGCCTGGTCGATCCGAGGGGCCGGTGAGCGCCCCCCGGGCGGTTCCCTGGGCGGCCGGCATCGTCCTGGGCGCGCTGCTGCTCGGCTGGCTCGCCGGGGGTGAAGGCCGCATCGACCTCGAGGCGCGCTTCCTCGGCCCGGGCCTGGCCCACCCAATGGGCACCGACGAACTGGGTCGCGACCTGCTCGACCGGTTCTGGCTGGGCGGGGCGCGCTCCGTGACCCTGGGGCTGGGCATGACGGCGTTCCATGTCGCGCTCGGCCTGCTGCTCGCGCTCCTCTCCCACCGCCGGGGCCCCGCCCGGTGGGCGCTGCTCGGCCTGGCCGACCTGCTGGCTTCGATTCCCGCGACCCTGCTGGCGCTGCTGCTCCTGGCCTTCCTCCGGCCGGGGCTGCCGAGCCTGCTCCTTGCCCTCGCCCTGGGCGGCTGGATCCCCTATGCGCGCATGGCCCTGACCCAGCTGGACGCGCTCCGCCAGGACCCCAGCCTGGCCCAGGAGCGGCTCATGGGCGCGGGGGCGATGCACCGCCTGCTCCGCCACACCCTCCCGCGGCTCTGGCCGGTGCTCGGCGCCCAGGCCAGCGTCGGCCTGGGCGCGGTGATCCTGGTCGAGGGCGGCTTGAGCTTCCTCGGCGTCGGCCTGCCCCCGGACCGCGCCAGCTGGGGCACCATGCTGGCTTCGGCGCGGGCCTTCTTCCTGGTCAGCCCCTGGCCGCTGGTGTGGCCGTCCCTGGGGCTGCTGGCGGTTCTGCTCTGCCTGCGCAGGGACGGCGCCGACGCCTGAGCGGGAACGCCCTGCTACCCTAGAGCACACGAATGACATGGGAGCCCGCATGAGACCCTGGCTGAGCGCGCTGCTCCTGGCAGCCTGCCTGCTCCCCCTGGACGGGCAGGACCGGCCCAGGACCGAGGTGGAGCTTGCGGCCAAATCCGCAGGGAAGCTGGTTGCGGCGGTGCCACCGCCGCAGGTCGAGCCCCCCCCAGCCCGCCAGCCGGCGGTGGACGAGGCGGCGGTCGGGCGGGACTTCCACGAAGTGCTGGTCCGCGACCTCGACCTGAGCGGCCCCTTCGCGGTGCTGCGCAGCGCCAAGTCGCCCAGGGCCACCGACCCCTCGAGCTACAAGGGCTGGGCGGACACGGGCACGGAATGGCTGATCGCCACGCGGATTTCCCGCACCGCGGGGGACCAGCTCATGGTCGCCCTCCAGGTGGTGGACCCGCGGGCGGGGAAGCCCATCCACAGCAAGAACTTCAGCGGCCAGGATTCCGCGCTGCGACGGATCGCCCACGCCGTGGCGGACGACCTGGTCGCCCGCCTGACCGGGGAACGGGGCGTGGCCAGCAGCCGGATCGTCTTCGTCAAGCAGGTGTCGCGGGAGGTCAAGGAGATCTTCCAGGTCGACCCGGACGGAGTGGGGCAGATCCAGCTCACCCGCCACGGCAGCCTCACGATGTCGCCCACCGTGGCCCAAGACGGCCGGCTGGCCTACATCACCTACAAGGGCGGGGCCCCCGAGATCTGGGGCCAGAAGCGCTCCGGAACGCCGCACGTGAAGCTGTACCCGGTGGGCACCCAGCCGCTCGGCCAGTGCTCGGCCCCGGCCTGGTCGCCGGACGGCAAGCGGCTGGCCTTCGTCCAGAGCGACCGCCGCGGCAACAGCGACATCATGGTGCTCGACCTCGAGGGCGGCCGGGTCCGGCGGCTGACCGACAGCAACTGCATCAACACCGAGCCCAGCTGGAACCCGGCCGGGACCCAGATCGCCTTCACCTCCGACCGCGAGGGCACGCCGCAGATCTACCTCATGGAGGACGACGGCTCCAACGTCCGCCGCCTCACCACCGAGGGCAGCTACAACGCCAGCCCGGCCTGGAGCCCCAACGGCGTGATGGTGTCCTACGTGTCCCGCTTCGAGGGCAAGTTCGACCTCTTCGTGTTCAAGCTCGGCGAGGGCAAGGCCTACCAGATCACCACCGGCCTGGTCTCGAGCGAGAGCCCGGCCTGGTCCCCCGACGAGCGCAAGCTCGTCTTCGTCAGCACCCGGAACGGCGGGATGCAGCTGTTCACGACCGACCTCAGCGGGAGCCAGATCAAGAAGGTCATGGAGTCGACGGGCTGCCAGAGCCCGAGATGGACCCGGTCGCGTTGACCAAAATTTCCCTTCCACCTGAAGTGAACCGATCTACCCTTTAACACGTCGGAGGAACCCGCGATGCGCCATGTTCGAACCGCACTGATGCCCGTGTCCGCCCTGGCGCTCTGCGCCGGCTTGGCCTGCAACAAGCCGAAGCCGGTTCCGGAGGTGAAGCCGGAGACCCGGGCTCCGCGGGTCGAGACCACCGCGGCCGCGCCCGACAAGCCTGCCGAGGCTCCCAAGGCGCAGACCGTGGACGCCATGGAGATGGCCCGCAAGGCCGCCGCCGGGGTGCTCAAGACCATCAACTTCGACTTCGACCGGTCCGAGATCCGCGAAGCCGACAAGGCCAAGCTGCAGGCCATCGCCGGCTTCATGAAGAACTACCCGCAGGTCAAGCTCAACCTCGAGGGGCACTGCGACGAACGCGGGACGGTGGAATACAACATCGCCCTCGGCGACCGCCGGGCCCACGCGGCCCTGCGCTACCTGGCCGGGCTCGGGGTGGGCGAGGCCCGCATGAATCCCGTCAGCTACGGCAAGGAACGCCCGGCGGTGACCGGCAGCAACGAACAGAGCTGGTTCGAGAACCGCCGCTGCGAGTTCAAGTTGGCGAACTGAACCTCGCCGGGGGTTCCGTGTGCGAACACCCCCGGAACCCGAAGGCAAAGGCCGGGCACTGCCCGGCCTTTGCGTGCTGCCTTGGCTTGACGGGCACCTCCGCCGTGGCGCCGTGCTAGCATCGTCCCGTTTACCGGAGGATCCGATGCGCGCGACGTCTGCCCTGCTCCTGCTTCCCGTCCTCGCGCTGGCGGTGTCCACCGGCTGCGGGTCGGAGGACCAGCTCAAGCGCGTCGAGCAGGAGGTCGGCGACATGAAGCTTGAGGTCTTCAAGCTGCGACAGCAGATGGAGGACGCCAACCGGAAGCTCGACGCGGAGGTGGCCGCGGCCAACGAGGCGCGGAACCAGGACCGCCGCTTCCAGGCCGACCTGCAGGAGACCCTGCGCCAGGTCCAGGACTCGACCCGCGCCCTGAACAACAAGGTCGGCAGCCTGCCGCGGTCCCCGCTGCCCAGGACCAGCGCGGATCCTGCGCCCGGGGTCTCCGAGGACGAGAAGGCCTTCGGGGCCGCACAGCTGGACTACAACCGGGGCAGCTACGCGTTGGCGGCGGAGAGCCTCGAGCTTTTCCTGAAGTCCCACCCGACCAGTTCGAAGCGTCCGGATGCGGTGTTCTTCCTGGGGCTCTGCCACTACAACCTGAAGGCCTACGACCGCGCCCAGGGCGCCTTCGACCAGATCCTCCGCGACTTCCCCACCAGCAACCAGTTCCTGCCCGCCAAGCTGAAGCGCGCTCAGTGCCTCAACCGGCTGGGCCTGAAGCCGGCCGCCGTCCGGGCCTTCAAGGAGATCGCGGAAGGCTTCCCTGGAACGCCGGAAGCCCGCACCGCCCAGCAGGAACTCGCCGACCTGGGATTCTAGGCCCGCAGCAGGGCGACCAGATCCTGCGGCGCCCCCGACCCGGAGGATTCCTCCAGGGAGCCGGCCAGGACCAGGGTCCGCAGGCGCTGGTCGCGCCTGCCCATGGGCAGGAAGGGGAGTTCCGCCCCGTCGACCCAGGCCCGGCCGGGGCCGGCTTCGAAGGGCGCCGCGACCTGCAGCCGGCGGGGGAAGATCCGCTCCTTTCGGTGGGTATAGGTCTGCACCCAGCCGGAGCCGTTCTCCCCCTGGGATTCCGGCCGTTCCAGCGCGGGCCAGCGCCACAGGCCGGCCAGGAGCCCGCGCGGTGCGGGGCGCTCGAGCAGCCAGCCCTGGGGACCCTCCAGCGCCACCAGCCAGAGGTCGACCGTGCGTGGGACCGGCCGGGGCCGGGGCGAAGGACAGGTGCCAGTTCGGCCCTCCCGTGCCGCCCGGCAGCCGGGAGCCAGGGGGCACGCCCCGCAGCGTGGCCGGCGCGGCAGACAGACCAGGGCCCCCAGTTCCATGACGCCCTGGGTGAGCAGCGAAGGGCCCAGCTGGGCCAGGGCCGGGCGCAGCCAGTCGCGGAGCCGGGCACGGCAGGAGTGCGGGTCCTCCAGCGCCAGGAGCCGGGCGGCGACCCGCAGGGCGTTGCCGTCCAGGGCGGGTTCCGGCAGCTGGAAGGCGATGGCGGCCACCGCCGCCGCGCTGTAGGGTCCGAGCCCGGGCAGGACCTGCAGGCCCTCCAGGCTTCCCGGCCAGCCCGATCCGGCGATGCCCCGGGCGGCGCCCTGCAGGTTCCGGGCCCGCCGGTAGTAGCCGAGCCCCTGCCAATGTCGGTGCAGGTCGTCCTCCGAAGCCCGGGCCAGGGTCGGGGCATCCGGAAAGGCCTGCATCCACCGCAGGAAAAAGGGGATGACCGTGGCGACCTGGGTCTGCTGGAGCATCATTTCGGACACCAGCACCGCATAGGGATCGGGGTGCGGAGCCTCGAGGTCCACCGCACGCCAGGGCAGGTCCCGCCGCTGGGCCTTGAACCAGGCCGGCAGCGGCCCCAGCAGGCGGGCGGGATCCGGCCAGGCGACCTCCGACTTCACTGGCCGGGCCCGGAAAGCCGTCCGGCCCGCGAAGGGCGGGCCGGATTCCTTGCTGGTGCCCGCGAGCAGACTCGAACTGCTACGGCTTGTGGCCACCACCCCCTCAAGATGGCGTGTCTACCAATTTCACCACGCGGGCAAGGGCGAATCATCAAGATGCCACGCCGCCGGAACGGCGTCAACGCTACTTCTGCGGGGCGCCCGGCTGAGGGACGGCCGGCTGCGGGGCCGGCTTGGGCGCGGCGGGCGGCGCCTGGTTCTTGTTGAGCGCGTCCAGGCGGTCGGAGACGCGGCGGTTCTCCTTCACGATGGCGATCTCGATGGCCAGGGAGGTGACCATGAACCCGGCGGCCAGCCAGTAGGTGAGCTTGGCCAGGAAGGGCGCCGAACCGCGGGCGCCGAAGGCGCTGTTGGCGCCGCCGCCGCCGAAGGTGGCGCCAAGGCCGCCGCCCTTGGTCCCGGGCTGCAGCAGGATGCCGCCGATCAGCAGCAGGGCGACGATGACGTGCAGGGTGACGAGCAGGCCGTTCATGGGCACTCCGAACCGTCCATTCTATCGGCAAAGGCCGGTTCAGGCCAGTCAGAACGCCACGCGGGCCGAAGCGCGGCCCTCGTGAAGCAGGTCGTGGATCCCCCGGACCTGCGCCACCATCCGGTGGAAGTCGGAGGGCAGCAGCGCCTGCGGGCCGTCGCTGAGGGCGCGCTCGGGCTGGCAGTGCGTCTCCACCAGCAGGCCGTCCGCACCGGCGGCGACCGCCGCCCGGGCACAGGGGACGACCAGGTCCCGGCGCCCCACGGCATGGCTGGGATCGACCATCACCGGCAGGTGGGTCAGGCCCTTGGCGGCGGGCACGACCGAGATGTCCAGCGTGTTGCGGGCGTGGGCGGACCAGGTGCGGATGCCCCGCTCGCAGAGCACCACGGCGCGGTTCCCCTCGGAGAGGATGTACTCGGCGGCGAACAGCCATTCCTCCAAGGTCGCGGACGGACCCCGCTTGAGCAGCACCGGCCTGGAACACCGCCCCGCGCGGCGCAGCAGGGCGAAGTTCTGCATGTTGCGGGCACCGATCTGCACGAGGTCGGCGCAGCGCTCGACCTCCTCGAAGGTCTCCACCTCGGTGGCCTCCGTCACGATCCCGAGCCCGAACTCCCGCCGCACGGCGTCCAGCAGCGCGAGACCCTCCGTGCCCAGGCCTTGGAAGGCGTAGGGACTGGTCCTCGGCTTGAAGGCCCCGGCCCGCAGCAGGCTCACGCCGGCCTCGGCCACGTAGCGGGCGATGGTGAACAGCTGCTCCCGCGATTCGACGCCGCAGGGACCGGCGACGATCGCCAGGGTACCGTCGCCGATGCGGGTCCCCGCGACGTCCACCACGGTGCGCCCGGTGGCCGCGTCGGCGGAGGCGAGCTTGAAGGGCGAGGTGATCGGAACCACCCGGCGCACGCCCGGAAGGGCCTCGAGCCGGTCCGGCTTGAGCGCCTGGGAGGCGTGGGGGGCGAGCACGCTCAGGTGGCCGGGCGCCTCCTGGACCTGGGAGCGCACCCCGGCCTGGGACAGCAGGTCCAGGACCCCCTGCAGGCATTCCCGCGACGCACCGGTCTCCAGAAGGATCAGCATCCGGCCTCCGCCTCCATCCTAAACCCGGGGCCGGGCACGGCGTTTGCTGTGGAGGTGGGGCGGGGTCCACGGCCCCGGCTTCCGACTCCGATCCCGGGCCGATCCGTGGTGATCCGCCTCATCCGTGGCGCGATGCGACGGTTGCACCACCGGATTCCTGGATCCAACCTTGAGGGAGAGGCCTGACATGAGACACGTGATCCTGGCAGCAGTGGCGCTGGCCGCGACCCTTGGATGCCAGCGGCCCGAGGTCGAGGCATTCCGTCAGCGGCCGGCGCCCATCGTCGTGAAGCTGGACGTGCCGGCCTCCATCCCGGGTTCTGAAGGGATCCGCCGGGAGTACGAGGCCGCCCTCCGGAGCCGCCTGGCCACCCGCACGGCCGTGGTGGTTGAGGGGGCGACTCCCCCGCCGGCCTCCGCCGAACTGCGGATCGCCGTGACCGACATCCGGCCCGCGCGGAGCGAACCGAGCGCCGCCGCCGTCGGCCTGGCCACCGGTGTGGCCGTGGGCACCGTCGGCGCGCTCCTGGGCAACCGCAACGCGGGGTTCGACGGACTCTGGTGGGGGCTCTGGGCCGGGACCCACGCGGCGGCGGACCGCCGGGCAGAGCGCCGCGCCCTCGGCTACCGGCCGAACCGGATCACCGCGGTGGCCTACCTGCTGCAGCCCGATCCGGCCGCCCCGGGGCGGCCCGTCACCCTCGCCGAGTTCGACATCAGCGGGCTCGAGGTGATCGAGTCGATGTCGCGGTTGACGCCCGCCGAGCAGGACGACCCGGGCCGGGTCCGGGAGGAGGAGGCGCGGGCCCTCGCCCGGGTGGTGGTGAGGAAGCTGGAACAGCAGTTCGGGTGGAGCGCGAAGGCGAACCCGGACTACGTCGGGGCAGCACCGGCCGTGGAGCCTGGACCGGCCGCCAGCGGCCCGGCCAGCCGTCCGTGACCGACCGCAAGGCGATCCGGTGCGCAGCCTGCGGTGGGCCGGTGGCCCCCGGGGCGGTGCGCTGCGCCTTCTGTGGATCCCAGCTGGCGCAGGCCGCCTGCCCGGCCTGCCTGGCGCTGGTTCCGACCGGTGCCCGCCACTGCGCGTCCTGCGGCAAGCCGGTCGATGACCGGGAGGACGAACCGGGACAGGCCCTGGCCTGTCCGGCCTGCCAGGGCCCGCTCGGCTCCGTGCGCGCCGGGGCCGTCCCGCTGCGGCCATGCCTGGCCTGCGGCGGCATCTGGATGTCCCGGACCGACTTCGAGGTCCTGGCGCGGACGCGGGAATCCCGGGACCTCTTCCTTGGCAGTCCTCTGGGCCAGGCACCTGGACCCCTGTCCGTCGCAAGTCGTGAAACGGTCCGCTACCGGCCCTGCCCCTGCTGCGGGAAACTCATGAATCGCGTGAACTTCGCACGCATTTCCGGGGTCATCCTCGACGCCTGCCGGGAGGATGGGCTCTGGTTCGACCAGGACGAGTTGCGGAAGGTGGTGCAGTTCATCGAATCCGGCGGCCTGGATCGCGCGGCGCGACGTGAACGCGAGGCGGCTCCCCGCCTGCCGCCCGGGGGTGCGCCGGATGGGGGCCCGGGCACCCTGGGTGTCCTTCACGGCACCCAGGCGGACGTTCCGGCCCTGGTCGGGGAACTGCTCTGGGACGCCGCGCGCCTGGCGGCCCGCATCCTGACCTGATCACCGGCCCAGGCAGCCGTTGATCTTGGCGGTCAAGCGGGCGAGGTCGATCGGCTTGGTGTCGAATTCGACGCAGCCTGCGGCGAAGGCCCGCTCGCGGTCGCTGACCAGCGCGTGGGCGGTCAGGGCGATCACCGGGATCGCGGCGGTGGCGGGGTCGGACTTCAGCCTGCGCGTGGTTTCGTAGCCGTCGATCCCGGGCAGGCCGATGTCCATGAGGATCAGGTCGGGATGCGATCCTGCGGCGGTGCGCAGGGCCTCCTCCCCGGAGCCTGCGCCGAGGACCTGGAACCCCCGGCGCATCAGCAGCCGGGAGAGGGCTTCCAGGTTCATCTCGTTGTCTTCGACGATCAGGAGGGTCGGCGGGCGGTGATCCATGGATGGATTATCCACCGGTGGCCCCGGAGCCGCGCCATCCGGTTCGGCGGGACCTCCGCACACCGGGCATGCGCCGGCGCGCTGAGCCTCCCGATGACCCGCCCGGGGCCCGGGGCCGCCCTCGTTCAGGCGGGGGGCGCCTCCAGCGGCAGCCGGAGGGTGAAGGTGCTGCCCTGGCCCAGGACGCTGCGGACCGTGATGTCTCCGCCCAGCATCTGGGCGAAGCGCCGGCTGATGGAGAGTCCGAGGCCGGTACCGCCGTACTGCCTGCTGGTGCGGGCGTCGGCCTGGGTGAACTCGGCGAAGATCCGCTCCTGGTCCTCGGCGCTGATCCCGATCCCGGTGTCGTGGACCTCGAACTGGAGCCAGGTTCGGCCGCAGTCAGCGGTGGCCTCCACCACGAGCTCCACCCGGCCGTCCTCGGTGAACTTGCAGGCATTGCCGAGCAGGTTCACCAGGGCCTGCTTGAGCTTGACCCGGTCCGCACGGAACGCCGGAAGGTCGTCCGGCACGCGGACCTCCAGCCGGTTGCGGTTCTTCATCGCCATGGGCTGCACGGTGGAAACCGCCTCCCAGGCGATCACCTGGGGATTCACCTCCTCGAAATCGAGGTTCATGCGGCCGCTCTCGATCTTGGCAAGGTCGAGGACGTCGTTGATCAGGGCGAGCAGGTGCTCCCCCGCCGACTGGATCTTCGCGAGGTCCTGGCCGGTCCGGGCGTCCCCGGTGGCCTCGGCGTCGGCCCGCAGCAGTTCGCTGTAGAGGATGATGGCGTTCAGCGGCGTGCGCAGTTCGTGGCTGATGTTGGCGAGAAAGGCGCTCTTCGCCCGGCTCGCCTCCTCCGAGCGCTCCTTGGCTTCCTGCAGCTGCGCGTTGGCCTGGAGCAGCTCCGCCGTGCGGCGGGCGACGGTCTGCTCCAGGCCAACGCGGTGCTGCTCCAGTTCCTGGTCCCGGTGCTGGATCTGGCGGACCATGTCGTTGAACACGTCCACCAGCCTGCCGAGCTCGTCCTCCCCGCGCTTCGGCACCGTCACCGAGTGGCGGTGGTCCGCCGAGATCAGCCGCGCGGCCTCCTGGAGGTCCTCGATGGGCCGGCTGATCGCACCGCCGACGGCCAGGGCGAGGGCGTAGGCGCCCGCCAGGATGAGGGCCAGCGCCCCGAGGCTCACGGTTGCGCCGAGCATCACCTGCTGCCGCAACTCGCCGAGGTGGCTGCGGACGAGGATCACCCCGGTGGCCTGCCTGCGGCTGCCCACCCGGATCACCCGCGAGACCTCCAGGTTCGGCCAGCGCTCCTCCGTGAGGTCCTGCTGGACCGCCTGCGGCCAGGCAACGCCGGGCAGGCCGTCCCGCGTGTACGAGACGAACGGCCGGCCGCGGTCGTCGAACACCCAGGCGTGGGTGATCCGCTCCTGGTTCGGGAGGGTGGAGCGAAGCAGGCGCGAGGCGTCGGCCCGGTTGTCGAATTCGAGGGCGGCGTCGAGGCTCTGCCCCAGCGCCAGGCACAGGAGGTCGGTGTCGCGGACGATCACCCGCTTCAGGCTGTGGAAGCCGATCAGGGTGTTCACCGCCGCAGCCAGCAGCAGCGCGAGCAGGGTGGTCGCGGTGATGGCCGCCACCAGGCGCCCCCGGATCGATCGGAAGGAGCCGGACCGGCGGGGGAGCGCTGCTTCGTCGTTCATGCCGGCGTCCCGGCTCGCGCCGCCTGCCGGACGGGAGGTCCCGGGCGCGCAGGCGCGCGGCCCTCCGCCGACGCGGAGCCGGCGGTCGTCGGTAGGCTGGGCAGGGCGGGTTCGGGCATCGGAAGCTGGGACCAGGATGCTCATCGGTCCGCGGCGGCCGGCCGATTAGCCTTGACCCTCCTCGGCGGGCACTCGGCCCTCCCCGGGCTCCAGCGCCTCTTCCGATCTGGGCCGCACGGCCTCCTCCGCGTGGATCTCCGCGAAGAGCGCCTCCATGCGGTTGCCCTCCTCCAGGGTGGCATCGGGCAGGAACCGCAACTCGGGGACGCGGCGCAGCTTCAGCCGGTGGGCCAGCTGGGTCCGCAGGAAGCCGGCCGCCCGGCCCAGGGCCTTGCGCGAACGCCCCAGCTGCTCCCCGTCCCCGAGCACCGTGAAGTAGACCTTGGCCAGCCCGCGGTCCGGCGTGAGGCGCACGGCGGTGATGGTCAGGAAGCCGAGGTCGGGGTCCCGGAGCTCCCGCTGGACCAGCGTCGAGAGCAGGAACTGGATCTGGTCTTCAAGCCGTTCGGGGCGGTGCATGGGGCTCCTTGGACCCAGTATGGCGCAGGCCGGGGCCGGTTCACACTGTGGCCGCGACGGACTACATTCGAACCCGGGGGCCCGGCGATGGAGGAGTGGTACCAGCAGTGGTTCGATGCCGACTACGCCGAGCTCTACGCCCACCGGGACGCCGCCGAGGCCGCGCTCGGGGTGGCCACGGCCCTCGCGGCGGCCCCTGAACTGGCGCGGGGGCCCGTGCTGGACCTGGCCTGCGGCAGCGGACGCCACCTGGAGGTGCTGCGGTCCTGCAATCCGCAGGCCTTCGGCCTGGACCTCAGCCTCAGCCTCCTGTCGCGGGCAGGCTCGGCCCTAAGGCCCTGGCTGGTCCAGGGGGACATGCGCAGGCTGCCCTTGAGGCCCCGCAGCCTGGCGGGCATCTGCCTCTGGTTCACCCCCTTCGGCTACTTCGACGACGGCGAGAACCGGCGGCTGTTCGGTGGACTGGCGGACGTCCTCGAACCCGGAGGCATCCTCTGGATGGACTACCTGAATGCCCCTGCCGTCCGTTCGGCCCTGACCACCGCGGAGGAGCGGCTCGTCCGCGGCGGACTCGAGGTGGAGATCAGGCGCAGCCTCGAGGGCAACCGCGTGGTCAAGCGGATGCGGATCCGGCGGCCGGCCACCGGGGACGTGCGGGAGGTCGCCGAAAGCGTCCGGCTGTACGATCCGGCTGAACTGGAAGGCTTCGCGGCGGAGGTGGGCCTGCGGCTGCGCTGCGCCTTCGGCGGTTATGCCGGGACCGGCTATGACGCGGCCAGCGGCCGCTGGATCGGGGTCTTCGAGAAGCGGCAGTGATGCAAGAATGGGAGGTTGACTCGGAGCCGCCATGCCCTTCCGCACCCTGCGTGACCTCGACGCTTCCGGACTGAGGGTCTTCCTCCGCGCCGACCTGAACGTTCCGCTCAAGGAGGGGGTCATCAAGGACGCCACCCGGATCCAGGAGACCCTGCCGACGCTCCGCCACCTGCTCAGCCAGGGCGCCTCGGTCGTGCTCGGGTCGCACCTCGGAAGGCCGGCGGGGACCGGCTTCGAGGCTGCCTTCAGCCTGGCTCCGGTGGCCGCGTGGCTGTGCAGCCAGGGGCTGGACGCCCGGATGGCCAGCGGCGTGTGCGGGGACGCCGTGCTCGCCGAGGCGAGGGCGCTCAAGGCCGGGCAGGTGCTGCTCCTGGAGAACCTGCGCTTCGACAAGGGCGAGACCAAGAACAGGCCCGAATTCGCCGCGGCCCTCGCCGCGCTCGCCGAGGCCTACGTGGACGACGCCTTCGGGTCCTCCCACCGGGCCCACGCCAGCGTCAGCGGCATGGTCGAGCACTTCCCGCCGGAACGCACCGCCGCGGGCTTCCTCATGGAGAAGGAACTGAAGGCCCTGGCACGCGTCGTCGAGCACCCGGAACCGCCGCTGGTGGCGGTGTTCGGCGGCGCCAAGGTCTCCGACAAGATCGACCTGATCCGGCACTTCCTCGGCAAGGCCGAGGCGATCCTCATCGGCGGCGCGATGAGCTACACCTTCCTGAAGTCGAAGGGCGTCGCCATCGGCACCAGCCTCTGCGAGGAGGACAAGGTGGGTCTGGCCGGCGAGATCCTCGCCGAGGCGGAGGGGAAGGGCACGCGGCTGCTGCTGCCCCTCGACCACGTGGTCGCCGACCGGCTGGACGCCGAGGCGGAGTGTGCGCTGACCCAGGACCAGGAGGTCCCCGATGGGCGGATGGGGCTGGACATCGGGCCGGAAAGCGTCGCCGCCTACAGCCTGGAGATCCGCAGCGCCCGCACCCTGGTCTGGAACGGACCGATGGGCGTCTTCGAACTGGACCCCTTCAGCGCCGGGACCCTCAGCATCGCCGAGGAGATGGCCGCCGCGGCGAACCGCGGCGCCTTCGTCCTGGTCGGCGGCGGCGACAGCGTGGCCGCCGCGAACAAGGCCGGGGTCACCAGCCGGCTCGGCCACGTCAGCACCGGCGGCGGCGCCAGCCTCGAGTACCTCAGCGGCCTCAAACTGCCGGGCGTCGCCGCCCTGGAAAGGTGAACATGAAATTCGTCGTCGCCAACTGGAAGATGAACCACCTGCACGCGGACCTGCGGGCCTTCGCGGAGACCTTCCTCACCGGGTACGCCAGCGACCCGGGCGTGGAGGTGGCGGTGGCGCCGCCCTCCGTCCTGCTGTCCCGCGCCTCGAAGCTGTTCTCCGGGGCGGGCGTGCAGGTCCTGGGCCAGAATGCCCATTTCGAGGACAAGGGCGCCTACACCGGCGAGGTCTCCCTCGCCCAGCTGCGCGACGTCGGCTGCGTCGGCGTGCTGCTCGGCCACAGTGAGCGCAGGCAGCTGTTCGGCGAGAGCGACGAGGCGCTCGCCCGCAAGGTTCCCGCCGCCCGGGCCCACGGCCTGCGGCCGCTGCTCTGCATCGGCGAGACCCTGGCCCAGCGCGAGGCGGGCCAGACCCTGGGCGTGCTGCGGAGGCAGCTGGACATCCTGCAGAAGGCCGGTCCGGGCCCCCTGGTCGTGGCCTACGAGCCGGTGTGGGCCATCGGCACGGGCCGCCGGGCCGAGCCCTCCCAGGTGGAGGAGGCCCACGCCTTCATCCGCGAGGAACTGGTCGCCTGCCTGGGCGACGAGGGCCGGGACGTGGCCATCCTCTACGGCGGCAGCGTCACCCCTGAGAATTTCGGCGAGCTGCTGCGCATCCCCGACGTCGCCGGCGGCCTGGTCGGAGGCGCCAGCCTCGATCCCCTCAAGTTCCTGGCCCTCGTCCAGATCGCCCAGGCCTGACCACCCAACGCCCGGCCCCACCGCCGGCGCAGCCCCTGGCGGGCGCTTCCGGAAACCGGCGCGGGGGTGCGGGGTGGTCCGCCATAGCGGTGTGCGCGCAGCGCGGAACCCGCGCCCGTCAACGATCCGACCAGTGCAGCTTCTGCTGCAGGATGCGGAAGAAGTCCAGGTCCGGGTGGCGGAGCAGGGTCAGGGACCGCTCCGCGGGAGAGAACTCCAGCAGGTCGGCGTGGTTCAGTGGCAGGGACGTTTGCCCATCCAGGGTGAGGTGGGCGTCGTCGGTCTCCCCCACCACCACGCTCAGAGCCAGGTGGCTCGGCACGACGGTGGGCCGGAGGGTGAGGCTGTGGGGGCAGATCGGCGTGATCACCCAGGCCGCCAGGCTCGGGTGCAGCAGCGGGCCGCCGGCCGAGAGCGAGTAGGCCGTCGACCCGGTGGGGGTCGAGACGATCAGGCCATCGGCCCGGATCATGGCGGCCTGGTGGCCCCCCACCCAGAGGTTGAAATCCATGATGCGGGCGAAGGAACCCCTCGCCAGCACCGCGTCATTGAGGACCGGTCGGCGGATCAGGACCTCGCCCCGGCGCTCCAGGCTCACCTGCAGCAGCTGCCGCGCCTCGGCCTGCAGCCGGCCCTCGAAGTAGGCCTCCACCACGGTGATCGCTTCCCCGGCCGGCTGGCCGGTGAGGAAGCCGAGGGTGCCCAGGTTGATGCTGAACAGGGGCACGCCGCGGACTCCCAGCAGCCGGGCCGCCGCAAGCATGGTGCCGTCGCCGCCCAGGACCATGCCCAGGTTCGGCGGAGCACCTCCTTCGCCCAGGGCGGCGTCCAGGTCGATGCGGTCCGCAGGCAGCCCGGCGGCGGCCCAGGACCGCGCCAGGGCCGGGTCGGCCACCACGCGCCATTCGCGGCGGAGGAAGGGCGGGATCGCACTCTGCAGGGTCTGCGCGAGGTTCGGCGACCCGATCTTGGCGACGATCGCCAGGGTGGAGGTGGGCATGGAGGCATTCTACTGCCCCGGGCCCCAGGCGGAATCCACCGACCCGGGCCGGACGGGATACCCTTGTTCAATGGCAGGTACGAAACCCACCCAGGCAGGCAGGAACCCGAAGCGTCGCTGGCTGCGGCGCCTGCTGCTCTGGGGCGGGCTCGCCGCGGCGCTCGGCGGGGCCGTGACCGCCGTGGTGGTGTACTCCATGTGGTCGCGGGAGGCGGACGGCTTCCTGACCCTCTTCGCCCTGCGCGTGCCGAAGACCATCACCAAGGTGCTGGACCGCAATGGAGACGTGATCGGCGTGTTCGCGGAGGAGCACCGGGTGGTCATCCCCTACGGAGACATCCCCAAGGCCTTCTCCGGCGCCCTGGTCGCCACCGAGGATGCCGACTTCTGGAACCACAGGGGGATTTCCACCCGCGGCTTCCTGCGCGCCGGGTGGAACTTCGCCACCTCCCTCGGCCGGCGCCGGGAGGGGGCGTCCACCCTCACCATGCAGCTGGTCCGCACGGTCACCGCCAAGCGGCAGAAGCGCATCGACCGCAAGCTCAAGGAGATCATCGTCGCCCAGAAGCTGGAGCGGGCCTACACGAAGAAGCAGATCCTGGAGAGCTACGCCAACGAGGTCTACTTCGGGGGCGGACGCTACGGCATCGAGGCCGCCTCGCAGTTCTATTTCGGGAAGAGCGCCCCGCAGCTGAACGTCGAGGAGTGCGCGCTGCTCGCCGGGCTGGTGCAGAACCCGAACTGGTACAACCCCTACAACCCGGATCCCAAGGCCCGGGCGGCGGCGAAGCAGCGGCGCAACCACGTGCTCCGTCGCATGGTCGCCGAGAAGTACCTCAAGGAGTCGGACTTCCAGGTGCTGTCGGAGCGCCCGATCCGGCTCGCCCGGGAGAACGCCTCCGAGGACGACCAGGCGCCCTATGCGGTGGAGGAGGTCCGCAAGTACCTCTACGAGAAGTACGGACGCCAGCGGGTGCTGGAGGGCGGATTGGAAGTCCACACGACCATCGATTCGGTCTGGCAGGAGGTCGCCAACGAGGCGGTCCGCAACGGCGTGCGTGCGGCCGACCGCCGGCGCGGGTTCCGCAAGGAGGACCTGCAATTGGTGCAGGATCCCGACAACGTGCAGCTGAACGGCTGGCGCCGCTACTTCGTGGAAGGCGACGTGGTGCAGGGCGTGGTCACCGGCTGGGTTGGGACCAAGGCGACGGTGCGGATCGGCAAGCACCAGCTCGAGGTGCCGGAAGGCGCCTTCTCCTGGGCCGGGCGCAAGCTGGACAAGCTGTTCCCGCGGGGAGCGGCGCCGCTGTTCATCGTCAAGGACGCCGAGGACGGTGCGCCCAGACGGCTGGAGCTGGACCAGGAGCCCAAGGTCGAAGGCGCGCTGCTGGCCACGGACCCCCGGACCGGAGAAATCCGCGCCATGGTTGGCGGCTACGACTACCGCCGCAGCCGCTTCAACCGGGCCTGGCAGGCCGAGCGGCAGGTCGGCTCAACCATGAAGCTGTTCGTCTACACCACCGCCTTCCTGCAGGGCAAGAGCCCGGCGACCATGGTCGAGGACATCCCCACCCGCTTCGTCGACCCGCAGCAGTTCGCGGTGACCGACCTGGGCGGCGGCAGGTTCGAATACCACAGCCTGCACCCCCTGGCGAAGGTGTACGAGCCGAAGAACTACGAGATGGACTTCTGGGGGCCGATCCCGATCTGGGAGGCGGTCCGCGACTCCCGGAATGTCCCCGCGGTCCGCACCCTGGATGACGTCGGCGCCCAGAACGTGGTGGAGACGGCGCGGAAGATGGGCATCACCGGCCGCGTCCCGCCCTATCCGAGCCTGGCCCTGGGCGCGGCCGACCTGGGCCTCAAGGACATGGTCCGGGCCTACGGGACCGTCGCCATCGAAGGCCAGCAGTCGCCGCCGCCCTTCCTGATCCGCAGGATCGTCGACCGCAATGGCAAGGTGCTCGAGTCCCGCGAGCAGGCCCCGGGCGAGCAGGTGATCGACAATCAGACCAACTACCAGATGATCCAGTGCCTGCAGGGGGTGGCCCAGCGCGGCACCGGCGCCCGCATCGCCAGCGAGATCCAGTGGCCCCTGGCGGGCAAGACCGGCACCACCGACGACCACACCGACGCCTGGTTCGTGGGCTTCTCCACCCGCATCGCCTGCGGCGTCTGGGTCGGGCTGGACGAGAAGAAGACCATCTTCAAGGGCGCCGACGGCGCCAAGGCGGCGGTGCCGATCTGGATCGAGTTCATGAAGACCGCCACCCAGGGCACCCCCAAGGAGGAGTTCCCGGTCCCCGAGGGCATGGAGATGGTCGAGATCGACCGCGTGACCGGCCTCCGCGCCACCGGAGCCACCGCTGCGCAGGACCGTGTCCTGCTCGCCTTCAAGCCGAACCAGGCGCCCAAGGAGGAGAGCGACGCCGAGGCCATCCGCCGGGTGCGCGAGGCCCGGGAGCGGGCCCGCAGCCAGGCCCAGGACCTGCGCATCTGGGGGGCCGGGCGGCCCAAGGAGGAGGCGCCCCCCGAACCGGACTGGACCCGGACCCCCGACCCGAACCGGCGGCCTTGACCCCGCCGCCGGGTCCACCGGGATCCTATTTCGCGTCCCGCACCAGGCGGATGAAGTTGCGGATCCGCACCACGTCCCCCTGGGGCCCCCGGCCGTAGACCGGCCTCCCTTCGGCGTCGGTCCCCAGGAGGAAGTCGGTCACGCTCCCGGATTTCGGATCGCTGCGCTGGGTGCCGGCGCCGTGCACGTCGAGCAGACGGTAGCTGCTGGAACCGGCGGTCTTCATGTAGCCGAGGGCCCGGCCGAAGCAGATGTAGGCCGCGGTGACGCCGTCCGGCGTGCCGTCCTTGAAGTTGGTGCCGGTCCAGAAGTAGGGGTAGTCGAGTGCGCCTCCTTCGTTGGTGATGGCCGTGCAGGCGAAGACCGGGTCGAGGGCGGGGCCCCGGTGGCCCGCATCCGCCGCATCCGGTGCCCGCGTGTAGTCGACCAGGCTCTGCAGTTCCTTGGTGTTGGGCATGCGCCAGTCGCGGTGCCCGAGATGGTCGGCCGCGTTCCGCTGCTGCACCCAGGCGAGGGCCGTCTCCCAGTCCATTCCGGCGCCGCTGTCCTCGCGCGACCACATGAGCCCGGTGGCGGCGTCGGTGACGGTGCCGTCGCCCTGGTCGATGAACCGGTTCACCCCGTAGGCCGGATTGCCGCGGACGTAGCGGACGAAATCCTGGACCGAAGGGGTCGCCGACGGGTAGCCCTTGATCCGGCCGTCGGCGAAATTGACGCCGAAGGCGGTGGCGCTGCCCAGCATCGTGGTGCTCACGTAGGGGGTGGCCGACCAGTCCTGGGCATCGATCACCCGCTCGGCGGAGGTCCCGGCTCCGTACCTGAATTCGAACACGCCGGCATCGATGAACGGCACGTAGCCGGCCGTGGAGGTCATGCTCGGCCCCTGGGCGCCGGTGAACAGGATCAGCGAATAGAGCTCCTTGACCGTCGGCATGCGCCAGTCCGCGTAGCCGCCGACCCGGCAGGCCTGCGCACCGGCGAGTGCGTCGGCCCAGGACATCCTGGACCCCCGGGCCTTCACCCACATCAGGTCGGTGTTGAGGTCGGAAACGGTGCCGTCGCCGTGGTCCAGGTAGGCGGGCTGCAGCCCGCGGAATTGAGGGTCCTGGCCGTAGAAGGGCTGCCCGGGTTCCGGTGCCGGGATGACCGCGCTGCCGGTGCCGTAGCAGTCGGTCTCGCCGGTGTCGACGACCGGGTAGGAGACTGTCTTGGAGGTTGCGGTGTAGCTGAGGCTGTACGAGGCGGTGTAGCTGACCGCGCCGCTGGCCGGACTGACGGTGCGCTTCTTCCAGGTCAGCTTCACGCCGAGGTCCTGGGAGTCCGAGCCGCTGACCTCCACCAGCAGGTACCCGAACTCCGCCTCGTGGAAGAGCCCCTTCGGGGCGTAGGGGGCGTTGTCGCCATTGCTTGCGTACTGGGAGAAGAGGCTGCCGCCGCCGGTGCCCACGACGAGCTGGACCAGGTCGTTGCCGGGATTCCCATCGCCGTCGTCGATCCGGGAGGCATCGAAGAAATGGTCGTGTCCACAGAAATACACCTGGGCGCCGGCGCGGCTCAGGGACGACCAGAAGGCATTGCGCTCGGTCGGGTGGTCGTCCAGGCAGTCGTCGTGGCGGACCTTGAAGGCCGGTTCGTGGCCGAACACGAAGACGTGCGGACGGGTGTTGGCGGCCAAGGTGGCTTCCAGCCAGGCCTGGTCGACCCGGTGCAGGTCGACGTAGTCGTCCAGTCCGACGAACAGCGCGTTGTTTCGGGTGAAGGCATAGGTCAGGCCGACCTGTCCGGCGGGGCCGTTCGCCGGCAGCGCCGCGGAACCCGAGAAGGCCTCGCTCCAGGCGGCCAGGTTCTCCGCCGAATCGTTCTCGTGGTTGCCGCGGATCGGGTAGACCGGGATTCCGGCGCTGGTCAGGGGCGCGGTCACGGTCTTGAACAGCTCCAGCTGCGACCTGAGCGTCGCCTTGCTGGCGCCCAGTCCGGCCTCGACGATGTCGCCGGGGACCAGCACCAGGCTCGGGCGATCGGCCAGGATCGAGGCCATCACCTCGGCAGGAATGCTGGTGGCGGAAGAGGCCACGTGGGTGTCCCCCACCACGGCGAAGGTCCAGGAGGATGAAGCGGCCGCACCGGTGACGGCGACGGTCCTGCTGGTGCTGCTCGAACCGCCCGGTCCCGTCGCCGTGAGCACCACGGTGTAGATGCCCGCCGCGACGAAGGCGTGGCTTGGGTTCTGCAAGGCGCTGCTGGCACCATCGCCGAAATTCCAGAGCCAGGAGGTGGGCGAATTCGTTGTGGCATCGATGAAGGCCACGGTCTGGCCCACGGTCGCGGTGGCGGGCGAGGCGGTGAAGGCGGCCACCGGGGCAGGCTGCGAAGGGGCGGCCACGGAGGGGCTTGATCCACCGCACCCGACCGCGCACACGAGCGCCGCGGCCATGAAGGGAACCTGCCAAGCTCTGCTCAAGATCGCCTCGCTCACCCGGGACGGCCGGAAGGGCCGCCGACGGAACCTTCGACGCGCCGGGGCCGTGAAGGTTGAGGCTGAAATCCCGCGCTGGCCCTTCAGCCGGCGCGGCGGTGCGCGCCAGGCTTCCTGTCGGCGAATCCCTTGGTGCGGGCTGGGAAGCCCTTGCCGGGCTGGAACTTCGCGGCCGGCCCCTTGGCGTCGCGGAAGGGGGTGCGGGCGAAGGGCAGCTCGTCGGCGCGGGAGATCGGCGGGATGTCGTGGCCATCGGCCTCCTGGCCCACCGCCACCTCCAGCAGGGCGGCCACTGTCGAGAGCGGATCGCGGCCCGCCAGGAGCGCTGCGGCCTGGTCTAGGGCGGCCGGGGACGGGGACGGCGACAGCCGGGCGGTCAGGCGGCCCATGCGGGCGGCGTGGATGGCCGGAGGATCCGGCAGGGCCCGCCACTGCAGGTCGAAACCGCCGCGCCGGGACCAGGCCTGGAGGATCCGGGTCTCCTTGGGGTCGACCAGGGCCAGGCTGGTGCCCTTGGCGCGGGCCCGCCCGGTGCGGCCGGAGCGGTGGATGTAGCCCTCCATCTGGGTGGGGATGCCCAGGTGCACCACCAGGGGCAGGCCCTCCACGTCGAGGCCGCGGGCGGCGACGTCGGTGGCCACCAGGATCGGCAGGCGTCCGGCCTTGAACGAGCCGAGGATGCGGTTGCGCGCCGCCTGGGCCAGGTCTCCGTTGAGGAAGTCCGCGGCCAGACCGGCCTCCCGCAGCTCCGCGGCCACGGTCTCGGACTCGGCCTTGGTGCGGGTGAACACCAGCACCGCCGGGGGGGCGTCGTGCAGGAGGATGTTGGCCAGGGCCTTGGTGCGGTGGACCGGGAGCACCCGGCAGGCGCTGTGGGTGATGTCGCCGTGGGCGGCCGCGGTGGAGGGGGAGGTCAGGCTCAGCCGCACCTCCTGCTTCAGGAAGCGCTTCGCCAGGGCGGCGATGGGCGGTGGCAGGGTGGCCGAGAACAGGTAGGTCTGGCGGTCCTCAGGGGCGCCCTTGAGGATCTTCTCCACGTCCTCGAGGAACCCCATGTTGAGCATCTCGTCGCACTCGTCCAGGACCACCATCGAGATCCCGGACAGGTCGAGGTTGCTGCGCTCCAGGTGGTCCATGATCCGGCCGGGCGTCCCGACCACCACCGGTGCTCCGAAGCCCAGGGCGCGCTCCTGCGGACCGTAGGGCATGCCGCCCACCAGCAGCGCCACCCCCAGGCCCGGCTGCATGGTCTTCAACTCGGCGGCGACCTGCTGGGCCAGTTCCCGGGTCGGGGTCAGGACGATGGCCTGGGCGCCCCTGCGCGGCTGCAGCCGCTGCAGCACCGGCAGGCCGAAGGCGAGGGTCTTGCCGGAGCCGGTGCAGCTCTGCACCAGGAGGTCGCGGCCGGCCAGTCCGTGGGGGATGGCCTCCGCCTGCACCGGGGTCGGCAGGGCGAAACCGCGCTTCGCCAGCGCTTCGAGAAGGGTCTTGCTGCAGCCGAGGGCTGCAAAGGCTGAGGTGTCCACACATGCTCCACGGGCGGCTGTCCCGCGGAATCGGCGAACATCGCCGGCCGGATCTGGCCCAGTCCTCCAGCATCCCACGGAACGCTCCGGATCCCAAGGCTTCGTTTCATACTGGGGGGATGAAGCCGCGCACCGACCGGTCTCCCGAAGGAACCCTGCTGCTGATCCGCCACGGCATTGCGGTGGAACCCGGGTTCGGCCTCGCCGATGCCGACCGCCCCCTGACCGAGGAGGGCTGGACCCGCACCCGTGCCGCCATGAAGGGCCTGCTGAAGGCCGGGTGGCTGCCCGACGCGGCCTGCACCAGCCCCTACCGGCGTGCCGCGGAGACCCTCGCCTGCCTGCAGGAGGCGGTGCTGAAGGCCGGCTTCCACGCGATCCCATCGGATTCCTGGGCTGGGCTGCGGCCGGAGGGCGACTGCGCCGCCGCCGAGGCCTGGTTCCGTGCCCGGCTCGGCGCAGCGGAGCCGGGCCACGTTCTGGCCGTGTTCAGCCACCAGCCCTTCCTCGGGGACCTGGCCCGCCGGCTCTGCGGCGTGAACCTGGAGATCAAGAAGGCCTCCTGCACCGTGGTTGCTTGGCAGGGTGACGGCTGGGTCCTGTGCGGGCAGTTCTCGCCTTCCGACCTGCGCGCCCTGGCCTAGG
>JAYRFV010000104.1:0-48741 GCA_041908165.1 Holophagales bacterium | reverse complement strand
TGGCGAGGCTCGACGGCCACAATGCGGTCGCCCTCGAACTGCAGCGGCAGATCGGCGGCAACACCGTGGCCATGGTGGAGGCCGTCGACCGGGTGCTCGCGGGCCTCAAGCCCGACCTGGAGAAGCTCGGCATCCAGGTCATCAAGGCCAAGGACAATTCCCAGTTCATCCACGACGCCGTGGAGGACGTGAAGGTGTCGATCCTCCTGGGCGGGGCCCTCACCGTGATCATCGTCTTCTTCTTCCTGAAGAGCTGGCGCTCCACGGTCATCACCAGCCTGACCCTGCCGGTGTCGGTGATCAGCGCCTTCACCGTCATGAAGATGCTCGACTTCACCCTCAACACGATGACCCTGATGGGCCTGTCGCTGGCGATCGGGATCCTCATCGACGACGCCATCGTCGTCCGCGAGAACATCACCCGCCACGCCGAGATGGGCAAGGACCACGTCCGCGCGGCCATCGAGGGCACCGCCGAGATCGGCCCCGCCGTGCTGGCCACCACCATGAGCCTGCTCGCCGTGTTCGTTCCGGTCGCCTTCATGGGCGGCATCGTGGGCCGCTTCTTCTACCCCTTCGCCATCACCGTCGCCTTCGCCGTGGCCGTGTCGCTGTTCGTCAGCTTCACCCTCGACCCGATGCTGTCAGCGGTCTGGCCCGACCCCGAGCACGAGAAGGGCTACCAGGAGAGCCACCACGGCCACCGCCACTTCGTCATGCGCTGGGTGGAGTGGTTCAACGACCGCCTCGACCGCTGGGAGGGGCTCTACCGCGCCAGCATCACCTGGGCCCTCGGCCACCGCAAGACCGTCATGACGGTCGGTTTCGGCAGCTTCTTCGCCGCCATGCTCCTCATCGGCCTGCTGGGCAACGACTTCATGCCCGACTTCGACCGCGGCGACATGCAGCTGAACTTCCGCACCGAACCCGGCGCCAGCCTGGAGGCCACGCGCCGGAAGGCGGAGGAGATCGAGAAGGTGGTGAAGGCCTCCCCGGGCGTCGAGCTCACCTTCACCACCATCGGCACCGGCCTGAACGCCTCCGTCAACGAGGGCAAGATCTACATCAAGCTTTCGGAGGGCCGCCGACGCAGCCACGTGGCCATCCGCCGGGAGATCCGCGAGCACCTGCGCGGGCTCCCGGGCGTCGAGGCCGGGGTGGGGCCGGTCGCCGATTTCGGCGACGAGAAGCCCTTCAACATTGCCATCCTGAGCCCGGACCGGCACCAGTCGGAACTGGCCGAACCCCAGGTCAAGGCCCTGTTCCAGCGCATCACCGGGGCGGTCGACATCACCAGCAGCCGCGACCTGGGCAAGCCCGAGCTGCGCCTGACCGTGGACCGCAAGCAGGCCTCCGACCTGGGCGTCTCTCCCATGGCCATCGCCAACGTGGTGCGGCCGATGGTGGACGGTGCCGACGTGGCCAAGTTCGAGGACGCCAGCGGCGAGCAGTACGACGTCACCGTGCGCCTGTCCGACGAAGGCCGGGCCCGAGCCGAGCAGCTCTCGGGCATGCTGGTGACCTCGACCAAGAAGGACAAGGCGGGCAATTTCATGCAGGTGCGTCTGAGCAACGTGGCACGCTTCGAGGAGACGGTCGCACCCGCCCGCCTGCAGCGCCGCCAGTTGCAGGCCCAGGTGATGCTCAGCGCCAACAAGGAGGGCAAGACCCTGCAGGAAGTGGTCGACGAGCTCGGCAAGGGCCTGAAGGAGCTCCGCCGGAAGGGCACCCTCCCCGAGGGCGTCACCGTGGACTTCGTCGGCCAGGCCAAGCACAACAAGGAGACCGGCGAGCACATGGGGACCGCGCTGCTGCTGGCGCTCGCCTTCATCTACCTGGTGCTGGCCAGCCAGTTCGAGAGCTTCAAGCTGCCGGTGACCATCATGGTCTCCCTGCCGCTTTCCATGGTCGGAATGGTGCTGATGCTGCTGGTCACCGGCGACCCGATGAGCATGATGACCAGCATCGGCCTGATCCTGCTGATGGGCCTCGTCACCAAGAACGCCATCCTGCTGGTGGACCGCGCGCTGCAGCTGATGCGCGAGGAGGGGATGCCGCGCCAGGAGGCCATCATCGCCGCCGGCATGACCCGCCTGCGGCCGATCCTGATGACCAGCTTCGCCATGGTCGGCGGCATGCTGCCGCTGTTCCTGGCCCTCGGCGCCGGCGCCGAGATGCGGGCGCCGATGGCGCGGGCGGTGGTGGGCGGCATCATCACCTCGACCCTGCTGACCCTGGTGGTCATCCCGGTGTTCTTCGACATCATGGACGATTTCCGGTTCGCCAAGGTCGCAGCCTGGATCCGCCGACGCCTCCGCGGACCTGAGGCCGGAGCCGACCGGCCCTGAATCCGCCTCCAACCGGCACCGGCCCGGCCGGCGGGGGATTCCGCTTCACCTTGACGGAATCCCCCGCTGCGGCGTATCTGGAAGGAGGCCGGCCAGCGGACCGGAGAGATCCGGCGCCACGGACCGGCTGCAGGAGGGACGGTTGCCCTTGACCCACCCCACAACCGGGCGTCGTGCCCGCTCCGGCGAACCCGGACCGGGCGCCCCCGGGGGGTGGCCATGAGCCGCCTGCCGCAGGCGGCCCCCAATGCTCCCGACGACCTCGGTTCCCTGCTCGATTCCCTGCGCGCCTTCGGGCCGCGCCCGGCCCTGCGGATCCGCGACGGCGGGTTCCTCACCTACCGCCGGATGCTGGAGGAAGTGGATCGCGTCCTCGGCTTCCTGAACCGCCACGGCCTCGGCCGGGGGGATCGGGTGGCTTCGGTCCTGCCTGGCGGACCCGAATCGGCCCTGGTGTTCCTCTCGGTGGCCGCCGGCAGCACCCACGTTCCCTTGAACCCCGGAAGCACTACGGCCGAACTGGATTCCTACCTGGCGCTCCTGCGCCCGAAGGCCCTGCTCGTGGCCGCCGCACCTGGATCGGCCGGACGCCAATCCGCCGCGACCCTCGGGATCCCGGTCATCGAAGTGGGCCTGCTGGGGCCGGCCGGCGACCTGGAACTCCGCTGGGCGGGTCCATCAGGGCTTCCGGAACCGACCGTCCGCCCCGGCTGGTCAGGGCCGGAGGACGTGGCCCTCCTGCTGCCCACCTCGGGGACCACGTCCACCCCGAAACGGGTCCCGCTCCTCCAGCGCAACCTGACCGCGGCCGCCCGTCAGGTCGGGGCGGCCCTGGAACTGGGCGTCGAGGACCGGTGCCTCTGCTTCCTGCCCCTGTACCACCTGGCGGGCCTGATCACCTGCGTGCTCTCGACCTGGGCTTCCGGCGGAAGCCTGGTGGTGCTCCCGGCCTTCGAAGAGGGTGCCTTCTTCGACGGGCTCGAGGCGCATCGCCCCACCTGGTTCACCACGGTCCCGGCCGTCCACCAGCGCATCGTCGAGACGCCTCCGCCTGCCGGCCTTCGCCTGCCCGGCAGCCTGCGGATGGTCCGCTCGAATTCCGCCCCCCTGCCGCCCTCGCTGCACGCGCGCCTGGAGGATCTGTTCCGGGTCCCGGTCATCGAGTCCTACGGGATGACCGAGACCTTCCTCATCGCCTCCAACCCCCTTCCCCCCCGGCCGCGGAAGCCCGGTTCGGTGGGCCTCGCGGCCGGTCCCGAGGTCGGGATCCTCGGCGGCGACGGCTCCCTGCTCCCCTGCGGGGCGACCGGCGAGATCGTCGTCCGGGGCCCGAACGTCTTTCCCGGCTACCTCGACGATGCGGAGGCCAGCCGGAGCGCCTTCCACGAGGGCTGGTTCCGCACGGGCGACCTGGGCGCCCTCGATGCCGACGGCTACCTGTTCATCCAGGGGCGGGTCAAGGACCTGATCAACCGCGGCGGCCAGAAGGTGGCCCCGCGGGAGGTGGAGGAGGCCCTCCTGGCCTGCCCGGGCATCGTGGATGCCGTCGTCTTCCCCCTTCCGCATCCGAGCCTGGGGGAGGCGGTGGCCGCGGCGGTGGTCCGGGCACCCGGGCCGGACGCCCCGACGCCCCTCGCGCTGCGCCGGCAGCTGGCCGCGCGGCTGGCGGCCTACAAGGTCCCGGCGCGGATCCTGGTGGTGGCGGAGATTCCGAAGGCCTCGACCGGGAAGACCCGGAGGACGGCCCTGGCCGAGCACTTCAAGGACCGCCTCGAATCCGGGCCGGAAGGCGCCGCACCCGAAGGCATGGACGGTGCGGCGGAGGCCGCCCGAACCGAGTCCCTCCTGGCGCTTCACCCGGACCTGCGCGCCTGCGCGGTGCTGCCGAAGGTAGACGCAGCCGGGGAGCTGCACCTCGTGGCCTTCTGCGACCTCCGCCGTCCGGTTCCCTCCAAGGAACTGCTGCGGTTCCTCCTGACGCGCAGCGCGGAGGCGGTCCTGCCGAGCCGGCTGGTGCAGGTTCCGCAGCTGCCGCGCCGCACGGACGGCGGCGTCGACCGCGCGGCCCTGGCTGCGGTGCCTGTGGAACTGGCGAAGAACCGCCCCCCGAAGGAGATTCCCGAGCTCGTCCTGGCGGGGATCTGGAAGCGGCTCCTGGGGATCGGCTCGGTGGGGATCCACGACGATTTCTTCGGGATGGGGGGGATTCGCTGAGCGCGGTGACCCTGCTCCACGAGATCGAACAGGAGTTCGGGGTGTCGGTGCCGCCCGACCTGCTGTTCGAGCGGCCCACCATCCAGGCCCTGGTCCAGGCGATCCTCCACGCCCACCCGGCGGCCCCAGAGGACGCCCTGTTCACGGTCCAGGACGGCGGGGCTAGGCCGGCTTTCTTCTTCGTCCACGGCGACTTCAACGGCGGCGGGTTCCACTGCCGGAGGCTGGCGCGGGCCATGGGATCCGACCTGTGCATGCACAGCTTCGTCCCTCACGGGCTGCCGGGCCAGCCCGTGCCCACCACCATCGCCGCCCTGGCCGACCACTACCTGCCCCTGCTGAGGCGCCAGCAGCCGGCTGGCCCCTACCTGCTCGGCGGCCACTGCAACGGCGCGCTGGTCGCCTACGAGCTCGCGTCCAGACTGCAGTCGGAAGGTGAATCGGTCGAGGCCCTGCTGCTGGTGTCCCCGCCCCCCGCCGACCGCGCACCCCGGCCCGGCGTTCTGCCGGACCGGACCAACCGTGCCGGGAGCCCCCGGCCCGACCTGGAGCGGCAGCCGCCCGCCCTGCGCCGGAAACTGCTCCACGACCTCTACCGGCAGGCCATGGATGAATTCATCCCGAGACCGAGTCCGCTCCGGATGACCCTGCTGGTGACCGACCGCGACCTCAACACGCACCCCGACCGGGCCCGCGGCTGGGCCTCGCGGGTCCGCAGCTGCGAGGTGCGGCACATCCCCGGTGCGCACCTGGACGTGTTCACCGAGCACCTGGAGGAGGTGGCCCGCAGCCTTCGAGCCGCCCTGGACCGTCACCTCGCCGCAAAGGGGGAACCCGGATGAACGACCTCACGGGAAAGGTCGCCCTGGTGACCGGGGCGAAGGGCCGGCAGGGGATCGGGCGCGCCATCGCCCTGCGGCTGGCCCAGGACGGGGCCGACCTGGTGCTCAACGACCTGGATGAAGGCCTGGACGGCCTCCGGCCGCAGGATGTCCAGGCGGGGTGGCGGGGCCTGCCCAGCCTCGTGGCCGAGGTCGAGGCCCTCGGGCGCCAGGCCCTGCCCATCCACGCCGACGTCTCCTCCGCCCCCGCCGTGGACCGGATGGTGGAGGCGGCCCTGGAACGCTTCGGGAGGATCGACGTGCTGGTCTGCAACGCCGCCGCCCCCCCGGGGCAGGACCGCCGCCCGGTCCTGGACCTGGGCGTGGAGGCCTTCGACGACGTCCTGCGGGTGAACGTCAAGGGCGTCTTCCTCTGCGCCCGGGCCGTCGCCCGGTCCATGGTCCAGCGGGGCGAGGGCGGGAGGATCATCGTCCTCTCCTCCTGCCTCGGCCTGCAGCCGCGCGCGCTCTACGCCGCCTATTCGGCCTCCAAGGCCGCCCAGATCGCCTTCACCAAGGCCCTGGCGCTCGAACTGGCCCCCCATCAGATCACCGTCAACGCGATCTGCCCGGGACCGGTGGACACCGAACGCTTCGACCGCGTCGGCCAGCTCCTGGCGCCCTCCCTGGGGAGCACGCCGGAAGCCGTCCGCGAGCGGATCCTGGCCAGCCGGGCGCAGGAGATCCCCCTTGGCCGCATCGCCCAGCCCGTCGACATTGCCCACACCGCCGCGTTCCTGGCCTCCCGGGAATCCGCCTACCTCACCGGGCTGGCCCTCAGCGCCACCGGCGGGTGGGTGATGCCGTGAGCCGGCCGTTTCTCGACACAGGGCACGACCCCCGGTTCCGCCGGGTCGGCTGGCGGGCCCGGATCGGCCTGATCACACCCTTCGCCGGACTGGCGGCCACCGCCGACTTCCACCGGGTCGCCCCGGAAGGGGTGGCCCTCGCCCTGGGCCACCTCTCCCGACCGCTCACGCACGATACGGTGGCCCAGCTGTCCGAGGTCGGCGGCCAGGTCGCGGAGGCGGCCCGCCGCCTCGCCCGGGTCAAGGCGGACGTCATCCTGTGGAACACCACCTCGGGCAGCCTGATCAAGGGCCCCGGCTACGACCAGGAACTGATCCGGATCATGGAGGAGGCCAGCGGCACCCCCTCGACGACCGCCTCCACGGTCATGATCGACGCCTTCCGGAAGGTCGGGGCGAAGCGGATCTGCCTGGCGACGCCCTACGTCGACGAGGTCAACGAACTGGAGAAGCAGTTCATCGAGTCCCACGGCTTCGAAGTTGCCCGATACCGGGGACTGCAGATCCTGGACGTCCGGGAGATCGTGGACCTGCCGGCGGCCGAGCTCCACCGACTGGCCCGGGAGGTCGACGTGCCCGAGGCGGACTGCGTCTTCATCAGCTGCGCCGGGCTGAGCGTCCTGGGGATCCTGGGAGTCCTTGAGGCTGAACTGGGAAAGCCGGTGCTCTCCACCAACCAGGTGTCGCTGTGGGGGGCCTTCCGCATGGCCGGCGTCACCGACAGCATCCGCGGTTTCGGCACGCTGCTCGAAGGAGGCTGATCCAGGGCCCTGGAGATGGCGCCCCCTGCCGGCCGCTTTGGTAGACTCTCCCTTTGTCCACACCCGGGAGTGCCTCGATGTTCGACCTCAGCGGAAAAGTCACCTTCGTCACCGGCGCGAGCCAGGGGATCGGCGAGGTCATCGCGAAGTACCTCGCCCGGATGGGCTCGACCGTGGTCTGCGGCTCCATCCCGGCCACCGAGAAGGACCTGGAGCGCGTGGTCGCGGAGATCCGGGCCGAGGGCGGCACGGCTGACCACGTCCTGGTCGACGTCTCCAGCGGCGAGAGCGTGAAGGCGGCGGTGAACACGGTGGTCGAGCGCCACGGCGGCCTCCACGTCCTGGTCAACAACGCCGGGATCACCAAGGACCGGCTGATCCTCCAGCTCAAGGAGGAGGAGTGGGACGCGGTCCTGGGGATCAACCTCAAGGGCGCCTTCCTCTGCACCCAGGCGGCGGCCCGCCCCATGATGAAGCAGCGCTGGGGCCGGATCATCAACATCGCCTCGGTGGTCGGGCAGATGGGCAACGCCGGCCAGGCCAACTACGTGTCCTCCAAGGCCGGCCTGATCGGCCTCACCAAGACCACCGCCCGCGAGCTCGCCAGCCGCAACGTCACCGCCAACGCCGTGGCACCGGGCTACATCGCCACCGCCATGACCGACGGACTTCCGGATGAGGTGAAGGCCGAGTTCAACCGCCAGATCCCCCTGGGCCGCATGGGCCAGCCGGCCGACATCGCCGCGGCCGTCGCCTTCCTGGCCAGCGAGGAGGCGGGCTACGTCACCGGCTGCACCATTCCGGTGAACGGCGGCATGCTGATGCCCTGACTTCCAGCGGGGTTCCGCGCATGCGGACCGTCGGCGGCCTGGGTGGCCGCCTCCGCACCATAGCGTTGCAGGAACGTGACCGGGTCCGGCTGCATCCTGGCTATCCTGGGCCTTCGGCCCGCCGACGCCCCCCGACCCATGCCCGTACCCGCACCGACGCCTGAATCCAGCGCCAGCCCCCGGCTGGTGCGGGCGCGCCGGGCCCTGGGTCGCCTGAGACCTCGCTGGGCCTGGGTCCTGCTCGCGGCCGGCCTCCCCTTCTGGCTGGCCCGGCCCCACCTGGACGGCTGCGCGGCCGCCGTGGTCTGGCTCCCCGCGCTGGCCTTCTATGCCGGCGCCCTCTCGCTGCTGGTGGCGGGCTTCCTGTGGCTCTGGCGGAGGCTGCTGTTCAAGGTCAGCCGCCGGCTCTGGACCATCCTCCTGCTGGTCGCCGTCCTGCCCGGCCTGGCCTTCTCGGTGCTGTTCGTGGCTGTCGCCTGGCTTGGGCTTGGCGCCCAGGCCAGCCGGTCCCTGCAGGGGAACCTGCAGAACTTCCAGGCGGTGCTCAGGCAGGCGGCCCAGGAGCCCCAGGATGCCCTGGCGGTGCAGTCCCTCCAGCCGCTGGGCGGAGGCTGGATCCGGACCACGGGAACCCTGCCCAAGGGTCTCGAACCGGGCTACGTCGGCCTGGTCTACGACGAAGGACCGCAGCCGAGGAACGGCCCGATCCCCTGCCTGCGGGCCGTCACCGCGAAGGGCGACGGCCACCGCCTGCTGAGCATGAGCCTGGACCGGCTGACCACGGCCGGCCGGGCCCTGTGGGGCGGGCGGGTCCACTACCGCCTCGACTGGGCGGACCAGGGCGCGGCCGGCGGCGAAGGCCGGCAGCCGGTGGCCGCCTGGATCGAGGGCGAAGCCAGCCTGGGCGGCGGGCTGTTCCACGCCTTCAAGCTGCCCGCGGTGGAACTGCGCGTGGTGGACTGGCGCAGCGGCCGGCCCATGGCCCTCACCGCCACCCCGGAAACCAGCCTCTACGACCTCTACCTGGGCTTCACCCACGGCCGGGACCAGGGCAACCTCTCCGGGGAGGCCCTCGAGGCCATCGTGGTGGTGGCGCTCCTGGTGCTCGGCCTGGGGATCCTCCAGCTGCTGGCCCTGCTCACTGGACTGGTGCTGGCCCGCCAGCTGGGCGGCGCGGTGGACGCCCTCGCCAAGGGGGTGCGCCGGCTGAGCCTCGGTGATTTCGGCGCGCGGCTCCGGCCGCGCACCCGGGACCAGGTCGGCGAGCTGGCGCGGGCCTTCAACGACATGGCCCGGCGCCTGGAGCAGGCCGACGAGGAGCGCCGCGCCGCCTTCCGCATGGAGGAGGAGCTGCGGGTGGCCCGGGAGGTGCAGATGCGCCTGCTGCCGAACCTCGACCGGCTCCGCCTTCCCGGCGCCGTGCACGCCTCCATCCTTCCGGCGCGGGAGGTGGCCGGGGACTACTACGATGTCCTCGGCCTCCAGGACGGCAGCGTCGCCTTCCTGATCGCCGACGTGAGCGGGAAGGGCACCAGCGCCGCCTTCTACGCGGCCGAGACCAAGGGCGTCTTCGCCGCCCTCGACAAGGTCCGCCTCGGCCCCCGGGAGGTCGCGGGCCGGATCAACGAGATCTGGTGGGAGAGCCACCCCCGCAGCCTGTTCATGACCCTGGCCTGCGGCCGCGTCGACCCGCACGGCGGCGGGTTCTCCTTCGTCCGGGCCGGGCACACGCCGGCCTTCCTGCGCCGGAGCGACGGCACGGTGGAGCGGCTGCTGCCGCCGGGCCTGGGGATCGGTCTCAGCCTGGACCGGTTCCTCTCCGGGCTCGAGTTGTGCGAAGGGCGGCTGGACCCGGGGGATGCGCTGGTGTTCTTCACGGACGGCTTGACCGAGGCCCAGGACGCCGAAGGCGCCTTCTTCGGCGAGGACCGCCTGCGCCAGGTGCTGGAGGGAGCCGGCCCTGACCTTCCGGCGGCGATCCTCGCCGACGTGAACGCCTTCCTCCAGGGCCATCCCCTCCAGGACGACCTGACCCTGCTGGTGCTCAAGCGGGGCTGAATCCTGCCCGGGGCTGAATCCGGCCCGCCTTGCACGGACTGGCATCCCCTTCGCCCCGGCACCGGGCGGTGTCAAGATGCTGACCCTCCTGGATAGGCTGCTGCCCTACATGGCCCGGCTGTCGAAACGGTCGGACCTGGCTGCGCCCGTCTTCGTCCTCATCACCCTGGTGGTGATGATCATGCCGCTGCCCTCGGTCCTGCTGGACCTGCTGATCGTCGGCAACATCACCCTGTCGCTGCTGATTCTGCTGGTGGGGATGTACGTCCAGCGGCCGAAGGAGTTCAGCGCCTACCCCTCGGTCCTGCTCATCGCCACCCTGTTCCGCCTGAGCCTCAACGTCGCGGCCACCCGCCGGATCCTGCTCTACGGCGGCGACCAGGGGGTGGATGCGGCCGGGCACATGATCAAGGCCTTCGGCCAGTTCGTGGTCGGCGGCAGCTACGTCATCGGCCTGGTGGTGTTCCTGATCCTGCTGGCGATCCAGTTCGTGGTTATCAACCACGGTGCCGGCCGGATCGCCGAGGTCACCGCCCGCTTCACCCTGGACGCCATGCCGGGCAAGCAGATGGCCATCGACGCCGACCTCAACGCCGGCTACATCGACGAGCAGGAGGCCCGGCGCCGGCGGAAGGAACTGGGCGAAGAGGCCAACTTCTACGGAGCCATGGACGGCGCAGTGAAGTTCACCCAGCGGGATTCCGTGGCCGCCCTGATCATCCTCACCGTCAACATCGTGGCCGGCATCATCATCGGCGTCGTCAAGTACAACCTGCCGCCCCTCCAGGCCATGGAGACCTTCACCCTGCTCACCGTCGGCGACGGCCTGGTCACCGCGATCCCCAGCCTGCTGGTGAGCGTCGGCGGCGCCCTGCTCACCACCCGCAGCGGCTCCGATTCCCTCAACCTCGGCAGCGCGGTGGTCGGCCAGCTGGGCATGGACTGGCGCCCGCTGGCGGTGGCCTCGGCGGTGCTGATCTTCTTCGGGATCATGCCCGGCCTGCCGCTCCTGCCCTTCTGGGTGATGGGGGCCGTCTTCCTGCTGATGACCTACGGCGCCTGGAAGACCCTCCAGACCCGGCAGCAAGAGAAGGCCAGCGCGGAATCCCGCAAGGACGAGCGCGGCAGTGACGGACCCGAGCGGGTCGAGGTCTTCCTGAAGGTCGACCCCCTCGGCCTGGAGGTGGGCTACGGGCTGATCCCGCTGCTCGACCAGTCGCAGGGGGGCACGGTGCTGGAGCGGATCCGCGCCCTGCGCCGCCAGGTCGCCCAGGAACTGGGGCTGGTGGTCCCGCCGATCCGGATCCGCGACAACCTGCAGCTGCCCCCCAACGTCTACCGGCTGCTGCTGCGGGGCGAGGAGATCGCCCGCGCCGACCTCGTCCCGGGCCAGTGGCTGGCCATGAATCCCGGCACCGCCAGCGAGGAGTTCCCCGGGACGGCGACCACCGAGCCGGCCTTCGGCCTGCCGGCCTACTGGATCAACGAAGCCCAGCGCGAGGCGGCCCAGCTGGCCGGCTACACGGTGGTGGATCCGCCCACGGTGATGACCACGCACCTCTCCGAGCTGGTCAAGCAGTACGCCCCCGACATGCTGGGCCGGCCCGAAGTCCAGCAGCTGCTGGAGGCCCTCAAGGAGCAGTCGCCGAAGCTGGTGGAGGACCTGGTGCCCAACGTGGTCACCGTGTCGCTGCTGCAGAAGGTGCTCCAGCACCTGCTGCGCGAACGGGTCTCGGTGCGCGACCTGGGCAGGATCCTGGAGGCCGTGGCCGACGGCGCCGGCCTGACCCGGGACCCGGTGATGCTCACCGAGTACGTCCGCCAGCAGATGGGCCGGGCCCTCACCAGCCCGCACCTCTCGGACGGCAACGAGCTCGGCGTGCTGGTCCTCGATCCCAAGCTGGAGCAGACCCTGCAGGGCGGGATCGAGACCACCGAGCGCGGCAGCTTCCTGTCCCTGGAGCCGAACCGCCTGCAGGAGCTGCTCAACCGCATCGCCTCCGGCATCACCGACCTGCTCCCGGGGGCCCAGCCGGTGCTGCTCACCAACCCCATGGTCCGCCCCCACCTCCGGCGGCTGCTTGAGCGCGCCCTGCCCCACCTCACCGTCCTCAGCCACAGCGAGATCCCCGTGGATGTCCGCGTGGTGAACCTCGGAACCGTGGCCTGATTCCCGCCCCCTCCTTCCCCAGCCCCAGGAACCACCCATGCGTGTGAAGACCTTCGAAACCGCCACCATGCAGGAAGCCCTGGACACCATCAAGCGGGAGATGGGGGACGAGGCCTTCATCCTGTCCACGCGAACCCGCAAGCGACCCGGGGCGGCGGGCCAGGAGGAGACCTTCATCGAGGTCACCGCGGCCGTGGACGAGGCCCAGGCCCGGCCCGTCCCGAGCGCCCTGCCGGCCACCGGCACCTACGGCCTGCGGCCGCCGCTGGCCACCCGCAAGGCCCCGGCGTCGAAGCCGGTGCCCGTCCCCGAGCCGCCGCCGCCCCCCATGGACCTCCAGCCCATCCGCCGCGAGCTGCTCGAGATCAAGGGCGCCGTCGAGGCGCTGCGCGACCGCGAGCAGCGCAACGCCGAGATCCTGCGCGAGCTGGACCAGCTGAAGGCCATGCTCAGCCGCCTGCAGCGCCAGGGGATGCCCTCGGCGCACATGCAGCTGCCGCCCTGCCTGCTGGAGCTCTACGGCGACCTGGTGGCCAACGACCTGGAGCCGATGATCGCCATGCGCCTGAGCGAATACGCCCAGCGCGCGCTGGTGGAGCACGGCGGCGAGGAGGGCCTGGACGCGGAACGGGCGCGGCTGTACATGCGCCGGGTCATCGCCGACTTCATCCCGGTGGCCAACCCGATCCAGCTGGAGCCCGGGACCACCCGCGTGGCGGCCCTCGTCGGCCCCACCGGCGTCGGCAAGACCACCACCATCGCCAAGCTTGCCGCCTACGCCAAGCTCAAGCTGGGCCAGCGGGTCGCGCTGCTGACCCTGGACACCTTCCGGCTGGCGGCCGTGGACCAGCTGCAGCAGTACGCCCAGATCCTGCAGGTTCCGCTCCACGTGGCCCTGACCGTGGAGGACCTGCGGAACGCCCTGCGCTTCTACCAGGATCGCTCCCTGGTGCTCATCGACACCCCCGGGCACAGCCCCAAGGACGCCGAGGTGCAGGCCCAGCTCAAGGGGTTCCTCGAGGAGCTCCCGGAAGTGGAGACGCACCTGGTGCTGTCGGCGACCACCAAGCCCCGGGACCTGGTGGACATCGTCCAGCGCTTCGAGGGGCTCAAGCCCGGCCGGCTCATCTTCACCAAGCTCGACGAGACCTCCACCTACGGGCCGATGCTCTCCACCCTGGTGCGCATCAAGCGGCCCCTCAGCTACCTCGGCACCGGCCAGGAGGTTCCCGACGATCTCGAACTCGCCACCAGCCGCCGTGTGGCAGACTTGATCCTCCCGCCCCCGGTGAACGTGCTCGAGCGTCCCCATGACTGACCAGGCTTCCAGGCTCCGCGACCTGGCCCAGGGCCAGGCCCCCGAATCCACCCTGTTCAACTGCCGGGTGGTGGCGATCACCTCGGGCAAGGGCGGCGTGGGCAAGACCAACGTGGTCGCAGGCCTGGCCGTGGCGCTGGCCCGGCTGCGCCAGCGGGTGATCGTCCTGGACGCCGACTTCGGCCTGGCGAACCTGGACATCCTGCTGGGCCTGTCGCCCAAGTACACCCTCGAGCATGTGCTGCGCGGGGAGCGGGTGCTGGAGGAGATCCTGGTGGAAGGGCCCGAGGGCATCCGCATCCTTCCCGCCAGCAGCGGCATCCAGGAACTCACCCGGCTCGACACCACCGCCGAGCTGCGCCTGGTGCAGGGGCTGCAGCGCGTCTCGGCCACCGCCGACTGGCTCCTGATCGACACCGCCGCGGGCATCCACGACTCGGTGGTGAAGCTCCTGATGGCGGCGCAGGAGGTGATCCTGGTGACCACCCCCGAGCCCACCAGCCTGGTGGACGCCTACGCCATGGTGAAGGTGATCCACCTCCGCGACCCGAAGAAGCCCTTCTGGCTGCTGGTGAACAACGGCCAGGGGCCGGACGAGGCCGAGGAGACCATCGCCCAGCTGCAGGCCGCCACCGAGCGGTTCCTCGGCCGCAGCCTCAACATCCTCGGCATGGTGCCCGCCGACCCCTTCCTGCTGCAGGCGGTGCGCCAGCAGCGCTGCGTGGCCGACGCCTTCCCCCGCAGCCCCTCGGCGCGGGCCTTCGCCCAGATCGGGCGGGTGCTGTTCGACCGCGTGCCGCTGCGGCCGGAGGGGTTCGCGGCCTTCTGGAATCACCTCAGCGTCGAGGGCGAATGAGCGCAGCCCCGAAGAAGGCCCCCGCCCCGCCCCGCGAACGGTCCCCGCGGCCCGGCGCCGCCTCCGCCGCGGCCAAGGCCTACGGTGCCGCGCAGCCGGCCGCGGCCGCCGGCGACCCGGTGCCGGAGCCCTTCGACCGGCAGGACCGCGAGACCCTGATCCGCACCTACGTCCCGCTCGTCAAGTTCGTCGCCCACCGCATCTCGGCGCGGCTGCCCTCGCACGTGGAGCTCGACGACCTGATCCATTCGGGGATCCTGGGCCTGATGGACGCGATCGAGAAGTTCGAGCCGGCCCGCGGCATCAAGTTCAAGACCTACGCCGAGCTCCGGGTCAAGGGGGCGATCCTGGACGGCCTGCGCGACCTCGACTGGGTGCCGCGCAGCCTGCGCCGGAAGAAGAAGGACATCGAGAACGCCTACCACCTGCTGGAGCAGCAGATGGGCCGGGCCGCCACCGACGAGGAGGTCGCCGCCCACCTGGGGATTCCCCTCGACGAGCTGCACAAGAGCCTCGGTGAACTGAAGGGCGTCACCCTCGGCAGCTTCGTGGAGGGGGGCGAGGACGGCGACGGCGAGAGCCTGATCAGCTTCATCCCCGACCCCGACGCCGACGACCCGCAGATGTCCTTCCAGACCCGGGAGCTCCGGGCCATCCTCAAGGACGCCGTGGAACTCCTTCCGAAGAAGGAGCGGTTCGTGGTCCAGCTCTACTATTTCGACGAACTGACCATGAAGGAGATCGGGACCCTCCTGAACATCACGGAGAGCCGGGTATCCCAATTGCATACCAAATCCATGCTCCGGCTCCGGGGCAAGCTGCTGGAACAGCGGATCGAGCGCTAGGAGGGTTCAACCGCCCATGGCAAAGATACTTAGCCAGGAAGAAGTCGATGCCCTTCTGCGCACCCACGCGACGAAGGGGCCCCGGCCCACCCCCGGCAGTTCCGCCCAGGCGGCCGACAAGGGCCCGGGGCCCAAGGCAAAAAAAGCCCAGGTCCAGAAGAAGGTCAGCATCTACAACTTCCGCCGGCCGGACCGGGTCAGCCGGGAGCAGATGCGGTCGCTCCACTTCATGCACGACCGCTTCGCGCGCAACTTCTCCAGTTCGCTGTCCGCCTACCTCCGGACCATCACCGAGGTGAACCTGGTCAGCGTCGAGCAGCTCAGCTACCAGGAGTTCCTGCTGTCGGTGCCGGATCCCACCTGCTTCAACGCCATCGGGATCCGCCCCCTGGAGGGCGCCTTCGCCCTTGAGGTGAACCCCCAGCTGGTGTTCCCCATGATCGACAAGATGCTCGGCGGGCCCGGCGAGCCGCTGAAGAACCTCCGCACCATGACCGACATCGAGCAGAGCATCTTCGACGGCGTGCTGAAGCTGGCCCTGGAGGACCTGAAGGAGAGCTGGCGGGGCATCGTCGACTTCGACTTCAAGATCCAGGCCAAGGAGACCAGCCCGCAGCTGATCCAGATCGTGGCGCCCAACGAGGTCGTCCTGCTGGTGGTCTTCGAGGTGAAGATGGGCCCGGTGGTCGGGATGATCAACCTCGCCATCCCCTCGATCATCCTCGAGCCCATCGCCAGCCGCTTCGACCAGGAGATGTTCACCGGCTACAAGAAGTCCAGCACCTTCCAGGAGGCCCGCCTGCTCATGGAGGGCCTGAAGCGCTGCGACATGACGGTCGGCGCCGAGATCCGCGGGACCTCGCTGCGCGTCTCCGACATCCTGAAGCTGGCGGAGGGCGACCTCATCCCGCTGAACAAGCGCTTCGACGCCCTCCTCGACCTGACCGTGGACGGCGTACCCCGGTACCAGGGCTTCCTGGCGCTGAACAACATCCAGAAGCGCGTGTTCCAGGTCACCGGCGCACGGCAGGAGAGCTGACATGGACCCGATGCCCCCCGACCTCCAGAAGAAGCTGGGCCCGTGCTTTTCCGAGAGCATGGTGTCGGTGTTCTCCATGCTCACCGGACGCGAGTTCACCCTCACCCCGGGCGGCTCGGCCAGCCTCGACCTCGACGGGGTCGCGGCGCTCAACTCGGGCACCGCGGTGTTCGTCAAGGCGCACTACACCAAGGGCCTCAGCGGCACGCTGCTGTTCTGCCTGCCGCTCAAGGAAGGCACCATGCTGGTGGACCTCATGCTGGGCGGCGAAGGCACCCCGGCGGAGGAGCTGGTGGGGGACAGCCGCGATGCCCTGGCCGAGACCTTTAACCAGGTCATGGGCAGCGCCAACCAGACCCTCTCCGACCTGGCTGGGGAGACGCTGTCGATCTCGAACGTGGAGATCTTCGCCGTGGCCTCCGAGGCCAAGGGGCTGGAGGAGCTGCTCGGCGCGCCGCCCTTCCACGACATCCCCGTGGACGCCGCCCAGGACGCCCTGAAGACGGTCATCCACATCCTGTTCCCCGACCTGCTCCTCGCCCAGGTCAAGCGCAAGCTGGGCTTCCACGACCAGGCCCCGGCCGCCGAGGCGCCCGCGGCCAAGGAGGCCGCCGCACCCGCCGCCGGCCCGGTCCCGTCGGCGGAACCCGCGCCGGCGCGGCGGGCCCCGGCCGCCGGGCCGGCCCTCCCGCCGGCGGACGCCGGCAACCTCGACCTGATCCTGGACATCGAGCTGCAGGTCGTGGTCCGAATGGGTCAGACCGAGATGCCCCTGGGGGAGCTGCTCAAGCTCACGCCGGGCGCGATCATCGAGCTCAACCGCGCGGCCGACTCGCCGGTGGACCTCCTGGTGAACGGCAAGCAGATCGCCAAGGGCGAGGTGGTGGTGGTGGACGGCAACTTCGCCTTCCGGATCACCGAGATCGAGAGCACCGCCGCCCGGATCCGCAGCCTGGCCTGACACTCCGCGGGGGCGCGCGGCTAGCTAGGGGTTCCGGGGCTGGAGATCGGCGAGCATGCGGTCGAGCTGGGAGAGGATGGACTGTTCCTCCGGCCGCAGCACCTGGGTGCGGCGGTGGGCCAGGGCCTTCGCCATCAGCCAGCCCAGGTAGCCGGCGGCGGGGCCCCGCAGGCGCCCGGCGAGGGCCTCCCAGGCGCTGGTCCGGTCCAGCTCGGCCCAGAGGTTGATCCGCAGGCGGATCACCGTGTTCATCCAGAGTTCCGCGGCGAACCTTCCGCAGGCGGTCCCGGCAGGCCAGCCGCGGAAGGCGCGGTCCAGCTCCTCCTGCAGCTCGGCCCACAGGCCCTTGGCGTAGAGCGCGGCGCAGCGCGCCACCCGCGCGTCGCGGACCCGCTCCGGCGAGGCCTCCAGCCTCCGGCCCCTGGGGTCGCGGGGAAGGTGGTCCATCAGGTCCAGCTGCGCCTGCCACTTCTCCCAGAGCAGGCGGCCGAAGCGGGTCCAGTGGGTGGTCCGCTCGATCGCGGCGTGCGCAAGCTGCTGGGTGCCGCGGGCGTGGCTGCCCTGCCGGTGCAGGTAGGCCGGGCGGTCGATCCGCAGCACGGGATAGCGCAGCGCCAGCTGGAAGAGGAACCCGTAGTCCTGGCTCCGGAGGATCTCCGCGTCGAAGCCCCCCGCCCCATCCACGCACGCGCGGCGGACGAGTCCGCCCTGCAGGTGGAACGGATAGGGGAAGGCGACCAGGACGTAGGCCAGGAAGGAGGCCCGGTCGAAGGGCACGGCGCTGGGCTGGACGGGCCAGGGGACCAGCTCCCCGCGGGCGGGGTCGGGATCGCACATCAGCCCCGGGCTGAGGGTGAACCCGGCCTCCGGCTGGTCCTGCAGGGCCCGGAGGTGGCGTTCCAGCGTGTCCGGCAGGGCCACGTCATCGTCGTCGAAGAACCAGACCACGTTGCCGGTGGCGGCCCGAAGGCCGCGGTTCAGCGCGCCCGACTTCCCGGTGTTGGCCTGGCGGAGGACCTGGATCCGTCCCTGGTATCGGTCCAGCGCCTCCGCCGTGCCGTCGGTGCAGCCGTCGTCCACGACGATGACCTCGTCCGGAGGGCGGCTCTGTCCCAGCAGGCTGTCAAGGGCCTGGGGGAGCAGGTCCGCACGATTGAAGGTGGGGACCAGCACGCTGACCTTCGGTGTCGTCGCCACGACGCGGGGGCTCCTCATCCGGGCGGGGCCGCCGGCCTTGCGCCACGCTCCATCCTACCGGCCGCCCGGCAGCCCCGCCCGCCCCCCGGGAATGAATCCGCCACAGGTGTGGCGCGAACGGCCACCGCACCCCGCCGCGATCGGGCCACATTGCCCGCCCGCCATTCCCGGCCCTAGGCTCGGAGGACGGGCCCCGGCATGCGGCCCGCCCCCAGCGGAGCTCCCATGTGCGGAATCGTCGGATACCTCGGCCAGCAGGCCGCCGCCCCCATCCTCGTCGATGGGCTGCGCGCGCTCGAATACCGCGGCTACGACAGCGCCGGGATCGCGCTGGTCCCGGGGGACGGCACCCTGCGGACGATCCGCGCGTCCGGCAAGCTGTCCCAGCTGCAGGCCCGGGTCGACTACCAGGACCGCACCCCCGTGGGGATCGGGCACACCCGCTGGGCGACCCACGGCCGGCCCACCGAGGCCAACGCCCATCCCCACCGCAGCCCGGACGGCAAGGTGGTGGCGGTGCACAACGGCATCTTCGAGAACTACCTGGAGCTGCGGGCCCGGCTCAGCTCGGCCGGCTACCGCTTCGCCACCGAGACCGACACCGAGTGCTTCCCCTTCCTGGTCCAGGACGGGATGGCGGCAGGCCTGCCCTTCCCCGAGGCCTTCAGGGCGGCGGTCGGCCAGCTGCGCGGGATCTGGGCCATCGCCTGCGTGCACGCCGACGACCCTGGACGCATCCTGCTGGCGCGCAATGGCCCGCCGCTGGCGGTGGGGCTCGGCGAGGACGAGCAGTTCCTGGCATCGGACGTGGTGCCGCTGCTCCGACACACGCGCCGCGTGGTCCACCTGGAGGACGGCGACCTGGGCGAGCTCACCCGCGCGGGGCTGAGGCTGTTCCTCGGCGACGGAACGGCCGTGGAACGGGCCCCGCTGACCCTCTCGCTGGACCCGGTGGCGGCCGAGAAGGGTGGGTTCAAGCACTTCATGCAAAAGGAGATCTTCGAGCAGCCCCAGGCGGTGTCGAACGCCCTGCTGGACCGCCTGCCCTACGGGGATGAGCCCATCCCGCTGGAGCTGCCCTGGACCGCCGAGGAGCTGGCGGGACTGCAGCGGGTGGTGCTGGTGGCCTGCGGGACCAGCCGCCACGCGGCCCTGGTCGGCCAGTTCTACCTCGAGCAGCTGGCGCGGATCCCGGTCGAGGTCGACTACGCCTCGGAGTACCGGTACCGCGACCCGGTGGTGGGTCCCGGCACCCTCGCGGTGGGCATCACCCAGAGCGGCGAGACCGCCGACACCCTGGCGGCGCTGAAGGAGGCCCGCAGCCGCGGCGCCCGGGTGCTGGTGCTCTGCAACGTTGAGGGTTCCACCGCCGCCCGCATGGCCGATGCCACCCTGCTGACCCACGCCGGACCGGAGATCGGGGTGGCCTCCACCAAGGCCTTCACCACCCAGCTGGTGGTCCTGCTGCTGCTGGCCGCCCGCCTCGGCGAGGCCATGGGCCGCCTCGATCCGGACCGGCGGAGGGATCTGGTGGACGGCCTTCGCCGGCTGCCGGCCCACCTGGAACGGCTGTCCGCCCTCGAGCCCGGGATCCTGAAGTGGGCCCAGGAGTGGCGGGAGGCCCGCGACTTCCTCTACCTCGGCCGCGGCCTGATGTACCCCATCGCCCTCGAGGGCGCCCTCAAGCTGAAGGAGATCTCCTACATCCACGCCGAGGGCTATCCCGCTGGCGAGATGAAGCACGGCCCGATCGCGCTGATCGACCGGCACCTGCCGATCGTGGCCCTGCTTCCGGGCGACGCCCACCGGGAGAAGACCCTGTCCAACCTGCAGGAGGCCGCCGCCCGCGACGGCCGCATCCTCGCCCTGGCCGAGGAAGGCGACCCCGGCATCGGCGGGCTGGCCGAGAGCGTCCTGAGCCTCCCCAGGGTGCACCCCTGGATCGCCCCCATCCTGCACGTCGTGCCCCTGCAACTGCTGGCCTACCACATCGCGGTGTTGAGAGGATGTGACGTGGACCAGCCGAGGAACCTCGCCAAGAGCGTCACCGTGGAGTAGCCGAACCGGGCGGTCCCTGGTAGACTTACCGCTCCCCGCAGACGCGTAGCTCAGGGGTAGAGCGCTTCCTTGACACGGAAGAGGTCGGTGGTTCGAGACCACTCGCGTCTACCAGCGACGCGGCCGCTTCGGCGGCCGTTTTTTTTCCGGCGTACCGGGGTGGTCCCGAACATCAGGACCTTCGCTCGCGCTCCGGGGCCGGGTGATTCGCTCCTCGCCGGGGACTGGGACCTGTTCCCAAGGTGCCCTGCGGTGCGGCTCAGAACTGGAAGCCGGCCGAGATGAGGATGTTCTTCAGCTGGGTGGTGTGGTCGTCGTAGAGCTGCGAGTTGGTGATCCGGTAGGTGTCGGTCGCCGGGTCATAGGCGCGGTAGCTCGACGGGTTGTTCCACCAGGAGGGGCGGAACACGCGGCGGACATCCTGGGCGTATTCGATCTTGATCGGAATGCCCAGCTTGATGATCAGCCCGAGTCCCAGGGCGGTGCGCAGGGGCGGGTGGTAGGCGTAGGTGGCGAAGTAGGGATCGTAGTTCGGGCTGGCGGGGTTGCGGTCGGGGCGGAGCGACTTGTAAACCTGACCGGAGTCGAGGAACACCTCCATCCAGAAGGATGGGGAAATCGGGAAGCGGTATTCCAGGTTCATCAGGAGCAGGGCCTGGCCGCCCTGGGGAATCAGCGTGTACCGGCGGAACCCATTCTCGGTGATGACGTTGCCGGTGACCGGATCGCGCAGGGCCACGCTGGTGATGGGGCCGAGGAAGTCCGGCTCCACACCCCGGTGCGAACCCGGCCCGCCGGCGAAGAAGCGCTCGGACAGGGGCAGGTCCTCGGAGCTGCTGTCGGTGGGGCGGGCGATGCCGGCCCGGACGCCGAAGCTCACGACCCCCCACCCGGCCCGGTAGCCCAGCGGCCAGTTCCACTGGTGGCGCAGGTCGAGCTTCACGAAGCTGGCGTTCTTGCTGGTGCCGAAGAGCTGGTTGGCCAGCTCGACCCTGCCGAAGAAGTAGCTGCCGGTGGTCGGGTCGAAGGGGTTGTCCCGGCGGTCCCGCGTGTACTGGAAGTAGGGCGCGCTGATGATGACGCGGCCGGGGGTCTTGGCGTTGATGTTCAGGTCCTCGTCCGAGAGGCCCGTGAAGGCGCTGCTCACCTCCACCCGCTCGAACCGGTGGCCGAGCCGGATTTCCGTGCCCCGCACCGGCTTCCACTGGAGGCCGTTGAGGATGCGTCGCCGGCGGACTTCGAAGGAGGCCTGCACCTCGTCCAGGTAGGCGGCTTCAGCCCGGTACTCGGTGCGGTCGGGCAGCCACTGGGCCGCCCGGCCGGGGGCGAACCAGGGATCCGAGTAGCCCAGGCTGTAGATGTCCACCGAGCGCCGGTAGGGACCGGTGGAGAACAGGTTTCGGAGGCCCGGGTTCTGCAGGGTGGCGTCGCCGGCCCGCAAGTTGAAGTCGAGGGTCCGGCCGAGGCCCTGGAAGTTCAGCCGCTGGACGCCGAAGCCGAAGTGGTAGCCGGACATCCGGTCATAGCCGAATCCGGTGGAGAACACCCAGGGAGATCGCTCCTGCAGCTTGAGCAGCAGGTCGCCTTCCTTCCAGGGCGGGCGAGGCTCCGGATGAGGGGCCTCGGCCATGGGCAGCAGGTCCACCCGTTCGAAGGCCCCGAGGTTGCCGACCCGGGCCTGGGCCTGCAGCAGCTTCTCGGGGTCCAGCGGCATGCCTGAAGGGAGCGAGGCCTCGCGCAGGACCGCCTCCGGACGGGTCTGGTCGCTGCCCTGCACGATCAGCCGGCGGAGCTGGAACAGGGGCTGGTCGACCACCTCCACCCGGATGCGGTCGCCGCGGTCACCTTCCTCCCGGCTGAGCTTCGGGAACAGGGCGCGCGGGGTGCCGAGGTGGGAGATGCGCTGGCGCAGCACAGTCAGGACCATCGCCACGTCGGTCTTCACGAAGGGGATGGGGCGGTCGAGGGCCAGGCGGATCCGGCGGAGCGGCGAACCGGGCTCGGCCGGCAGGGTCTCCAGCGTGCCGACCGCTCCCGCCATCTCCGGCCGCTCCGCACGCTGCGCCGGGCGGCCGGGCTGCGGATCCGGGAGCACCGGCGTGCTGCCGTCGCCCAGCAGGGCGAACAGCGCCCTTCCCATCTCCTGGAGGGGCCAGGGACCTTCGGCGGGCACCGCCAGCGTGAGGGATTCCACCATCCGCCGTTCGCCCTCGCGGACCTGGATCACCAGCCGGGTCCGGCCGCCCTGGGTTTCCAGGCGCCGGCGCAGGCCCACATCCGCGAAGCCCTGCCGAAGGTAGGCGTTGCGCACCCGTTCGAGGGCCGCGTCCACCAGGTCGGGGGAGGCCGTCGGAGCACCCAGGCCGAGAAAGCCGCCGGGCAGGCGGACGGCCCGTTTCAGGGTCTCGCTGGAGATCTCCCGGTTGCGCTCGAACACCAGGTCGTCCACGGTCGCCCGGGGTCCTTTCCGGACGGCGTAGGTGATCCGCACCTCGCCGGCCGCACCGCCGCCGGCCGCACCGCCGCCAGGCGCCAGGACCTCCCTGCGATGGGACACCTGCGCGTCCTTGTAGCCCTCGCCGGCGAGGTAGAGCTGGATCCTGCGGTCGCCCTGGTCCAGCAGGTCCGCGCTGAAGCGCTCGGCCCAGACGAAGGGAAGGAGGTCCTTCAGGCCGGTCCAGCGGATCCGGTCACCTTCGAAGGCGATCCGCACCCTGGGGCCGGGCAGGACCCGCATCCGCAGGGTGCCGTCCTCCTTCCAGGCCAGGTCCGCCTGCCACTCGTAGCGGTCGTCGGCCAGGAAGCGCCGGCGCAGACCCGTCATCGCCTCCCGGCGCGTCGCGTTGCTCCAGAGGCTGCGGCCCGGCTGGATGCCGGCGGCGGCCAGAAGCGCCTCCCGGCTGTAGGGGCCGGGGTCCCCGTCCCATTCGACGGCGGAGATCCGGGTGGGACGCCCGAGCACGACGCGGATCCGCAACGGGCCCGCGGATTCGGCCCGGGTCACGGTCAGCCTCGCCTCCGGGTGCCCGGAATCCCTGAGCTTCTGCTCCGCCCGGGCGCGCATCGCCTCCAGGCGCAGGGCCCCTGGGCGCGCGCCCTTCCGCAGGTCCTGGAACAGGGCCTGGCGCTGACGCTCGTCGAGGGTATCGCCTTCCCAGTCCCACCGGGTGATCGGCTGCCAAGGACTCAGCTGGATCCGTAGGCGGCGGCCACCAGGCAGGTCCTCCCAGCGGCTGCCCACCGCGCTGAACCGGTCCGTCGCCTTGATGCTGTCCAGCGCCAGGGCGAGGTCCGCAGGATCGAGGACCCCCGGGGCCAGTCCCGCGGCGGCGGCCGCGAAGGCCTGGTCGCCCCGGGAACCGCCGTCGTAGCGGATGTCGAGAACCTTCGGCGCGGGTCCAGAGGCCCACACCCATCCCGCGGCGGCCAGCGCCAGCAGGGCCGGTCGGAGGCGGGTCATCGGCTGCGGCTAGAAGCCGGCCAGGGCTTCTTCCTCGGTGTCCTTCACGAGAAACACAGAGTGCAGGCTTGTCATCTTGATCAGGTTGAAGATCCGGGGGTTCATGCCGCAGATCCGCAGCTCCCCGCCCCGCGACTTGGCGGAGGTGAAGCAGCCGACCAGCTCGCCCACGCCCGAGGAATCCAGGTAACTGACCTTCTCGAAGTTGACCACGATCTTGCGGATGCCCTTCTCGAGCAGCCCGCGCACGGCTTCGCCCAGTTCCTGGTCGCCATCACCGAGGGTGATCTTCCCTTCCGGGCAGAGGAGGGTGACGTCATTGTGCTCGCGGGTGCTGAATTTCAGGTTGGCCATGGTCGCCCTCTCTTGGCGGCCAGTGTAGCAACCCCACCTCGGGCCCGGGAGTCCAACCCTTTTCGGCATGAAGCCTGCGTTTTCACCGACGTCCAGGATCCCGCCTGGGCCGAATCTGCAGGCAGCCCATGTACGACCTCCTTTCCAAGAACCCGATGGTGGGCCTCGCCGATCACACCATGGGGCTGGCCGTCCGGCGGCAGGCGCTGATCGCCTCGAACCTGGCCAACCTCGACACGCCTGGCTACCGGACCCAGGACCTGGACTTCGAGCAGGCCCTGAAGGCCGCCCTCGGCCCTGGCCAAGGGCAAGCCTTGCCCATGGCAAGGACCAACAGCCGGCACCTGGCCGGCTCCCCCGGCTCCAGCGTCGCGGTCACCCACCCCGGCCGGCCGACCTCGGAACGCAACGATGGCAATGACGTGAACCTCGACCGGGAGACCCTGCTGCTGTCCCGGACCCAGTCCACCTACCAGCTGGCCACGATGCTGACCCAGGGCGAGATCCGCAAGGTCCGGCAGGCCATTTCCGAAACCCTGGCGCACTAGGAAGTCCCGTGAGCAGCTTCGGCAGGATCTACGACATCGCAGCCACCGGGCTCTCGGCCCAGAGGCTGAGGGTTCAGCTGGTCGCCGCCAACGTCGCCAACGCCGAGACCACCCGGACGCCGGAGGGGGGACCCTTCCGGAAGAAGGATGCGGTGTTCGAAGTGGCCGACCTCGGCCGCCTTCCCGACGGAACCGTCCTCAGCGGCGTGAAGGTCAAGCAGGTCCGGACCAGCCAGGAGCCCTTCCCCACCCGCTTCGAGCCGGGCCACCCCGATGCCGACGCCGAAGGGCTGGTCCGCTATCCGAACGTGAACCCGGTCCTTGAGATGGTGGACCTCACCGAAGCCTCAAGGTCCTACGAAGCCAGCGTCGCCGTGGTCCGCTCGGTGCGGGCGATGGGCCAGGCCGCCCTGGACATGCTGCGCACCCAGTGACGGAATTCCGACTGGCATCCGGTCGCTTTTCCCCCCATCTTGTAACTGGCCCCCGACTCCATGGATCCCCTGACCCCCCTCAGCCCCCTCCAACCGCTGGCCCCGTTGACCGGTTCGCCGCGCTCCAGCGGCCAGGAGGACGGCAGCGGGCCGGCCTTCGCCGACCTGCTCAAGCAGGCGATGCAGGAAGTCAACGACGCCCAGGCCCACGCCGAGGGTGAGGCACGGAATTTGATGGTGGGGGACGGGACTGACATGCATTCGGCCATCCTGGCTGTCCAGAAGGCCGATGTCAGCTTCCAGATGATGATGGCCGTGCGCTCCAAGCTGATTGATGCCTACCGCGAGGTCATGCGGATGCAGATGTAGCGGGGTTGCCGGCCATTGGGAGTCTGAAAGGGCGACATGGCCGGCGAGAACAACCTCGCGGAGCAGCTCCGCAAAGCCTTCGAGGCGATGACCGTCACCCAGCGGGTGTCCGTGGGGGCGCTGTCCCTCACCGTGATCCTGGCCCTGGCCGGGCTCGGCTTCTGGGCCAGCAGCGAGCGGATGGACGTGCTCTTCTCCAACCTGCCCGCCCAGGATGCCAACCGGATCGTGGAGGACCTCCGCAAGCAGCAGGTCACCTACGATCTCAGCAGCGACCAGCGCACCGTGATGGTCCCCGCCTCCCGGGTCGGCGAGCTGCGCCTCAAGTTCGCCGGCGATGGCCTGCCCCGCGGCGAGGCCATCGGCTTCGAGAAGCTGGAGACGCCCAGCCTCACCTCCGACGAGTTCGGCCGCAAGGTCATGTACCGGCGGGCCCTGGAGAGCACCCTGGCGCAGACCATCAAGTCGCTGCAGCAGGTGTCCGAGGCCACCGTCCACATCACGCCGTCCAACGACAGCCCCTTCGCCACCGAGAAGGAGGACGCCAAGGCCTCCGTCCTGCTGAAGCTCAAGGGCTCGCGGATGCTGCCGGAGGAGAACACCCAGGCGATCGTCAACCTGGTGGCAGCCAGCGTCGAGGGCCTGAAGCCCGAGCACGTGGTGGTCATCGACCAGAACAGCCGGATCCTGTCGCGCACCGGCCGCGACCCCATGGTCGGCGCCAGCGACTCGCAGAAGAAGCTCCAGCGCGACGAGGAGGACCACCTGGTCCGGCGGGTCACCGACCTGCTGGAGCCTGTGGTGGGCCTGGGCAAGGTGAAGGCCACCGCCCACGTCGACCTGGACTTCGACAAGGTCAAGGTGCAGGAGGAGCGGTTCGACCCGCAGGGGCAGGTCGAACGGTCCGTGCAGCAGAAGGAGGAGAAGTCGAGCAAGAGGGACGGCAGCGCCGGCGTTCCCGGCACCGCCTCCAACGTGGCTCCGGCCAATGCCGCCGCCGGCGGCGGCGGCACCGAGACCTCCGACAAGAAGGAGACCACGACCAACTACGAGATCACCAAGACCCAGCGGCTGGTGGAGCAGGCTCCGGGCAGCATCAAGCGGCTGTCGCTGGCGGTGGTGGTGGATCACGCCACCCAGTGGGACAAGGACGCCAAGGGCGAGGCGGTGGCCAAGACCAGCCCGCGCAGCCCGGAGGAGCTCAAGAAGCTGCGGGACCAGGTGGCCAGCGCCGTCGGCATCCAGGAGAAGCGCGGTGACATGCTCACCATCGAGAACATCGCCTTCGCCGCGCCGGCGCCGCCGGAGAAGGTGCCCATGTGGCAGCCGGTGCTGGACTGGCTGGCCCGCAACACCGGCCAGCTGGTGTTCGGGATCCTGGGCCTGGCCGTCTTCTTCTTCGTCATCCTGCCGATGCTCAAGCGGGTCTCCGCCGCCCTCAACCGGCCGGCGCCCCTGCGCATCCACGGCGGCGAGGGCGCCGCGGAAGGGGGGTCCATGAAACGGTTCACGCCCGCCAAGTCCTTCCAGGAGATGGAGGCCGAGATCGAGGCCGAACTGAACGCGGAAGGCATCAACCAGGCCCCCGAGGCCCAGCGCCGCGGGTTGATCAAGAAGCGCATCCACGAGAGCGCCACCTCCGATCCGGAGACCGTCGCCTCCCTCGTCCGCAGCTGGATGCTGGAAGACGGGAGGTAGCCGATGGCCAAGCTGAGCGGCACGCAGAAGGCGGCCGTCCTGATGGTGGCGCTCGGCGACGACGCCGCTTCTCAGATCTTCAAGTACCTGGAGGAGGACGAGATCCAGAACATCTCGCGGGAGATCGCGCTGACCAAGCACGTCCAGCCCGAAACCGCCGACGAGGTGCTGGAGGAGTTCCACACCATGACCCTGGCGAAGAGCTACATCAGCCAGGGCGGCATCGAGTTCGCGAAGAAGCTGCTGATCAAGTCGGTGGGGCCCGAGGCGGCGCGCAAGATCATCGACCGCCTGACCAAGGCGCTGGAATCCTCCGCCGGCTTCTCCAGCATCGAGCGGGCCAATCCCCAGCAGCTCTCGAAGTTCATCCAGAGCGAGCACCCGCAGACCATCGCCCTGATCCTCGCGCACCTCAACGCCAGCCAGGCGGCGGAGCTGATCGCCAGCCTGCCGGAGGGGCTGCGGGCGGATGTCGCCATGCGCATGGCCAACCTGCAGGAGATCAGCCCGGAGGTGGTCCGCCGGATCTCGCTGATCCTCGAACAGAAGCTGGAGGCCCTGGGTTCCTTCGCCACCGAGGCCTACGGCGGCGTCCGCGCCGTGGCCGAGCTGTTCAACCGCATGGACCGCAACGCCGGCCGGGTGGTGCTGGAGAAGATCGAGACCGAGAACCCGCAGCTGGCCGCCAACATCCGCGACCTGATGTTCGTCTTCGACGACATCCTGCTGATCGACGACACCGGCATCACCGAGATCCTCAAGCGGGTCGACAAGAAGATCCTGACCAGCGCCTTGAAGGGCACCAGCGAGGAGCTGCGCAACCAGTTCTTCCGCAACATGTCCAGCCGCGCCGTCGAGCTCATGAAGGAGGAGATGGAGTTCATGGGCCCGATCAAGCTCAAGGACGTGGAGAAGTCCCAGCACGAGATCGTCGAGATCGTCCGCCAGCTGGAGGAGGAGGGCGTCATCAGCATCGGCGGCGGCGGGGGTGAGGACTATGTCCAGTGAGCGGATCATCCCGTCGGAACTGGCGCAGGAGAAGGCCATAGAGGCCTTCCCCTACTTCCCCGTCGACCCGGTCATGGCCCTGGAGGCGGCCGAGGGGGAGAACCCCGACGACACCTCCATCGGCTCGAGCATCAGCACCCCCGAGGAGGACGCGGCCCGGCTGGCCTCGGTGGACCACATCATCCACACCCGGATGCAGGAGGCGGAGGCCCGGGCCCAGGACATCGCCCAGCAGGCCTACGAGGAGGGCTTCGCCTCCGGCGAGGCGGAGGGGCGCGCCTTCGGCGAGAGCCAGTACCGCACCTACCTCACCCGCCTGGACGACCATCTCGAGCGCTTCGCCCGCATCGGCGACGCCTTCGAACGGGCGGTTCAGGAGGAATCCGTGGGACTCGCCCTGGCGGTGGGCGAGTACCTCGCCGCCCAGCAGGTCGACAGCACCCGGGCCAATGTCGCCGACATGGTCCGCACGGTGCTGGCCGCGCATCCCCTGCGCAAGGCCAGCGGTCCGGCGGGCGGCGAGGCCCTCACCCTGCGGATGAACCCGAAGGACCTGGAACTGCTGGGCGACCGCCTGGTGGGCTTCGCCGGCATCCGCTTCGTCGCCGAGGAGAGCCTGGGGCGCGGCAGCCTGCACCTCGAATCCGCGGAGGGCGTCCTGGACGCCACCATGGAGCAGCGCCGCGAGCGGCTCCTTGAACTGGTGCTGCGGCTCCGCGAGGGGGCCTGATGGACCTCGACCTCCTTCGCGCCGAGGTGGTCCGCCTGCCGGTGGGCAAGTGGATGGGCCGGGTGTCCAAGGTGGTCGGCCTGGTGGTCGAATCGAACGGGCCCGAGGGCTCCCTGGGCGAGCAGATGTTCATCCACACCGGCCCTGGCCGCCGGATCGCCGCCGAGGTGGTGGGCTTCCAGGAGCGCCGGGTGCTGCTGATGCCGATCGAGACGATGGAGGGCATCCGCCCGGGGATGGTGGTGGAAGGAACGGGCCACCAGCCGGAACTGGCGGTGGGCGGCGGACTGCTGGGGCGGGTGATCGATCCGCTCGGCAATCCCCTCGACGGAGGGCCGGCGATCGAGGCGGACCTGCACATGCCGGTCCAGGCGAACCCGCCCAACCCCATGCAGCGGAAGCGGATCGCCGAGCCCCTGGCCACCGGCGTGCGGGCCATCGACGGACTGCTCACCCTGGGGAAGGGCCAGCGGATCGGCATCTTCTCGGGCTCCGGGGTCGGCAAGTCCACCCTGCTGGGGATGATCGCCCGGAACACCTCCGCCGAGGTCAACGTGATCATCCTGGTGGGCGAGCGCGGCCGCGAGCTGCGCGAGTTCATCGAGAACGACCTGGGCCCCGAGGGCCTGGCCCGTTCGGTGGTGGTGGTCGCCACCAGCGACCAGACGCCGCTGCTCCGGCTGCGCTGCGCCCTCGCCGGGACCACCGTGGCCGAGTACTTCATGCAGCGCGGCAAGGACGTGCTGCTGATGATGGACAGCGCCACCCGCTTCGCCATGGCCCAGCGCGAGGTCGGCCTGTCCGCCGGCGAGCCGCCCTCCAGCCGCGGCTACACGCCCAGCGTCTTCACCCTGCTGCCGCGGATCATGGAGCGCGCCGGCACCTTCCGCGACATGGGCTCGATCACCGGGATCTACACGGTGCTGGTGGAGGGCGACGACCTCAACGAACCGATCAGCGACGCGGTCCGCGGCATCCTCGACGGCCACATCGTGCTGTCCCGGAAGCTCGGCGCGCGCAACCACTACCCGGCCATCGATGTGCTCGCCAGCCTGAGCCGCCTGTTCTCGGCGATCGCCGCGCCCGAGCAGAAGCAGCTCGCCACCAAGATCCGCGACCTGCTGGCGACCTACCAGGACGCCGAGGACCTGATCCAGATCGGCGCCTACACCCGGGGCTCCAGCGCCCAGATCGACCAGGCCATCCAGTTCCAGCCCGCCATCGAGTCCTTCCTCCGCCAGGCGGTGGCCGAGCAGTCCGACCTCCGGGCCACCCTGCTGGCCATGGGCACCATCTTCGGCATCGACCTCGAGCCCTTCCTGAAGGCGGCGGTCTGATGGCGCGGCGCTTCCAGTTCCGCCTCCACGCGCTGCTCCGGCTCCGCGAGGCGATGGAGACCGAGGCCCAGCGCAGCTTCGGTCGCCTGCTGCAGGCCCAGCGCGAGGTCGAGGAGCAGCTCGGCAGCCTCCAGCAGGAGCGGACGGCAACCTTCGAAGCCCGCCGGTCCCCCGCCGGCGAGCCCGTGGACCTGCTGCGCTGGCGCCTGGTGGAACGCTACCTGGTGGTCCTGGAACGCCGAGAGGTCCATCTCCAGGAGACCCTGAAGACGGCGGTCCAGCGCACCGAGGCGGGCCGCGCCGCACTGGTGAAGGCCCGCCAGGACCGGATGATGATGGTCCGGCTGATGGAGCGGAGGAAGGTCCTCCACGACCAGGAGAACGAACGGAAGGAGCGCCTCGAGGTGGACGACCTGGCCGTCATCCGCTCGCGGCTGGTGGCCGCTCCGCGGCCCGCATGAGGTGAAGCCATGAACGCCCGCAGCCTGATCTGGATCCTCGTCCCCTTGACCCTGAGCGCCGGGGTGCTCTGGCTGTCCGCCCAGGAGGCCAAGCCCGGCGAGGGCCTGAAGCTGGGCGACCTCGCCGAGAAGCTGCAGGTGCGGGAGAAGGCGGTCGCCCGCAAGGAGACGGAGCTGCAGCAGATGGAGCAGCGTCTCGCGGTGCTGCAGTCGACCCTGGACAAGGACAGGCAGGAACTGCAGGCCCGGGAGAAGAGTCTCCAGGAGGCGGCGGCCAAGCTCGAGCAGGACCGCACGCGACCGGTGCTCGATCCGCAGCTCACCCGCACCTACGAGGCGATGGACCCCGCCGCCGGCGCCCAGGCGCTGAAGGAACTGGCGGGCCTGAACCAGGATGTTGCCGTGTCGCTGCTCGGCTCGATGGCCGCCAAGAAGGCCGGGAAGCTCATGGACCAGCTCGCCGGCCTCGACGCCAAGCTGGCGGGCCGCCTTTCGGAACGGGTCGGGCTCACCAAGGACCGGAGCAGGCCGCCCGCCTGATCCTTTTTGCCCAAGCGGGGTCGGCACGGCCCCTGCCCAGGATCCTTCGCGACAGCCTCGAGGAGGATCCCCATGCTCCAGGTCCAGCCCACCGGCCTCCCGCCGAGCCGGCCTGCGGCCAAGGCGCCTGCGCCCGATCCCGCCGAGTCGGGGTTCCCTGCGATCGCCCTGCTGGCTGCCTCCCAGCTGCCCACCCTGGTCCAGCCCACCCCGGATCCGGACACCAAACCGGAGCCTGAGCGGGCAGCCCTTTCCCAGCGAACCGCGGGAACGGGACCGGCCACCGACCCGGCGCCGGTGCAGCCTGACCGCGAAGCCTCCGAAGCCACGGAAGAACCATCTGGACCCACGGGAGGCCAGGGCAACCAGGGTGCCTCGGCGGCACCCGACGCCGCACCGGGACCGGTCCCCGTCGAGACCCCGCCCGGCCCCGCCGCGGTCGGAGACCTCCTGCCGGTCCCGGTCCCTGCGACCCCCGCCCCGGTTCCGACGGACCCCGGAGAAGCCGCGGGAACCGCAGAACCCCTGAACCCGCAGTCCTCCAGCCCGGTCCCGGCCCAGCACAGGCCCGTCCCTCCTGCCGAAACCCCGATCCCCGGGGCGGGCCCGGTCCCGGCGCGGACGGAGTCCCTGCGGGAGGTCCAGGGCGGCGAGCCCCTCCCTGACCGGCTCCAAGCGCCGATCCAGGCGGCCGAACCGGCCCAGGTGGCCGCCCGGCCCCTGTCCAGCCCGGCCGGGTCGGCCCTGCCCAGCCGGGCCGCGGCGGGGATCCCGGAGTCGCGGATCCCGCAGGTCCTGGAGGCCGAACGAGGGCAGGCTGTCCCGGACGGATCCGACCTTCGTCCCTTGCCGCGAATCCCGCACATGAGCCTCTCCGGGATCGAGCTGAAGCCGGGCCCGGTTCGCGCGGAGACGGCAGGCACGCCTAGGGCCACGCCCGCGGGTGTCCCCGAGCCGTTCCGCCCACAGCCGGGCGCGATGCCCCTGCCGGCCCGGCTCCAAGGCCCCTCGGGGCCCGCCAGGCCCGCGGAAGCCGAAGCCGGGGACCGGCCGCGTCCGGCCGAGCCGCGTCCGGCCGAGCCGCGTCCGGCCGAGCCCCGCCCGCCCGCCGAGGAGGCGCAGCCCCAGCGGCCGGCGACCGGCGCGGCTGCGGAGACCGGGGTCGCCCACTCTGTGCAGGGCACGACCGAGACCGCCCTGCCCCGGACCGAATCCCTGGGAATGCAGCCTTCGGCCGTGCCGTCGGCGGCCCCCGCCGGCCCCGCGGCAACGGTGGCGCCGCGGGCCGAGGTCGCGGCCACCTGGCAGGTGCCGGTGCCGCCGGTGCTGCAGCAGGTCGAGAGCGGGATCCGCTGGATGCTGCGCAATGCCAGCCCCGGGGCCGAGCTCCAGCTGCACCCGGAGGCCCTGGGGCGGGTCCGCATCGAGCTCAAGGTCGAGGGCGGCGAGGTCCACGCCCGGCTCTGGGCCTCCGATCCCAAGAGCATCCCGGTGCTGCAGGAGAACAAGGCGTTCCTGGAGGTGTCCCTCAAGGAGCAGGGGCTCAACCTCGGCAGCTTCGACCTCCGGCAGAACTCCCAGCAACCCCATCCGGGCTTCGCGGAGGGGGGTGCCCGCGGCCAGTTCTGGCCCACCGAGGCGACGGCCCCCGAGTCCGGGCAAGATGCGCCCACCCGCCCGGTCCACCGCGCCGCAAACCCACGCCGGATCGAACTCATCGCGTGATTGGCACGGGCCGTGAACGGCCCCCTCCGAGGAGAGGACATGCAAACCGGGATCATCGGCTCCACCACGGCCTCCAGCGGTTCCACGACCTCCAGCCAGAGCCTCGACAAGAACGCCTTCCTCAAGCTTCTCGTGGCGCAGCTGCAGCACCAGGACCCGACCAACACCCAGGACCCTGCGGAGATGATCCAGCAGTTGACCGGATTCTCCACCGTCGAGCAGATCCAGGCCCTGGGCACCCAGATGCAGGCCCTGCAGGTCCAGACCCAGGGGCTGTTCCAGGCCCAGGTCGCCGGGCTGGTGGGAAAGCGCGTCCTGGTCCCGGGCAGTTCCGCCCAGCTCCAGGACGGCAAGGCGGCCTTCGGGGTGAACCTCGCCGCCGACGCCGCCAAGGTCACGATCACCATCAAGGACGCCTCCGGCAAGACCGTCCGGACCCTGACGCTCGACGGCGCCAAGGCCGGCGCCAACAAGCTGACCTGGGACGGCAAGGATGCGCAGGGCGCGACCCTGCCCGACGGGGCCTACTCTCTGGAGGTCAGCGCCGTGGACGCGAATGGCAAGGCGGTCGCCGCCGAGACCACCAGCTACCTGAAGGTCGACGCCGTCTCCTTCAAGGACGGGCTGGTCTACCTCGTCGCCGGCGGCCGCACCTGGTCCCTCTCCGACATCACCGAAATCGCCGCCTAGGAGCAACCATGGGCCTCTACTCCGCCTTCTACGCCAGCCTGTCCGGCCTCGGAGCCAACTCCTCGGCCCTCGGGGTGATCGGCAACAACCTTGCGAACCTGAACACCATCGGGTTCAAGGGTTCCTCCGCCACCTTCCAGGACATCTTCTCCGCCTCCCTGGGTGGGCTCAGCACCCAGGGCAACGGCAACCCGATCCAGATCGGCCTGGGGACGCGCCTCGGGGTGGTCGGCCAGAATTTCGGCCAGGGGTCCTTCCAGTCCACGCAGAACCCCCTGGACATGGCGATCCAGGGTTCGGGGTTCTTCACCGTGCAGACCCCCGACGGGCGGACCGTGTACACCCGCGCCGGCAACTTCACCCGGGACAACAACGGCTACCTGGTGAACCCGAGCGGGGCCAAGGTGCTCGGCTGGAACGTCGATTCGACGACCGGGGCCATCTCGACCTCGAGCACGCCCAGCCCGATCCAGATCGCCGCCGGGTTCACCACCTCCGCGCTCCCGACCGCGAACATCCGCCTGGCCATCAACCTCGACGCCAACCAGTCGGTCAGCGCCACCGCGCCTCACCTGGTGTCGCCCATCCAGGTCTATGACAGCCAGGGCAACCTCCACACCCTGAACGTCCAGTTCACCAAGACCGCCGCCAACACCTGGACCTACGCCATCGTCGACCCCACCGGCACCGCCACCATCGGCGGCGCAGGGGCGGCCGGCACGCTCACCTTCAATTCCAGCGGCAACCTCCTCACGCCGGTCCTGCCCAACCCCAACTTCTCGGTGAACTGGAACAACGGCACCGCGGCCCAGACCATCACCTGGCAGCTGCGCGGCAGCGCGGGGGACGCCAACATCAGCCAGTACGCCGCCGCGTCCAGCACCAACAGCAGCTACCAGGACGGCTACGGCGCCGGCTCCCTGCGCGACCTCAGCGTCGACCAGAACGGCGTCATCAGCGGAACCTTCACCAACGGCCAGGTGCTCTCGCTCGCCCAGGTCGCGCTCGCCTCCTTCAACAACCCGAACGGCCTGCTCCAGATCGGCAACACCGCCTGGGGCCAGACCCTCGCCAGCGGGGCCCCCACGGTGGGGATCGCCAACGGCGGCGGCCGGGGCGGCATCCTCGGCGCCAACCTCGAGCTCTCCAACGTCGACGTGGCCGAGGAGTTCACCCGCCTGATCGTCAGCCAGCGCGGCTACCAGGCCAACAGCAGGGTCGTCACCACCACCGACCAGCTCCTGCAGGAAACGCTGAACCTCAAGCAGTAGTGGCATTCCGGACCCTGGCACCGGACAATCCGGTCATGGTCCAGGGCTTCCATTCGATCGACCACCTCCTTCCCTCCGTCGAGGCGCCGGGAAGGATCCTGGTCGTGGACGACCAGGCCGACAACCTCAAGCTCATCGCCCTCGAATTCAAGCAGCAGCCGTTCCGGCTCAGGCTCGTCCAGAGCCCCCAGGAGGCCCTCGCCCTCTGCGAGCAGGAGGAGTTCGAGGGCATCCTCATGGACGTCAGCCTGCCCGGGATGGACGGGCTCGAGGCCTGCCGGCGGATCCGCGGCGGACGGCTGAACGCCCGCACCCCCGTGATCTTCCTCAGCGCCATGCGGGTGGGGGAGGAGTGGATCACCCGCGGCCTCGAAGCCGGCGGTCTGGACTACCTGGTGAAGCCCCACGCCTTCTCCGAGCTGCTGGCGAAGATGCGGGTGATGGTGCGGCTCAGCCGCCAGGAACGCGCCCTCCTGGAGGCCCAGCGCCAGGAGGCCCTGCTGGAGGTGGCCGGCGGGGCGGCACACGAACTGGCCCAGCCCCTCGCTTCCGCGCAGATCATGCTCGACCAGCTCGACCTCACCGGGAACGCGCCGACTCCTGCTCAGCTCAAGCTCGTGAAGGAGTGCCTGGAGGAGGTGGCGAAGGTGCTGCACCAGATCCAGAACCTGCACACCTACGTCACCAAGCCCTACGCCGATGGGCGCATCCTCGACCTGGACCGGAGCAGCCGGAACCCGGACCGCTGAACCCGCGAAGCGGATCCCCGCGGCCGCAATGGACCGGGAGCGGCGCGGATAGGTCGAGGCGCGGTCCACCGGATAGGATGGGAGGTCCGGCCGGTGCCGGAGAGGCTCGAATGTCCGACCCATCCCTGCAGGTGCTCTCGCCCCGTCGAAGGACGCGCAAGGTGTCCGTCGGCCCGGTGGCGGTCGGCGGCGACGCTCCGATCAGCGTCCAGAGCATGACCAAGACCGACACCCGCGACGTCGAGGCGACGGTGCAGCAGATCTACGACTACGCCGCCCGCGGCTGCGAAATCGTCCGGGTGAGCGTGCCCACCAAGAAGGCCGGCGAGGTCTTCCACGAAATCTGCGGCCGCTCGCCGATCCCGGTGGTGGCCGACATCCACTTCGACTACCGGCTGGCGCTGGTGGCCGCCGACGGCGGCGCCGCCTGCCTGCGCATCAACCCCGGCAACATCGGCGGCCAGGACCGGGTGCGGGCGGTCGTGGACAAGGCCGGCGAGAAGGGCATCTCGATCCGCATCGGCGTCAACGGCGGCTCCCTCGAGAAGGACCTGCTGGAGAAGTTCGGAACCGCCACCCCGGAAGCCATGGTGGAGAGCGCCCTGCGGCACCTGGAACTGCTCGAGAAGGAAGGCTTCCACAACACCAAGATCAGCCTCAAGGCCAGCGACGTGTACCGCACCGTGCAGGCCTACCGGCTGCTGGCGCGCCAGGTCGACCACCCGTTCCATCTGGGGGTCACCGAGGCCGGAACGCCCTTCGGCGGCACCATCCGCTCGAGCCTCGGGCTCGGCATCCTGCTGGCGGAGGGCATCGGCGACACCATCCGCGTCTCCCTAACCGGCCGGGGCGAGGAGGAGTGCGACGTCGGCCACGAGATCCTGCGGGCGCTCGGCCTGCGGGCCGGCGGCTTCCGCATGGTCAGCTGCCCCAGCTGCGGCCGGGTGCAGATCGACCTGGACCGGGTCGCGCACGAGATCGAGGAGGGCTTGAAGGCGATCGGCCACGAGGGAATCACCTACGCGGTCATGGGCTGCGTGGTCAACGGCCCGGGCGAGGCGCGGGACGCCGATCTCGGCGTGGCGGGCGGGGCCGGCGAGGGTCTGATCTACCGCAAGGGCGACCTGGTCCGCAAGGTGAAGGAGGAGGACCTGGTGTCCGCCTTCCTGGAGGAGGCCAGGCGCTTCAAGGCCGAGCTGGATGGCGCGCAGGTCTAGGATGGCCGCCTGGGCCTTCAACCATCCCGTGCTCGCCGTGGTCCTGGCGCTGCTGGTCGAGGCCCTGCTGCCGGTGCGGTTCCAGCCCAGCGCCTGGCTGCTGCGCGGGGCGATCCGCGCCTACCAGATGGCGCTCAGCCCCGCCCTGCCCAACAACCTCTGCAAGTTCCAGCCCACCTGCAGCCACTACGGCCTCGGCTGCATCCGCCGGTACGGCACCCTGCGCGGGGGCGTCCTCACCTGCTGGCGGCTGCTGCGCTGTTCCCCGCTGACCCGCGGCGGGATCGACCCGGTGCCCTGAGTCGATCCTGCCGCCTGGCCGGGGCATTCCCGGCCGAGCATCTGGATGGAGGTGGGCTTCCAGGGCAGCGATCACGTTCCACCCCAATTGGGATATAGGATGAACCTGGAACGGGGATTGGATGCTGTCGGGAACCACCATGATCGTGCTGGGAGGCTGGGTGCTGCGCCTCTCAAGCCTGGTGCTGGCCTGGGCCTGCCTGCGGCTGTACCTGCGCGCCCTGGCCCAGGGCCTCGACCCTTTGCACCTGCTGTGGATGCCGGTGGCGGGCTGGGTCGTGGGCCTGTTCAAGTCGCGCCGGGTCATGCGGCCGCGGCTGCGCGAGAACGTCTCCTGGCTGAGGTCCTGCACGGAGGTGCCGGCCTGGCGGGTGTTCCCTCCGATGCTGCTGCTGCTCATCGCCTGCATGGTGGCGACGATGGCGGGCCTCAAGGCCCTGGCCCAGGGCCACGCCTTCGTCCTGGCGGTGCTGGGCACCCTGGATTTCGCCGTGGCCGTGGCCCTGGCGGCTTCAGCCCGCGAGCATGGGCCCATGCTCGCCAGGGTGGCCTTGCCCTCCGAGGAACGGTGATCCTTCCCACGCGCTGAACAAGCCGGACCGGCGGCCCGGATAAATTCCTGACCATTCTTGTCAAGTTGTGACCAGATTCATCGACCGGCGCCGGCCGGGAGGGAGATGCTGGACCTTCCCTTGTTCGGAGTCCACGCATGTGCCCAGCCCCCGGTGCTGCTCCCGCCGCGGATGGCGCCGGCACTCCGAACTGGGGGGAGCGCAGCGTCCGTGACCTGGTGGACCACGTGCTGGGCGTGCACCACGCGGGGGAGCGGGCCTGTCTGGGGCGCCTTCGCGGGCTGGCGGAGGAGGCGGTGCGGCGTGGTGCCGAGGCGGCGCCGGTGCTGCGCAAGGTCGCTGCGACCCTGGCCCAGCTGACCGAGGAACTGCTCGCGCACATGGAACGCGAGGAGCAGGTGCTGTTCCCGCTGCTGCTGGAACGCGAGGCGGAAGGCCGCACCGGCGCGGCCCGCTGGGACCGGGAGACCGAACTGTCCCGGCTGCACCGTGAGCACGACCACGCCGGCGACCTGCTGGAGGACCTGCGGATCCTGACCCAGGACTACCGCATCGACGGGCCCGGGCAGGAGCACCTGCGCCCGTTCTACACGGCGCTGGGCGAGCTGGACGCCGACCTGCAGCTGCACATCGAGCTGGAGAACCGCTGGCTGTTCAGCCGCGCGGTCTGAGCCTCTCCGGAGGTTCCGCGCTGCGCCGGTCCGCCGCAGCGGCACACCCCCGGGTCCCCCGCGCTTCGGGACCGGCGGAGCCGGTCCCTCGCTAGTGTGCCAAGATTGGACGCCCAGCTTCACCGCCACTGCGGACCACCCGGCCCCTTCACCAGTGCCGAGGAAGCCTCGGGTCAGTGGGTGGTGCGGACGCTGAAGCGGTCGAGGGCGCCGAGGGTCTCGACGGTGAGCGGGGAGCGGGTGCTGCGCAGCACGTGCTGGACGTTCTGCATGGTGGTCATCAGCCCTTCCTGGATGCCGAGCCGCGCCAGGTCCTGCAGGTCGAACCAGGCGACTCCGCGGGCATCCTTGCGCCGGGCGTGGTCCTCGAGGATCGTGCGGGTGATGCTCACGTCGGCCTCCGGCTGGTAGTTTAGTACCTTGGGAGGACGCGTGCCCGACTGGCGGCGGCTGTGGATCTGGGGACCCGTCAGCATCGGCTGGGGAGGCTTCACCGTGGCGCTGGCCTGCCTCGCCGTGCCCCTTTCGGCCATCTTCGTCGGCCGCTCGCGGGCCCTGATGGTGGTCGCCCGGGCCTGGTCCACCCAGATGCTCCGGGTCTGCGGCATCCGCTTCCGCCGGGAGGGCTGGGAGTCCCTGCCGGAAGCGATCCGCTCCGGCTCCCAGCCGGTGGTGTTCATGTGCAACCACGAAAGCCACTTCGACCCGCCGGTGGCGATCGGCTGGCTGGACATCCCGGCGGTGTTCATCGCCAAGCGCGAACTCAAGTGGGTGCCCTTCCTGGGCCAGGTCATCTGGTTCATGCGCTTCATCTTCATCAACCGCCAGAACCGGGCCAAGGCCATCGAGAGCATCGCCCAGGCGGCCCGGGACATCCGCGCCGGCAAGAGCGTGGTGATCTTCCCGGAGGGCACCCGCAGCCACGACGGCAGGCTCGGCGAATTCAAGAAGGGCGGCTTCGCCCTCGCCCAGGACGCCGGGGTCCCGATCGTGCCCATGGCCCTCAAGGGCGGCTTCCAGATCCTGCCCCGCGGCGCATCGCGGGTGACGCCGGGCCGCTACGAGATGCGGATCGGCGAGCCCGTCGACCCCCTAGCCTTCGGATCCCGCGACGAACTCCTGGCCGAGGTCAGGGGCCGCATCGAGGCTCTCCTCGACCGCGCCGACGCCTAGGCACCGTTCGGCCCTGCGCTTCCTCCGCCTGGCGCTCCACCCTGGTTGCGCGGGCCCCGGTCGGCGTAGGCTTGGGGCAGGCTGCCAGGGAGCCCATGGATGGAACCGGATCCGCACAACCCCTACCAGGCTCCCGTGGCGTTCCTCGGTGACGGACAGGAACCCGCCACCGGCGGCGCGCCTCCCCCGCTGCCCTTCGAGGACCCGGACCGGTTTCCCGGATTCTGGTCGCGGGTCGGCGGGATGTTCCAGTTGCTGTTCAGCTGCCCGCTGGACCTGTTCGAGCGCGTGGAGGCCGGCTCGGGGTACGCCCGGCCCCTTCTCTGGAGCCTGCTCCTCTCCACGCCGATCCTCTTGTTGAGCCTGCTCTTCGCCGGGATTTTCGGCCTGCTGGCCTTCCTTCCCGCCACGGGGGGCAACGACCTGCCGCGATGGCTCCCGCTGGCCCTGGCGGTGGGGTACCCGCTGCTCCTCCTCCTGGGCCTCCTCGCGGGGATGTTCCTGGGCGGCGTGGTGAGCCACGCCTGCCTGTGGATGTGGGGCGGGCTGCGCAACAGCGCGGGGCTGCACCAGACCGTGCGGGCCCAGGGCTACTTCCAGGGCTTCTTCCTGCTGGCCTACCTGGTCCCATTGCTGAACATCCTCGTGGCCCTCGGGGCGCCGGCCTTCCTGGGCATGGGCCTGGCCCGCCTCCACCGGACCGACACCTGGCGGGGCGTCTGCGCGGCCTATTCGCCGGTCCTGCTGTGCTGCCTGCTGTACGCGGGCATCATCCTCCTGGCCGTGGGGGCGGTCTCCCTGGCTGGGGCGCGCTGAGGCGCCGAGGAGCCTGCCGTGACCACCGATGTCCTTGGGCCTCCCGACGCCTCCGCGGAACCGCCGAGGCCGCTGATCCCCTTCGAGGATCCCGCCATCCCGGGTTTCTGGGTCCGCGTGGGGGCGATGTTCCAGCTCCTGTTCGCGGAACCCTTCGCGCTCTTCGAGCGGGCGCCGCACGGCGAGGGGCTGGGTGCACCCTGGCGGTTCCTGCTGCTGCTCTCCGTCCCGGCGCTGCTGCTGGCGGGATTGATCCTGGCTGCGCTCGGCTTCGTCGCCCTCCTCGGCGCGGTGGCGGACCGGCGGGCGCCCTGGCTGGCCCTGCTGCCGGTGGCGCTGGCCGCGCTGCTCGCCCTGGGGCCGCTGTTCCTGTTCATCGGGATGGTGATCGGCGGCGCCCTCAACCACGCCTGCCTTTGGCTGTGGGGGGGCACCCGCCGGGGCCCGGGCCTCGGCCAGACCATCCGCGCGGCCGCCTACGCCCACGCCTTCATCCAGCTGGCGGGCTGGATCCCCTACCTTGGCCTGCTGGTTCAGCTGGCGGGCATGGTCTGGCTGGGCATGGGCCTGGCACGGCTGCACCGCACCGAGACCTGGCGCGGCATCTGCGCGGTGTTCACCCCGCTCCTGCTCGGATGCGCCTGCCTCCTGGCAGCCCTGGCGCTGGTGCCCCTGGCGATCCTGGCCCTGGGACCGCGCTAGCCGCCTTCCAGCCAGCGGAGCACTTCGGTGCGCACGGCTTCCGGCTCCAGCAGCCGCTGGGCGGCGCCGGCGGCGAAGGCGCTGTCGGCATCCCAGTGCTCGAAGCCGCGGAACAGGCGGTCGGCGCCTTCGGGCCCGAGCACCTCGACCAGCCGGCGGGTGCCGCCGAAGCCGGTGAGGATCCCGTGCCGCGCGGCAGGGTGGGCCATCTTCAGGCCACGCACCGCCCAGCGGGACTGCCCGTGGAAGGCCAGGTCGCAGCCGCCCCCCATGGCCACCCCGGACAGCACCGTCAGGGTCCGCCAGCCGGGCCAGAGCAGGTGCGCCATGACCCGCTGCCCGCGCCGGGAGAAGGGCTCGGCCGTCACCGCGTCGAGCGCGGCCACCTCGTGCAGGTCGGCGCCTGCGCTCAGGTTGCCCGGGCGCCCCTGGAGCCAGTGTGCGGAGGAGAGCGCGAGGCGGTTGACCCCGGCCCAGCGCAGGTCGATGAACAGCCGGTCCAGGGCCCGGAGGAGGTCGGAATACAGCCGGTTCAGCCCGTCCCGGGAGTCCAGGCCGATCCAGGCCCAGCCGTCGCCTTGGAGGAGGTCGAGGGAGGTCGCCCCGCCGTGGATGCGCATCGTCATGGTTCCGTCCTTGGGGCAGGCTCAGAGGTCACGGAGGATCTCCGCCTTGCGCCGGCTGAAGTCCTCCTCGGTGATCAGGCCCTTCTGCCGAAGCCGGTTCAGGTCGAGCAGGCGCTGTTCCGGATCACGCCCGCCGGTGGCGGCCGGGGCCGGAGCCGCCCTCTGCCAGCGGAAATGCGCTGCCTGGACTTCGAGGCCGCGCTGGCACTCCTTCAACGTGTCGCGGAAGATGCTGGCCTCGGGGTTCATGTCGCGGGCTTCCAGCAGGTGCGGCCGGGCGCCGTCGAAATCGCCCTGGACCATCCGGGCCACGCCGAGGTTGTAGAAGGCCCGTTCACGGAACTTCGCCTTGCCTCCAGGATCGTTGCGCGCCTCCGCTTCGCCGCTGACGGACCACTCCAGCATGCCGGCGAGGTCGCCGGCCTTCATCCGGGCCGCAGCCCTGTCCATCTTGTAGGCATCGTCGTCGAAGAAGGTCACCCGCAGCGCCTCCGCCCAGGGAAGAAGCTGCTGGGCCAGCCACTCCGCGACCCTGCCGTGGACCGTCCGGCGCAGCTCCGTGTCGACGGGATGCGGCGGGGGCTCGGCGGTCGAAGCAGCCGACTCGGCAGGGGAGTCCTCGAACTTCCGGCTGGCCAGCACCCGCGAGGTTCCGGGCTCGAGGACCTGCACCGTGGCCGCGAAATCCAGCGTGGTGGTGGCGGTGTGGTTGACGACCAGGTTGCCCTTGCCGTCCTTGGACTCCTTCCGGGTCCGGGCGTGGACCGGGCTGCACCGGTGGACATCGACCAGGACCAGGGCCGCCCGGCCATCCTTCTCGACCAGCCGCGCTGGATCGACCACGTCGATGCGCTGGCGTCGGAGCAGGTCGCCCGCCAGCGCATCGGCGAGGTCCCTCGACACCGGGTAGCCGGTGGGGGCGAAGGCCACCTGGACCAGGTGCAGCCCCAGCCTCGGCGGGTGCACCAGGCGCAGGTCCACCTTGGGATTCGCCAGTTCCGACCAGAACTGGGCCTGGAGGGGAAGGGCAAGCAGCAGGGGGATGATCAGCGCGGGCGGTCTCATGGGGTTCCTGGGGCGGTCGTCGGAGCGGTTCACAGGCCCAGGCGTGCGAAGGCCGCCGCCAGGTCCTCCAGGTCGGGATCCCAGCAGGGGAGGTCCGGCCACTGGTTGCGGAAGAAGGTGATCTGGCGCTTGCCGTAGGCCCGGGTGGCCTGGACGATCCGCGCCTGGATGCCCCGGGGGTCGCCGCCCTTGAGCCACTCCGCATAGCCGAGGGGCCGCAGGGCCTCGAGGTCGGGACGGTGCCCGGCGGCGGCCAGGCGCTCCACCTCGGCGGGCCAGCCGGCGGCGACCTGCGCGGCGACCCTGGCCGCGATCCGGCGCCTGAGGGCCTCGCGCGAGGGCAGGACCAGCAGGGCCCGCCAGCCCTCCGGAACGCCCGGGCGGATGCCGTCGAGCAGGTCCGAGGGCCGCCGGCCGGTGGCGAGGTGCAGGGCCAGGGCGCGCTGGATGCGGGCGCCGTCGTTGCGGTGGAGTTGCGCCGCCCGCGGCGGGTCCACCGCCGCCAGCCAGCGGTGCAGCGCGGCGGCGCCGAGCCGTTCGCTCCAGCCGCGGACCTGTGCCACCCGTTCCGCCGGCACCCCCGGCAGCGGGCTGAGCTGGTTCCAGATCCCGCGCAGGTACAGTCCCGATCCGGTGACCAGGACGGCCGGCTCGGCCTCGGCGAGCCAGCTCCGGACCTGGGCCCCGAAGCTGGAGGGGTCCGGCCGGTGGCCTGGCGGGAACACGCCGTAGCCTCGGTGCGGAACCGACCCGCGTTCGGTGGGACCGGGCTGGCCGCTGCCGATCTCCAGGCCGGCAATCGCCTGGAAGGGGTCTCCGTTCACCACGGTGGCCCCGGTCCGCCGGGCCACGGCCAGGGCCAGGTCGGACTTGCCGGAGGCGGTGGGGCCGAGGAGGGCGATGGGCATGGTGGAATCGCGTGGGGTCCTGGAACTTCGGCGGGAGCGCCGACACGTCCACTGTAGGACGCCCCATGATTCTCGTCTCGCTGCCCCCTCTCGATCCCGGCCCGATGGTGCCGATGGTCCGCCCCCTGCCCCGGGCGAGTGCGGTGGCGGACTGGGGCCCGGGCAACCTGCGTGACCTGCTGGGGGATCTGCCCGGCGCGGTGGTGGTGGTGGAGGATGAAGCCCAGAACCTGAACGTGGCGCCTTCCCTGCGCACGCTGCTGCTCAAACGGGTGAAGCTGATGGCCTCCGGCCTGCCGCCGTCGTTCCCGCTCAGCCCCGGGGCGCCGGCCTGGATGGATCCGAACGTGGTGCGTTCGGGGGGCAACGTGGTGCACCGGATCTACGCCTTCGGCGCCGCCACCTACTGAGGACCGCCCAGCAGGGCCGGCAGCAGGCGGGCCGCCTCGTCGCGGGCCAGGCAGGCCGCCTCAAGGGCGTGCTGCACCGCGGAATCCTGGCCCTGGCCTGGATCCAGCAGGGCCCGGCACTGTTCCCGCAACCGGAGGACGCCGCCGTCCGGGTCACCCAGGCGGCGGCTGGCCGCGGCTTCCAGGACCTCCAGGAAGCAGCGCAATGCATCGCAGGCCGCGCTCACCACCGCGCCAGGATGGCGCTGGTCCTGCTGCAGCGCCAGGGCGACACCGAGGAACCGGAGCCCGTCCTCGAACCGGGACTGCAGGTACCCGCTGGCCCCCGCCCCGGACATGTCAGCCGTCGCCGCGGGACGCTCCGGGGTCGACCGGATACTCGCCGGTGAAGCAGGCGTAGCAGAAGCCTCGGCCGGCGTCGCGGTCGTCCACCGCGGCTTCGAGGTCGGCCACCTCCAGGTAGCCGAGCGAGTCGGCCTCGATGAACCGGCCGATGTCCGCGACCGCCTGGCGGCTGGCGATGAGCTGGTCGCGGGTCGGCGTGTCGATGCCGTAGAAGCAGCTGTGGGTGGTGGGCGGGCTGGAGATCCGCATGTGGACCTCGGCCGCGCCTGCCGCGCGCACCATCTGCACGATCTTCTTCGAGGTGGTGCCGCGCACGATGCTGTCGTCCACCAGCACCACCCGCTTGCCGCGGAGCAGTTCGCGGGCCGGATTGAGCTTCACCTTGACGCCGAAGGAGCGGATGCTCTGCCTGGGCTCGATGAAGGTGCGGCCCACATAGTGGTTGCGCACCAGCCCGAAATCGAAGGGGATGCCGCTGGCCTCGGCGTAGCCCAGGGCCGCGTGGACGCCGGAATCCGGCACCGGCACCACCAGGTCGGCCGCCACCGGATGGCGCAGCGCCAGGCGTCGGCCCATCTCCCGGCGGGTCGCCATGACGCTGCGGCCGTACACCAGGCTGTCCGGGCGCGAGAAGTAGACATGCTCGAACACGCAGGGGCGCGGCTGGACCGGCGGCGAAGGTCGCCGCGAGCGGAGCCCCTCGGCATCGACGATCACCAGCTCGCCGGGCTCCACTTCGCGCACGTAGTCGGCGCCGACCAGGTCGAAGGCGCAGGTCTCGGAGGAGAACACCCAGGCCTCGCCCATCCGGCCGATGGCCAGCGGACGGAAGCCGCGCGGATCTCGGGCCGCGATCAGGTGCCTGCCGGACAGGATCAGCAGGGAGAAGGCGCCTTCCACCTGGGCAAGGGCGAGGACCACGGCCTCCTCGAGGGTGTCGGCCTCGGCGCGGTTGATGAGCGCCAGGATCACCTCGGAGTCCGAGGGGCTGGTGAACGTGTGGCCGGCCGCGATCAGCCGCCGGCGGAGCGCTTCGGTGTTGGTGAGGTTGCCGTTGTGGCACAGCGCGACCTGGCCGAAGCGGCCGTGGATCAGGAAGGGATGGGCCGCGCTGGCGACGTTGCCGCCGGTGGTGCTGTAGCGGGTGTGGCCGATGGCGGCCTCGCCGACCAGGCGGTCGAGAACCTCCTGGGTGAACACGTCCGCCACGTAGCCCTGGCCCTTGTGCAGCTGGAGCCCTGCCGGGCTTCGGGCGCAGATGCCCGCGGCCTCCTGGCCCCGGTGCTGGAGGGCGTACAAGCCAAGATAGGTCTGCCGGGCTGCTTCCGGCTGGGGCATCACGCCGAACACCCCGCACTCGTCCCTGAACGGCATGGCACCCCCAGCTCCCCATTCTAGGGGAAGGCCGGCCCTCCCGCGGCGCCGGACGGATTCCCCGGGGACCCTTCCGTTCGGGCGCGGTGGGTCTAAGATGATGGGACCTCCCTGGATCCCCACGGCTTTCACCGGACACCGGAGTCCCCATGCACATCAACGAGCTGCTGACCACCGTGGTGGAACTGGGCGGTTCCGACCTTCACCTCAAGGTGGGCAACTTCCCGATCGCCCGGGTCAAGGGACGGCTCATGCCGCTCACCCAGTTCAAGCGGCTGGTGCAGGAAGACACGATCGCCATGGCCTACTCGATCATGTCGACCGACCGCCAGAAGCAGAAGTTCAAGGACAACCTCGACATCGACCTGGCCTACTCGGTGCCGGCCCTGGGGCGGTTCCGCTGCAACATCTTCAACCAGCGCGGCACCGTGGGCATGGTGCTCCGCGTCATCCCGCGCAAGATCTTCAGCATCGCCGACCTGATGCTGCCGCGGGTGCTCGAGAAGATCTGCGAGGAGCAGCGCGGCCTGGTGCTGGTCACCGGCACCACCGGCTCGGGCAAGTCCACGACCCTGGCGGCCATGATCGACCTGATCAACGCCACCCGCATCGAGCACATCCTCACCATCGAGGATCCGATCGAGTACCTGCACCGGGACAACCTCAGCATCGTCAACCAGCGCGAGGTGGAAGCCGACTGCAAGTCCTTCGCCTCGGCCCTGCGCGCCGCCCTGCGCCAGGATCCGGACGTGATCCTGGTCGGCGAGATGCGCGACTACGAGACCATCGAGACCGCCATGCACGCCGCCGAGACCGGCCACCTGGTGTTCTCCACCCTGCACACCCTGGACGCCACCGAGACCATCAACCGCGTCATCTCGGTGTTCCCGCCCCACCACCAGAAGCAGATCCGGCTGCAGCTGGCGTCGGTGCTCAAGGCGGTCATCTCCCAGCGGCTGGTGCCCCGGGCCGACGGCCAGGGCCGCGTGCCGGCCATCGAGGTGCTGGTGGCCACGGAGACCGTCCGCTCCTGCGTGGAGGACAAGGAAAAGACCAAGACCCTGCGCGACGTCATCGCCGCGGGCACCAGCCAGTACGGCATGCAGACCTTCGACCAGAGCCTCTTCTTCCTCCTCCGCGAGGGCCTCATCACCGTCGAGGAGGCGCTCAAGCGCGCCACCAACGTCGGCGAGTTCAAGCTGAAGCTCGAAGGGATCATGGCCACCGCAGACATGTCCCGGGCCAACATGGAGCGGGGCATGTCGATCAGCCAGGGCGCGGGCCGCGAAGCCGGAGGCACGCCCCTGCCGGCCGCCCCGGCCCCGGTGGTGCCGCCGCCCCCGCCCGCCGCGCCCGGCCCGGACGTCAAGATCTCGCTGGCCCGCTGACCGGTGCAGGATCGCCCTTCCGCCCGGGAGCGATCGCTGCTATTCCTAGTCTCCCCCCCCGAACGTGACCGAGGTCCCTCCATGATCAAGATCGACATCGCCAACGCGCTCATGCAGGCCCATCCCTGCTCCAGGGCCACCGCCCTGCAGTGCGTGGACCTGGTCACGGAGCGCATGAAGCAGGCCCTGCTCGACGGGCACCGGATCGAGATCCGCGGCTTCGGCGTGTTCGAGCCCCGGCCGCGCAAGCGCGGCATGGGACGGAACATCAAGACCGGAACCGCGGTGGAAATCCCCAAGGGCAAGAGCATCCGCTTCAAGCCGGGCAAGGACCTGCGCGACATCGAAACGGAGTGACCGCCTTCCGGGGAGCCTGCGCAGGCCGGCCTTCAGGTGTCGTGGTCCGGACCGCGACGAAGGTGCACCCACCCACGGGCGGCAAGGGCGAGCGCATCCATGCCTGAGGGGTCCATGTCGAGGGTGAGCCGAGCCTCGGCTGAGGGCAGCAGGCCGACCCAGCGGTTGCGGCCGCCCTGCTTCGCCAGGTAGAGGCACTGGTCAGCCAGGTTGATCACCTGCTCCCAGGCCATCCGTCCCGGATCCTCGAAGAACAAGGGCATGCTGGCGAACCCGATCGACACCGTCAGGCGCAGCGGCGGGTGGTCCGCGATCCGGAACTCGGTCGCCTCGATGGCCGTGCGCAACCGCTCGGCAAGCGCCGGCACCTCGTCGGTGTTGGTGTCCACCGCCACCACCACGAACTCCTCGCCGCCCCAGCGCACGGTCCGGTCGGTGTCGCGAAGGGTCTGGCGGAGGACGTCGGCGGCCTGCTGCAGGACCCGGTCGCCGGCCCGGTGCCCGTAGGCGTCGTTCACCGACTTGAACAGGTCCAGGTCGAGGACGAGGAAGCCGAGGTCGCGGTTGCGCTCGCTCGGGCCGATGGGCGCCGCCAGGTGGCGGCGCTGGAAGCGGCTGACGATCTCCCCCATGCTCTCGTCGAGGGCACGGCGGTTGAAAATCCCGGTCAGAGGGTCGGTGAGGCTCTGGGTCCGAAGGGCCTCGTTGGCGTCCGCAAGCTCCCGGGTGCGGACCCCGACCATCCGCTCCAGTTCCCGCGTGCGACGCTCGAGCAGACGGTGCCGGCGGTAGACCACCAGGTAGGCGAGTCCGCCGAGGACGGCGATCTCCAGGAGGACCGCCCACCAGCTGAGCCAGGGCGGCGGGGCCACGGAGATGGGCAGGTCCAGGGTCTGCGATGGGTGGCCCATCCCGTCCCGGGCCCAAATCCGCAACACGTAGTCGCGCGGGGGGAGGGTGGTGAAATCCACCTCGGGCCGGCTGGTCCAGGGGCGCGGCTCCGTCTCCAGGCCCAGCAGCTGGGTCCGGTACTGGGCGGCCTCGTGGCGATGGAACACCGGTAGCGAGAAGGCGATGCCCAGCCGCCGGTCACGGAAG
>JAYRFV010000103.1:0-4205 GCA_041908165.1 Holophagales bacterium | reverse complement strand
GCCTTCAGGCCGGCCTGCTGGCTCCAGGATCGGCGGATCGCCTCCGCGAGCGGCAGGGGATCCGCCGCCGCGAGGGCGAGGGCCAGGAACGGCAGGAGGAGGAAGCGTCGGGCGGGCAAGGGGGCTCCTTCAGGGGAGGGCTTCAGTCAAGGGAGGCGTAGACGCTCTGGATGCGCCGGGACACGTGCTGGCAGACCAGGCCGCAGACCTCCTGCACCAGCGGCGTCACCGGGCTGAAGAGGACCGCCGAGCCCCTCGGCTCGCGCAGCACCAGCCCGGCCTGGGCCAACTGGGCCAGGTGCTTGCTCGCGTTCGGCTGGGACAGTCCGGCGGCCTCGGCGATGGCGCCCTGGCTGAGCGGCGCGGCCGCGCCCAGCAGGATCCGCAGGATCCGCAGCCGCGAGGCGTCCCCGAGGGTGCCGAACAGGCGGCCCACTTCGTCGAGCATCTGGTCGTTGGCGGGAAGGGTGTTCATCGAATCACCATACAACCAAAAAGTTATATCGTTCTTTGAACATGTCAACAACAAATTTCAGCACCCCGGACGAGGGACCTCCAACCTGCACTTGGAAGACGCAACCTCTGCGGAACCATGGGTTCGCTTTCCCGGCGCGACGATTCTACGCCGCTCCCTGGAAGGACCGGGAGGCTACCTCGGGTCAGTCCGGCCGGGCCGGGAGGGCCGCCTCAGGATTCCGGTTCCTCGGCCCTCGCCTTCAGCCAGACGCGGCTCCGCAGCCGCTCGACGCTGGCCTCGGCGTGGCAGGGCAGGGGCTGGCGACCCTCCAGCCCGAGCCTCGGCACCACCGCCGCGGCGAAGCCCAGCCGGGCCCCTTCCTGCAGGCGCAGCGGCAGCTGGGCCACCGGCCGCACCTCGCCGGTGAGGCCGACCTCGCCCAGGAACAGGGTCTTCTCCTCCAGCAGGCGGCCGGTGGCGCTGCTGGCCAGGGCGGCGATCACCGCCAGGTCCGCGGCCGGGTCCTCGATCTCCATGCCGCCGGCCACGTTCAGGTAGACGTCGCGGTCGTGCAGCTGCACCCCGCCGCGGCGCTCGGCCACGGCGCAGAGCATGGCCAGCCGCGGGCCATCGATGCCGAGGGCGGTGCGGCGCGGGATGCCCAGCCCGGCGGAGGCCACCAGGGCCTGGATCTCCACCACCACCGGGCGGGTGCCATTGAGCACCACGGTGGCGGCGCAGCCCGGCCGCGGCTCGGCATCGAGGAAGAAGGGATTGCCTTCGGCGGCGACCAGCCCCTTTTCGGTCATGGCGAACACGCCCAGCTCGAAGGCCGCGCCGAAGCGGTTCTTGAGGGCGCGCAGCAGGCGGTGGTGGTGGTGGCGGTCGCCCTCGAAGGCCAGCACGGTGTCCACCAGGTGCTCGAGCACCTTGGGCCCGGCCAGGCTGCCGTCCTTGGTGACGTGGCCCACCAGCACCAGCGGCGTGCCGGTGGCCTTGGCCCAGCGCGTCAGCAGGGCGGCGCAGCCGCGCACCTGGCTGACGCTGCCGGCGCTGGACTCGAAGTCCGGATCGAACAGCGTCTGGATGCTGTCGACGAGCAGCAGGGCCGGGCGCATCCGCTCGGCGGCGGCGAGGATCTCGCGCACGTCGGTCTCCGCCAGCAGGTGGATGCCGGGCGCCTCGGCCTCCAGGCGGCGGGCCCGCAGCTTGATCTGCCGCTCGCTCTCCTCGCCGCTGGCGTACAGGACCGTGCCCGGCACCCGGGCTGCCCACTGCAGCAGCAGGGTCGATTTGCCGATTCCGGGCTCGCCGCCGAGCAGCACCACCATCCCGGGCACCACGCCGCCGCCGAGCACCCGGTCCAGCTCCTCGAGGCCCGTGGGCACCCGTTCGGCTTCGTCCAGGTCCACCGCCTCCAGGGCCACCGGACCGCTGAAGTGGCGGGCGGCGAAGGCGCTGCCGCTGCGGTCCAGGTCGCGCCGGAGCGCTCCGCGAACCTCCTCGACCGTGCCCCATCCGCCGCAGGCGGAGCACTTCCCCATCAGCTTCGGGGCGCGGGCCCCGCAGGCGGTGCACTCGAATACGGACGCGGGCTTGGCCATGCCGTCAGTGTAGGGCTTTCGACAAAAATTCGCCAGCCATCCGGGGCGGCCTGCGCGGGCGGTTCGCGCTACTTGAGCAGGCTCTGCGCGAACCAGTCCAGGTTGGTCTCCATGACCTTGAGCAGGGCCCGGGGTTCGGTGGGGCCGTGGGTCTGCCGGGGGAGGACCAGCATCCGCACAGGAACGCCCTGCTGCTTGAGGGCGTTGTAGAACTCGAAGCCCTGGGAGATCGGCACCCGCAGGTCCCCCTCGCAGTGCTGGATGAGCGTGGGGGTGGAGACCCCCTTCACGTGGAAGATCGGGCTGTGGTCCAGGTAGGCCTGCGGACGGTCCCAGCTCTGGCCGCCGAAATAGTCTGGGACGAAGCCCGGGATGTCGGTGGTGCCGTTGAAGCTCACCAGGTTGGTCACCGCAGCGCCCACGCTGGCGGCCTTGAACCGCTTCGTCTGGGTGATGATCCAGCTGGTCATGAAGCCGCCGTAGCTCCAGCCCATGACGCCCAGGCGGTCCGGGTCGGCCACGCCCATGGCGACGACCTTGTCCACGCCGAGGAGAAGGTCCTGGTAGTCCCTGCCGCCCCAATCGGCCATGTTGGCGAAGCGGAAATCGCGGCCGTAGCCGGAGGAGCCCCGCGGGTTTGGGCGCAGCACCGCGATTCCCTTCGCCGCGAAGGCGGCGATCGGGTAGATCGAGGCGGTCGCCGTGCAGGCTTCGGTGAAGACGCCGGTGGGACCGCCGTGCACGTTCAGGATCAAGGGGACGCGGGTGCCCGGCTGGAGGCCCGGTGGGGTGGTGAGCAGGCCCTCGATTTCGAGCCCGTCGGCGCCCTTCCACTTCACCACCTCGGTGCGGCCGAATCCGAAGCCGGCCGCACCGGCGTTGACCCGGCTCACCAGGAGCGGCTTCGGCGCAGCGAGGGAGGCCGTGGCCGCCTCCACGGCCCGGTCCGGGGCCTGGCTGAGGAAGCCCACCTGGGTGCCGGTGGCATCCAGGTTGAACCCGCTGTGAAGGCCGGGACCGAGGTCGAGCGGGACCGGCCGGTCCTGGCCGGGAACCAGGGCGTAGAGGGCCTGGCGGGTTCCGCGGGGTTCGCTGAAGAGGACCCGGGCCCCGTCGGCGCTCCAGCCCAGCACCGCGGGCTGGCCGTCCGGGCTGGCCGCCAGGGGCTTGACCGATGCGGCCGGCAGTTCGAGGACCGCCAGCCGGGAATGGTGGGCCCAGCGCGGGCCCTCGGGACTCCGGGTGAACAGGATGCGGTGGCCGTCCGGGGAGAACTTCACCGGCCCGTCCGCCGCGGCCACCGGTCCCGCCTGGGTCCGGCCGGTGGCGGCGTCCACCACCTGCAGCTGGAGGGTGGGCCAGTGGTCGGCCTTGGGCGTGGCCTGGTGGAGGAACGCCAGGGAACGTCCGTCCGGGGCCCAGTCGAAGGCGGCCACGTGGCGCTCGAGATCGAGCAGCCGGCGCGGCTCCCGCCTGCCGGCCGCATCGCGCAGCACGGGCACGATCCAGAGCCGGGCATGGGCGGGCTTCTCCTCGTGCCAGCGGGCGTCGTCCTTGGCCTTGTCGGCCTTCTCCTCGGCCTCGCTCCTCGGGTCGGTCATGGTGAAGGCCAGCCGGGTGCCGTCCGGGGACCAGGCGAAGGCGGAGATCACGCCCTTCACGTCGGTCACCGGCTCGGCCTCGCCGCCGTCCAGGCGCAGGACGAAGACCTGGGCCTTGCCGCCGCGGCTGGAGAGGAAGGCGAGCCGGTCGCCACTGCGGGACCAGCGCGGGTGGCTGGAGGACTTCTCCCCGAAGGTGATGGCCCGGGATCCGCCCTGGCCCCCCAGATGGATCTGGCTGACCCATTCGCTCCGGTCCGCGGTCATCACCGCCTCGGCCACTGTGAAGGCGGCGCGCCGGCCATCGGGTGCAGGCTGGACGTCGGCAATCCGCTTCAAGGTCAGCATGGCCGAGGGCGTCCAGTCGGCGGCGGACGCCAGGGACGCCCAGGCGAGGATCAGGGCGGTGAGGGTCGCAGGGGCGCGCATGGGCTCTCCGGAAGGTCCGTTCATCATGTCACGATGCTTGGGGAGGCGGGCGGATGCGGACCTGGCTGGTGTTCCTCGGGGGCGGGGCGGGTTCGGTGCTGCGCTACCTGGCGG
>JAYRFV010000102.1:0-7868 GCA_041908165.1 Holophagales bacterium | reverse complement strand
ACAGCAGCACCTGGTTGGCGCAGTCGGCGAAGGAGTGGATCGCCTCCGTCAGCAGGCTGGAGCTGCGGGTGAGCAGGTACACCCCGACCTTCGAGACGGCGATGCCGAGATTGGCCGCAAGGGCCAGGGCGATGGCGCGGGTGGATCCGGCGGACATGCCTCCAGCATAGAGGCCAATTCAGAATGAGGCGTGTCCGCGCGCGAGGCGCCGGGCAAGCGGGACAAGGAAGCCGAGGTTCCGGCGATGCGGAACATCGCGGACCGAGGCTGACGCAGGATCGCGCCGCCCCGCGCCCTTTGGGTTGGGGAGCCGGGCGCTCCGCAGCGTCACGCGCCTTGACCGTACTCCCGGTACGCCGCTGCGTCGCCCTCCTTGCGGCGCATCCCGGCTGATCCCCAACGTGGGCCCGTCTCATTCTGGGATGGTCTTTCAGTCGGCCCGCGGAGCCGCGCGGCCTCAGCCCTTCTCGACGTAGACCACGTCCCCGTGGTCGCCGCTCCGGCGCTGGGTCTCGCGGACCCCGGCCCGGTCCACGCCCAGGGCGGCGAGGGCGCTGCGGATGGCCCGGATCCTGGCTTGGCGGACCTTGTCGGGGATCACCCTGTCCTCGGGGATGGCCAGGCTCCAGCGGCCGCCCGCGCCCCAGGTGCGAACCACGCCCTGGAGCTTCTCCCGGCCCTTGGGGCTCAGGCTGCCATCCCCTTCCAGGAAGAAGATGGGTTCCCGCCGCTCCGGGTCCGCCGCCGTCCGCAGGGGCGGTGCGGCGTGGGAGCGGTCGGCCTCGTGGACCGGGCTGGCGGATGGAGCGGAGCCGGCCTTCACCGGGGGCGCTTCGGGGGGCGGCCCCGAGCGCGGCGGGCGCAGGGCGAGATCCGGCAGCAGCGCCAGGGCCGGCAGACTTGGAACCGGGTCGGCCCGGCGGAGGATCGCCTGGTCCCCGACCAGCGGGTAGGTGGTTCCGCGTGCCTCCAGGCAGGCGGAAGCCCGGCCGCCCTCCTGCCCGGTCACCTTCAGCCGTCCGGGGTCGCGCGGGTCGCCCGGGCGCACCAGCTGCAGCACCTCGCCGGGCCGGAGGCGCGCCGCCTCCTCGCCCGCCAGCTGGTAGATCCTGCGGTCGTCCTCGAAGGGCGGCAGGCCCTTCCGCTCGACCGCGACGATGCGGAGGGAGGCCCCCGCCGCCAGGGGCAGCGTCGCGCACAGGCACAGCCAGGAAGCGTTCATGCTCCCCCTGCATCGGCAGCCAGGGGGAAAACCTGAATCCCGCGGGACCTCAGCCCGCCGGCTCGACCCCGAGTTCCTTGAGGAGGTCCCCGATCAGGTACAGGGACCCGGTGACCAGCCTTGGGCCCTCCTCCGGCTGCCGCAACCGGGCCGCGGCCGCCGGCACGTCCAGGACGGCGAGCCCCCCGCCCCAGGCGGCGCGCAGGGCGGCGGCCTCGGCGTAGCGTTCACTGCCGCCCTGCACGAGCGTGACCGACAGCGGATCCATGCGCCGGAGCTCCTGGGCCATCCCCGCCAGGTCCTTGTCCTTCATGGCGCCGAAGACGAGGTGGGGGCGGACCCCGCAGTGACGGGCGTGGTGGGCCAGGACAGCGGCGCCGTCGGGGTTGTGGGCGCCGTCGGCCCAGACCTCCTCCAGCCCGGGAACCCGCCAGAGCCGGCCCGGGATGCGTGCCTCGGCAAAGCCCCTCCAGACCGCCTCCTCGGGCAGGGGGAAGCCGAGGTACCGGAGCTGCCGGATGGCCTCCAGGGCGGTGCTGAGGTTCTGCACCTGGTGCTCGCCGGCCATGCCGATGCGGTGCCCGCGCACGACGGAATGGTCCCAGTGGATGCTTTCGGCCCACAGGTCGAGGGCCGGGAAGAGCGCCGGCCGGCATTCCAGGAGCGGCCGCACGAAGTCGGGATGGAGGCCCGGACCGAGCACCAGCGCCCGCCCCTCCCGGGCCGTGCAGAGCTTCTCCCGGGCGATGGCCTCGCGGGTCTCGCCGAGGATCGCCTGGTGCTCCAGCCCGACCCCGGTGAGCACGGTCAGGATCGGATCGGTGGCGTTGGTGGCGTCCCAGCGGCCCCCGAGGCCCACCTCGACCACGGCGATCTCGGCGCCCATCATGCGGAAGCCCAGGAGCGCCGCGACGATCATGATCTCGAAGTAGGTGGCCTGGATCCCGAGCCGCTCCTCGGCCTCGAAGGCCTCCCCCACCAGCAGCTCCAGGGCGCCCTCGCCGATGGGCGCGCCGTCCACCCAGACGCGCTCCTTGGCGGACACCAGGTGCGGCGAGGTGGTCCAGCCGGTGACCAGCCCCGCGGCGCGGAAGGCGTGGGCGAGGAAGGCGCCGACGCTGCCCTTGCCGTTGGTGCCCGCCACCAGCACCACCGGGAAGCTGCGGTCCGGGCGGCCGAGGTTTTCCAGCAGCGCAACCGGGTTGTCCAGGCCGCGCTTGATGCCCCAGTGGCCCCGGGTCTCCAGGCGCGTCAGGTTCGGCAGGGGGTGGCTCATGCGCGGGGCCCCGGGTTCAGTGGGTCTCCGCCGGCGGTTCGCCCGCCATCCAGGCGAAGGTCTGGGCGAGGAAGTCGCGCAGCTCGATCCGTCCCACCACCTTGTCGACCATGCCGTGGGCCTGGAGGAACTCGGAGCGCTGGAAGCCCTCCGGGAGCGTCTGCTTGATGGTCTGCTCGATCACCCGGGGCCCGGCGAAGCCGATCAGGGCCTTGGGCTCGGCGACGTTCAGGTCGCCGAGCATGGCGTAGCTGGCGCTGACGCCGCCGGTGGTGGGATCGGTCAGGATGCTGATGTAGGGGATCCGGGCCCGGTCCAGCTTGGCCAGCGCCGCGCTCACTTTGGCCATCTGCATCAGCGACAGGGTGCCCTCCTGCATGCGGGCGCCGCCGCTGCAGCTGACGATCAGGTAGGGGCAGCGCTTCTCCAGGGCGAGCTCGGCGCCGAGGCGGAGCTTCTCGCCGACGACGCTGCCCATGGAGGCGGCCAGGAAGTCCCAGTTCATGACGGCGAGCACCACCGGCCGCTGCTTCAGCGTGCCCTCGGCCACCACCACGCCCTCCTCCTCCTGACCGGCCGCCACCAGCTTCTGCAGCTGGTCCTTGTAGCCCTTGGTGGCGACGAAGCCGAGCGGGTCGGTGCTGCGCAGGTTGGAGAAGTGCAGGGTCCAGCCCTCGTCGAGCAGGGAGGCCAGCCGCTCCTCCACCCCGATCCGGAAGTGGTAGCCGCACTTCGGGCAGACGTTCCGGGTGTTGGCCAGCTCGGCGCGGTAGATCAGCTCCCGGCAGGCGTCGCACTTGATCCAGAGCCCCTCCGGCACGCGCACGGTGCGCTCTTCGACCGCGGTCTTCTGCTGGCGTTTCTTGATGAACCAGGACATGGGGCCGTCCTCAATGATCGGTCGTCGGTTGCCGTGGGTCGGGTGCCGTCGCGACGGCGCCCGGGCTCAGCGCTTCCGGCCCGGGCCGCCCTTGAGCGACTCGAACAGCCGGTCCAGTTCCGCCTCGCTTCCGTAGTGGAAGGACAGGGTGCCGCCCTTCCCCTTGGGCTTGATGTCCACCTTGGTGGACCAGGTGAGGGTGAGTTCCTCGGCGGCGGCCTTGATGAACAGGTGGTGGGGGTGCCTGCGCTTGGCGCGGGGCTGGCGGGCCTTGGCCAGCTGCGCCACCCGGGCCTCCAGCGTGCGCACGCTGATCTGGTGCTTGAGCACCTCCTCCACCAGCGTCTCCTGGGCCCGGGCGTCCTCGACGCCGAGCAGCACCTTGGCGTGGCCGGTGCTGACCCGGCCGGCGGCGACGTGCTCCTGCAGGGGGCCGGGAAGGCGAAGCAGGCGCAGGGTGTTGGCCACCTGCGAGCGGGACTTGCTCACCCGGTCGGCCACCTGCTCCTGGGTGAGCCGCAGGTGCTCGCCCAGCTGCCAGTAGGCGCGGGCCTCCTCGATCGGGTTCAGCTCCTGGCGCTGGATGTTCTCGATGAGGGCGATCTCCAGCAGCTGGTCGTCGGGAACCTCCTTGATGATCACCGGGACCATGGCCAGGCTGGCCTTCCGGGCCGCCCGCCAGCGCCGCTCGCCGGCGATGATCTCGTGCTTGTCGCCGACCCGGCGCACGACGATCGGCTGCACCATCCCGTGCAGCTTGAGGCTCCGGGCCAGCTCCTCCAGCGCCTCCTCGTCGAAGTGGGTGCGGGGCTGCTGCCGGTTCGGCATCAGGCTGCCCACCGGCAGTTCGCGCTGGACGGCGTCCTCGGGCGCCATCTGCGACATGAGGGAGGTCAGTCCCCGGCCGAGGGCCGGGCGTTTCAGCGTGGTCATGGGACCGTCTCCAGGGCTTCGTCGCCGAGCCATTCCCGGGCCAGGGTCAGGTAGGCCTGGGCCCCCTTGCTCTTGAGATCGTAGAAGGCCACCGGCTTGCCGTGGCTGGGTGCCTCCGCCAGCCGGATGTTGCGCGGGATGGAGGTGCGGAACACCTTGCCCGGAAAGGCCTGGCGGACCTCCGCAGCCACCGCCGAGCCCAGGTTGGTCCGCTCCTCGGCCATGGTCAGCAGCACCCCGGCCAGCTGGAGCCGCGGATTGGGTCCGGACTGCACCCGCCGCACCGTCTCCATGAGCTCGGCCAGGCCGTCCAGGGCGAAGAACTCGCAGGGCATCGGCACCAGCACGTCGTCGGCGGCCGAGAGCGCGTTCAGGGTCAGCATCCCCAGCGCCGGTGGGCTGTCGATGAGGATGTGGTCGAAGGTCACCAGCAGCGGGTCGAGGGCCCGCCGCAGGACCTGCAGCTGGGGCAGCTCGAACAGCTCGAACTCCAGCTGGGCCAGGTCCTTGCCCGCCGGGATCACCTGCAGCATCGGCACCTCCGTGCTGAGCACGAGGGCCTTGCCGGGGGCGCCCTTCATCAGCGCATAGGCCCCCGCCCGGTGGTCGGGCTTGGGGAAGCCGAGTCCGGTGGTGCTGTGTCCCTGCGGATCGAAATCCAGCAGCAGCACCAGCTTCTCCATCATGGCCAGGGACGCGGCGAGGTTGATCGCCGTGGTGGTCTTGCCCACCCCGCCCTTCTGGTTGGCGATGGCCGTGATTCGCGCCGTCACGTCAGCACCTCGTTGGATCGGACGTCGGGCGGGATTCTGCGGCAGCCAATGGAGCACCTCGGGCGTGGAACATCCCAGCTTAGCAGAGGGTTCCACGGGCCGGCAGGCGCCATCCGGCAGCCCATCCAGGACGCGGGTCTAGCCTTCGAGCCCGAAGCCGGGATCGGGAACCACCGTGCCGATCCTGCGAACCGGACCGGAGAGCCAGAGGCCCTCCCAGCGGCCATGCTCGACGGCACCCACCTCCACCGTCACCGGGTCGGCGCCGGCGGGCTGCAGGGTCCACCGCCGCAGGCCCGTCCGTCCCGCCAGCCAGGCTCCGGCGACCGCGCAACCGGTTCCGCAGCAGAGGGTCTCGCCTTCGACGCCACGCTCCCAGGAACGGATCCGGGCATGGCCGGGGGCCTGGATCTCCAGGATGTTGACGTTGGCGCCGTCGGCCAGGGCTGGATGGCGACGCAGGGGAGGGGCGAAGCTCGGCAGGTCCACCGCGGCGACCTCGGGCACTTCGATCACCAGTTGGGGATTCCCGATCCAGGCGTAGGCCCAGGCGTCCGGGAGGCCCAGGTCCGCGGTCCTGAATCCGAACCCGTCGCCCTGGGGCATCCGCAGGGCCGCCTCGCCGCCGCCTTGCCGCAGGTCCACCGGAGCGCCGTTGGACTGCACCTCGAGGACCGGCGCCTCGGGCGCGCCGTGGACCGCCAGGGCGGCACGGGTGCCGTTGCCGCAGAAGGTCTCCGAGCCGTCCGAATCCCAGTGGACCATCCGCCAGGGACCCCCGAGGTCGGGCGGTTCGAGCAGGAACAGGCCGTCCAGGCCCAGGCCTGTGCCCCTGGGGCACAGGGCTCGCGCCCAGGCGGGCCCGTCGAAGCGCGCAGGGGCTGCATCGGCCCAGAGGTAGGCGAACACGTTCCCCGAGGCCGAGGCGATCTGCAACTGCGGCGGCACTCCCATCCAGGAACTATCCCACGCTTTCCGGCCGGTTCAGCGGCCTTCGGGGCGCTCGCGGAAGGTGTAGACGGTCTCCCCGGGGCGGGCGAAGCCCTGCCGGCGGGCCAGCGACTCCATCAGCTCCGGGTCCTGCCGCGCCAACCGCCGGACCTCGTCGAGCAGTTCCTGGTTGCGGCGGTTCTTCGCCAGCAGCTCGGTGCGGTACTGCTGCAACTCGGCCTGCCGCTTCCTGAGGCTGGGGAATCCATCCGGCGAGACCCAGAGCAGCGCGCCGGAGAGCAGGCCCGAAGCCAGCAGCACCCCCCAGAGGGTGGTGCTCCTCAGGAACCAGGTGGCATGGTCCACGGCCGGCTCACCCCAGGCGGCAGTTGAAGGCGGCGGGCCCGGCGTAGCGGGCGGCGGCCCCGAGCTCCCACTCGATCTGGAGGAGGCGGTTGTACTTGGCGACCCGGTCGCTGCGGCAGGGGGCCCCGGTCTTGATCTGGCCGGCCCCGGTGGCCACCGCCAGGTCGGCGATGAACGCGTCCTCGGTCTCGCCGCTGCGGTGGCTGATGATGGCCCGGAATCCGGCCTTGTGGGCCATGTCCACGGCCTTGAGGGTCTCGGTGACGGTGCCGATCTGGTTCAGCTTGATCAGCACGGCATTGGAGACGCCCTCGCTGACGCCCCTGGCGATGATCGCCGGGTTGGTGACGAACAGGTCGTCGCCCACGAGCTGGATCCGCGATCCGAGCCTGGTCGTGAGGTCCTTCCAGTTCTTCCAGTCGCTCTCGTCGCAGCCGTCCTCGATGGTGATCACCGGGTGCCGGTCCACCAGTCCGGCGTAGTAGTCGATGAGGGCCTTGCCGGTCTTCCTGGCGCCGTCGATCTCGTACTTGCCGTCCTTGTGGAATTCGCTGGAGGCGCAGTCGAGGCCCAGGTGGATGTCCTTGCCGGGCTTGTAGCCGGCCTTCTTGATGGCCTCGGAGATCAGCTCCAGGGCCTCCTCGTTGCTGCCCAGGTTCGGCGCGAATCCGCCCTCGTCGCCGACCCCGGTGGCCAGCTTGCGGCCCTTCAGCACCCCCTTCAGCGCGTGGTAGACCTCGGCGCCCCAGCGCAGGGCCTCGGCAAAGGTGGGCGCCCCCACGGGCAGCACCATGAATTCCTGGATGTCGACGTTGTTGTCGGCGTGGGCCCCGCCGTTGAGGATGTTCATCATCGGCACCGGGAGCAGGCGCGCGGAGGCGCCGCCCAGGTAGCGGTAGAGCGGCTGGCCGGTGGCCCTGGCCGCGGCGTCCGCGAGCGCCATGGACACCCCCAGGATGGCGTTGGCCCCCAGGTTGCCCTTGTTGTCGGTGCCGTCCAGGTCGCAGAGGAGCTCGTCCAGCTCGGCCTGCTGGAAGACGTCCATGCCCTGGAGGGCCTCGCAGATCTCGGTGTTGATGGCGTGGACCGGACCGAGCACGCCCTTGCCCAGGTAGCGGGCCTTGTCCCCATCCCGCCGCTCCAGGGCCTCACGGCTTCCCGTGGAGGCCCCGGAGGGCACCATGGCCTGCCCCGTCGTCCCGTCGTTCAGGTGGACCCTCGCGAGCACCGTGGGGTTCCCGCGGCTGTCCAGAACCTCAAGTCCGGAGACACGTTCGACAAGCTTCATGGCAAATACCCTGGGATATGAAGCTCCCCCCGAAGGGGGAGTCTGACCTACTTCTTGGCGGCCTTCTTCGGAGCGGCCTTCTTGGCGGCCGGCTTCTTCGCGGCAGCCTTCTTCGGGGCGGCCTTCTTGGCGGCGGCCTTCTTCGGGGCGGCCTTCTTCACGGCGGCCTTCTTCGGGGCGGCCTTCTTGGCGGCAGCCTT
>JAYRFV010000101.1:0-29295 GCA_041908165.1 Holophagales bacterium | reverse complement strand
GCCCCCGGCGTGAGCCGGGGGCCTGGCGTTCCTGCCATGGGCCGTCAGGCCTTGGCGAAGATGTCCATGACGGCGTGCAGCAGCTGGATCGCCTCGTCCTTCGGACGCTGGAAGGCGTTGCGGCCCTCGCCCCCGCCGGATCGCGGAGCACGCGCAGGCGTGCGAAGCGAGGCATCCGGCGCGGGGCGAATCATCATAGCCCCCGGCGTGAGCCGGGGGCCTGGCGTTCCTGCCATGGGCCGTCAGGCCTTGGCGAAGATGTCCATGACGGCGTGCAGCAGCTGGATCGCCTCGTCCTTCGGACGCTGGAAGGCGTTGCGGCCCATGATCGACCCGAACCCGCCACCCGCGGCGATCTCCTTGACCTCGGCGAGGACCTCCTCGGTGCCCTTGGCCTCGCCGCCGCTGAAGATGACGATCCGCCGCCCGTTGAAGGCGCTGCGGACGACCTCGGCGATCCGGTCCTTGAGGGTGCCGGTGGGGAGGCCGTACTTCTCGTAGACCTTGCCCGCCTCGGACCCGTAGGTGTTGGCCTTCGGGGGCTTCACCTTGACGATGTGGGCACCGAGCTGGCAGGCGATCTGGGCGGCGTAGGCGGTGACATCGGCGGCCTGTTCGCCTTCCTTGGCCAGCCCGGCCCCGCGGGGGTAGGCCCAGACGATGGTGGGCAGGCCCACTGCCTTGGCCTCCAGGATCAGCTCGCGCAGGTCCTCGTACATCCGGTTGCGGTCGCTGCTGCCCGGGTAGATCGTGTAGCCGATGGCGGCGCAGCCGAGCCGGAGGGCGTCCTCGACGCTGCCGGTGATGGCGCTGCAGGGCTCCATCTTGGCCAGGCCGTCGCTGTTGTTCAGCTTGAGGATCAGCGGAATGTCCCCGGCGTAGTCGGAGGCCACCGCCTCGAGGAAGCCGAGCGGCGCGGCGTAGGCGTTGCAGCCGGCAGCGATGGCCAGTTCCACGTGGTAGCGGGGGTCGTAGGCCGGCGGGTTCGGCGCGAAGCTGCGCGCGGGGCCGTGTTCGAAGCCCTGGTCCACCGGCAGGATCACGAACTTCCCGGTTCCGGCCAGGCGCCCGGTGTTCATCATCCGGGCCAGGTTGGCCTTCACGCCCGCGTTGTCGCTGGCATACCAGGAAAGGATCTCTTTGACGCGGGCCGTGGCCATGGGGACCTCCAGGGATTGAAACCGATGGCTCCATCACACTCCGCGTCGGGCTTCTTGGCAAGATCCTCGTCCGCTCCCGGGTCACCCGTGCCAGGATGGTCGCCCGGAGGGCCTGTGCGGATCGCCGCGGTCGATGTCGGATCCAACTCGGTCCACCTGGTCGTGGTGGAGGTGGACGACGTCGGCAACCAGCGCTTGCTTGCGCGGGAGAAGGCGATGGTCCGGCTGGCCCGCGGAACCGCGACCAGCGGCGAGATCCACCCGGACAGCTTCAAGGCCGGGATCGACACGCTCCGCACCATGGCGGAGGTCATCCGCAGTTTCGACTGCGAGACCACCATGGCCTGCGGGACGGCCGCCCTGCGGGAGGCCCGGAACGCCGGGAAGTTCCTGCGGGAGGCCGCCCGGGTCGGCATCCCGATCCGCGTGATCTCCGGCGAGGAGGAAGCCCGGCTGATCCACCAGGCGGTGAGCCATGCCATCCCCTTTCCCGAAGGCGCCGCGGCGCTGGTCGACATCGGGGGAGGCAGCACCGAGATCACCTGGGTCGATGGCGGCCGGACCGTGGCCAGCCTCAGCCTGCCCTGGGGCGTCCAGCGGATCGCGGACGCGTTGGGGGGCTCGAATCCGCCCACCCTTCAGGACTTCATGCGCCTCGAGCGGTTCATGCGGAAGGTCCTGAAAAAGGCACGGAAAGGCCTGCCCAAGGGGCTTCCGGTGCCAGAGCTGGTCCTGGGGACGGCCGGCACCCTGCTCGACCTCGCCCGGGGAGCCGCCGAAGGGACCGGCTTCGACCGCCTCCAGTTGCATCGGTTCCAGCGCCGCCTCTGGCGGACCGAGGCCCAGGCCCGGATCGACCGCCTGGGCGTGGACCCGAAACGGTCCGAGGTGCTGCACGTGGGCGCATCCTGGGCCGCCGCCCTGCTCCGGTGGCTGGGGGCCGCCCAGGTCCGGGTCCTGCCCGTCGGGGTGCGGGAGGGCATGATCTGGGAGGCCATCCGGCACGGCGGTAGCAGCATTCCGCCGCTGGCCGACCGGCGCAGGGCCTCGGTGGAGGCCCTGGCCACCCGGCTGGATCCCGATCCCGGCCACAGCCTCCACGTTCAGAGGCTGGCCGACCGGCTGTTCGACCTCCTGCAGCCCCAGTTCGAGCTGGGGGAACCCGAGCGCGAGTGGCTGGGCTACGCCTGCCGCCTGCACGACATCGGCTTCTCGATCAGCGAGAAGGGGCACCACAAGCACGGCGCCTACCTGGTCCGGAACGCCGCCCTGCAAGGATTCTGGGCCCACGAGACCGAACTCATCGCCCAGGTCGTGCGCCACCACCGGGGCGGCCCCCCGGACGCCCGGAAGCACGAGGAGTTCAGCCGGCTGGCGCCCTGGCACCGGCAGGTGGTGGAGAAGCTCAGTGCCATCGTGCGCGTGGCGGATGCCCTCGACCGGCGCAGGCGGCAGGTGGTCCGCACGGTCCGGCTCGTCGAATCCGGGGATGCGGTGGTCCTGGTCGCGGAAGGAACCGGGGACCTGCGGACCGAACTCGAGGCCCTGGCGTCCAAGGGCAAGCTGATGGCCCGGCTCCTGGACCGCCCGCTACGCTTCAGGGCCAGCCCTGGGGAGTAGGCCGGCCCTCTGGCAAGCTTGGACCATGAGAGATGCGACCTTCGATGTGGCCGTGGCCGGAGCTGGCCCCGCCGGGGGCCATCTGGCCCGCCTGCTGGCCAGGCGGGGGCTGAAGGTCCTCCTGGCGGACCGGCTCCCCCGGCTGGATGCGAACGCCTTCTCGAGCGCCGGAACGGTCTCGGAGGCGATGGCCCGCCATGATCTTCCCGACTCCCTCGTCGGTGCGCCCTGGCGTGGCCTGGAGGTTCGAAGCAACGCTGCCTCGGCGCACTGGCGGGGATCCGAGGCGGCCGGTGTGGTCCTGGATTTCGGCCGGCTGCGGACCCACCTGGCCGACGAGGCCGTCCGGTGCGGCGCCACCCTTGCCCTCGGCTGCCAGGCCACCGGACTGGGGACCGAGGGCCCGTGGCAGGTGCTGCACCTGCGGCGCGGCGCGGAACGTCTCGAGGCTCGGGCCAGGATCCTGGTGGATGCGACCGGTCCGGCGCGGAGCCTGATCCGGCAGGTGGCGCCGCCGGCGCCGCGCTACCTCTCCGGGGTCGGCCTGGAGTACCTGGTGGAGGTACCTGCGGACCTCTGGGCGAGGCACGGCGACACCCTTTCCTTCTTCCTCGGCAGCCGCTGGATGCCCAGGGGCTACAGTTGGATCTTCCCCATGGAACCCGGGCTGCTGAAGGTCGGCGCGGGCCGCTACGCCCCCGGCCGTCCCGCCGGACAGGCCGCCCTGAAGCCCTGCATCGCGAGGCTCCTGGACGAGGTGCTCGGAGTCCCCGATGCGCCCGTCCTGGACATGCACGGCGGCGTCCTGCGCTATGCCCAGGGCCTGCGGGACCCCTACTCGGCCGGAAGTCTGCTGGCGGTGGGCGATGCGGTGTCCACCCTCAACCCGCTCGGCGGGGAGGGCATCAGGCATGCCCTCGAGGGCGTGGAGATCGCCCTTCCCTTCCTGCTGGCCGAACTGGAGTCGCCGGGCCTCGGCTTTCCCGGCTACGCCAGGGCCATGCGCCGCCGGTTCCACCGCACCTGGCGCTGGTCCGAGGAACTCGCCACCCGGCGCTACCTGGAGGACAGTGACGACCGCCTGGACCGGATGGTCCGCTTCCTCTCCCGCCAGGATCGGGACTTCGTCGTGGATGTCCTGTTCGGCTACAACTTCGCGCGGGCGGCGCGGGCGGCCGGTCCGGCCTGGGCACGCTCCAGGCTGGCCCGGATCGGCACCCGGATCCTCTCCTGGTTCCGGCCGTGAAGATGCTCCGCCAGCCGGAAATTCCAGGAGCGGCCCGGCCCTGCCGATAAACCGGACAGGATGACGCCCTCGCCAACCGAACAGCCTTTCCCTTCCCGCGAAGGTCGGGGCGGACCGATCCTCCTCATCGAGGACGACCCGCTTTTTGCCAGGCTCATGATGACCCTGCTTGAACAGGACGGTCATCCCTGCGACCAGGTCGGGTCCGGCGCCGAGGCCATCGATTGGCTAAGGGACCACCGCCCCAGGCTGGTGGTCACCGACTACCAGCTTCCGGACATGACGGCGGCCGAACTGGCCGCCCGGGTCCACCTGCCCCCCTTCATCGTCACCACCGGTGCGGGAAGCGAGCAGGTCGCCGTGAACATGATGAAGCTGGGGGCCCGCGACTACCTCAACAAGGACGCCACCTTCGTCGAGGCCCTGCCGAGGACCCTGGCCCGGGTGCTGCGCGAACTGGACGTGGAGGACCGGCTGCGGGAGGCCGAGCGGATCTCCCGGGAAAGCCAGGAGCGGCTTAGGCTGGTGCTCGAGGGGAGCCAGGACGGATTCTGGGATGCCGACCTCCCTTCCAGGACGATCTTCCTGAGCGATCACGGCTGGGCCCTCCTGGGTGCGGAGCCCGGGGCCATCGCCCTGGACCCGGAATCGCTGGTGGACCGCGTCCACCCGGAAGACCGGGTGGCGGCGATCGAGGCGGTCAGTTTCCACCTCGCTGGACGCGCCCCGGCGATCGAGGTGATGCTGCGGGTCGGCAGCGCCCCCCAGGGCTGGCGGTGGGTGCTCCTGCGCGGCTGGGCGGTCGCCCAGGGCGCCGCGGGTGAGATCCTTCGGATGGCCGGGACCCTTGGCGACGCCTCCGCGCGGAAACGCATGGAAGAGAACGAACTTCGGGACCGGAAGATGGAGAGCCTGGGGTTGATGGCCGGAGGCATCGCCCACGATTTCAACAACCTGTTCCAGACGCTGGTGACCAACCTGGAACTCATGGGCCCGAGGTTCGCGGGCGATGCCCGCGGCCGTGCAACCCTCGACCGCTGCTTCGGCATCCTGGAGAAGGCCTCCGCCCTGTCCCGGCGGATGCTGGACTACAGCGGCGGGTCGTTGCGCGCGGAGGAGCTCTTCGACCTGGGTGCCCTGGTCCTCGGAGAGAAGGCGGGCCTGGGCCACCAGTTGAGTGGACTCAACGCCTCGGTCGAACTGGACTTCCAGGCGGCCGAAGGCCTGCACACGGCCGGCGACCCCGGCTCGATCGCCCAGGTCCTGCAGACCCTCGTGCTCAACGGGGCGGAAGCCCTGGAGGGCACGGCGGGGAGGATCACCGTGTCGCTCGACCGGCATGACCCCGCGACGGCGCCCCTGTCGCCGGCCGGCTGGGTCGGCGAAGCCCAGGACGGGCCTGCCCTCTGCCTCACGGTCGCGGATACCGGGCAGGGGATCCCGGCTGAGCACTTCCCGCGGATCTTCGACCCGTTCTACTCGACCAAGGCCCACGGCCGCGGACTCGGCCTCTCGGCGGCGCTCGGCATCATCCGCTCGCACGGCGGACGGATCCACGTGGACAGCGTCCCGGGTCGGGGCAGCACCTTCCGCATTTTCCTTCCAGCCGCGGAGGCGGCCGAGGACGCAGGGGCCAAGTCCCCCCGTTCGCAAGGATCCCGGGAGGGGGAACGTCTCATCCTGCTCGTGGACGACGAGGACGACCTGCGCATGTCGCTGGCCGAGATCCTCACGGACATCCTGTCCTTCCGCGTGATCGAGGCCCGCGACGGCGTCGAGGCCGTGGAGCGCTACCGGGCCTCGGCGGGCGATGTCTCCCTGGTGATCATGGACGTCACCATGCCCCGGATGAGCGGGATCCAGGCCTGGGAGGAGATCCGCCAGGAGTTCCCGGAGGCCCGGGGGATCCTGTGCAGCGGGTACAGCGAGGAGACAGGCGTCCAGCTGGCCTCCGGCCATGGCTTCCTGGGCTTCCTGAAAAAGCCCTTCAACCTTCAGACGCTGCGCGAGACGATCCGCAAGGCGCTCCCCGAATCGGGGGTGTAGAGCCTAGGATGCGGGCTTGTCGGCCTTGACCACGGCCCGAAGGATGTCGCCCACGGACATGATGCCGACCAGGGAGCGGTCCTTCTCCACGACGCAGAGCCCGTAGAGCCGGTTCTCCAGGAACAGTTCCGCCGCCTGCCAGAGCTCCATGCTGGGGGGAGCCGTCACCGGGTCGGATTTCATCACCTCCCGGACCGGCGTCTTGGCCAGGAGGAAGTGGACCTCCCAGGTGTCGAGGCTGGTGGCCTTGCTCGGGGTGTACTCCTTCAGCATCCGGTCCGTCACCAGGCCGACCAGCCGACCGTCCTTCAGCACCGGGAGGCGGCGGATGTTCTTCTCCTTCATCAGGTGGATCGCCTCGATCAGGGAGGCGTCCTCGCCGATGGTGAACGGGTCGCGGGTCATCCAGTCGCCGACGGTGCTCATGGGGTTCCCTCCATTGTCCTGGGGCCGATTGTAGCCACTCCACCCTGGAGCGACCGGGGAAAGCGCGAAGGATCAGACCCGATCCGCATCCCGGAATGGCCCTTCCTGACGAAAGGCTGACCTGGAGGTGGATTATCCCTGGCAAGGGCCGAGTCGGGCGTTGCCAGCCGAGGGCGCTGTGCTAAGGTTCATCAGCCATTTCCCAATCAACCCAAGGAGGAGTCCATGAGGTCTTCCGCGTTCGCCCTGGCGGCCACTGCCGTTCTGGGCCTTGGTGGGTTCACCTATTCGGGTGCCGCCGAGCCGATCAACCTCGCCATACCGCTGCCGCTCACAGGAGGCCAGGCGAAGTTCGGCGAGATGATGAAGCGCTCCTACGAGATGGCAGCCGAAGAGATCAATGCGAAGGGCGGCGTCAAGGGCCGGAAGATCGCCCTCTCCTTCGAGGACTCCCAGGCGAAGCCGGATTCCGCGCGGGCCATCGTGGAGAAGCTCATCGACGTCAAGAAGCAGCCGCTCATCATCGGCGAGTACACCTCGGCCTGCGCCAAGGCGGTGGCCGCCGTGGCCAACGAGCGCAAGACCCCCTACCTGATCGTCGCCTCCGCCGACGACGCGATCACCCAGCAGCAGTACAAGTACGTGTTCCGGCAGAACGTCCCCAACGCCTACTACGCCGGCGGTCTGGTCTCCTTCCTTAAGGACATCGTGAAGCCGCAGAGCATCGCGATCCTCTACGAGAGCTCCGATTTCGGCTCCTCGGGCGCCACAGACATGGAGAAGCACGCCCAGCGGCTGGGGATGAAGGTGCTCGTGAAGGAGAAATACGAGAAGGGCGCGGTGGACTTCAAGCCGATCCTGTCGAAGGTCAAGCAGGCCGCCCCGGACGTGATCTTCATGGTCTCCTACGTGATGGACGCCTCCCTCCTGATGAAGCAGATCAAGGAACTGCGGATCGACGCCAAGCTGTTCGCCGGGGGTGCTGCCGGATTCGCCCTCCCCGAGTTCGTCGACAACGCCAAGGACGCCGCGGAGTACGTCGTCACCGCCACGCTCTGGACGCCGCAGGTGAAATACAAGGGTGCGAAGGAGTACGCCGACAAGTACAAGGCCAAGTACGGCGACTTCCCCTCCTACCACGGCGCCTCCGCCTATTCGGCCATCTACGTGATGCAGGACGTGGTCGGGCGCGCCAAGTCGATGTCCACGGCGGACCTCACCGAAGCGATGAAGAAGACCAACCTGCAGACGGCCTACGGCATGGTCAAGTTCGAGGACAAGGACGGCTACCAGAACCAGTGCTTCTCCGACACCTTCGTGCTGCAGGTCCAGAAGGGCGAGCACGAGACGGTCTGGCCTTCCAGCTGGGCGAACAAGAAGTACCTCTTCCCGATCCCCAGGTGGCGGGACCGGAAGTAGGTCCACCCAACCCCGGGCGGGGCGGCGACCACCGGCCCGCCCGCACCTCCTCCAGGCGGAACCATGACTGCTCCGCAAGTTGAAGTCCTGCTCCAGACGATCATCTCAGGCATCCTGCTGGGCGGCCTCTACGCCCTCATCGGCCTGGGCATGACCCTGATCATGGGGGTCATGAAGATCATCAACCTGGCCCACGGCGAACTGATGATGGTGGGCATGTTCATCGCGTACTGGATGTTTTCGCTGTTCGGCATCGACCCCTACGTATCGGTGTTCATCGCCGGGCCGGTGCTGTTCGTGCTGGGCATCCTGCTGCAGAAGTACCTGATCAACACCGTCCTCAAGGTCGACAGCATCCTGCCCGAGAACCAGGTGATCCTCACCGTGGGCATCGGGATGGTGCTCGCGAGCGCCGCCACCATCGCCTTCAAGAGCGACTACAGGTCCACGCCGGTGAAGTACGGCACCAGCGCCTTCTACCTCTCGGACCTCTGGAAGGGCTCGCCGATCGAGCTCTCGCTCTCCATCCCGTGGAGCGTGAGCTTCCTGTTCGCGCTCTGCATCACCGGGGCCCTCTGGTTCTTCCTGCAGCGCACCGACACCGGCAAGTCCATCCGGGCCACCGCGCAGGACCTCGATGCAGCCCTGCTCATGGGCGTGAACGTCCAGCGCATGCGGGTGGTCACCTTCGGCCTCGGCTCCGCCCTGGTGGGCGCCGCCGGGTGCCTCTTCATCCCGATCTACTACCTCTACCCGGCCCTCGGCGGGCAGTTCACCCTCATCGCCTTCGTCATCACCATCCTGGGAGGTCTGGGCTCGAACATCGGCGCGATCCTCGGCGGGCTCATCCTCGGCCTGTTCGAATCGCTGACCGCCACCTACGTCGGCATGGGCTGGGCCCCGGTCGGGCGCTTCGTGATCTTCATCGCCGCCCTCCTGTTCCTCCCGGGGGGAGTCGCCTCGCTGCTGAGGAGAAGGACCTTCGGGAAATGAACAAGACCGCCATCCCTCTCGTCGTCCTCGCGGCCCTCCTGGTGCTCCCCCTCGTCGGGTTGAGCACCTACACGATGCACATCCTGGTGCTCGTGCTGATGTGGACCACCATCGGCATGTCCTGGAACCTCCTCGGCGGGTACTGCGGCCAGGTCTCCTTCGGCCACGCCGCCTACTTCGGCGTCGGCGCCTACACCGCGGGGATCCTCTACTTCAAGCTGCACCTGTCCGCCTGGTGGGGCATCCCGATCAGCATTGCCGTGGTCGCCCTGTTCGCCTTCGGCCTCGGCACCATCGTGCTCAAGCTTCGCGGACCCTTCTTCGCCTTGGCCACCCTCGCATCCGGCGAGGTGCTGCGGATCACCACCGAGAACACCACCCCGTTCACCAACGGCTCTCTCGGGATCCTCATCCAGGAACGCACCTGGGTCGCTAAGACGCCCTACTACTACATCATCCTTGCGATCGCCGCCCTGACCTTCGTCCTGGTCCGGATGCTGGTCGCGTCGAAGTGGGGATACTACTTCGTGGCGATCCGGGAGGACCAGGACGCCGCGGAATCCCTCGGCATCGACACGACGCGCTACAAGACCATCTCCCTGGTCGTGAGCGCGGTCCTGACCGGGACCTGCGGAGCCTTCTATACGAACTACATGGGGTTCATCGATCCCCACATCGTGTTCGCGCTGCACGACATCAGCATCATCACCATCATGATCGTGATGGTCGGGGGGGTGGCCACCCAGTGGGGACCCCTGGTCGGCGCGGGCATCATGGTGCTGCTGGCCGAGTGGATCCGCGCGATCCCGGGTCTCGGTGCCTCCCACCAGGCCTTCTTCGGCGTGCTCCTCATCGTGATCATCATCTTCCTTCCGAACGGCATCGTCGGCGACTTCCGCAAGATCACCCGTCTCTTCCGGAGGGCCAGAGCATGAATGCGCTCGAGCCGCTCCCGTTCCACCCCGCCGTCCGGTCGCACGGAGTCGCCCGATGAGCCTCCTGCAGGTGAAGCACGTCTACAAGTTCTTCGGCGGGCTGGCGGCCGTGACCGACGTCAGCTTCGACATCCATCCGGGCGAGATCCTCGCCCTCATCGGCCCCAACGGCGCGGGGAAGACCACGGTCTTCAACGTCGTCAACGGGTTCTACAGCCCGTCGAAGGGCGAGATCTGGTTCAAGGACCGGAACATCTCCGGGATGAAGCCGCACCGGATCTGCCGGATGGGCATGGCCCGGACCTTCCAGGTGGTCAAGCCGCTGCAGCGCATGTCGGTGCTCGACAACGTGGTCGCCTCCGCATTTCTCCGGGCGGATTCGAAGGAGAAGGCCACCGAGGTCGCCCTCGAGACCCTCCGATTCACCGGGCTCTACGAGGACCGCGACGTGATCTCCAAGGGCCTGCCGCTGGGCAAGCGCAAGCGGCTCGAGATCGCCCGGGCCCTCGCCACCCAGCCCGACCTCCTGCTCCTGGACGAGTCCTTCGCAGGGCTCAACCCTTCCGAACTCGACGAGTCCATCGCCATCATCCGGAAGATCAAGGAACGCGGCATCACCATCATGATCATCGAGCACCACATGAAGGTGATCATGGCCATCAGCGACCGTATCGTGGTCATCAACTACGGCCAGAAGATCGCCGAAGGGACCCCCAAGGAGATCCAGGCGAACCCGGCGGTGATCGAGGCCTACCTGGGGGAGGACCACCATGCTTGAGGTGCGGAACATCGACGTCTTCTACGGCGATGTCCAGGTCCTCTGGGACGTCTCCTTCACCGTCGGCCGCGGCGAGGTTGTGGCCATCATCGGCGCCAATGGTGCCGGGAAGTCCACCAGCCTGCGGACCGTCTCGGGGATCGTGCGGCCGACGCGCGGCGAGGTCCTGTTCGAGGGGAACACCATCTCCTCCCGCCCCGCCTACACCTTGATCGACCTGGGCATCGCGCACTGCCCCGAGGCCCGCAAGCTCTTCGTGGAAATGACCGTGGAGGAGAACCTCGACATGGGCTCCCTCAAGGGCGAGGCGCGGGCCCAGCGCGCGAAGACCAAGGAGAAGGTGTTCCAGCTCTTCCCGAGGCTTTCCGAACGCCGCCGTCAGCTCGCCGGGACCCTCAGCGGCGGGGAGCAGCAGATGGTCGCAGTCGGCCGCGCCCTGATGTCCCTGCCGAAACTCCTGATGTTCGACGAGCCGTCGCTCGGGCTGGCCCCCATCCTCGTGCGGGACATCTTCAATGTGATCACCACGATCCGGCAGGAGGGCGTCACCGTGCTCATCGTCGAGCAGAACGTGAAGCAGACGCTCGCCATAGCCGACCGCGCCTACGTTCTCGAGAACGGCAAGGTGGTGATGGAAGGCAGGGGCCAGGACATGCTCAACGATCCCCACGTCCAGGGCGCCTACCTCGGCGTGTAGGAGTTCAGTCCACCTCCAGCGACTTCACCCGGAGGTCCATTCCCTGGCAGACCTGCCCCGTCACCCCGCCGCAGACGGGGCAGAGGTCCGCGTGCCCACCCACCGCCACCTCCGTGGAGCAGGCACCGCACCAGGCCAGGGCCGGGACCTTCGCCAGGTCCAGGAGGGCCGATTCCGCCACGGTGCCCTTGGCGACCACCTCCCAGCAGAATTCGAGAGCCTCGGCCTCGACACCGGACAGTTCGCCCACTTCCAGGGTGACGCGGGTGACCCGCCGGAATCCGTGCCGGGAATGCGCGTCCTGGATGATGCCCAGGACTCCTTCCATCAGGCTGAGTTCGTGCATCGCGCGCTCCAGGTTCAGGATAGCCCCGGCCCTTTCGGGGAGGGCCGGCGCGATAGACTGACCGCAGCCTTGCCAGGCAAGGGTCCGGAGTGAACCCCGTGACATCGGCGAATCGATGGGTGGCGATCCTGCTGTACGCACTGCCGCTTGGTGCGCAACAGGCGGCGGACCTTGCGTTCCAGCCCCGGATCGGCCCGCCTGCCCGTGCGGCCGGCCAGGGGCCACGGATCGCAGTGGACCAGGCGCACCACAATTTCCACACGGCGCAGGGGCGCTACCTGCCCTTCGCCGCGCTGCTGCGGCGCGACGGCTTCCGGGTGACGGGGTTCACGGTGCCGTTCACCCGGGAGTCGCTCCAGGGGGTGGACATCCTGGTGATCGCGAATGCCCTGCACCCGCGGAACGCGGAGGACTGGAATCCCCCGAACCCTTCCGCCTTTCTCGCCTCGGAAATCCAGGCTGTGCACCACTGGATCGAACAGGGAGGCTCGCTCTTCCTGATCGTCGACCACATGCCCTTCCCGGGCGCCGCCGATGCACTGGCCCAGACGCTTGGGTTCCACTTCAGCAACGGTTTCGCGGTGACGGCTTCCGGTGGACTGCCGTCCCCGTTCACGTTCGAAGCCACCAGCGGCCTGGCCGTGGGTCCCGCAACCCTTGGCGCCGGATCTGGTGAGCGGGTGACCAAGGTGGTGACCTTCACCGGTTCCGCCTTCCGGGCTCCCGGGGCGGCCCTGCCTGTGCTCTCACTGGGACCGGACCACGTGTCCCTCGAACCCCTGAAGCCCTGGGAGTTCACGCCGGCCACACCCCGGGTGCCGGTGGATGGCTGGTCCCAGGGGGCCCTCCTCGAGATCGGGAAGGGGCGCGTGGCCGTGTTCGGCGAGGCGGCCATGTTCACAGCCCAGGAAGCAGGCCCGGCCCGGATGAAGGTGGGCATGAACGCCCCCGGGGCCGAACAGAACGTCCGCCTGCTCCTCAACCTGGTTCACTGGCTCGGCAGGACCGGAGGTGCCCGGAAGGGTGAGGCCCGACCATGACTGAAAAGCCGCCGCCCGAAGGCGACGGCTTCCATGCTGGTGGTCCCTCCCGGGCTCGAACCGGGGACCCTCTGATTAAGAGTCAGATGCTCTAACCAGCTGAGCTAAGGGACCTCGAACAGTCTAGCAGAGCCGGCCCTTGGAGCAAGCGAATTTGCCTGGAGGCGATCACCGAGACCCGCGCCAGTCCTGGATGCGTACCGCTACCCGGCGGCCCGTTCCAGGGCGCCCTGGGCTTCCTCCCAGGCCTGCATGGCATAGGCCAGTTCGCTCTCGAGCTGTTTCTGCTGGTCAAGCTTGAGGTTGAAGGCCTGCCAGTCGGCAGGGTCCGTGGCCGCCAATTCGCGCTGGAGCTCGTCCAAACGAGATTCCAGCGCCGTGACCTGGGTTTCGGCCTCGGTCGCGTGCTTCTCCAGCCGCTTGAGTTGCTTCTGCTTCTCCTTGTCGATGGCCTTCGGACGGTCCATAGGTTTCGGCTTCTCGGGGGGTGGGGCCTTTTCAACGGGGCGGAGGGGCTGGCTTCGGACGGGCGCAGGTGCTTCGTCCGGACCATCGCCAGCTTCGTCCTCCGTGCCCAGGTCCAGGTCCACCCAGGCCTGATGGTCTTCGTAGCCGCCTTCCCGGTAGTCGGCCCTGCCTTCGTGAATGCGGAGCAGGCAGTCCGCCACCCGTCCCAGCAGGTAGCGGTCGTGGGTGACCAGCAGGGTTGCCCCTTCGAAGGCCAGGATGGCGTCCTCCATGGCCTCCATGCTGGGGATGTCCAGGTGGTTGGTGGGTTCGTCCAGCAGCAGCAGGTTGGTGCCCTGGCGGATCAGCGTCGCCATGCTGAGCCGCGCCCGTTCGCCACCGGATAGCACGGGGACCGGCTTGTCCACGTCGTCGCCGCGGAACTGGAATTTGGCCAGGAACCCGAGCACGTCCTGTTTGGGCGCCATGGGGGTCACGGCGAGGACCTGCTGGAAGACCGTGTTGCGCGGGTCCAGGTTGCGGTGGTGCTGATCGAAGTAGCCCAGCTTCACCTGGCTGCCCAGCCGGAAGCCGCCGGTCACCAGCGGAATGTCAGCGGCCAAGGATTTGAGAAGGGTGGATTTGCCTGTGCCGTTCAGGCCGACGATGCCGAGCTTCTGCCCGCGTCGGACCTGCAGGTGGCCGATCGGCTCGAACAGGGCCCTGCCCTCCCAGCCGGCGCTGGCCCCGTCCAGTACCAGCGCCACATCGCCGCAGCGCTGGGTCTCGGGGAAGGCGAACTTGACGCGCCGGCGGTCGCGCAGGGGCTTGTCCAGCCGCTGCAGTTTCGCCAGGTGGGTGCGCCGCCCCCTGGCCTGCTTGGTCTTCACCCCGGCGATGTTGCGACGGATGAACTCCTCCTGCTTGCGGATGAAGGACTGCTGGAGCTCGAAGGCCTTTTCCGCGGCCTCGAGTTCGGCCTCCTTCTTCTCGATGAAGTCGGTGTAGTTGCCCTCGTAGACCCGGGAGCGCCCGGACTCGAGTTCGAGGATCGAGGTCGCCACGCGGTCCAGGAAGTAGCGGTCGTGGCTGATGACCGCCACGGTGGCCGGGCAGTCCAGGAGGAACTGCTCGAGCCAGCGCAGGCTCGGCAGGTCCAGGTGGTTGGTCGGCTCGTCCAGCAGCAGCAGGTCGGCCCCGGTGAGAATGGCCTTGGCCAGCATCACCCGGCTCTTCTGGCCGCCGGAAAGGGTGTCCACCGGCTTCTCGAGGCCGGCGGCGTCGAATCCCAGCGCGAACAGGATGCTCTCCGCCTTGGACCGGAGGGCGAACCCGTCCATCCGCTCGAAGGCCTCGGTGGCCTCCTGGTAGCGGGCCATCACCGCCTCGAGGTCGGATCCGGGGTCCGCCATCCGGTGCTCCAGTTCCCGCATCTCGTGCTGGAGCCGCTCCACATCCGCGAAGGCGGCAAGGGCCTCCTCGAGCACCGTCCCGCCGGTCTCGGGCTCCAGGTCCTGGGCGTAGTGGCCAAGGTGGATGCCCCGCTCCCGGGTCGGCCGCACCACCGTGCCTGCGTCGGCTTCGAGCTGGGCGAGCAGCAGCTTGAACACCGTGCTCTTGCCTGCGCCATTGCGGCCGATGACACCCCAGATCTCGCCCTCCTCCAGAGCCCAGGTGACGTCCTTGAGGATCTCGTGGGGGCCGAACCGGAGGTGCACATGGTTGAGGGAAGCAAGCATTGGAGGGCGTCCTGGAGCCGCAGACCGGCGGATCTTCCAGGTTAGCGCGGCACGCTGCACCGGGCGCTGGGGGAATCCTGGAAGCTCCCCGGCGCGCGGCGCCCCGAAGGTTTGCCGTCCTGCGCATCGTCGGTTCGATTGGTTGAACCTGGTGCGATTCAGAAAAAAAGCCGCCTGGCGGCGGCTTTCCTTTGGTGGAGCCAATCGGGATCGAACCGCCATCGGCTGGCCCCGGCCACGGACGCTGCGCAGGCCCCACCGGGGCCTTGCTCGCTGTGGCCTACCGGGCCGCCGATGTTCCTCGTCGGTTCGATTGGTTGAACCTGGTGCGATTCAGAAAAAAAGCCGCCTGGCGGCGGCTTTCCTTTGGTGGAGCCAATCGGGATCGAACCGACGACCTCTTGCATGCCATGCAAGCGCTCTCCCAGCTGAGCTATGGCCCCAAGGGAATCTCCATGCTCGCACGGAACGGGCGCAACTTCAACCCCCCATCACGGGGGGGACAGCCGCAGACGCTGGCCGGGCCTGAGTTTCGAGGACGGGAGCCGGTTCCAGGCCTTGAGGTCCGCAGCCTCGATGCCGTGGAGCCGGGCGATGGAAACGAGGGTCTCGCCCTTCTGGACGCGGTGCGAGGCGCTGGAGCGGCGGGCTGGCCTCGGAGCTTCCTCGGGCAGCAGGATGCGGACGCCTCCGCCCGGTGCTTCCGCGATGCCCGGGTTCAGCCTGCGCAGCTCCGCAACCGTGGTCCCCCAGGCGGAGGCGATCCGTGTCAGCGTATCCTTCGGATCCGCCAGCACGTACCGCGGAATGGCGGGTGGCGAGGATCCTGCGGGGGGAGCCTGGGGCTCAGGGCGGGGTGGTGGTGCGGGCGTGGGATCCGGGTGGTTTGCCGTGGCCGACGGCACCCGAGGTTCCAGCAGGGGGCTGGCGGGCGGGATCGCCGGGAGGACGTCGAGGGGCCGGTCCGGAAGGGAAGGAGGCTCCCCCTTGCCGCGGAGGTCGGCGGCCGCGATCGGCAGGACGGAACGAGGCGGGACCTTGAGATTCCGGCCCGCCTTGAACTGGGCAGGCGCGAGATCGTTCGCCGCGAGCAGGTCCTCCGGGCTCACCGAGAACCGGGCCGCCACCTTGGCCAGGGTGTCGCCCTTCCGGACGGTGTAGGCCTTGAAGTCCAGGCGCTGCGAGGGCGTCAGCCCGGCCAGCGCCCGCGAGGTGGGGGGGCCGAAGCCGGGTGGCACCCGCAGGGTGTAGGCCCCGGGAGGGGTCGAACCGCGGAGCAGCTCCGGATTCAGGTCCTTCAGGTCCTCCACGGCCACCCCGGCCGTCCGGGCCAGGACACCCAGGCTCGTGGCCTTGTCCACCTGCACGTTCTCGAAGGCGAAGGGCGCTTCGGGCACGACGGACAGCCCGTAGCGTTCGGGGTTCCGGCCGATGAGGATGGCAGCGAGGATTTCCGGAACGTAGTTCTTCGTCTGGTTGCGCAGCCAGCGGCTGCGGGCCAGGTCCCAGAAGTTCCGGCTGCCGACGTTGGCGACCGCGCGTTCGGTGGTCAGAGGTCCGGCGTTGTAGCCCACCAGCGCCAGGTACCAGTCGCCACTGATCTCGTACAGCCGGCGCAGGTAGCGGGCCGAGGCGCGGGCGCTCTTCACCGGATCCCGGCGTTCGTCGACCCAGGCGCTGCCCTTCAGCCCGTAGATCCGCCCGGTGCTGCGGATGAACTGCCACATGCCGACGGCTGCGGCATAGCTTCGCGCATGGTTCTGGAATCCGGACTCGATGACGGCCAGGTAGCCCAGATCCTGCGGTACGCCCTCCTCGGCAAAGATCTGGCGGACCATTGGCATGTACCGCGCCGATCGGCCCAGGGCCCGTTCGATGAACACCCTCTGCGTCGTGGTGAACTCCCGGACCCAGGTGACCACCTTGTCGTTCAGGTCGATGGGGAAGTCGAAGGTGGTGCCGGCCTCAGCACGCTCGACCCGCGCCATCTGCTGGCGCAGGTCCTCGCCGCTCAGGGCCACCACCTCCTCTTCGACCTTGAGCCCGGGTTCCGGCTTGGCTTCGGGGCCTTGCAGGGCCAGCTCGACGGTCCGGATCCGCTCCAGCAGGGCCAGGGCCTCCGGCGTCCGCAGGTCATCGGCGGACCACCCGGCGATCAGGGTCGAGGCTTCCTCGATCCGGGCGAGGGCCTCGGCCTTGCGGCCCTCGGCCAGGGCGGCCTCCGCGTGGGAAACCAGGGGCTCCAGCCGGCGAGGGGCGCTGGCGGGCTGGCCGGGAGGGGAAGGCGGGGGGGGTGCCTGGGGATGGGCCGGACCGGACCCCGCCGCCCACAATGCAAGCAGCAGGGCGCCTGCGCGCGCGGCCGACTCCGCGCGCTGCCTCCTCAATGGGCCTCCGAGCTCACGAGGGCTTCGTAGGCCTGGACATCCATCAGGTCGGCAGGCAGCTCGCCGTTCAGCCGGATCTTCACCATCCAGCCCTTGCCGAAGGCATCCTCGTTGACGAATTCCGGATGCGCCTCGAGTTCGCCGTTGATCTCCAGCACCTCTGCGCGGGCGGGCATGAACAGCTCCGACACGGTCTTGACGCTCTCGACCGTACCGAACTCCTCGCCGTGGTCAAAGGCGGCCCCCGCCTCCGGGAGCTGCACGAACACCACGTCCCCCAGGGCTTCCGCTGCGTAGCTGGTGATGCCTACCAGGGCGGATCCGTCGCCCACCGGCTTCAGCCATTCATGGTCCTTGGTGTACTTGCAATCGGCGGGGTACATGGAGCCTCCGGGAGCGGTTCATTCTAGCGGGAGTCGACCCGCAGGTTCACTTGGCGCGCTTGTAGAAGGGCGTGGGGACGACCTCCGCGGGACAGGCCTTGCCGCGGATCTCGATGGCGATGCGGCTGCCTATCCCGGCCTGTTCGATCGGCACGTAGGCCAGTCCGAGGTTGCAGCCGAGGGTGGCGCTGGGGGCGCCGCTGGTGACCCGGCCGATCGTCCGTCCGTCGTCCGCAACCACTGCCATGCCATCGCGGGCGATGTCCCGCTTTTCCAGGGTTTGGAAACCTACCAGCTTGCGCTCCAGGCCGCGGGACTGGGCCTCCAGAAGGGCGGTACGGCCGATGAAGTCGCCCTTCCCGAACTTGACGATCCAGCCGAGGTCCGCCTCGAGGGCGTGGGTGGTGTCGTCGATCTCGTGGCCGTAGAGGGCCATCTTTGCTTCCAGCCGGAGGGTGTTGCGGCAGCCGAGGCCGGTGGGAGCGAGGCCGTGCGGCCTCCCCGATTCCACCAGGGCCTGCCAGACGCCGGGCGTCTCGGCCGCGGGGCAGTAGACCTCGAAGCCGTCCTCGCCGGTGTAGCCGGTGCGGGCGATCAGCACCGGCAGCCCCTTGAACCGGGCGGGACTGAACCAGTAGTACTTGATCAGGGCAAGGTCGATGTCCACGAGGGGCTGCAGCACCGCAGCCGACAGCCGGCCCTGGAGGGCCACCTGGCCGGTGGCGTCGCTCTCGTTGACCACGGAGCAGTCGTAGCCAGCGGCCTTCGACACCGCCCATGCGAAGTCCTTGTCCGTGTTGCTGGCGTTCACCACCAGCAGGTACTCGTCTTCAGCGACCTTGTGGCAGAGTAGGTCGTCGACGAAGGTGCCGTTCTCGTAGAGGAAGGCGCTGTAGTGGATCTGGCCGATCTTGAGCCTGTCCACGTCGTTGGGCGTGAGGTGCTGGACCAGCGCCTTCGCCTGCGGGCCCTTGACCCGGATCTCGCCCATGTGGCTGACGTCGAAGATGCCCACCTTCTGGCGGACCGCGTGGTGCTCGGCGAGGATTCCGGTCGGGTACTGGAGCGGCATGTCCCAGCCGCCGAAATCCACCATCTTGGCGCCGAGTTCCCGGTGCTGGGCGTTGAGGGGGGTCCGCTTCAGTTCCGCCATGGCCGCTCCGATCCCGGCCAGGATAGCAAGGCCGCCCCTCCTGCAGGCCGCCGTGCGCGGTGCTTCCGCTCACAACCCTCCGCCGCCGCCGACCCAGGGAAGGAGCCCCGCGAGCGACCAGCGCAGGGACCAGCTGCCGTCCGCTGCCCGATCCGGGACGAGGCGGACCTGCAGCGGCAGCACCTCCACCCCGGCCGCGGCGGCGCGCAGCAGTTCGGCGGCGTACGCTGGATCGACCTCCTCGGCGGCGCGGAACCCGGTGACGTCTCCCCTCTGGACGAAGAAGGCGATGACCGCGCGATGCCCCTGCCGGACCACGTGCTGGAGTTCACGCAGGTGCTTGAGGCCGCGTTCGCTGACGGCATCAGGGAAGCACCCGAGACCGTCCACGTTGAGGGTGGTGTTCTTGACCTCGATGAAGACCTGGCGCCCGTCGATGTCCTTCGCGAGCACGTCGATCCGGCTGTTCTCCTCGCCGTACTTCACCTCGGTGCGCACGCTGTGGAGCCCCTCGCAGCCGGGCAGGACGTCCCGCCGGGCGGCCTCGGCCACCACCGCGTTCGGCACGCCGGTGTCCACGCCGACCCAGCACCCGCCCCGCTGGCAGGCCAGCCAGGTGTGCTTCAGCTTCCTCGCCGGGTCCGTCGCCGGCTGGAGCAGGACCGGGTCGCCCGGTTCCCAGCAGCTCCGCATGGTCCCGGTGTTGGTGCAGTGGGCGGTGGACTCGGTGCCGTCCTCCATGCGGACCTCCGCCAGGAAGCGCTTGTGCCGGAACCGGAGGATCGCCGGGACCAGCCCGCTCCGCTCCAGCAGGGTCCCGGTCACGCGCCCCAGCCGGCCAGGATCAGGTCGACCGCCTCCGCCAGGTCGGCGGCCACCAGGTGGGCGATGCCGCCATCCATGCGCGCCCCGTAGCCCGTGCGGACCAGGGCGACACGGCAGCCCGCATTCAGTCCTGCCTCGAGGTCGATCCGCTTGTCGCCCACCATCCAGGAGCGGCCGAGGTCGAGGCCGAGCTCCTCGGCCGCCCGCAGGAGCATGCCGGGATTGGGCTTGCGGTCCGGGTGGTCGGGGTGGCAGTAGTCGCCGATCGCCTCGGGGTGGTGCGGGGCTTCGTAGGCCGCGTCCCAGCGGGCACCCTCGGCTGCCAGCAGGCCGGCCAGCCGGGCCTTGACGGCCGCATAGTCATCCCAGCTGAACAGGCCGCGGCCGATCCCGCTCTGGTTGGTCACGACCACCACGGGGATGCCGCGGGCGTTGAGGCGGGCGATGGCGGCCCCGGAGCCCGGGAGCAGCACCACCTCGTCCGCCCGGGAGAGGTGGTCTACCTCCACGTTGATGGTGCCGTCGCGGTCCAGGAAAACGGCGGGACGGGGGGCCGGCGTCACCGCGATGCCATCCGGCCCAGGCCCTTGGTCGGGCAGCACTCGGCGTCGGCCTCCGCGATCCGGGGCGCGGCCGGATCCACCCAGTCGGCCACGAACACGTCGAACTGGCGGGGGCCGCGCGGCTGCCTGCCGCTGACCCAGAGGAGCTTCCGCCCATCCGGGCTGAAGTGGGGGAATGAGTTGAAGAGCCCGGACCAGGTCAGCCGCTCGAGGCCCGTGCCGTCGAGGCCGATCCGGAACAGGTCGAAGGCCCGCCCCCTGCCCTCGCGGTCGTGGTGGTTGCTGGCGAAGACGATCCCCCTGCCGTCGGGGGTGAAGATCGGCGCGAAGGCGGCGCCGGGCAGCCGGGTCACCTGCCGCTTCCCGGTGCCGTCGGCGGCCATCACCCAGATGTCCATGGCCATCGGCTCGACCAGGTGCTGCTTGAGCAGCTCCTTGTACTTGGCGGCGGCCGCAGCGTCCTTGGGGTAGTTGGTTCGCCACGCGATCAGCTTCGAGTCCGGACTGAACACGGCACCGCCATCGTAGCCGACGCCGTCGGTGAGGCGGAGCAGGTTGCGGCCGTCCAGGTCGGCCCGCCAGAGGTCCACGTCGCCGCTCCGTTCGCTCGTGAACACCAGCCACTTGCCGTTGGGGGCGACGGTGGCCTCGGCATCGTATCCGGGCATCGGCAGGAAGGGTTTCAGGTTCCTGCCGTCGAGGTCGACGGTGTAGAGGTCGTAGCCCGGGAATACCGCCCAGAGGTAGGTACCCGGCTTGAAGGGCGGCGCCTCCGGGCAGGCCGCGGCCTCGCCGTGGGTGCTGGCGAACAGGAGCTTGCGGTCGCCGGGCAGGAACCAGCCGCAGGTGACCCGCCCGGTGCCGGTGCTGATCCGGCGCTGGTCGCTGCCGTCGGCGTTCATGGTGAAGAGCTGGTCGCAGGGGTAGCCGTCGCGGGTGCTCTGGAAGACGATCCTCTTCCCGTCGTGCGACCAGTAGGCTTCGGCGTTGCTGCCGGTGCTGGTGAGCCGCTTCACGTTCTGCAGGCGGGTCTCGCGCAGGTCGCGCAGCGGGTCCTTCGGATCCTGTTGCGGTGCATCGGCGACCACGCCTGCCGCCGCCTGGACCGGGCCTGCCCCCGTGCCCTGCGCCTCCAGGGGAAGAACAGCGGCCAGGAAGAGGAGCGGGAGATCCTTCATGAAGACATCCTCCATGCATCAGCTTGCCAGAAGCCGGAGGCGCGGTGGCATCCTGGGTCCGGGAGGCAGTTGGATGATCGACAAGCGGGTGGCCTCGGCCGAGCTGGCGGTACAGGACGTGTTCGACGGGGCGACGCTGGCCGTCGGCGGCTTCGGGCTCTGCGGCATTCCCGAGAACCTCATCGCCGCGCTCCACGCCAAGGGCGTCAGGGGGCTGACCTGCTTCAGCAACAACGCCGGCGTGGACGACTTCGGCCTCGGCCTGCTGCTCGCGAACCGGCAGATCCGCAGGATGGTGAGCAGCTACGTCGGCGAGAACGCCGAGTTCGAGCGTCAGTTCCTCAGCGGCGAGCTGGAGGTCGACCTGGTGCCGCAGGGCACGCTCGCCGAGCGCATGCGCGCGGGCGGCGCCGGGATCCCGGCCTTCTTCACGCCCACCGGGGCCGGCACCCTCGTGGCCGAAGGGAAGGAGGTCCGGGTCATCGACGGCCGGGCGTGCGTCCTCGAGCATGGCATCCGCGCCGATTTCGCGCTGGTCAAGGCCTGGAAGGGCGACCGCACCGGCAACCTGGTGTACCGCCGGACCGCCCGCAACTTCAACCCGATGGCGGCCACCTGCGCGCGCATCTGCATCGCCGAGGTGGAGGAGGTCGTCGAGGTCGGGGAACTCGATCCCGAGTCCATCCACACCCCGGGGGTCTACGTCCACCGGCTGGTGCTCGGCACCGGCTACGAGAAGCGGATCGAGAAGGTGGTGACCCGCTGACGGGCGGTTCAGCGCAGGGGCAGTTCAACCCGGAGCAGGGTCCCTTCGTCCTCGTTCTCAAGGACGATCGTCCCCTGGTACGCGGCGAGGATCTGCGCGCAGGCCGGCAGTTCGGGCCCGGGCGAGCGGATGCCGAGCACGGGCTCCGATTCGTGCAGGGCGGTGAAGGGCTCGAAGGCGGTCGCCACCCGCTCGGGGAGGATCGGGCCCCCGCGGTCCGCGACCTCGATCCTGAACCGTCCATCCTCGGAACCGGTGCGGATGGCCACCGAGGGCGTGCCTTCCGGCCCTCCCACGGCGTGCGCGACCAGCTTGCCCAGGATCTCGGCGAAATCGGAGTAGACGGCGAAGATCGACCGCTCCTGGGCCTGCAGGGCCAGCCCGATCTCGGTCCCCTCGGGGATCGTGCCGTCGGCATCCAGGAACAGCAGTTCCTGGGCGATGAGTTCGTGGAGGTTGAGCCATTCCGGGGTGGCCGGCGAGGCTCGGCCGGCGCGCCTGAGCAGGGCCTTGACCAGGGTGTCCATCTGCGCGCAGGCATTCCGGATCCCGTCCACGGCCCGGGGCACATCCTGGTCCCAGAAGGCGACCCGGTGGTCGTCGCGGAAGTCCGGGATGCGGGCGAGGGTCTCGCATTCCGCGGCCAGGGTTGCGACCGGCCGCTCGAGGCGCTGGGCCATGTTGAGGAAGATCTCGCCGAGCACCGCCTGGCGCTCCTTCTGGCCCAGGGCGACCCGGGCCACCTGGAGCTCCTGGAATGCCCCTTCCAAGCGCTCGTAGCTCCCGGCCAGCGCCCGGCTGCTCTCGTTGAGGGAGGCGATCAGGCCGGCATTCTCAAGCCCGGCCTGGGCCATCCCGCCATGCAGGGCCACCAGCTCGACCTCGGCCGCCTGGAAGGGGCGCTCCCCGGACCGGATCATGGCGGCGAACCCGCTGAACGCCTGGTCCTCGGAGCTCCCGCGGAGGGGCAGGAGGCAGGCCTGGGCGGTCTGGGCCCAGAGGCCGAGGGCGACCCCCTCGTCCCAGAACCGGCTGTGCACCAGGTCCTCCCCGTGAAGGGGGGATTGCAGCCCGGCGGCCGTGAGCCGTGCGTGGAAGGAGACCGCGGGTGCCATGGGCGGCAGGTGCTCGATGGCCCCCCCCTTCCATCGGATCCCTTCCAGGAAGCCGGCGCGGGAATCCATCCAGAAGGCGGTCACCTGGATCAGGTCGAGTTCGACGCCGAGCGCCTGCAGGGTGCGGCTCAGCAGCTCGGCCGCATCGTGCTCGGCGAGCACCGACCGGCTGAGCAGCAGGAGCCGCGAGAGGGAGCGGTTGCGGACCTCGAGGGCGGTCTGGGCGGTCATCAGCTTGCGGTTGGTCTCCTGCGCGTCGCGCAGCTGCGCCTCGAGGTGTTCCACCACCTGCTGGCTGAACTGGCGCAGGGCGTCCCCTTCCCGGCTCTGCTCGACCCGGTCGACCCGGCCGCGGAGGTAGGCCGACACCTGGTCGACGAAGCTGAAGGGGTCGATGGGCTTGCTGATGAATCCCGTGCACCCGGCGACCAGCGCCGTCTCGCGGTCGCTCTTCAGGGTCTTCGCGGTGAGGGCCACCACCGGGAGCTGGGCCAGGTCCGGGTTCTGCCGGAGCTTCATGGCCACCTCGAAGCCTGAAAGCCCCGGCAGGTTGATGTCGAGCAGGATCAAGTCCGGCTTGATCTCCAGGGCCATCTCGTAGCCCTTGAGGCCCTCTTCCGCCCAGTGCATCTCGTAGCCCGCCTGGGCCAGGAGCCGCTGGACCAGGCGCCAGTTCACCGGGTTGTCCTCGATGCAGAGGATCCGGGCCTTGGGCTCGTTCATCCCGGAACCTCCTGGACCACCGGCATCTGGACCGTGAAGCGGCTGCCCCTGCCCTTCTGGCTGGTGACGGTGATGCCCCCGTCCATCAGGCGCATGAACTGCTGGGAAAGGGCAAGGCCCAGACCGGTCCCGCCGAACCGGCGGGTGATGCTGCCGTCGACCTGGCGGAAGGGCACGAACAGCCGGCCGATCTCCTCCTCGGTCATGCCGATGCCGGTGTCCTCGATCTCCACCCGCAGCGACGGCCCCGCCAGCGCGGCCTGGACTTCAACGTAGCCGGCCTCGGTGAACTTCAGCGCGTTCCCGAGCAGGTTGGTGAAGACCTGGCGCAGCCGGGGCCCATCGGCCTTCACCCGGGCCTGCCAGGAGGGCCGTGCGTAGCGGACCTGGACCGGCCGGGTACCGATGAGGCCCTGGGCAAGGGCGACCACCTCGTCGAGGAGGGCCAGGGGATCCACCGGCTCGAGTTCCAGTTCCATGCGCCCGGCCTGGATCTTGGAGAGGTCGAGGATGGAATCGATGAGGCCCAGGAGGCCCTTGCCGTTCTGGAAGATGATCTGGAGATCCTCCCGGGTGTCGGAAATGGGGCGGCTGCCGCTCTCCTGCAGGAGCATCCCCGAGAAGCCGATGATCGCGTTGAGGGGCGTCCGGAGTTCGTGGCTCATGTTGGCCAGGAACTCGTCCTTCATGCGGTCGGCCTGCTGCAGCCGGGCGTAGCTGCTGCTCAGGTCCTCGTTGACCGCAGTCAGCTCGGCGGTCTTCTCCCGCACCTTCTCCTCGAGGGTGTTCGCCCAGGCCTTCAGTTCGGTGCGGCTCTGCTCGAGGCCGCGGGTCCGCTCCTGGACCAGCTGCTCGAGGTTGGCCCGGATCTCCTCGAGCTCCCAGATGGTCTCCATCAGCTGCCGGGTCCGCTCCTGCACGCGGTATTCGAGCAGGCGGTTCTGGCGCTCGATCTCGTCACGGCTGACCCTGAGGCGGTTCGTCATCATCTCGAAGGCCCGGCCCAGGTCGTGCAGTTCGTCGCGGCTCCGCACCACCACCGGAGGCATGTCCAGGTTGCCGTGCGCCACCTGCTGCGCCGCCCCGGTGAGCTGCAGGACGGGCAGGATGTAGCGGTTCGAGAGGTAGACCGCGGCCGAGATCCCGGCCACCAGCGCGGCCAGGCCGACCCAGAGGCTCAGCCGGACGTTGTCGGAGATGAGCTTCTGGATGTCCTCGGTCGAGAAACCGATCACCAGCGTGCCGAAACTCTGCTCGAGGGCGCCCTTGCGGAAGACCGGGGCGGTGGCGACCACCATCCGCTCCTCCAGACGGTCGAAGGCGGCCGCCGTCCTGCTCCGGCGCGCGAACCCGCCGGCCCAGGCCGGCGCCGAGGAGGATGCATCGACGGTCCGTCCGTGCTCGTCGAGGAGGACGCAGAAGCTGAAATTGGGGGCCAGCTTGATCCCCTCGAGCAGCCTGGAGAGCTGCGCGTTCGAGCCGGACCAGAGCAGGGGTTCGAGGGCCCGGGCGTTGGTCTCGGTGACTTGCAGGGCCGCCTGCTTGGCCTGCTCACGGATCTGGTGCTCCATGCGCCGCGGGAAGAACCCGACGCTCAGCACGAGGAAACTCAGCACCAGCATGCTGATGACGGCGCTGAGCTTGAGCTTGATGGAAAGGCGCTGCATGGGCCCCGGAGGCGGGAGGATGGGGAGACAGTCCCATCCTACGTGCTGGGGCGGAGAAAATGAAACGAGGCGGCCCCGTAGCTCCGCTGGTCCACCAGCCTCAACCCTGGAGGCAGGACCAGCGGGTCGCCGGCGGCCTGTTCCCAGACCACCAGGCCGTCGGGCGCCAGCCAGCCCAGCATCTTCGGTGCCAGGGCCGACAGGAGGCGGGCTGATTCCCGGTAGGGCGGATCGGCGAACAGGCAGGCCACGTCCCGGAAGGTCCCGGCCCCGCAGCGGCGGACGTCCCGCGCCAGCACCTGCACCCCGGTCTCAGCCGCGTTGGCTCTCAGCAACCGCAGCGCCCCGGGGGCCGCTTCCACGCAGGCGACCGGCTCGTGGCCGCGGGACCAGGCCTCCAGTCCCACGGCCCCGGTGCCGGCGAAAAGGTCCACGAAGGAGCCCCGGCGGCGCGGCTCCAGGATCGAGAACAGCGCCTCCCGCGCCCGGTCGCTGGTCGGCCGCACCGAGGTGTCGCCGGCCTCCGGCCCGAGCAGGCGCCGGCCCTTCAGCCGGCCGGCGATGACGCGCATGGGACCCCGGCCCGGCCGCCGTCAGGACCAGCGGAGCAGCATGGCGCCCCAGGTGAAGCCGGCGCCGAAGGCCGACAGCACCACCAGGTCGCCGCGCTCCACCTTGCCCTGCTCCAGGGACTGGAACAGCGCCGTCGGGATGGTCGCGGCGGTGGTGTTCGCGTACTTGTCGATGTTCACGGCCATCCGCTCGTAGGGCAGTTCCAGGCGCTTCACCGCGGCGTCCATGATCCGGATGTTGGCCTGGTGGGGCACGAACAGCTTGAGGTCCTGCGGACCGAAGCCGTTGCGGTCCAGCATCAGGCGGCTGGATTCCGCCATCTCGCGGACCGCGGCCTTGAACACGTCGGGACCGGACTGGTGGATGACGTGATCCTTGTTGTCCACGGTCGCGTGGCTGGCGGGAAGCCTGCTGCCGCCCGCCGGCATGTGCAGGAAGCAGCCGCCGCGGCCGTCCACGCGGTTCTCGTAGTCGAGGATGCCGTAGCCCTCCTCGACCTCCTCGAGGATCACCGCCCCGGCGGCGTCCCCGAACAGCACGCAGGTGGCACGGTCCTCCATGTCCATGATCGAAGTCATGATGTCCGCCCCCACCACGGCCACCCGGCGGGCGGTGCCGCCGGCCACCAGGCTGGCTCCGGTGGAAAGGGCGTAGAGGAAGCCCGAGCAGGCGGCGCTCAGGTCGAAGCCCCAGGCATTGCTGGCGCCGACCATCTCCTGGATCCGGCACGCGGTGGCCGGGAACAGGGTGTCCGGGGTGACCGTCGCCACGATGATGACGTCCAGTTCCGAGGCGTCCATGCCCCTCCGCTCGAGGGCCATCTTCAGCGCCGGCGCGCCCAGGTCGGATGCGCCCTGCCCCTTCTCCACCCAGCGCCGCTCGGAGATGCCGGTCCGGGTGCGGATCCATTCGTCGTTGGTCTCGATGACCTTGGACAGGTCCTCGTTGGTCACCCGGCGTTCCGGATAGTGCTGGCCCATGGCCGTGATCCCGACGGGAATGCGGAAGCGACGTGTCAAAGCTGGCTCCTTTGCGCAGGGGCGCCAAACCCTTGATTCTGCCGGATTCCCCGCCGGCGGTCCAGACGCGGTCGGCCAGACGCGGTCGGCCAGACGCGGTCGGCCAGACGCGGTCGGCCAGACGCGGCCGGCCGCGGACGGTGAAGGTAGACTGATGGCATGCGCACCCTCGCCGTCCTGCCCAGCCGGTTCGCCTCCACGCGGTTCCCCGGCAAGCCGCTTGCGCGGATCGCCGGGAAGGCCATGGTTCAGTGGGTCTGGGAGGCCGCATCGGCAGCGCCCGGCGTGGATCGGGTCGTGGTGGCCACCGACGATGAGCGGATCTGGAAGGCCGTGCACGAATTCGGAGGGGAGGTGGTGATCACCGACCCGAACCTCCCCTCGGGCACGGACCGGGTCGCGGCCGCGCTGGGCGCGCTCGGCGAGCCGTTCGACGTGGTCGTCAACATCCAGGGCGACGAACCGGCGATGCATCCGGACACCATCGGCGCCGTGGTCGACCTGATGCGGAGCCGTCCGGACCTGCCCATGGGCACCGCCGCCTGCCCCTTCGCCGACCTGGACGAGGTCTTCAATCCCAACGCCGTCAAGGTCGTCCTCGATGCGGAGAACCGGGCCCTCTACTTCAGCCGCAGCCCCATCCCGTACCTGCGCAGCAGCGAATCCTTCAAGCCGGACTTCCGCGGGTGGGCTCGACCCGAGCACCTCCAGGCCTTCCGGCGCCACCTGGGGCTCTATGCCTACCGACCCGAGGCGCTGCGCGCCTTCACCCGGCTTCCTCAGCACCCGCTGGAACAGATGGAGTGCCTGGAACAGCTGCGGGCGCTTGCCGCCGGGATGGCGATCGGGGTCGCCGACACGCCGCATCTGAGCCTCGGGGTGGACGTCCCAGCGGATGTCCAGGCGGCCGAGGCGCTGCTGAGGAAGCGCGGACTGGCATAATCCCTGGGTCGGGGCGGCCCGGATCCGGCTTCCCCTTCCGGCCCACCCCGGATCCGGCGCACGAGACCCCGATCCCAAGCCACCGCTCCAACCGGTCCACGAGGCTTCCATGAACGCTTCCCATCACAAGGTCATCATCATCGGCACCGGCCCGGCGGGCTACACGGCGGCCCTCTACACCGCGCGTGCCAACCTGTCCCCGCTGGTGTTCGAAGGGACACAGCCCGGCGGCCAGTTGACCATCACCACCGAGGTGGAGAACTTCCCGGGCTTCCGCAACGGCGTAGTCGGCCCCGAGCTGATGGAGGAGATGCGCCATCAGGTCCTGCGCTTCGGGGCCGAGATCAAGGCGGAGACCGTCACCCGCGTGGATCTCGGCAGCCGGCCGTTCCACCTGGCCACCGAGTCCGGCAGCTACACGGCCGACGCGGTGATCATCGCCACCGGCGCCAGCGCGCGCTGGCTCGGCATCGGCAAGGACGAGCAGCTCAGCCGGGCCGGAGGCGGGGTCAGCGCCTGCGCCACCTGCGACGGGTTCTTCTTCCGGGGCAAGGAGATCGCGGTTGTCGGCGGCGGCGACACCGCGCTGGAGGAGGCGACCTACCTCACCAAGTTCGCCAGCCGGGTCAACCTGGTCCACCGCCGGGACAGGCTGCGGGCCTCCAAGGCGATGCAGGAACGGGCACTGCGGAACGAGAAGCTGCTCTTCCATTGGAATGCCGCGGTCGAGGACATCCTCACCGAGGTGGTCGCCACGCCCTCCGGCGACCAGGTCGAGAAGATCCGCGCCCTTCGCCTCAAGAACACGCAGGACGGAAGCGCCTCCGAACTGCCGGTGCAGGGTCTGTTCGTCGCCATCGGCCACAAGCCGAACACCGACCTGTTCGCCGGCCAGCTGGACATGGACGAGACCGGATACCTCAAGGTCCAGCCGGGCACCAGCCGCACCGGCATCGAAGGGGTGTTCGCCGCTGGAGACGTCCAGGACCACGTCTACCGCCAGGCCATCACGGCGGCGGGAAGCGGGTGCATGGCGGCCATCGACTGCGAGCGCTGGCTGACCGAGCAGGGCCTCGCCGGGTAGCGCCGGCAGGACCCCGTATACTGGG
>JAYRFV010000100.1:0-29264 GCA_041908165.1 Holophagales bacterium | reverse complement strand
TCCCGGGCCTTGCCGTCCGGGGGTCCCGCGCTGGGCGGGGGCGGGGTCCCAGGACCGCCCCAGGTGCTCCCGCGCCTGCCGCAGCCCTCCGGGGGCGGGAAGGCGCGACATCGGCGGCGCGGCGGGGTGGGCGGTGCGGGCCCCGCTGCCCAGCACGTCGGCCACCCGGTGCGGCCCGCCGCCGCGGCGCACCCGGGCGAGGGCGGCCGGGTGGATCTCGAGGGTGAGGTCGAGGGTCTCCAACTCCAGGTCGGCGCGGTCGAAGGGGTCGGTGGGCCGCGGCCGGATGCCGGGCGGCACCCCGCCCAGGCGCGCCCACAGCAGCCGGGTACGGTCGCCGTCCGGGGCGAAGGCGTCGAAGGCGCCGGCGGCGCAGAGCGCCTCGGCGGTGGGCAGGCTCAGCTCGGTCCGCGCCAGCAGGTCATCGAGGCTGGCGAAGGGCCCGTTCCGTCCGCGCTCGTCGAGCAGGGCGCGGACCTCCCTCTCCTGGGCGCCCTTGACCTGCATCAGCCCCACCCGCAGGGCCTGGCCGCCCTCGGCCGCGAACCGCCACTGCGAGGCGTTGGCGTCGGGTCCGCGCACCACCAGGCGGTGCCGGCGGGCGTCGCCGAGGTAGGCGATGGCCGGGTAGAAGCCGCCCTGGTTGGTGATCACCGAGGCGAAGAACTCGGCCGGGTGGTGGGCCTTGATCCAGGCGCTCTCGAAGCTCACCTGGGCGTAGCTGGCCGAGTGCGGCTTGCAGAAGGAGTAGCCGCGGAAGCTGCGGATCATGTCCCAGGCCTCGTCGACGATCGCCGGCCGCACCCGCCGCGCCTCGCAGCCGCGGCGGAAGCGGGCCTCGAACAGCGGCAGCCGGGCCTCGCAGTCGGTCTTGCCGAGCAGCTTGCGCAGCTGGTCGGCCTCGAAGTGGGTCCAGCCGGCCAGCTCCACGCAGACCTTGATGACGTCCTCCTGGTAGACCAGCACGCCGAAGCTCTCCGAGAGCAGCGAGGCGAACACCGGATCGCTCGGCTCGAAGGCCTCCTCGCCCCGGCAGCGCTTGACGTAGCGGTCGATCCAGCGCGACGCCGCCGGGCGGATCAGGCTGGAGTGGATCACCAGGGTCTCGAAGTCGCCCTTGCCGACCCGCTGCTGCAGCTGCCGGGTGGCGGGGCTCTCCACGTAGAAGACCCCCATGCTGTCGCCGCGGGCCAGCAGCGCCTGGGTGGCGGGATCCCTGCGCGAGTGGCTGCCGGGGTCGGCGGCGACCCGGTCGCCGAGCACCTCGTAGGCGTCGCGGATCACCGCCAGGCTCCGGTTCCCGAGCAGGTCGATCTTCACCAGGCCGTAGTTCTCCACGCCGTCCTTGTCCCACTGGGTGGTGGACACGCCCTCCTTGGCCGGGGCCGGCTGGAAGGCGGCGTGCTGCCACAGCGGCCCGGGAGCCACCAGGGTGCCGCCGGGGTGCACCGAGAACTGGCAGAAGTGCCCCTGCAGCGCCGAGGCCAGCCGCAGGATGGCGTCCCAGGCCGGGTTCTCGGCAGCCCGGCCGAGGCCGCCCTCCCAGCCCCGCACGTAGCGCGCCAGCTGCTTGAGTTCGCTCTCCGGCCGGCCGTGGGCCAGGGCCACCGCCCGCAGCGCCGCCTTCGGCTTGAAGTAGGCGTGGTTGGCCACCATCGCCACCCGGTCCCGGCCGTAGCGCTCGAACACCTTGAGGATCACCGCGTCGCGCTCGTCCCAGGCGAAGTCGATGTCCATGTCCGGCGGGTCGGTGCGCTCGCGGGTGAGGAAGCGCTCGAACATCAGGTTGGTGTCCACCGGATCGACGTTGCTGAGCCGCAGGGCGTAGCTCACCAGGCTGGCCGCGCCGCTGCCGCGGCCGCAGATGCGGGTCACCTGCGCCGCCTGGACGATGTCCTGCACGAGCAGGAAGTAGCCGGCGAAGCCCTTGTCGCGGATCAGTTCCAGCTCCCGCTCCAGGCGGCTCTCCACCGCCCCGGAGGGGCTGGCGTAGCGGGCCCGCACGCCGGCCACCACGCGCTCGCGCAGGACCGCGTCGAGGTCGGCGCCCTCCAGCCCCAGCGGCCGGGTCTCCACCCAGGCGCCCCAGTGCAGGGACCAGCCGGCGACCCGCTCCAGCACCTCCTCGGTGGCCCGCCGCACCACCGGCTCGGCGGCCGGGAAGCGCGCCTCCCACGCGGTCCGCGGCACCGCCTGCTCGCGCGGATCCCACCGGGGCGCGGTGCGCGGCACGGTGCCCTGGGTGGCGATGGCGCGCTTCAGCCGGTGCAGTTCCAGCCCGGCCTCGGTGCGGAACCGCAGCACCTGCGGGGCCACCACCGGCAGTCCCGCGGCCAGTGCCCGGCGCGCCTCCTGGACCCGCAGCGGATGCGCCAGCAGCGCCGCGTACAGGCCCTCGCGCAGCAGCGCGTCGAGGCCTTCCAGGCTCTCCGCCAGCAGCACGCAGTCGCGCGGCGGCTCCTCGCTGCGGCAGCTGGCCGGGGCCGGTTCCCCGAGCCGGGCCCGGTCGGCGTGGGCCTGGGTGGTGAGCAGCCGGTTCAGGGCCGCGTAGCCGGCATCGCTGAAGGGCAGGGCGCCGCAGGCGTGGCCGCGCCAGGCGAAGCGGCAGCCGAGGTGGATGCGCAGGGTGTCCTCGGGGTCCGGCGCCTCGCCGGCCAGCCGCCGCGCCCGCCTCGGCCACTCCAATTCCTCGCGCAGCCTGGGGTAGCCGGCCAGGCCGGCATCCCACAGCGCCAGGTCGCGGTAGCCCAGGCTCCGGGCCAACTGCAGCAGCCGCGCGGCGGGGTAGATGCCCTCTCCGACCGAGAAGTCGGACAGGCCGAGGGCAAAGGACACGGGGACCTCTCGTCTCGTAAGGTTGCGGAACGTCCGGCTGGGGCGGGACGGGATTCGAATATAACGTAAAAAAAACGAAAAACAAGAACCCGACCTTGCCGGAGGGTGCGTACCGATCCACCGGCCGGAAGCCTTGCGACGCCCTATCATGGGCTGAACCTCAGCCTGCACCGCCGTGGCATCCCCCCGCTTCCACCTTCCGGATCACCTCGCCGATGGCGTGGCTGCGGCCTACGCCTGCGCCTACTTCCTCTGCCTGGCCCTCCTGACGCCCGGCTCGGCGGCGGCCCAGCGCGTCGGGGAATTGGCCTACCTGCCGCTGGGGCTGGCGGTCGCCTGGCTGTACCGGCGCAACGCCCGGGTCCCGGGCCTGGATCCCCGCACCCGGCTGGCCTGGACCCTGCTGGCCAGCGGGGCCCTCGCCCTCTGGTTCAGCGGGAACGTCTGGAACCTGTGGATGCACTTCAATCCCCGGTCCCCCTACCCGCGCTGGCTCGACCACCTCGCCCTCGGCCAGTACCTGCTCTTCGTGGCCGGCTACCTGTGCTTTCCCTCTCAGCCCCAGCCGCGCGAGGGCCGCACCCGGAACCTGCTGGACGTCGCCCTGACGGTGGTCGCCGGGCTCATGCTCGCCTTCCACTTCGGCCTCGGCGTCCTGCTCCGCGACACGCCGATGGGCACCGGCGCCCTCAACTCGATCCTGGACTGGGCGCTGTTCGTGATCGCCGCGGTGGGCTCCACCCGCAAGCGGGACCCGATCATCCGGAAGGTGATGGGTCTGCTGTTCGCCGCGGCCTGCTTCTACCTGCTCGGGAACTACGTTCTCTCCGGGATGGACCGCTACCTGGTGGGGCAGCCGGTGGATGCCTTCTGGTTCGCCGCGTGGGTGCTGCGCTGGACGGCGGGAAGCCTGGCCTGGCGGCGCTACCCGATGGCGTCCGAGGGGCCCGATCCGGTCACCGAAGCAGGCTTCCGCGAATACCGCAGCAACGCCTTCGCCTACCTGCTGGTGTTCGGGGCCTTCCTGCTGCTGGCGGTGCGGGTGCTGCAGGGGGAGCACCGGCACCTGGAGGTCCTCGCCGTCGGCGCGGTGCTCATGGCCGGCCTGCTGATCCTCCGGCAGATCGCCGAGTTCCGGGAGAACCGTCGCCTGTTCCTCGCCCACCTCGCCCAGGAGGCCCGGTTCCGGTCCCTGGTCCAGCACTCCTCGGACGTCTTCCTGGTGGTCGAGGCGGCGGGAACCCTCGGCTACGTGAGCGCCTCCGCGCAGCGCGTCTTCGGCGAAGCCACGGCGGTACGTTCCGGCGCCCTCCTCGCCGACCTGTTCCACCCGGACGACGCCGTCCAGGCCACGGCCTGGCTGGCCGAGGGGGCTCCGGGCCTCCTGCAGGGAAGGATGGCCGACTGCAACGGCTCCTGGAGGGACATGGAGATCCAGGCCAGCGACCTGCGCGGAGACCCGGACGTGGGCGGATGGGTGCTCACGTGCCGGGACGCCACCGCGCGGAACGAACTGGAGCGGCAGTTCCGCCATGCCCAGAAGCTGGATGCCATGGGCAAGCTGGCCGGCGGGGTGGCCCACGACATCAACAACATGCTCGCGGTGCTGATGGCGCGGCTCGAGCTCATGGGCCTGGACGAGAGCCTGGATCCCAGGCAGGAGGGCCACCTCCGCTCCATGGAAGCGGCGGTCCAGCAGTCCGGCGAGATCGTCCGCAAGCTCCTGGCCTTTTCCCGCCGCCAGGTCATCGAGCCGGTGGTGCTGGACCTGAACGCCCGGGTCGAGGAGGTGCGGAAGACGCTTGCGCCCCTGCTGGGCGAGGACGTGGCGCTGGAACTCGCCCTTGATCCCGACCTCTGGCGGGTGAAGCTGGACCCTTCCCAGGTGGACCAGATCCTGATGAACCTGCTGCTCAACGCCCGCGACGCCTCCCCGCAGGGCGCGCGGATCTCGCTGTCCACGTCCAACCTGCGCATCGGGCCTGAACCGCTTCCGGCCCATCCTTCCGCGCGCCCCGGCGCGCACGTCCTGCTGGCGGTGACGGACCACGGCACCGGCATGAGCGCGGAGACCCAGTCCCGGATCTTCGAGCCCTTCTTCACCACCAAGCCGGTGGGCAAGGGAACCGGCCTCGGCCTGTCCACGGTCCTCGGGATCGTCGACCAGAACGGCGGCTTCCTGGACGTCACCAGCGAACCGGGCCAGGGCAGCACGTTCCGGATCTACTTCCCGGCCGTCTTCGAAGCCCCGGCGGCAGACCTGGGATCCGTTCCTGCAACCGCCTCGCCCGCGACCGGATCCGTGCTGCTGGTGGAGGACAACGATGCCCTCCGCGACGCCATCACGGCGGTCATCCAACGCCTCGGCTACCGGGTCTGGCCGGCCCCCGGCGCCGAGGAGGCGATGGTCCTCCTGGAGGAACCCAACCTGCACCTGGACCTCCTGCTCACCGATGTCATCATGCCGGGCAGCAACGGCCGGGAGCTTCGCGACCGGGCCCTCCGCCTGCGGCCGGCTCTGAAGGTGCTCTACATGTCCGGCTACACCGCCGACGTCATCGCCGAGAAGGGCGTGCTGGCCGACGGCACGGAGTTCATCCAGAAGCCGTTCACCCGCGAAGCCATCGGCCGCAAGCTCAGGGACGCGCTCGGCCGGCCAGCTTGAACGCGCCCGGGCAACTGTCGCCCTGGTCGCGGATGCTGGTAGGCTTCCTGGTAAAGAACCGAGGTACCTATGGCCGGTCATGGAGGGGTGCGGCGTCTCGCGCTGGGGGCCGGATTGCTGGCTGCCGTGCCGCTGCCGGGCCAGGCACCAGTGCCGCGGCCGGTCCCCCCGGCCGGCGCCAAACCTTCCCCGCCGGTGCAGCTGCCGGCCTTGCCGGAGCGGATCGAGGCGATCGCGGTGGCGCGCATCCGGGAGGAGGCCGTGGCCCGGTCCAGGGTCCTGGAAACGGCCCGCTACTTGAGTGACGTCATCGGCCCGCGGCTCACCGGTTCTCCCGGGCTGCGGGTGGCCCAGGCCTATGTCCGCGACCGCCTCAAGGAGTGGGGCCTGGCCACCGCCCGCTTCGAGCCGTGGGGGCCCTTCGGCCGCGGCTGGGCGCTGGAAGGGTTCGGCCTCAGCCTCACGGCGCCCAGCTTCGCACCGCTGATCGGCTATCCCAAGGCGTGGAGTCCAGGGACGCCCGGGCCCCTGCGCGGCGAACCGGTCCTCTTCGACCCGCGGAACGCCGCCGACCTCGAGCGCTTCAAGGGGAAGCTCAAGGGCCGGATCGTGCTGTTCGCCCCGCCGCGGCCGGTGCGGCCGCTGGCGGCTGGGCAGCGGCTTTCGGATTCCGACCTGCTCCGCCTGGCCAACGCGGGGCCCGCCGCCCCCGCAGGACCCGCCGCCGAAGGCAAGGGCAGGGCGCTGGACGACCTCAAGTGGCGGATGCTGTACGGCGAAGGCCCGCACGTGGTGCTCGAACCCGGTGCCGGTGAGAACGGCCTGGTGGCCGTGGGTGCGGCGATGGTGCTGCCGGTGCAGGGACAGCCGGCGGCCCGCACCACCCATCCCTGGGACCTCAACAAGCCTCCGGTGCTGCCCCAGGTCGTGGTCGCGGCCGAGCACTACAACCGCCTGGCCCGCCTCGCCGGGACCGGGATCCCCTTGAAGCTCGACCTGCAGGTGAACGTCCGCTTCATCGACGAGGAACCGAACAGCGCCAACGTGGTCGCCGAGATCCCCGGCGGCGACCTCAAGGATGAGTTCGTGCTGCTCGGCGCCAGCCTGGATTCCTGGCACGCGGGAACCGGTGCCGGGGACAGCGCCGCCGCCACCGCGGTGGCGATGGAGGCGATGCGCATCCTGGTCGCCACGGGCCTGCGGCCGCGGCGCAGCATTCGGCTGGTTCTCTGGAGCGGCGGGGAGCAGGGCGGCCTGGGCGCGCAGGCCTACGCCCTGGCCCACTTCGGCAAGCGCGGTTCCCTTGGGCCCGAGCACCCCCGCCTCGCCGCCTGCTTCAACCTGGACGGCGGTCCCGGGCGCATCCGGGGCCTCTTCCTCCAGGGCAACGAGGCGGTACGTCCCGTGTTCCGCGCCTGGCTGGCCCCCTTCAGCGACCTCGGGGCCACCACGCTCGGCGGCGGCAGCGGCCCCGATCCCGGCCCCATCGACGGTCTGGGGCTGCCCGCCTTCCAGTTCCTCAGGGACGGCATGGACTCCGGGCTCGGCCCGAGCAACATGGACCTGCTCGAGCGCCTGCAGGAGGACGACCTCAAGCAGTCCGCCACGCTGGCGGCCGCCTTCGCCTACTTCGCTGCGACCCGGGACCAGAAGCTGCCGCGCAAGGCCCCGGCGAACTGAACCGGACCCGGCTGTGGGAAGCGGCCCAGCCTCAGGCCTGAGGGATTTCCGCCTCGACCAGCTGCGCGAGCAGTTGCAGCGACTCCTGCCACCCGAGGTGGCAGGCCTCGGCGGGAATGACCTCGGGGACGCCTTCCTGAACGATCAGGAGCTCCGTGCCGCAGGAGACGGGCCGCAGGTCGATGGTGACGACCATTTCGCCCGGGAGGTTGGGATCGTCGAAGCGGTCCGTGTGGCGGATGCGCCGGTTCGGCACCAGTTCCAGGTACTCGCCCCCGAAGCTGTGGCGGGCGCCGCCGCTGAAGCTGGTGAAGTGCATCCGGTAGGTTCCGCCAACCCGGGCATCCAGGTGCTTCACGCTGCCCGTGAAGCCGTGGGGCGGCAGCCACTTGGCCATCGCCTCCGGATCCAGGAAGGCGCGGTAGACCCGCTCCGGCGGTGTACGGAGGACCCGGTGCAGCCGGATCGTGTGGGTGGCCATGGCGTCTGCCTTGCGAAGGGGACCCCCCGAGGTCCGGTTCGACCTTAAGCTGAAAATGCGACGCAATCCAGTATTTCCCCCCAGGAGGGGTTTCCTCAGGTCCCAGGTTCCGCCTCCGCCACCTGCGTCGGCGGATCCTCCGGCGCCGGCGGCAGCGCCGCGGAGCTCATGGGCCAGCCGGCCCAGGGATCCGTGGCAGCCTCCAGGTGACCGACGAACCCGGCGACCCAGGCTTCGACATCCCCAGGGCGGGCGGCATAGTCGAAGGCGAGTCCCAGCTCGAAGGCGCGGTCCACCGCGAAGGGCAGCCCAGGGACGTGCCGGGAGGGAGCCGGGAACCGGCCCTGGCTGATGGCCAGGAAGGCCTCTCCCACCCCGGTGGGTTCCACCAGGCGGCGCCCGGTGAGGGCTTCGAAGGCGAGCGCGGCGAAGGACCAGACATCGCTGCGGGCGTCCAGCGGCAGGCCGCGGACCTGCTCGGGGCTCATGTAGTTCGGGGTGCCGATGACCTTGCCCGCCTGGGTCATCCCGGATCCCGCCCGGAGCGACTTCACCAGGCCGAAGTCGAGCAGCTTGGCCTGGAATCCTCCCGGGCCCGGCACCAGATAGAGGTTGGCCGGTTTAAGGTCGCGGTGCAGCAGGCCGGCCCGGTGCGCCGCGCCCAGCGCCGCCGAGGCCTGGCGGAGCAGGCGCGCCACCTGGGGGAAGGAGCCCCGGCCGTGGGCCCTGATCAGCTCGTTGAGCGGATGTCCCTCCAGCAGTTCGGTGACCAGGTAGGCGGCACCCTGCTCCAGTTCGCCGGAATCGAAGATCGCCACCACGCCCGGGTGCCGGATCGCGGCGAGGGCGTGCGCTTCCTGGCGGAAGCGCGCGGGACCATCCGGGCCGGTCATGTCGGACTTCAGCACCTTGACCGCCACGTCGCGGCCCAGGCGCAGGTCCCGGGCGCGGAACACCAGCCCCATGCCGCCTTCGCCGAGCAGGCGCTGGAGTTCGTAGCGTTCCTGCAGGCAGTGCGGCAGCAGCTGCGGCGTCCCCAGGACCTCGCCGTCCTCCGGGCAGACCGAGGGGCCGGCTCCCTGGCAGCGGCCGCAGCGCGGGCAGATCTGAACCAGCGTGGTGCCGCGCTCGGCCATGGCCTGGTGCGCCTGGGCGCGCTGGATCCGCGACTGGCGCAGGGCCTCCTGGGTGCGCTGCAGCTCGAGCAGGGCGCCGAGCTGCGCGGCGAAGCCGCGGAGGATGCCGAAGTCCGGCTCGGCCAGCGGCTGCTCCGGAAGCAGCAGCGCGCCCAGCAGGTCGCCGCCGGGGCCGCGCACCGCCAGGACCGGCGGATCCCCTTCGGATCCGCGGTCCGGCCCCATCGCCGGCAGCCGGTCCAGGCTGCGCAGGGAGTCCAGGTTGCTGGATTCCGTGAGCGAGGACCATTCCCGGTCCTCCCGCACATAGACGCCGATGGGTCCGCAGCCGAGGCCCGCGGCCAGATCGGACACGGCCGCCTGGACCCAGGCGCCGAGGTCCAGCCGGGCCTCGGGGGTGCTGGCCATGAGCTGAGCGATGTGGTCGCGCTGCTCCTCGATGGTCCGGGTGCGCTCGCGGATCCGCTGCTCCAGCTCGGCGTTGCGGCGGACCACGGTCCGCAGGCGCCCGCGCACCCAGAGCAGCACGAGCCCGGCCCCACCCAGCAGGTAGAGGGCCAAAGCCCAGCCCGTGGCCCAGGGCGCAGGCAGGACCCGGAAGGGCAGGCGCAGCGGTCCGGCGACCCGGCCGCGGGCGTCGCGTCCCCAGAGGGAGATGGTGTAGCGCCCCGGAGGCAGCGAGGGGATCACGCGCTGGCCTTCCGCCGTCCAGTCGCCCGGCAGGTCCTCCAGACCTTCGATCTGGCTCCGGTAGCGGATCTCGCCGGGCCTGTGGAAGGCCAGCAGGGCCACCTCCACCCGCAGGGGCCGGTCCCGGTGCGCCAGCTCCGCGTGGGCCGCGAGCCTCCGTCCGGCCGCCCGGGCGGACTCCAGGACCAGCGGCGGCAGGGGCTCGGGCGGCATCTCCAGGGCCGGGTCGAATCCCGCCACGCCGGCCACGGTGCCCCCCCAGATGCGGCCCCGCCCGTCCACGCAGGAGGCGCCGCCGTTGAACTCGTTGCTCGGCAGGCCGGACTCCGTCGTGAAGGTCTCGACCTCCGCCGGCACCGCCAGGCCGAACCCGTGGCTCAGCCTTGCAACGCCGCGGTTGGTGAACAGGTAGATGCGACCCCGGGCATCGGCCTGCATCTGGTAGACGGTGTTGTTCGGCAGGGCAGGCTCACCGGTGTCGGAGAGCACCCGCCAGTGGATGTCCTCGTCCAGCAGGGTCCACAGCAGGCCGCTGCCCTCGGTGCCGGCGAGCAGCACCGGCCGGCCGTCGCCGCGGCGCACAAGGAGCAGGCTGAGGACGGTGTTGTTGGGGAAGCCGTGGTCGCGATCGAACAGGGTCCTCCGGCCGCGCTGCACCTGCATCAGCCCCGCACCCTCGCTGCCGAACCAGAGTCCACCCTCGCCGGCGTCGACGAAGCTGTGCCAGCTCTGCGTGGGCAATCCACCGTGCGGGGGGGACCAGGCCTGCCAGCCCGCGGGAGTCAGACGCCAGAGACCCTGGTTCCCCGTCACCGCCCAGAGGAAGCCCCACCGGTCGGTCTCCAGCCGGCGGATGCTGCCGCGGTGGAAGGCGGCTGGAATGCCGGCCCGGCTCCAGCGGCCGTCGACGAAACGGGCCAGGCCGCCGCCGGCCGTGCCCGCCCACAGCTGCCCCTGGTGCTCCTTGAGCGAGAACACGCCATCCACCGGCAGGCCGTCCCGGCGGGTGAACACCCGCCAGCGGCCGTCGGCCTCGAGCCGGGCCAGGCCACCCTCCCGGCAGCCGACCCAGAGGGTCCCCTGGGCCTCGGCCACGCAGAACACCGAAGGGGACGGCAGGCCGGCGGAGAAGGCCCGCCACAGGCCCGGCTGCAGCAGGGCCAGGCCTTCGTTCACGCCGATCCAGAGACCGCGCCCCTCGGCCAGCAGGGCGGTGATGAAGCGCCCGGGCAGGCCCTCGCGGCTGCCCAGCACCCGCCAGCCGCCGGGCTCCTCCACCGCAAGGCCATCGCGGGTGCCGGCATACAGCTGGGGCCCCTGCGGTCCATCCAGTTCCAGGAGCGAGGAGACGCCCTTGCCGCGCAGTTCCGGGGGCAGCGCCCGCGGCGCCCAGCGGCCTCCCTCCTGGCGGAACAGGCCCTGCTCGGTGGCGGCCAGAAGGGTGCCGTCGCGGCGCCGCAGCAGGCGGTTGATGGCCGCCTCCCCGAGGCCGGGGCCGGCCACCTCCGTGCGGCGTCCGCTGGCGTCCAGGACCACCAGGCCCTGGGCGAGGCCGACCCACAGCGGACCGCCGGGGTCCGGCTGGTCGAGGCTCCGGCAGGCCTGGTCCAGGACCTTGCTCCAGCTTTCGCCATCGCGCCGCAGCAGGCCTCGGGGGGTGGCGGCCCAGAGGTGGCCGTGCGCTTCGATCAGGGCTTCGACGCGCCGGGCCCCGGCCAGCCGCTCCGGCGGAACCAGTTCCCAGGCCTCCCCGCGCAGGCAGGCCAGTCCGCCATCCTGGCGCCCCACCCAGATCCGGCCATCGGCCGAGATCCACAGGCAGCGGAGGAAGTTCGAAACCTGCCGGTCGGGCAGGTTGAACACCCGCCACGCGCGGCCGTTCCAGACCGCCAGCCCGTCCTGGGTCGCCGCCCAGACCCGGCCCTCACGGTCCTTGGCGAGGGCGGAGATGGTGTTCTGGGGCAGGCCCTCCCGGCTGGTGTGGACCTGGAAGGTTGGCGCGGCGAACCGGAAGGGGTCCACCGCCCGAATGGGCAGGGCCAGGAGGGCGATCAGGAAGGCGGTCCGCAGCATGGAGGGAACCCCCAAGATACGGCAAAGGCCCTGGAACCGGCAGAACCGTTTCGACCTTTTTTATTGATTCCTATGGGGTTGGCTGCCGGGAGCCCGGGGATTGGCCGAGCCATGGCATCGGTCACAATTAAGAAAAACATATCGTAAATATGGAAAATTGGATCATACTGGGACCATCCCCTCTCGGGATGTCCACGGAGGTCGACATGAAGGTGCGATGGTGGCTGGTCCTGCTGATCCTGCTCGCGGGATTTGGCGTGCTCGGGCTGGGCGGCGTGCACATCGCCCGCAACGCGCCGCCGATCCCGGCGCGGGTGGTGTCCGGCGACGGGGCGGTCCTGGTGGCGCCCGGACAGATCCAGGAAGGCCAGCGCAGTTACTTGGGCCATGGAGGGCAGCACATCGGTTCCATCTGGGGACACGGCGCCTACCTGGCCCCCGACTGGACCGCAAAAGCCTTGCACCAATGGGCTTTGCACACCCTTGAGGGGCTCCGCGCCGAGGGCCTGGGCGCCGTCGAAGCCGAAGCCAAGGTGAAGAATCTTTTTCAGACTAATAATTACGATAATGCCAGCGGGGATTTGACCCTGCCGGCCGTCCAGGCCCAGGCCTACCTGAGGACCCGGACCGAACTCGCGGAGATCGCCTTCCAGGGCGACCCTGGGGCTTCGATCCCGGCGCGCTGGATCCCCGAACTGCGCGAGTCCGAGCGGGTCGCCGACTTCTGGCTCTGGACCGCCTGGACCGCCGCCGCGCGCCGGCCCGGCCAGGCCCACAGCTACACCCAGAACTGGCCCCAGGAGGCGCTGGTGGGCAATGCCATCACGCCGGTCAGCCACCTCTGGAGCATCCTGTCCGTGATCCTGCTGCTGCTCGGTGTCGGCCTGATGGTCTGGCACCACGCCGCGCAGCCGGCCGAGGACTTCCCAGACCCGAAGCCGATCCCGCAGGCCCCCGCGACCGCCAGCCAGCGCTGGTCGGCGCTCTACTTCGCCGTGGCGATGGTGCTGTTCCTGGTGCAGATCGGCATGGGGGTGGCCACCGCCCACGATGCCGTCGAGGGCAACGCCCTGTATGGCCTCGATCTGTCCAAGATCCTGCCCTACGCGGCCTCGCGTTCCTGGCACCTGCAGCTGGCGGTGTTCTGGATCGCCACCTGCTGGCTGGCCACCGGCCTCTACCTGGGCCCCAAGCTCAGCGCCCGCGAGCCCAAGGGCCAGTGGCTGGGCGTCGCCGGCCTGCTGGTGGCGCTGGTGGTGGTGGTGGTGGGCGCGCTCACCGGCAGCCACCAGGCGATCCTCGGCAAGCTCTCCGGCTCCTTCATGCTTGGCCACCAGGGCTACGAGTACGTGGAACTGGGCCGGCTCTGGCAGGTCCTGCTGACCGTCGGCATGGTCGGCTGGCTGGTGCTGGTGCTGCGCGCCCTGCTGCCGGCGCTGCGCGGGGAGCGCGGCCGGCTCGGCCTGCTCAAGCTGTTCGTGCTGTCCGCCATCGCCATCCCGCTGTTCTACTCGGCCGGCTTCATGTACACCCGCGAGACCCACGTGGCCCTGGCGGAGTACTGGCGCTGGTGGGTGGTGCACCTCTGGGTGGAGGGCTTTTTCGAGGTCTTCGCCACGGTCGCGATCGCCCTGCTGTCCACCCGCATGGGGCTGCTCAAGGAAGGCACCGCCCTGCGCGCCGTCAGCCTGTCCATGGGCCTGTTCCTGGGCAGCGGCGTGATCGGCACCTTCCACCACCTGTACTACACCGGCTCCCCGGCCTTCGTGTCGGCCCTCGGCTCGGTGTTCAGCGCCCTCGAGATCGTGCCGCTGACCATCGTCGGCTTCGAGATCGCCCAGAGCCTGCGCGCCGGCCGCGCGGTCGGCAGCGGCTACGAGTGGCCCTTCCGGTTCTTCGCCGCGGTCTGCTTCTGGAACCTGCTCGGCGCCGGGGTCTTCGGCATGCTGATCAACCCGCCGTCGATCCTGTATTTCGGCCAGGGCCTGAACACCACCCCGATCCACAGCCACGCGGCCCTGTTCGGCGTCTATGGCTTCCTCGCCATTTCGCTGATGCTGTTCGCCCTCCGCGGCATGACCCCAAACCGCGCCTGGGACGAGAAGTGGCTGCGCCTCGGCTTCTGGGGCCTGAACCTCGGCCTCGGCCTGATGCTGGTGCTCTCGCTGATTCCGAGCGGCTTCTACCAGATCGCCCGGAGCCTCGAGCACGGCACCTGGTACGCCCGCAGCGCTGAGGTGGTGCAGTCGCCCCTGATGCGCACGTTCACCTGGCTGCGGATGCCCGGCGACGTGCTGTTCGGGCTCGGCGCCCTGGCGGTGATCGTGTTCACCTTCAAGGCGGTGACGGGTGCCTGGCGCTGGCGTGGCGCGGAAGAGGCGGAGCCGCGCGAGGCCCCGGCGGCCGTCCCGGCGCTGCTGGCGGCGAAGGACTGATCCGGGTCGGACTGCCTGCGACGGGCGGAGGGGAGGCCGGATGTCGAGGCCTCCCCTCCGCCTCGTTCAGAGGCGCGGCCCTCCTTCGGCGACCTGTTCCATGTGGCCCTGGAAGCCCTTCATCACCAGGCCGTGCATCACCGCCTGGCTGATCCGGTAGACGAACCAGGGCAGGGCCGGATCGAAATCGTGGATGGCCACCATGCAGGCGCGTCCACCCAGGAGGTCCCGGAACTCCAGCCGGGCGGTGCGCCCACCCAGGATCCGGGCGAGAGCGCCCCCGGTGATGAAGTACAGGCGCCGGTCGGGCGTGCTGTGGCCGGGCTTGAACTCCAGCCGGAGCAGGGTCAAGCCGCCCGGCCTCTGCCGCACCGTCCAGGAGCCGTCGGCGTCGCGCTCCGTGCGGATGAACGCCCGCATCAAGGTTCCGAGCCAGGTGAAGTAGCGTTCCGCCACCCACTCGGCATCCCGGTGTTCCGGCAGGTGCAGGCGCTGGATCGAGCGGACCCGGCTGGCTTGTCGGATGGCAGCGTCGTCGTGCCGGCGGGCCGTGGGTGGCCCGCCGCTCCGGACCGCCTCGGCGAGGCTCTCGCGGACCGGCGTCCAGTTCGCGGCGACCCGGTCGGACACCACGTTGGCCTCGCCCCGGGTTCCGGCGGCGAGCAGGTCCAGCAGGTAGGCCAGGAAGTTCGGGTGCAGGCCGGGCTGCTGCAGCCGGAGCAGGGCGGCGAACAGGCCTTCGGGCATGGCCGGCCAGGAGGCGGTGCGCGCGGTCCGGCCCTGCAGGGCGGCGGCCTCCGCCAGCATCCCTCGGAGGCTGATCCCCTCCGGTCCGAAGACGTCGAAGGCCTGGCCGTAGGTGGCGGGGTTGCCGAGGCAGTGCTGGACCGCTTCAATGAACCCGGCCAGGGTGAGCGGCCGCAGTTCGGTTTGCGCCAGCCCGGGAAGCGGGATCACCGGCAGCCGCCGCACCATCCGGGCCAGCAGCTTCGCCAGTTCGCCGCCGGGCCCGATCACCAGGCCGGTTCGCAGCACGGTCAGCGGTGTGGCCCGGGCGGCAAGCGCCTCCAGCCGCTCGCGGGCGTTGCGCGCCGCCGGCCGGTCCGGCTCCGCCAGCAGCGGCGCCCGGGTCAGGATCTGCTTCAGGCCGGCGCGCTCGGCGGCCCACGCGAAGTTGTCGGCCACCAGCAGGTCCATGTCGTTCGTCCGGGCCTGGTCCAGCCGGGCGGAGGGATCGTGGTTGTGCACCAGGTAGACGGCGGCGTCCACGCCCTGCAGCGCCGCCGTCAGCTCTCCCCTGGAGAAGTGGTCGCACGGCCGCAGTTCCACACCCTCGGCCGGGGTCCGGCGGGCCATTGAGCGGGTCAGGATCCGCAGGTCGCTGTGCGGCGCCAGGGCCTCCGCCAGGGCGGCGCCGACGAAGCTGCTGGTGCCCGCAAGGGCGATCCGGGGACGGTCCATCGAGGGGCAGGATAGCGCGGCGCCGGCTAGGGCCTGCAGAGCTGGTCGAGCTGCGCCTGCAGCGCATCCCGGCTGAAGGGCTTGGCCAGCAGGGAGACGTGCCGGTGGGCCGCCACGAGGTCGTGCGCGGTCTGGTCGGCACGGCCGGTCGCCAGCAGGACGGGCAGATCCGGGCAGAGGGCGCGCAACCGGGGCAGGGTGCCGGCGCCGCCCAGACCGGGCATGTTCATGTCCAGGACCACCACATCCGGGGCCGTTCCGTGCTGCAGCAGCGCCAGGGCCTGTTCGCCGGAGCTGGCGGCGGCCGTGGCGTGGCCCAGGGACTCGAGCACCGCCAGTACCGAGGCCTGGATCAGTTCGTCGTCGTCGACCAGCAGCACCTGCAGCGCCTTCGTGGCTCCCTCGCTGCGGGCGGCTGGGCTTCCTGCCCCGGGGAGCGGCTCAGGTTGGCTGGCCGGGAACCGGATCCGGACCTGGGTTCCCTGCCCGGGGCAGCTCTGCAGGTCGATCTCACCTCGATGGGCCTTGACCGTGCCGTAGACCATGGCCAGCCCCAGGCCGGTGCCCTTGCCCTGCTCCTTGGTGGTGAAGAAGGGGTCGAAGGCCTTTTCGATGGTTTCGGGGTCCATGCCGCAACCGGTGTCCTCCACCCGCACCTCGATCCGCCCATCCTCGCAGTTCCGTGTCCTCAGGGTGAGCGTGCCCGCGTCCTGCATGGCATCGACTGAATTCACGCAGAGGTTCATGAAGGCGTGGACCAGGGCGCCGGAATCGCCGCGCATCGGCCGCAGGTCGGCGGCCAGGTCGAGGTCCAGGCGGATCCGGGCGAGGGTGGTGCGTTCCAGCAGCCGCACCTCCTCGCGCAGGATGGCGTTCAGGTCCAGTTCCTGTTCCTCCGAAGGGCTCTGGCGGGCGAAGTTCAGCAGCCCGCTGACCAGCTGCCCGCCGCGCTGGGCGGCCCGGCTGATGGTCTCGAAGGCCCGCTGGAGTGCCGATCCAGGCGCCGCCTGGGCTTCGTGCAGGGAGGCCATGCCGAGGATGGCGCCGAGCACGTTGTTCATGTCGTGGGCGACGCCGCCCGCCAGGCTGCCGAGGCTCTCCAGCTTCTGCGACTGCTGCAGCTGGGCCTCCAGGCGCTTGCGGTCGGTGAGGTCGATGTCGATGCAGAAGAGCTCGGGCTGACGCCCGGGCACCTGGACCACCGCATGGCTTGAATAGACCGCCACCCGGGAACCGTCCTTGCGCCGCAGGGACAACTCGGAGGACGGGATGGCCTGCCCGGTTTCCCACATGTGCTGGATGGCCTGCACCACCTCCGCACGCATCTCCTCGGGGATGATGAGGTCCAGCAGGTTGCGGCCGAGGGCTTCCTCCTCGGTGTATCCGTAGAGCCGCTCCGACGCCCGGTTCCAGTACTGGGTGGTGCCGTCCCGGCCATAGCCCTGGACCGCGACCGCGTCGACCGCCTGCAGCAGCCCGCGGAACCGCCCTTCGCTCTCCCGCAGGGCCTCCTCGGCGCGCCGGCGATCGGTGATGTCGCGGAAGGTGCCCATCAGCAGGGTCTGGTCCTGCACCTGGATCAACTGGGCCAGCACCTCCACCGGGACGAGGGTGCCATCAGGCCGCAGCACCTGGTTTGCCACCGGGCGGGTGATCCCGTCCAACTGCGATTGCTGCACGTGCTTCTCGAAGGATTCCCGGGAGAAGGCATCGTCCTGCGGTGGGTGCAGCTGCCCCTGGTGGAGGCCGACGATCTCCTCGCGGGGCCGGCCCAGGAGCCGGCAGGCGGACGGGTTCGCATCCACCAGCAGCCCGCTCGAAGGATCGGCGAGGATGATGGCGTCGGGTGCCCCTTCGAACAGGGCGCGGAACCGGGCCTCGCTTTCTCGCAGCGCCTGTTCGGTGCGCTTGCGCTGCTGGACTTCCTTGAGCAGTGCCCGGGTCCGCGCGAACACGGTGCGGCGCAACTGGGTGATCCACAGCGCCACCAGCAGGGCGAGGGCCGCCGTCACCGGCAGGCCCCATTTCAGCGCCCTCTGCCAGGCCCGGGACGGCGGCTGGGGCCAGACGAAGAGGAATCCCTCCGGGTCCTTCGCGACCTTTACCTGACCGATCCTCACCAGGGTCTCGGCGATCCGGCGGAAGCGGCCGGGGTTCATGTGGCCGGCATCGACCAGCCCGGGCATGACCAGCCCTTTCATCTGTTCCGCCTCGAAGCGCAGCTTGGCCCGGTCGAGCCGGCGCGCGGTTGGACCCGGCAGCGCCAGGATCAGGTCGATCACCTCCTCCGGGTGCTCCATCGCGTATTCCCAGCCCCTGAAGGAGGCGCGGGCGAAGGCATCCGTGACCTCCGGGTTGGCCGCCGCGAAGGGTGTCGTGGTGAACAGGATGTCCCCGTAGAAATCGATTCCGTACTCGACCGGTCGCAACTGCGCGACCTCGGCGCCCGACCGCTGAAGCAGGTACGGCTCATTGGTGGTGTACGCCTGGATGGCATCGACCCGGCCTTTGATCAGGTCGTCCAGGTTCCAGCTGTGCGGCACCTGGCGGATCGCGTCGAGCCGAAGGCCTTCGGACTCGAGCATGGCCTGGGTTTCGGCGAGCCCCTGGCCGCCCTGGAACATGACCCTTTTTCCGGCCAGGTCGGCGGGGCGGAGGATGCCCTTGGAGCGCAGCGAAAGGAGGACGTTCGGGGAGTGCTGGAAGACCACGCCGAGGGCGACCAGAGGGCGACCCTCCAGGTAGGCCTGGAAGACTTCGGTATCGCTCACGCCGAATTCGGCTTCACCGCGTTCGACCGCCGGGATCGGCAAACGTCCAGGACCCGCTTCCAGCAGCACGACTTCCAGCCCGGCTTCCCGGTAATAGCCCTTGGCCTGGGCCGCGTAGTAGCCCGCGAACTGGAACTGGTGCGACCACTTGAGGTGGAGGGTGACTATGCGGGGAGGACCTGCCTGGGCCGGCAGGGCGGCCAGGGCCAGGAACACCCCCAGGCAGATCCCGGCCCTCAGCAGGGCCAGCCAGCCCCCCGGAATACGGATCATGGATGTCGGGGTTCCGATGGAATCCTCGCCCACGGGTCGGGGAAACAACCCGGACCCTGGCTTCATCGATGCTTTGCCGGCCCGACCTGAATCCCGTCCGTCATGCCCCGGCGAAGCGGTCGGTGGCGGCCACCAGGGCCCGGCTGTTGGCCGGCTCCCAGGCGCTGTGGCCGGCATCCGGACTGATGATGAAATCGGCCTCGGGCCAGGCGCGGTGCAGGGCCCAGGCGCTGTCCATGGGGCAGACGACATCGTAGCGGCCCTGGACGATGACGGCGGGGAGGTGGCGGATTTTCCGCACGTCGCGCAGCAGCTGGTCGTCGCACTCCAGGAAGCCGCGGTTCGAGAAGTAGTGCGACTCGATGCGGGCGAAGGCGAGGGCGAATTCGTCCTCCTCGAAGTGGTCGGCGAAGGCCGTGTCCGGCAGCAGCTTCGAGGTGGCGCCCTCCCAGCGGCTCCAGACCTTGGCCGCGGCGATGCGCACGGCGGGGTCGTCGCTGGTCAGGCGGCGCTGGTAGGCGGCCGGCAGGTCGCCGCGCTCGGCCGCGGGGATGTGGGCGAGGTAGGGCTCCCAGGCGTCCGGGAACAGGGTCGAGGCGCCCTTCTGGTAGAACCATTCGATCTCCTGCCGGCGCAGCAGGAAGATGCCGCGCAGGACCAGCTCGGTGACCCGGTCCGGGTGCTTCTGGGCATAGGCCAGCGCCAGGGTCGAGCCCCAGGAGCCGCCGAACACCTGCCAGCGCGCGATGCCGAGGTGTTCACGCAGGGTCTCGATGTCGGCCACGAGATCCCAGGTGGTGTTCGCCTCGAGGCAGGCGTAGGGCGTGCTCTTGCCGCAGCCGCGCTGGTCGAAGGCGACGATCCGGTACTTCCCCGGGTGGAAGAAGCGCCGCGCCTTGGGATCCGAGCCGCCGCCGGGGCCGCCGTGCAGGAAGACCACGGGCTTCCCCGCCGGGTTGCCGCTCTCCTCCCAGTAGATCTCATGGACCTCCGAAACCCTGAGCATGCCGGTCCGGTTCGCCTCCACGGGCGGGTAGAGCCAGGTGACCGGGTCCTTTACGGGATTCTGCATTGGAGACTCCTTCTCAATATTCGACCAGTATGGAGCCTCATGGCGTGGAAAACCGCTTTTCGCCCTGGGATTCTCCCTCCACCCCTGGCGCGATCCCCTCCCGTTCACCCCGCGCGGGGCCGCGCAGCCTCCGCGGCGAGCCAGCCCGGCTGCACGGGGTTCGCCGGGTAGCGCTGGCGCAGGCGGGCGAGGGCCGGCTCGAGGCGCTCGAACTTCTGCGCGCGGGGCTCCTGGAACAGCGGCCGGGCCCGGCCCAGGCCCCAGTGGACCCGCAGCTCCAGTTCCCGGACCAGGATCCGGCGGGTGCAGAGGGCGCGGAAGCTGCGTTCGATGACGCCGACCAGTTCCATCGGGGTGCGGGTCAGGTCCTCGGCGCCGGCCTTCCAGAAGTGCGGCTCGCCGTCAGCGTCCCACCAGCGCAGGGTCAGGCTGCGGGGGCTGCGCGGCTCGGCCCAGAGCCGGCCGAGGCACCAGGAGGCCAGCGGCACCTCCTCGGCCAGCCGCGGCGGCTGCAGCCGCCAGGGGGTGCGGCTGGAGCCGGGCGGGTCCGCCAGCAGCGGCAGCTTCGGCCGGTCCTCGCCGCGCGCCTGGGCCAGCAGCCCCGGCGCCAGCCGCTCCGGCACCAGCTCGCAGAGCACCGGCAGCGGCATCGGCTGGAGGTCCTCGAAGCAGCGCAGGCCCAGGCGGTGGAGGCGGGTGCGCAGGCGCGGCGCCAGCTCCGGCAGGCGGCGCAGCGGCTGGGGCGCCAGGAAGGCGGCCTCGAAGCCGTCGGCGACGCATTCCAGCCGCTGCTCCAGGTGCGAGGCGATGCGGGCCGCGGTGGCGCTGGCGGAGAGCCCGCCGTGGCTGGTCCAGCCGTAGCGGCCGGCCAGTTCGCGGGCCATGCGCAGGGCGGTGTCCCGCGGCGCGCCGGAGACGCGTTCCAGGCCCTGCAGCTCCACCATGGCCTCGCCGAGCCGACCCAGCTGGCCCTGCGGCGTCCACTGCTGGAGGAAGTCGGCGAAGCTGCCCTGGGCCTCCCACCAGACCTGCGGCGCGGGATCCAGCACCCGCAGCCCCGGGGCGTGGCGGAGGGCCTGCTCCAGGGACTCGCCGGGACGGAGCCCCGCTTCCCGGGCCAGGCGGTTGACGAACCAGAGGCTGGGGGTGCGCGGCGCTTCGGGGTTCAGGAAGGCCAGGGGCCGCTGGCGCAGGGTGGCATCCCGGCCGCAGGCCAGCTGGAAGGGCAGTTCGGGAACCCACATCGCCAGCACAGGGAACCTCCGGGGGGATCTCAATATGACGTAAAAAAAACGAAAATCAAGGGCAGGAATGCCCGCCCGCGGCGCAGACGGTGCGCCTCAGGCTTTCAGGTCGAGGCTGGCACCCAGGGTCGGGGAAGCGCCCCAGGGGGACTCGGTGCGCGGGGAGGGGCCGCGGTAGGTCACGCGTGCCGCGGCGGCGCCTTCGGCCCTTTCGGCTGCGGGCTTCTCCTTGACGGGCTGCGTTTCGACCGGGGCGGGACGGGCCTGCAATTCGGCGTTGATCGGCTTCCCGAACAGCTGCCCGTCGTTCCGGCCGAAACGCTGGAACCGGGCGTCCGGGTTCGCTTGAACCTGGTACAGCGGGATGAGGGGTGTGCCGGCGAGGTTCATGTCACGGAAGGATTGGGGCGGTTCGGAGGGCGGCCATGCCTGCTGCGGGGCCCTGCGCCCTAGGCGAGGAGGTTCAGGGTGCTGGCGGCCAGGGTCGACTGGGCGGCCTGGAGCGCGGCCTGGACCTGGGCGGGCTGGGCCGGATCCTGTCTGGCATTGAGGGCGGCGGCCCGCGGCGTGGTGGCGGGGATGCCGGCCTGGCGGTTGGCGTAGGCGGCCAGGGCCAGGGTCGCATTCAGGTTGACGGCGGGGTCGAAGCCTCCATCGGGCGTCGCGACGAACAGCCCCGAGGCCGGGGCGGCGTCGGTGGCCGCCCAGACCGCCTGGAAGGCGCGGTCCCCGTCCGCCCCGGCGAGCGTGTGCATGCCGGAAGCCAGGGAGCCGAGGGCTCCGCTCCCACCGGACAGGGCGGCCAGGTTGCCGATGGCATCGCCGAAGGCCTGCAGGATGGCGCCGTCCTGCCCCTTGGCGGCAAGCGTGGTCTGGTAGGTGTAGCGGGTCAGGGCCGTGGCCGTCCCGATGTCCATGGCACCCTCCGGATCCAGTGTCGGGGCTGGATTCGGGCCATGCCAGCGGGCAAAAAAGGCCCCCGGGAGGGTTCTTCTCCGCGCACCTCCGAGGACGGGACCGGGAGGAAGCCCTCAGGGCGCATCGCCTCGGTAGGCGGCGCGGAGCCAGCCTTCCAGGGCCTCGTCCACGTCCGCCAGGCACCGCACCTCGATGCGGTGGGTGAGGCGGTCGCGCTTCCGGAAGCCGCCGGTGTCCAGGAGCCGGCCGGAGGGATCCTGCACCGCGGCGGGGTCGCCCAGCGCCAGCGCGAGGTCGATGCGGCCGAGGGTGGCCGCCTTGATCTGGGCGAAGACGTGCTGCCGGTAGAGGGGCACCACCGTCTCGCAGGGGCAGACCTTGACGTCCGGCCCCAGGGCCAGGCCGCGCGCCAGCAGCGACTCGTACAGGGGCCGCAGGGCCGCCTTCCTGCCGGCGTACTGGCGCTCCACGTACCCCGGCGCACTCCGCAGGTAGCCTTCCGGGGTGTCGTCGAAGGCGTGGGCGCTGCCGCCCAGGCTCCGCTCCGCCACGAAGCGCGCCTGCGCCGCGCCCAGGCCCGCGGCCTTGAGCCAGGCCCGGCGGGCGGCTTCGTCGCCCGGACCGGCAAGCCGGAGCGCGTCGATCCAGCCGGCGAGGTCCCGGCCGGTGTTCGCCCCGAGGTTCCGCAGGATGGCCTGGACGTGGGCCACGCCGGGGTGCACGGAGTAGGGGTGGGACGCAGGATCAGGCATGCCGGCTCCGGAACGGGATCCCAGGATACGCAGCAGCCGGGTCCGGCTCCATCGGTCCACGATCGCCCCGACCCGGTGCTACGCGAGGGCTTCGTTCAGGGCGGCGATCCGCGAGGTGCAGTCCTCGAGGAAGGTCTTGCGGACCGGGCCTTCCGGCAGGGAGAAGAAGGTCGAGAGCTCCTCGCGCAGCGGGCGCGGCGTGCCGAGGGCGATGTTCGCCCGGAGCCGGGTGGCCAGCAGGTCGGCCAGGGCGGTGGCGGCGATGAAGAACTGGTCGCGGGGGACGATCATCGCGTCGTGGTGGCGCTCGGCGACATCGGCCAGGAAGGGCGGCAGGCTCCAGGAGGTCATCAGGGCCGAACCGAGTTCACGGTGGTCGAACCCCAGGACCTCCTGTTCCCGCTCGTGGAGCAGGAATCCCTCCCGCTCCGCAGGTCCGAGGATCGTCGCCTGGTAGGCGCCGCCCAGGTGGAACAGCAGGGCCACCCGTCCGATGTCGTGCAGCAGGCCGGCCATGAAGGCGTCCTCGCCGAGGCTGCGGTTGACCCGCTCCGCCAGCTGCCCGGACAGCACCCCGACGGCGAGACCGTGGCCGAGGACCGGCTCCACCAGGGCGGCTTCCTCGGGACTCCGGGCCTGGGCCCGCAGGGTCTGGGTCCAGACTGCCAGGGCCAGGCTCCGGATGGTCTTCGAACCGAGCACCACCACCGCGCTGCGGACCGAACCGACCTGGGCCCTCTGGCCGTAGAACGACGAATTGGCGACCTTCAGCAGGCGCAGGGCCAGGGCCGGATCCGCCTCGATGATCCCGGCCAGCTCCTGGGCCGAGGCATCCGGAGAATCGACCGCATTGAGCAGCCGGATGGTGACCTGGGGCACCACCGGCAGGCGCGCCGCCCCGCGGATGAACGCCTGGATCCGGTCCGGGGCGTCCACGCTACCTGCCCACCGCGATCCGCTCCGCCAGGTAGCCCGGCAGGCCGCGTTCACGGATCTTGGCAGAGGTGGCGGCGTGGTCGTAGGGCACCCGGTGGTAGACCACCCGGGCGCCGTCGAAGGTGACGAAACAGGCGCGGGGATCGCGGTCCCGCGGCTGGCCCACGGAGCCGACGCTCACGTAGAGCCTCTCCTCCGGGGGAACCCGGAACTCCATCTGCCCTTCGTGGGGGTGCAGGAAGCCCTCCGTGGTGGCCAGGAAGGGCCTGTGGTTGTGGCCCACGAAACAGAGCCGGAAGGAGGTGAAGTCCTTCTCCAGGGACTCCACCATCTCGTCGAACACCGAATAGCCCCGCGAATCGGACTCGGTGACGTACTCCTCCAGGGCGTCCCGGGCTGAGCCGTGAACGAACAGCGCCTCGCCCTCCTGGTGGTGCGGCTGCAGCCCGCTGATCAGGTCGAGCAGGCGGGCGTCCCGCACCCGCCCGCGGGTCCATTCCAGCGCCTTCTGCGCCACCGGATTGAAGTTGAAGCCGAGGTTCGTGTGCAGCACCGCGTATTCGTGGTTCCCCATCAGCCGGAGCCGGCAGCGCGAGCCAGTGATCCGGAGGCAGGCCTCCGGGTCGGGGCCGTAGCCGACCGCATCCCCCAGCGAATAGACGGCGTCCACGGCCAGTCTGTCGATGCAGGCCAGGACCGCCTCGAGCGCCTCCAGGTTGCCGTGCACATCGGAAATGACTGCGATGCCGCTCATCCCTGCCGTCCGCTCCCGCCTCCCTGCGGTATCGGCTTCCCAGCCCGCGGCCTGAAGAAGGGGGCCCCGGAGGGCCCTGCGAATCGAAAGGTGAATATTCACTAAAATATGTGATTCGGGTCATCGTGTCAGGTCCGTCCTTCGGGCAGGTTGGTGGAAGCATCCGGGGACCTGTCCCGGGTGCTTCCACCTTCCCGCCAGGAGGCCGCGTGGCCGGACCCAAAACACCCTGGAATCCCTACCTGGCCGGCCTTCTCCTGGGCCTCGTCACCCTTGCATCCTTCGTCCTGATCGGCCGCGGGATCGGGGCGAGCGCGGGGATCAAGGGCTGCGTGGCCGGTGCTGCCCAGGTGCTCTCCCCGGCCTGGGCCGCCGGCAACGACCACCTAGCCGGGTTGATCCGTCCCGGGCGCAGCCCCTTCAACGCCTGGGCCGTGTGGATGCTTGCGGGGACGGCCCTCGGCGGCCTCCTGGGCGCAGTTTCCGCAGGGCGCTTCGCCCTGGAGACGGTCCGCGGCCCGCGCATCGGTGTCCGCGCCCGCTGGGCCCTCGCCTTCGCCGGCGGCCTCCTCAGCGGCTGGGCCGCGCAGCTGGCCCGCGGCTGCACCAGCGGCCAGGGAATCACCGGCGGCGCACAGCTGGCGGTGGGCAGCTGGGTGTTCCTGATGGCGGTCTTCGCCGGCGGCTACGGCTTCGCCTGGTTCCTGCGCCGGCAGTGGATCTAGGAGGCGGTCGCGATGCAACCCCTGTTCACCGCCCATCCGCTTTCCCACGGCCTGGAGATGCTGCTCGCCCTCCTGGTCGGCCTGGGTTTCGGGTTCGCCCTGGAACGCGCCGGCTTCGGTCGCGCCGACAACCTCGCCGCGATCTTCTATGGCCGGGACTTCCGGGTGCTGCGGGTGATGTTCACGGCCATCGTCACCTGCGCCCTCGGCCTGTACATCCTCGACGGGACCGGCCTGCTGCCGCTGGCCGGGATCCGGGTCCTGGAGACCTTCTGGGTGCCCCAGGCGGTCGGCGGCTTCCTGCTCGGCGCCGGCTTCATCCTCGGCGGCTACTGCCCCGGCACGGGCCTGGTCGGCGCCGCCAGCGGCAAGCTCGACGCGCTCTGGTTCCTCGGCGGCCTGGTCGGTGGGACCCTGGCCTTCAGCTTCACCCTGCCTTGGGTCGAGGAGTTCCAGCTGCGTGGAAGCCTCGGTGACCTCCTGCTCGCGGAGGCCCTGCACATGCCCCGATGGGCGGCGGCGCTCGGCCTGCTGGCGATGGCGCTCGGGGCCTTCCGGCTGGCGGGCTGGATCGAACACAGGGTCCGGAAGGAGGCATGAGGTGTCCCGTCCCCTGAGCGCTGCACCGCCGGCGACACCCGTCGAGGCCCGGTTCAAGGGCCTCTCCCGGCTGGTTGGCAATACGCCCCTGCTGGAAATCCGGTTCCGCTTCAGGGGCCGCCTCCGAACCCTGTTCGCGAAGGCGGAGACCTTCAACATGACCGGTTCCATCAAGGACCGGATGGCCCTGCACATCCTCAAGGACGCCTACGCCGAAGGCACCCTGACCCCGGGCCAGCCGATCGCCGAGGCCACCAGCGGCAACACCGGCATCGCCTTCTGCGCCCTGGGCCGGGCCCTCGGCCACCCGGTCACGATCTTCATGCCGGACTGGATGAGCCAGGAGCGCAAGGACCTGATCCGCAGCTTCGGCGCCGAGATCCAGCTGGTGAGCCGGGAGGATGGCGGATTCCTCGGGTCGATCGAACGGAGCGTCGCCTGGGCGGGGACGCACGGCGGCTTCCTTCCGCGGCAGTTCTCGAACGACGCGAACGTCCAGGCGCACGCGGCCACCACCGGCCCCGAGCTGTGGTGGCAGCTCCGGTTCCGTGGCCTGGTGCCGGACGCCTTCGTGGCCGGGGTCGGGACCGGCGGCACGGTGATGGGCGTGGGCCGCTTCCTCCGGCGGGTGCAGCCGGCCATCCGCGTGCACCCCATGGAGCCCGCCAACTCGCCGACCCTGCGCACCGGCTGCAAGACGGGCAAGCACCGGATCCAGGGCATCTCCGACGAATTCATCCCGGCGGTGGTGAAGCTCGACGAGCTGGATCCGATCATCGACGTCGATGATGGAGATGCGATCCGCATGGCCCAGCAGCTCGCCGCCCAGCTGGGGCTCGGGGTGGGGATCAGCAGCGGTGCCAACTTCCTGGCGGCCCTGAAGGTCCAGGAGGACCTCGGCCCGGATGCCGTGGTGGCCACCGTGTTTCCGGACAGCAACAAGAAGTACCTCAGCACGGACCTCCTGCGGGAGGAGCCCCCGCGGGCCGACCACCTGGCGCCGGAGGTGGAACTGCTGTCCTTCGATGCCTGCAAGCGCGTGTGCCACACCTGCTGCGAGCCCGAGGACTGCGTGGAGCGCTCCCGCGGCCTCGACGGTGGCGGCCTCCTGCTGCCTCCGTGTCCACGGCGGGAGTCGCTGTGAACGGGACCTCCCTGGAGGACTGGTTCAGGCCCTTCCGCAACGGGATCGTGGGCCTGCATCAGGCCCTCGAGACCCCCTGCGGGAACCCCGAGATGCTGTACGCGGACTGGACCGCCAGCGGCCGGCTGTACCGGCCGATCGAGGAGGCCCTGCTGCAGCGTTTCGGCCCGCTGGTCGCCAACACCCACTCCGAGTCCAACGGATCCGGCGAGGCGATGACCCTGGCCTACCACGAAGCGCACCGGATCCTGAAGCGCCACGTCCATGCGGGGCCCGAGGACGTCATCCTCACCCAGGGCTCGGGCGTGACCGGGGTCGTCAACAAGCTCCAGCGGATGCTCGGACTGAAGGTGCCCGACCGGCTCCTGCCCTACTGCCGGGTCCCTGAGGCGGAGCGGCCGGTGGTCTTCCTCACCCACATGGAGCACCACTCCAACCAGACTTCCTGGCTTGAGACGCTCTGCGACGTTGAGATCCTGGAGCCGGACACGCAGGGGCTGGTCGATCCGGGCGCGCTGGAGGAGGCCCTGCAGCGGCACCGGGGCCGGCCCCGCAAGATCGGAGCCTTCACCGCCTGCTCGAACGTCACCGGCATCGTCACGCCCTACCGGGAGCTCGCGCGGGCGATGCACCGGCACGGCGGCGTCTGCTTCGTCGATTTCGCCGCCTCGGCTCCCTATGTGCCCATCGACATGCACCCGGAGGGCGATCCGGAGGCGGCCCTGGACGCGGTCTACTTCAGCCCGCACAAGTTCCTGGGCGGGCCGGGCACGCCGGGGGTGCTGGTGTTCGACTCGGGGCTCTACCACAACCGCGTTCCCGACCAGCCGGGCGGCGGCACCGTGCTGTGGACCAACCCCTGGCACCAGCACAGCTACATCCGCGACATCGAGGTCCGCGAGGACGGCGGCACGCCGGCCTTCCTGCAGACCTTCCGCGCGGCCCTGGCGGTGCGCCTGAAGGAGGCCATGGATCCGGACCGGATGCGGCAGCGGGAGGAGCAGCTGCTGGCCGTCCTCCTCCCCGGGCTCAAGGCCATCGACGGCCTGCACCTCCTGGCCGGCCAGCACGAGCGCCGCCAGGGGATCCTCTCCTTCTACCTCGACGGGCTGCACTACAACTTGGTGGTGCGCCTCCTGAACGACCGCTACGGCATCCAGGTCCGCGGCGGCTGCTCCTGCGCCGGCACCTACGGCCATTACCTGCTGCACGTGGACCCCCAGCACTCGCGGGCGATCAGCGGCCGGATCGACCGCGGGGACCTCTCCGAGAAGCCCGGGTGGGTCCGGCTCTCCGTCCATCCGACGACCTCCGACGCCGAAGCCGCGAGGATGGTGGCGGCGATCGAGGCGGTCGCCCGCCACGGCCGTGAATGGGGCCGGGACTACGTCTACTCGGCGCAGACCAACGAGTACACGCACCGGTCCGGGCACCGTTTCGATCCCCGCACCCTGGACGCCTGGTTCAACCTGGGCCCGCCCTAACCGGCCGTACGGTTCACCGCTCCATCGCCATCACCAGCTGCGTCTCCGCGCCAGTGCCGACCTGCCAGAGGGCCACGCTGCCTTCCGGGCAGAGGCTGAGCACCGGGTGGTGGTGCGGGTGTCGCGACCTCGGTCCGGCGGGCGTCGGCGGGTTCCAGACCTTCGCCCGGCTGCGCACCAGGGGCGTGTAGGCATCCGGGCTCTGCATCAAGCAGAACAGGCCGGCCAGGCCCTTCGCACCGAGGGCCATGGCGTAGTCGGTGACGCGGCCTCCCTCGCCGTCGAGGCGCGTCACCTGCCCCTCCCAGGCATCGTTGCGGAAGGCCTTGGAGTGCAGGAAGCTGAGCGCCGTGCCTTCGCTCTGCAGCCACACCGCCAGCGCCTCTCCGGTCCCGGTCATGGCCAGGCGCACCTGGCGGAAGCTGGCCGCGGTGGCCAGCACCTCCGGGGCGGCCCACTCGGCGCGGTCCGCGCGGTACAGGCGCGCCTCCAGGGAAGCCCGCCGGCCATAGGTCTGGTTCACCCAGATCGCCATCAGGTTGCCGGCGTGGTCCATGGCAGCCTGGTACTCCTTGGCGGTGCCCGTGGCCACCGGGACGGGATGGTCGGACCACTGCTTCTCGGACGGCAGGTAGAACGCGACCACGAGGCCATCGGCGCGGTCGGTCTGCTCCTCCCAGACCACCGCGGCCTGACCCCGCCGGTTCATGCCCAGGCGCGGCTCCAGGGGATGGCCCACTTGGGGGCCAAGCTGGGCGGGTTCGTCCTCCCAGGCCTTGGCGCGGACGTCGAAGTGCTTCGCCAGGGTCTCCCACCGGCCGTCCAACTCGTGGCTCCAGACCACCAGCGCGCTTCCCCTGCGGTCGACGCACACCTGGATGTCGCGGACGTTTCCGAAGGTCTTGAACAGCGAGCGGGAACTGGGGCTGGTCCGGGCCGTGGGATCGAAGGGCATCCCCACGATGTGCTTTTCGAAACCGTTCTCCATCGTCCAGATCGCGACGCCCCGCCCTTCGAGGTTCACGGCGATCCGCGGGTCCTTCCCTTCTCCCAGGGGGAGCCGGCTCGGGGACTCCTCCATGCCCGGACCGAAGGTGTGGGTCCAAAGCCGGCCGCCGTTCTCCCAGAGGGCCAG
>JAYRFV010000099.1:0-3421 GCA_041908165.1 Holophagales bacterium | reverse complement strand
GATTCCACCAGCGGGGAAGCCACCGGGTCGTGCCGGTCCAGGAATGCCCGGCCGCCGACCCGGTCCTGTCGGCCGCCCTCCCCCGCCTGCAGGAGGCCATCGAGGCCCGGGTGCTGCCGGTCCGTCCGCAGCGCTGGGAACTGTCCACCGGGACCCCTGCCGGTAGCGTCTGGGCCAGCGACGAGCAGGGGCGCGCGTGGATCCTGGAACCGGACGGCTGGAAGCGCAGCGACCGGCCCGTGGTCCACCTCCATGGCCAGGCTGCCCTGAGCCACGCCGCCGGCGGCTTCTTCCAGGTCTGCGCGCCCTGGGCCATGCAGGCCTTCGCCGCCGTCCTCGAGGGCTGGGACCTGCGCGGAGGAACCCTGTACGACCTCTACGGCGGGGTCGGCCTGTTCACCCGGATGCTCGGCGCCCGGTTCCAGCGCGGCGTGCTGGTGGAGTCCGGCGAGGACGCCGCCGCCTGGGCCCGCATCAACCTGCAGGGCCTGGAAGCGGAGATCCACTGTGCAGGCGTGGAGGACTGGCTGCCGGAAGGGCTGGGCCATCCGGCCGACGTGATCCTCCTGGATCCGCCCCGCACCGGCCTGGGAGGCGCGGTCTGCAGCCGCCTCCTCGGCGCCGGCGCCGGGACCCTGGTGCTGGTGGGCTGCGACGGCGCGGCCTTCTGCCGTGACCTCAAGGCCCTGGCGCCGGCCTGGCGGCTCGAGGCCCTGGCCGCCCTGGACCTGTTTCCCCTGACCGTCCACGTGGAATTCGTCGCCCTGCTGCGAAAGGCCTGAGCCCGGGGTTCCGGCCCCGCGCCCGGTGCTACCCTGGTCGCATGCAGGCACTTGGGCGGCACCTCCTGGCGGAGCTGACGGGTTGCGATCCGGCGCGGCTGTCGGACCTGGAGCACGTCTCCTCCGCCATGCTGGCCGCCGCGGAACGGGCGGGGGCGACCATCATCACCCACAACTTCCACCACTTCTCGCCGCTGGGCGTGAGCGGGGCGGTGATCATCGCCGAGAGCCACCTGGCCATCCACACCTGGCCCGAGTACCGCTTCGCGGCGGTCGACCTGTTCACCTGCGTCAGCCGCGTGGAACCGCGCCGGGCGCTGCTCCACCTCAAGGAGGCGCTGGGCGCCCAGGACCTGGAGGTCCTCGAGTACGAGCGCGGCCCGCTGCGGCAGCTGGACCTCTGCCACCTTTGAGAACCGGCCCCAGGCCGCCCGGAGAGCCCACCGCGATGCCCCTGCAGGCCCACCCATGACCCGCGCCGAAGCCTGGCTGAGCCACCATCCGCCGGGGGTAGGCCCGGAGGCCACGCCCCTGCCCTTCGCCAACCTCGGCCAGCTGGTGCGGGACGCCGCCCGGCGCTTCGGCGAGCGCAAGGCCGAGACGCTGGTGCTGCCCAACGGCATGCAGGCCTCGCTCTCCTTCCGGGAGGTCGACCGCCTCTCCGACGCCTTCGCCGCCTACCTTCAGCACGGCCTCGACCTCAAGCCCGGGACCCGGGTCGCGATCCTCCTGCCCAACTGCCTCGCCTACCCCGTCTGCGCCTTCGGCGCGCTGAAGGCCGGCTGCGTGCTGGTCAACACCAACCCCCTCTACACGCCGCGGGAACTCGAGCTGCAGCTGAACGACAGCGGCGCCGAGGTGCTGGTGGTGCTCGACCACTTCGGCGACAAGGTCACCTCGGTGGTGCCCCGCACCCGGGTGAAGGCCATCGTCGTCACCGCGATCACCGACTTCTTCCCGCTGCTCCCGCGCCTGCTGGTGCGGACCCGGCTCCGGCTGGCCGGGCAGATCAAGCCGCTCGGCCTGCCCGCCACGCGCCTGCCGCGGGCCCTGCACCAGGGCATGCTCCACCAGGCGGGCGCCCACGTGCTGCCCGCTGCGCCAGTCCCCGAGCCGGACCGGGACAGCCTGGCCCTGCTGCAGTACACCGGCGGCACCACCGGCACCAGCAAGGGGGCCATGCTCAGCCACGGCAACCTGCTCGCCAACCTCGAGCAGATCGCCGAGATCACCCGGATCTACCTCGCCGAGGGGCAGGAGACCGTGCTGACGGTGCTGCCGATGTACCACGTCATCGCCTTCACCATCAACCTGCTGGTGGGCTTCCACACCGGCAGCCACAGCATCCTCGTGCCGAACCCGCGCCCCCTGAAGAACCTCCGCGCCGCCTTCCGGAACCACCCGATCACCTGGATGACCGCGGTGAACACCCTGCTGAAGGCGCTGCCGGAGGAGGGGTGGTTCAAGCCCGAATTGGTGCGCTCCCTCTGGGGGGCCTTCGCGGGAGGCATGCAGACCCATCCCGAGGTCCTGCGGCGCTGGGAGGAGCTGACCGGCTGCCTGGTGATCGAGGGCTACGGTCTCAGCGAGGCCAGCCCCCTGGTGACCTACAACGCCGCGGTCCGCGAGGGGGGCCGGATGCGCCGCACCATGGCCCAGGTCGGCGGCGTCGGGCTGCCGCTGCCCGGAACGCACGTCCGCATCGTCGACGATGCCGGCGACCCGGTGGCCGAGGGCGGGCACGGGGAGATCGTCGTGCGCGGACCCCAGGTCATGCAGGGCTACTGGAACCAGCCTGAGGAGACCGCCCGGGCCCTGCGCGGCGGCTGGCTGCGCACCGGCGACATCGGCCGCTTCGACGCCGACGGCTACCTGGAGATCACCGACCGCAAGAAGGACATGATCATCGTCAGCGGCTTCAACGTCTTCCCCAACGAGGTCGAGGCCTGCATCGCCCTGCACCCGGACGTGGCCGACGTGGCGGTCGTGGGCGTTCCCGACGAAGCCACGGGCGAGGCGGTCCGCGCCTTCGTGGTGCCCCACCGGGAGCTCTCGGTGGAGGAGATCCGCGAGCACTGCCGGAGCCTCCTGGCGAACTACAAGGTTCCGACCCGCTTCAGCTTCCTTGCGGAGATTCCGAAGAACGCCGTCGGCAAGAACCTGCGGCGGGAGCTCCGGACCTCCGGCCAGGGCTGAGGGCGGGATCAGCCCTCGAACAGGCGGTGCGGCGGCTCCACCGGCTGCATCACGCCTTCCAGCCGGAGCAGGGCCTCCTTGCGCTCCATGCCGCCGCCGTAGCCGACCAGCGCGCCGTTGGCGCCAATCACCCGGTGGCAGGGGATCAGGATCGGGATCGGGTTGGCGCCGTTGGCCTGGCCCACCGCCCGGCTGGCCTTCGGCTCGCCGACCCGCTGGGCCAGTTCCTGGTAGGAGATGGTCCGGCCGAAGGGGATGTGGCGCAGCTCCTCCCAGACCCGCATCTGGAAGTGCGTGCCCTCGGGGGCGAGGGGGACGGTGAAGGTCTGCAGCTTGCCGTCGAAGTAGGCCCCGAGTTGGCGGGCCAGGAAGGTGCAGGCCTCGCGGACTTGCTTGGTGGCCAGCGGCGCGGTCTCGCGCGGCTCGATCCCGCCGAAGCCGAG
>JAYRFV010000098.1:0-4586 GCA_041908165.1 Holophagales bacterium | reverse complement strand
CGCCGGCTGGCGAAGCACCCGTTCTTCGTCATCCAGCACCTGGCCGCCTCCGAGCGCAGCGAGGGCAAGCGCTACCGCGACGCCTGCGCCTGGCGCCTGGACGGCGACGCCTACGCCGGCTTCGGCGACCACGTGCTCGTGCAGGGCAGCCCCGAGCAGGCCCTCTCGCCGGTGGTCTTCAGCGCCCTCGACACGGCCCCGGCCGCGGAGGCCGAGCCGGCCTTCGCCAAGGCCGGCGCCCTGGTGTTCTCCAACGCCTCCGCCTTCCGCATGGCCGAGACCGTGCCGCTGCTGGTGCCGGAGGTGAACGCCGAGCACCTCGGCCTGCTCGAGGCCCAGCGCCGCCACCACGGCTGGAAGGGCGCGATCGTCACCAACCCCAACTGCACCGCCACCGTGCTGGTGATGGCGCTGGCGCCGCTGCACCGGCGCTTCGGCATCGAGGCGGTGGCGATGACCTCCATGCAGGCGGTCAGCGGGGCCGGGTACCCCGGCGTGCCCAGCCTGGACATCCTCGGCAACGTGATCCCGTTCATCAAGAACGAGGAGGAGAAGGTCGAGGAGGAGACGCCCAAGCTGCTCGGCCGGTTCCTCCAGGACCGCATCGAGATGGCGCCGATCGCGGTCACCGCCCTCTGCCACCGGGTGCCGGTCCTGGAGGGCCACACCGAGGCGGTGAGCGTCCGCCTGAAGGGCAACCCGTCGGTCGCCGAGGTGGCGGAGGCGATGCGCAGCTGGCGCGGCGAACCGCAGACCCTGGGCCTGCCCAGCGCGCCGCCGGTGCCGATCCACGTCCACGACCTGCCGGACCGGCCGCAGGTGCGGCGGGACGTGGAGCAGGACGCCGGCATGAGCGTCCACGTCGGCAGGATCCGGACCTGTCCCCTGCTCGGCATCAAGTTCGCCCTGCTCGGCCACAACACCGAGCGCGGCGCCGCCGGCGCCTCCATCCTCAACGCCGAACTGGCCCACGCCCGGGGCCTGGTCTGATGCCCCTGGTCCTGAAGTTCGGCGGCAGCTCGGTGGCCGACGCGGCCTGCATGCGGCAGGTGGCGGGGATCGTGGCCGGGGCGCTGGCGCAGGGTCCGCTGGTGGTGCTCAGCGCCATGGGCAAGACCACCAACGCCCTGTTCTCCGCCGCTGCGGCGGCGGAGGCCGGGAACCTGGCGGAGGCGCTGGCCACCCTGGAGGCCCTGGCCGCGGCCCACCGCACCGCCGCGCAGGACCTGGTCGCCGGCGGCCAGCGCGACCCCCTCGACCGGGAGCTGACCGCGCTGTTCTCCGAGCTCGAGATGCTGCTGCGCGGCGTCGCCCTGCTGCGGGAATTGAGCCCGCGCTCGATGGACGCCATCGCCGCCTTCGGTGAGCGCCTCTCCACCCGCGTGTTCGAGGCCCACCTGCGGGAGGCCGGGATCGACTCCGCCTGGTACGACGCCCGCGCCGTGCTGCGCACCGATTCCAGCTTCGGCTCGGCGCAGCCGCGTCCGAGCGAGATCGAGCTGGCCGCCCAGTCCAGGCTCCGGCCGCTGCTCGGCCCAGGCCGGGCGGTGGTCACCCAGGGCTACATCGGCGCCACCGAGGACGGCCTCACCACCACCCTCGGCCGCGGCGGCAGCGACTACAGCGCCGCCCTGCTCGGCGCCGCCCTGGGCGCCGCCGAGGTGCAGATATGGACCGACGTGGAGGGCGTGCTCACCTGCGACCCGCGGGTGGTGCCCGGGGCGCTGCCGATCCCCGAGCTCAGCTTCGCCGAGGCCGGCGAGCTGGCCGCCTTCGGCGCCAAGGTGCTGCACCCGGCCACCATCCAGCCGGCGGTCGAGGCGCGGATCCCGGTCACGGTGCGCCACACCCGGCTGCCGGAGGGGCGCTTCACCACCATCACCGGCAGCGTCCGCACCGGCCGGCCGGTGACCGCCCTGGCCAGCCGGGGCCCGATCACCACGCTCACCGTCACCAGCTCGCGGATGCTGGCCCAGAGCGGCTTCCTGGCCCGGCTCTTCGAGGTCTTCGCCCGCCGCGGGGTGAGCGTCGACCTGATCGCCACCGCCGAGGTGAGCGTCTCCCTCACGGTGGAGGCGGACGCCCCGCTCAAGGCCCTGGTGGCGGACCTCTCCGCCTTCGCCCGGGTCGATGTGGCCGAAGGCCGCGCCATCGTCGCGATCGTCGGCGAGCGGCTCAAGGCCACGCCCGGCCTCGCCGCCCGCGCCTTCGGCGCCCTCGGTGGGATCAACGTCGAGATGATCAGCATGGGCGCCAACGAGATCAATCTCAGCCTGGTGCTGCGCCGGGACCACGCCGAGGAGGCCCTGCGCCGGCTGCATCGGGCGCTGATCGAGGAGGGGGTGGGCTGATGCGCATCGGCGTGTTCGGCAGGGGGCGCCTGGGTTCGGCCCTGGCGGCGGAGGCCGGGACCGACCTGGCCTGGCAGGTGGGCCGCGAGGCGCCGCCCCCGCTCCCGGTGGACGCGGCCATCGACGCCAGTGCCGCCGCTGCGGTCCCGGCACGGCTCGACTGGGCCCTGGCCTCCGGCAGCAACCTGCTGATCGGAACCACCGGCTGGAGCCTGCCGGACCTGCGCGACCGCGTCGGCGACCGCATCGGCGTGATCGTCGCCCCGAACTTCTCCCTCACGGTCGCGCTCTACGCCCGCCTGTCCCTGGTCCTCGCCCGCTTCGCGGCCCTCGCCGAGGACTGCGACCCCTATCTGGTGGAGCACCACCACGCCCGCAAGCATGACGCCCCCAGCGGCACGGCGAAGCAGCTGGCGGCGACCCTGCTGAAGGGGTGCCCACGCAAGACCGAGTGGACCCTCCCGGCCGCCGGCGCGGCGCTGGCGCCGCACCAGCTCAACGTGTCCAGCATTCGCGCCGGGCACACCTACAGCAGCCACACCGTCGGCCTCGACAGCCCGGGCGAGGTGATCGAACTGCAGCACGCCGCCCGCAGCGCCCGCCCCTACGCCGCCGGCGCGCTGGTGGCGGCGCGCTGGCTGCAGGGACGGAAGGGCCTGTTCAGCATGGACCAGGTGGCCGCCGAGGTGCTCGACCCGCTGTTCCAGGAGGTCCAGCCGTGACCGATTTCTCCGGCCTCGGGGTCGCCCTGGCGACGCCCTTCGCCCCCTCGGGGGCGCTCGACCTGCCCGCCTTCCGGCGGCTGGTCCGCCGCGTCGCCGCCCACGCCGACGTGCTGGTGGTGCTCGGCACCACCGGCGAGGCGCCGACCGTGCACGGCGCCGAGCGCGACGACCTGATCCTCGCCGCCCTGGAGGAGTCCGGCGGCCGGCGGGTGGTCGCCGGCACCGGTTCCAACGACACCGTCGCCGCGGCCGCCCTGACCCGGCGCGCCCAGGAGCTCGGCGCCCATGGCGCCCTGGTGGTGACGCCGTACTACAACAAGCCCACCCCCAAGGGGCTCGCACTGCACTACCGGGCCCTGGCCGACGCCGCCCCGGGCCTGCCGCTGATCGCCTACAACGTGCCCGGGCGGACCGCCCTGAACGTGCTGCCCGCGGGCCTGGCCCTGCTCTGGGAAATCCCGCAGGTGGTGGCGGTGAAGGAGAGCAGCGGCAACCTCGCCCAGATCGCCGAGATCGCCCGCACCCTGCCGTCCGGCAAGCAGTTGCTGTCCGGCGACGACGGTTTCGCCCTGGCTTCGATCGCGGTGGGCGCGGTGGGCCTCACCTCGGTGCTGGGCAACCTGCTGCCGAAGGAGGCCAAGGCCCTGGTCGACGCCGCCCGCGCCGGCCGCATGGAGGAGGCCCGTGCCCTGCATTTCCGCCTGCTGCCGCTGATGGACGCGCTGTTCCTGGAAAGCAGTCCGATCCCCCTCAAGTCCGCCCTGCGCCTGATGGGCCTGGCCTGCGACACCCTTCGGCTGCCGCTCAGCCCGGCGGAGCCCGCCACGGTGGCGCGGCTGACCCTGGCGCTGCGGGACCTCGGCCTCGACCTGCCCGGAGCCGCCTGATGGACGCCCTTGTGCTGCGCGCCTTCTACGAACGCGACCCCGCCGTGGCCGCGGGCGATCCCCTGTTCCCTGAGGCCCACGCGGCCCTGCTCGGCCTGCTGGAATCCGGGAAGCTCCGGGCCGCCGAGCCGGACGGCGCCGGCGGCTGGCGGGTCAACGCCTGGGTCAAGCAGGCCATCCTCACCGGCTTCCGCGCGTTTCCCTTGGAAGCCCAGCCCGGCGGGCCCTGGCCCTTTTTCGACAAGGGTGCCTACCCGGCCCGCCAGCTGAGCCTGGAGGACGGCGTGCGCCTGGTGCCCGGGGGCAGCTCCGCCCGGCGAGGCGCCCATCTGGCCCGCGGCGTGGTGGTGATGCCGCCCGCCTACATCAACGTCGGCGCCTTCGTCGACGAGGGCACCATGGTCGACAGCCACGCCCTGGTCGGGAGCTGCGCCCAGGTCGGCAAGCGCGTGCACCTCAGCGCCGCCGCCCAGGTGGGCGGCGTGCTCGAGCCCGCCGGCGCCCGCCCGGTCATCGTCGAGGACGAGGCCTTCGTCGGCGGCCTGGTGGGGCTGTTCGAGGGCATCCGCGTCGGTCCCCGGGCGGTCCTGGCCTCGGGCGTGGTGATCACCGGCTCCACCGTG
>JAYRFV010000097.1:0-8296 GCA_041908165.1 Holophagales bacterium | reverse complement strand
GTAGGCCACGCCGCGCAGCGCCAGGGGGATCAGGCAGACGATCACCAGGGCATTGAAGATCACCGCGGAGAGGATCGCGCTTTCCGGACTGTGCAGGCCCATGATGTTGAGCACGCCCAGCTGCGGGTAGGTGACCACGAACGCGGCCGGGATGATGGCGAAGTACTTCGCCACGTCGTTGGCGATGCTGAAGGTGGTCAGGCTGCCGCGGGTCATGAGCAGCTGCTTGCCGATGCGGACGATCTCGATGAGCTTGGTGGGGTTCGAGTCCAGGTCGACCATGTTCCCGGCCTCCTTGGCCGCCTGGGTGCCGGTGTTCATGGCCACCGCCACGTCCGCCTGAGCCAGGGCCGGCGCATCGTTGGTGCCGTCGCCGGTCATCGCCACCAGCCGTCCGCCCGCCTGGTAGTCCCGGATCAGCTTCAGCTTCGCCTCCGGCGTGGCCTGGGCGAGGAAGTCGTCGACCCCGGCCTCGGCGGCGATGGCAGCGGCGGTGAGCGGGTTGTCGCCGGTGATCATCACCGTCCTGATGCCCATCTGCCGCAGCTCGGCGAAGCGTTCCTGGATGCCGCCCTTGACGATGTCCTTCAGGTGGATGACGCCCAGGGCGCGGGTTTCGCCGGCCCGGGTCTCCGCCACCACGAGGGGCGTGCCCCCTTCCCGGGAGATCCGGTCCACCGCCGCGCGCAGCGGGTCCGGGATGCTGCCGCCCTGTTCCTGGACCCAGGCGGTCACGGCATCCACCGCGCCCTTGCGGATTTCGCGCCCGTCCAGGTTGACGCCGCTCATGCGGGTCTGCGCCGTGAACGGGATGAAGCGGGCGCCGAGGTCGTGGATGTCCCGCTCCCGAAGCCCATGCTTCTCCTTGGCCAGGACCACGATGCTGCGGCCCTCCGGGGTCTCGTCCGCCAGGCTGGAGAGTTGGGCCGCATCGGCCAGGCCCGACTCGGGGATCCCGGGGGCAGGCACGAACAGCACCGCCTCGCGGTTGCCCAGGGTGATGGTGCCGGTCTTGTCCAGGAGCAGCACGTCCACGTCCCCGGCGGCCTCGACGGCGCGTCCCGAGGTGGCGATGACGTTGGCCTGGACCATGCGGTCCATGCCGGCGATGCCGATGGCGCTGAGCAGGCCGCCGATGGTGGTGGGGATCAGGCAGACCAGCAGGGCCACCAGGACCGTGAGGGTCACCATCTGGCCCTGCCCAGCGGCCTTGACGCTGTAGGCGGAGTAGGGCAGCAGCGTGGCCGTGGCCAGCAGGAAGACGATCGTCAGCGCGGCCAGCAGGATGTCCAGGGCGATCTCGTTGGGGGTCTTCTGCCGCTTCGCCCCCTCCACCATGGCGATCATCCGGTCCAGGAAGGTCTCGCCCGGGTTGCTGGAGATCCGCACGACGATCCAGTCGGAGAGCACCTGGGTGCCGCCGGTGACGGCGGAGCGGTCGCCGCCGGATTCGCGGATGACCGGCGCGGACTCCCCGGTGATGGCGGCCTCATTCACCGAGGCCACGCCCTCGACGACCTCGCCGTCGCTGGGGATGGTGTCGCCGGCCTCGACCAGGACCACGTCGCCGATCCGCAGCGTGGAGGCGTTGCGGGCCTCCCAGGACGCCCCGTAGGCGGACCTGGCCAGCTTCTTGGCGACCACGTCCTTCTTCGACCTGCGCAGGCTGTCGGCCTGGGCCTTGCCCCGGCCTTCGGCCATGGCCTCGGCAAAGTTGGCGAACAGCAGGGTGAACCACAGCCACAGGGCGATGGCCAGGATGAAGCCCGGGCGCGCCTCACCCCGGCCGGCGAGGGCCTGCACCCAGAGCAGGGTGGTGAGGGCGCTGCAGATCCAGACGGTGAACATGACCGGATTCCGCAGCTGGTGCAGGGGGTTCAGCTTGGCGAAGGCGTCGACCGCGGCCCGGCGCAGGATCGGGCCGTGGAACAGGCTGAGCGGCTGGGTGGTGGAAGGCAGCGGGTGGCTCATGGCGTCACGTTCAGAAGGCGGATGGCCAGGGCGAGGAAGGCCATCGGGATGGACATGGCCAGGAACAGGCGGAGGAAGGGGTCCAGGCGGCGGAGCAGGCGGGCGGGGCGCATGTCAGGAGGCCCGCATCGCGAGGTGCTCGGCGATGGGGCCGAGGGCGAGCGCCGGGACGAAGGTCAGGGCGCCCATCAGCAGCACCACACCGACCAGGAGGGCGGCGAACAGCGGCCCGTGGGTGGGGAGGGTGCCCGGGCCGGGCGGCGTGCGCTTCTTCGCCGCCAGGGAACCGGCGATGGCCAGCACCGGGATCATCGGGCCGAAGCGCCCGAGCAGCATCGCGATGGCCGTGCCGGTGTTGAAGAACGGCGTGTTCGCGCCGAGCCCGCCGAAGGCGCTGCCGTTGTTGTTGGCGGCGCTGCTGAAGGCGTACAGGGCCTGGCTGAAGCCGTGGGCTCCCGGATTGCTCAGGCTGGAGACCGCAGCGGGCACCACCACGGCCAGCGCCGTGCCGACCAGCACCGCGGCCGCCGGGATCAGGATCACCAGGGCCGCCATCTTGGTCTCGAAGGCCTCGATCTTCTTGCCCAGGTACTCCGGGGTCCGGCCCACCATCAGGCCGGCCATGAACACCGCCAGGATGGCGAACACCAGCATGGTGTACAGGCCCGACCCGACCCCGCCGTAGACCACTTCGCCCAATTGCATGAGCAGCAGGGGGACCAGGCCGCCCAGGGGATTGAAGGAGTCGTGCATGCCGTTCACCGCCCCGCAGGAGGTCGCCGTGGTGGCGGTGGCGTACAGGGTGGTCTGGGCAATGCCGAAACGGACCTCCTTGCCCTCCGGGTTGCCGCCCGCCTGCTCCGCGCCGGGCACCGCGACCATCTGCTGGGACACCGGCAGGCCGCGCAGGCCCGGGTTGGGCCGCTGCTCGGCCACCTGGCAAGCCGCCAGCGCGGCCACGAACAGGAAGGTCATGGCGCCGAACACCGTCCAGCCCTGGCGCCGGTCCCGAACCATCCGCCCGAAGGTGTGGCACAGGGCGGCCGGGATCAACAGGATGCAGAGCACCTGCAAGAGGCTGGCCAGCGGGGTCGGATTCTCGAAGGGATGGGCCGAGTTGGCGTTGAAAAACCCGCCCCCGTTGGTGCCCAGGAGCTTGATCGCCTCCTGGCTGGCCACCGGACCCACCGCCAGGACCTGGTCGAGGACCGGCTTGCCATCGGCGCCGGCCAGCGGCGCCAGGCGGACTGCGACGGGGTTCGGGGCGAGGGTCTGGACCATGCCCTGCGACACGAACAGCAGCGCCGCCACCACCGAGAGGGGAACCAGGACGTAGAGGGTGATCCGGGTCAGGTCGATCCAGAAGCTGCCCAGGTTTTCGGCCTTCCGGCGGCGCATGCCGCGGGCCAGGGCGCCGACCACGGCAATCCCGGTGGCCGCGGAGACGAAATTCTGCACCGTGAGCCCCAGCATCTGGGTCAGGTGGCTGAGGGTGGTCTCGCCGCCGTAGGCCTGCCAGTTGGTGTTGGTGACGAAGCTGATCGCGGTGTTCCAGGCGAGCCCCCAGGGCACCGCCCCGAACCTCTGCGGATTGAGGGGCAGCCAGCCCTGGATCCGCTGCAACCCGACCAGGGCCAGGATCCCCAGCAGGCTGAACAGGAGTACCGCCCACGTGTAGGCCTTCCAGTCCATGCGGTGCTCGGCGTCGATGCCGGCCAGCCGGTAGATGCCGTGTTCCAGGGGGCGCAGGACGCGGTCCAGGACCACCGGCTCGCGCTCCAGCACCCGGCCCAGGTAGGTGCCCAGGGGCACCGCCAGGACCGCCAGGACGGCGAGGAAGGCCGCGAACAGCAACAGGACGTTCAGGCTCATTGGAACCTCTCCGGCTTCAGCAGCGCGAAGCCCAGGTAGGCCAGGAGGCCCGCTGCCAGCAGGGCTGCGAGAATCTGCATCAGGGTCATGGCCATTCCTCCGACCGGCCCAGCATCGTCCTGACCAGGTCAAGACGGCGTAGGGAACCTCGGCCGCGGCATCAAGACCGCGTTAAGACCTCAGCCCTGGACCGCCGGAAGTTTCACCTCCGCCCGGGTCCCGACCCCCGGTTCGCTGTGCAGGTCCAGGCTGCCGCCCAGGCCCTGCACGATCCGGCGGGCCATGGGCAGGCCCAGGCCGGTGCCCAGGCCGTCCTCCTTGGTGGTGAAGAAGGGCTGGAAGGCGCGCTGGAGGGTGGCCGGGTCCATGCCGTGGCCCTGGTCCTGGACTTCCAGGAGCAGCCGGCCGTCGTCGAGCCAGGCGGTGCGGATGGCCAGCTCCCCGCCGCCGCCGGACATGGCGTGGAGGGCGTTGGCGCCGAGGTTGAGCAGCACCTGGTGGAGCTCGATCGGGTCGGCTTCGACCCGGGCCTGGGGATCCACGTCCACCCTCAGGCGGATGCCCGGGCTCAGCGCCGGCCGCAGCAGCTGGACCACCTCATCGACCAGGGTCGCCACCCGCACAGGACTCCGGGGCGCCGTCCGCGGCCGGCCATAGGCCATGATGCGGTCGGCGACCTCGCGGCCGCGCTCCGCTGCGGACATGACCTCGCCGAGGCGGCGCCAGGCCGGGCTGTCCGGAGGAAGGTCATCGCGGGCCAGTTCGGTGAGGGCCAGGATCGGATGGAGGACGTTCTTGACGTCATGGGCCACCCCGGCAGCGAGGGTGCCGATCGCCTGGATGCTCTGGGCCCGGCGCAGTTCCGCCTCCAACTGGCCGCGTTCCGCTTCGGCCCGGCGGCGGTCCTCCATCTCCTGCAGAAGTCCGCGGTGGGTCTCCTCCAGCCCGCGCAGGAGCACGGCCACCGCCAGGGCCAGGGTGCCACCCAGGAAGAGGGCGTTGCAGGCCGTGATGGCCCAGCCGAGGCGGGGCGCACTGCCCGGCGGGGCCCCGGGCACCTGGTCGACCCAGGCCAGGACGCCCAGGCTGACGGCACCCGCCAGCATCGCCGCCAGGCCGCCGCGCCAGCCCAGGAACAGCGCCGCCAGCACCGGCACGGCGCCGAACCACACCAGTCCGGCGCCGTGGATGCCGGTGGTCGGCACCAGCACCACGGCCAGCAGGAAGGCCATCCCCACCAGCGACCCGGCCCTCAGCGCGTAGGGCCACGCGGGGCGGAGGGCCAGCACCACGATCCAGGCATAGGCCGCGGAATCGAGGACCACCAGGCTCCAGAGCCCTTCCCGCCAGGACAGCCAGAGGCTCGGGAGGTAGGCCACCGGACCCAGGAAGGCCGCCACCCGCAGGGCCCGGTCGACGATCAGCCGCCGCCACCCAGGGAGGTCCCGGATGCCGTGGGCCGCCTGCCCCGCCGCCATCGGCCCGCGCCTATTCCTCGGACTCGGCGGGACGCCGTCCGGCGGGAGGTCGGCCCTCGATCGGCAGGGTCACGAGGAACTGCGCGCCGCCCTGGGGCCGGCTGTGGGCCTGGATCCGGCCTCCATGGGCGGCCACGATCCCGTGGCAGATCGCCAGCCCGAGGCCGCCGCCCGGACGGCTGCTGATGCGGGTGCCCTTGCGCAGCTTCTCGAAGACGTGCTCCTCCTCCCCTTCCGGGATCCCGGGGCCGCGGTCGGCCACGGCGAAGGTCAAGGTCTCGCCGACCACCCACCCCTTGATCTCCACCGGGCTGCCCTTGGGGGCATAGCGGAAGGCATTGTCGAGCAGGTGGACCAGCACCTCCTCCATCAGCTCGCGGTCCACCGGGACGGCCGCATCCGGCAGTTGGGCCTGCAGGGGGTGCGCTTCCAGCCCTTCGCCCAGTTTCGCCTTGGCGCCGTTGAGCAGGGCCCCGAGGGTGGTCCACTCCTTCTGAACCTGCCTCGCACCGCGCTCCAGGTGGGTCAGCCGGATCAGGCTGGCGACCAGGCGGTGGAGGCGGATCGCCTCGTGGTGGACCGACTCCACCTGCTCGCGGCCGTGCCGGTCCTTGAGGGTGCTGCGCAGGTCCCAGGCGACCTCCGAAAGGCTGCGCAGCGGGCCTTCGAGGGACTGGGCCAGGCTGGCGAGCAGCGCCGTCCGCAGCTCCTCCTCCTCGACCCGGCCCTGGGCCTCGGCGCTCTGTTCGGCCAGCAGGGCCCGTTCGAGGGCGAGGGCGGCCTGGCGGGCGAAGGCCTCGAGCAATTGCCGCTGGGGCGGGCCGAAGCGCTTGCTCGTGACGATCCCGCGCAGCGCCAGGACCCCGACCGGATCACTGCCGCCCAGCAGGGGCAGGTAGTAGCCTTCGCAGTCGGAGAAGTTCTCGCTGCTGCGGCCGGCGGGCTGGTTGTGGGCGAAGGCCCAGGCGGCGGCCTCCGCCTCCAGGGCCTCGGCGCCGCTCCCCGTCGCCAGGCGCAGGTCGCCTTCGGCATCCGGCAGCAGGACCCGGGCCTCCAGGCCGAAGACTTCCGCCAGGTGGCGCACGGCCACTTCGGTGACCCGGGTCGAAGCCCCGCCCTGGGCGAGTTCAAGCCCGAAGCGCAACAGGGCCTGGGTGCGCTGCTCGCGTTCGAGGGAGAAGCGCGCCTGCCGGCGCAGCCGCTCGGTGAGTTCGCCGACGTACAGACCGATCCCCGCCAGCAGCGCCAACAGCAGCCAGCCCAGCGGCCTGGGCGGGCCGGTGGCGCCGGCGGGCCGGATCCAGATGGTCTGGTAGGCGAAGGCCGCGGCGAGGCCGGCGAGCGCGCCGGGGTAGCGTCCGTAGGCGCCGGCCACCAGGACCACCAGCGCGAGCAGGGCGGCGTAGGCCGCCAGGTAGCCGACGTAGGCATAGGCCGCCAGCAGGCCCGCGGTGAGCACGGCCACGCCCACCACCGCGGCCAGCATCGGCAGGGCCACCAGCGGCGCCTTCGGGAACTTGAAGGAAGGCCGGGTGCCCTGGCCGCCTTCGCCGGAGATCACGAACACGTCGATGTCGCCGCCCTTGCGGGCCAGATCGTCCAGCACCGACCCGGTGACCGCGTCCAGCCAGCGGGTGCGGCTGGGCTTGCCGATCACGATCTTGGTGACGTGCCGGCTGCGGGCGAAGGCCAGGAGGTCGTCGCTGGGCCGCAGTCCCGCCTGCTCGATGGTGACGATCTCGGCCCCCAGCTGCTCCGCCAACCGCATGTTGGCGTCCAGGCCCTCGCGGGCCTTCACGCTGCGCGACCAGCGGCGGGTGCTCTCCACGTAGACGGCGATCCACGGGGCGTCGAGGGCCGAGGCGAGGCGGGCGGTGGCGCGGATCAGCTCGGCCGAGGAGGAGCGCGGACCGATGGCCACCAGGAGCCGCTCGCCGGCGTGCCAGGGGTCCTTGATGTCCTTCTCCTCGCGGTACTTGGCCAGCTGGGCGTCGACCTGTTCGGCGGTCTTGCGCAGGGCCATCTCGCGCAGGGCGAGCAGGTTCCCCTTGCGGAAGAAGCGCTCGGTGGCGTAGGCGAAGGCGGCCGGCAGGGCGGCCTTGCCGGCGCGGTGGCGCTCCAGCAGCTCCTCCACCGGCAGGTCCACCAGCTGCAGTTCGCCGGCGCGGGCCAGCACAGTGTCGGGGACCGTGGCCGGGACCTTGAGGCCGGTGATCCGCGCCACGGCGTCGCGCAGGCTCTCGAGGTGGATCAGGTCCAGGGTGGCGGCGACGTCGATGCCCTCGTCCAGCAGTTCCAGCACGTCCTGCCAGCGGTAGGGGTGGCGGGCGCCGCGCGGGTTGGCGAAGGAGAGGTCCTCCACCAGCACCAGACCGGGCTTGCGCCGCAGCAGGCCCTCCAGGTCCAGGGTCTCCACCGGCTGGCCCTGGTAGCGGAGGGTGCGGCGGGGGAAGGCTTCGAAGGACTCCAGCAGGGTGGCGACCTCCTCGCGGCCGCGGGGCTCGACGAACCCGGCCACCACGTCCACGCCGCGACGCTGACATTCGCGGGCCTCCCGCAGCATGGCGCTGGTCAGGCCGACGCCGGGGGCGGCGCCGAAGTAGATCTTCAGCCGGGCGCGGGAGGCGGCGCCAAGGGCGGATGCTGCCGGTAATCTCTCTTCCATGGCAGGCCCCATTATCCGCCCGGTGCGGGTTCTTGGGCGTGAAGCTTTCCTGTCAGTCCACCCCCGGAGCCCCCATGAAACACCACCGCAGGATGCTGGTGCTGAACCTTCCCGAGCGGATGGGCTTCGTGAACCTGACCCGCGACGTGGAGCAGGCGGTGCGGGAGAGCGGCGTCCAGGAGGGCCTGTGCCTGGTGAACGCCATGCACATCACCGCCTCGGTGTTCATCAACGACGAGGAGGCGGGCCTCAAGCAGGACTACGCCCGCTGGCTGGAGAAGCTCGCTCCCTTCAACCCGGGCAGCGACCC
>JAYRFV010000096.1:0-2775 GCA_041908165.1 Holophagales bacterium | reverse complement strand
GGCGGTGAGGGTCGCAGGGGCGCGCATGGGCTCTCCGGAAGGTCCGTTCATCATGTCACGATGCTTGGGGAGGCGGGCGGATGCGGACCTGGCTGGTGTTCCTCGGGGGCGGGGCGGGTTCGGTGCTGCGCTACCTGGCGGGGCTGGGCCTGGCGCGCTGGTCCGGGCCTTTCCCGGCCGGCACCTTCGCCATCAACATTCTCGGCAGCCTGCTGCTGGGCCTGCTGTTCGGCTTCGCCTACGCCCACGAGTTCCGCCACGAGCGCGAACTGACCCTGCTGCTGGGCACCGGCTTCCTGGGCGGCTTCACCACCTTCAGCACATTCGAGCTGGAGGGGTTCTCGCTCCTGTCGAACGGGCACGTCGGCACCGGTCTCGCCTACCTCGTCGGCAGCCTCGCCGCCGGTCTCGCCGCCGCCGCCCTCGGGGCCTGGCTGGGGCACCGGCTGTAGTCCACCCGCCTCAGACGTTGAACAGGAAGTGCATGACGTCGCCGTCCTTGATCCGGTACTCCCTGCCTTCGAGCCGCATCTTGCCGGCCTCCTTGGCGGCCAGTTCGCCGCCGTGGGCGACGTAGTCGTCGTAGCCGATGACCTGGGCGCGGATGAAGCCCTTCTCGAAGTCGGTGTGGATCACGCCCGCGGCCTGCGGCGCGGTGGCGCCCACCGGCACGGTCCAGGCCCGGACCTCCTTCGGCCCCACGGTGAAGTAGCTCTGCAGGCCCAGCAGTTCGAAGCTGGCGCGGATCAGCACGTTCAGCCCTGGCTCGGCAAGTCCGGACTCGGCCAGGAAGTGGCCGCGGTCCTCGGGGGGCAGTTCCTGGATCTCGGCCTCGAGCTTCGAGCAGATCGGCAGCACCGGGCAGCCGCGCTCGGCGCCGAGCCTCGCGAGCGCGGCGAAGTGCGGGTTCGCCTCCGGACGGCTGATCTCGTGCTCGGCGATGTTGCCCACCAGCAGCATGGGCTTCAGGGTGATCAGGCCGAAGGACTTGATGGTCTGCAGTTCCTCCGCCGCCAGTCCGGCCTCGGCCGCCCAGCGGCCGTCGTTCAGGGCATCGTTCACGCGCTCCAGGATCGGCACCAGCGCCTTCGACTCCTTGTTGCCGGAGGTCGCCACCTTGCGGTGCCGCTCCAGGGCCTTCTCGACGCTCTCCATGTCCTTGAGGATCAATTCGGTCTCGATGGTCGCCAGGTCGCGGGCCGGGTCGACGCCGCCCTCGACGTGGGTGACGTTCTCGTCCTCGAAGCAGCGCACCACCTGCACCAGTGCGTCGGTCTCGCGGATGTTGGCCAGGAAGGCGTTGCCAAGCCCCTCGCCCTTGCTGGCCCCGCGCACCAGCCCGGCGATGTCGACGAATTCCTGGGAGGCCGGCAGGATCCGCTGGGGATTCACGGTGGAGGCGAGCTTCTCCAGGCGGTCGTCGGGCACGTCCACCACGCCGGTGTTGGGCTCGATGGTGCAGAAGGGGTAGTTGGCGCTCTCCGCCCCGGCCCGGGTGAGCGCATTGAACAGGGTGGACTTCCCGACGTTGGGAAGGCCCACGATGCCGCATCGAACCGCCATGCTTCCTCCAAGCCCTCCAGTGTCCCAGAGGTGGCCGGTTCCGCGAAGGAGGAATCGCCGGCGGGTCTCACTCCGCCCGGCTGAAGGGATCGTGGATTTCAGGGTCGGGAAGTTCGGCTTGCAGCCATGCGTCGAGGGCGGCGATCGAGGGGACCAGCACCTCGGCGCCGCCCTCCCGCAGTTCCTCGGGGGATCCGTAGCCGTAGGTGACGCCGACCGCGCGCAGGCCGTGGTCGCGGGCGGCGCGCATGTCGTCGCCGCGGTCGCCGATGAAGCAGCCCCCCGGCCAGATGGTGCCCTGCCGGCGCAGCCGCTCCAGCACCACGGTCTTGGGCTGCCAGGCGGCCTTCAGGTCCGAGCCGAAGATGTCGTCGAAGATCAGGTTCAGGTCGAAGTGGAAGGTGATCCGGCGGGCATAGCCGGCCGGCTTGGCGCTGACGATGTAGAGCCGGTGGCCCTGGCGCTTGAGCCGGGCCAGCAGCAGGTGCACGCCGTCGTAGACCTCGTGCTCGTACAGGCCCTGGGTTTCGTACAGCTCAGCGTAGCGGTCGAGGGCGCGGTCCAGGGTGGCCGGGTCGCCCAGTCCCGGGACCGTGGCCAGGCCTTCGCGCAGCCCGTAGCCGATCCAGGACGCCACGGTGGACCGCTCCGGGGCGGGGCAGCCGAATTCGCCGCACAGCCTGCCGATGCAGCGGTGCAGGCCCAGCAGAGGATCCACCAGCGTGCCGTCCAGGTCGAAGCAGATCAGGCCCATGCCCCCAGGCTACGGCCAGGGGGCCGCGGAGCCAACTGCCGCCCCCCTCCGAGGCCGCGAGCTGGTGGACCGTGCGCGATGTGGCGCGGAACCCCCGGGGAGGAAGCGAGTGTGCGGCTTGGCCGCGACCGAGCGCGGGGGTACGGGTCGGTCCGCCGCTGCGGTGTGCGCGAAGCGCGGAACCCCCGGGGAGCATCAATCAAGGAGGCCGCCCAGCAACTCGCCGGCGGCGCCGAGGATGCTGCCGCCCACCTCGGCTGCGCCCTCGAGCACGCTGCCGCCCACCTCGACGATGGAATCCAGGACGCCGTCGCCGACCAGGTCGCCGACGCCGCCGATCACCTCGCCCACGGCGTCGCCCAGCCCGCCCGCCTGCGACTGGGCCTGCTCCTGGGCGCGGCGGACGCCCTCCAGGGCATCGGGGTTCAGGGCTTCAGAATTGAAGGGTTCCATGGTCC
>JAYRFV010000095.1:0-19759 GCA_041908165.1 Holophagales bacterium | reverse complement strand
GGCGCCGGCAGGCGCCCCTTCGCATCGCAAAGGAACCTGAGCTGGAATGGCCTTGGGGCCATGAGCCCGGAGCAGGAGCGGAGGGCGACGGAACGGCCGCAGGCCGTTGCCGCCCGAAGGGCGCGGCCCAGGAGGGGCCGCGTCAGAGCGACGTTTGATGGATTGAAGGCCTTCAGCAAGGGCTGATTCTTCCGGGGGTTCCGCGCTGCGCCGGTCCGCCGCAGCGGCACACCGCATCGGCGAACCGCCCCGTGCCCCAGCGCAACAGCCCGGCAGAGCCGGGCTGTTGCTTTGTCCTCTGCCCCGGGGGCGCCACGCTCCAGGGCGCAGAACCGGCTTCGCGGTCCGCGCGGGTCAGCGCAGCCAGGCGAACCAGGTCCAGTAGGCCACGGGGATGGCGGTGCCGAGGCCGACCAGCCAGGCGCCGCGGCCGGTGATGCCCTTGCGGCCCTTGATGATGAAGGCCCCGGTGAGGGCGAGCACGATCAGGGCCAGGGCGTAGAGGTCGGCGATCCAGGTCCACAGGCGCTTCGGGCTGTTCAGGTGCAGCTGGTTGAGGGCGAACAGCACCGGCCGCGGCCGGGTGGCCTCCACCAGCACCTTGCCGGTGGGCAGGTCCACGGCATAGGTGGCTTCCTTGTAGAACAGCTGCAGGGTGTCGTCGTCCGGCTGGAAGGCGCTCTTGAAGGTGCCGGACGGCCTCAGCTCCGCCTGGGCGGCCTGCACCAGCCGCTCGGTGGGGTCGTCCTTCGGCAGCGGACGGATCTGCAGCACCTGCCTGGTCTTCGCGTAATTCGGGTTCCACTGGTGGATGTGGTTCACGGCGATGCCGGAGATGGCGTAGACCAGCGTCAGGGCCACCGACAGGTAGCCCAGGTCGCGGTGGGTGGCCGCATTCCAGCGCCGCCAGGGCAGGCGGGAACCGGGAGCCGGGGTGGGCATCGCCTACTTGATCTCGGCGCCCAGCCCTTCCAGGCGAATGGTGGTCTTGGGGCCGGTGATGGCGCTGAAGTCGGCGGGCTTGTTGTGGGCCTTGGCCTCCTTCTCGCAGGCGGCCTTCTGCTGCTCGACGCTGGTCACCTTCTTGGAGACCACGCCCTCGGCCACCACCTGGCTGCCCTTCGCCGACATCGGGAAGGTGATGACGCCATCCTCCACCTTGAACAGGATCTTCTGGCCCTTGCGGTCGCCGCTGATCTGGATCCAGCAGCCGCGGGATTCGCACACGTCGGTGACCAGCCCCTTCACGCGCACGGTCTTACCGACGTAGGCATCGGGGTTGTCGAGGATCGCCGAGACCGGCGTCACCTCCTTGACAGCGAGCGGCTTGCCGTAGGGCTTGCCCTCCGGGGCGGCCAGCAGGCCCGAGCAGAGCAGGAGTGCGGGAAGCAGGCTGCGACGCATGGGGGCCTCCGGAATGGATCGTCCCCACCCTAGCACGGGAAAGGTCGCCACCTGGACCGCCGCGGGAGGCGGGATTGCGCCAGAATGGGCCCCATGACCCTCCTCCGGACCCTCTGTCCCGCCCTGCTCGCGGCGGGCGCCGGCTGGGCCTCCGCCCAGGTCCCCTCCGTGGAACCGCCACCGGTCCAGCTGCAGCAGCGGCCCGCCGACTTCACGTTCAGCTTCCGCCCGACTGTGGCCGTTCCGGGTCAGCGGCGGCTCACCCTGGCCCTGGGCGGCGGCGCCGCCAAGGGGATCGCCCACGCCGGCGTGCTGCAGCGGCTCGAGGAGGAGGGCCTGGCCCCGGACCGCATCTCCGGCACCAGCATGGGCGCCTTCATGGGCGGCATGTACGGGGTCGGCTACTCGGGCTTCGCGATCCAGGATCTGCTCCAGCGCATGGACATGGGCACCCTGCTGCTGGACCGGCAGCGGCGCAGCCTCGGGGAGACGCTCTGGGAGCAGGAGACCCAGACCGCCACCGCCTTCTCCATGCAGTACAACCGGCGCGAGGGCTTCTCCTTCGAGCCGGGCTCGAGTTCCGGCCTGGAACTGAAGCGCAGCCTGCAGTGGCTGCTGAGCCGCGGGCTCTACTACGCCGGGCCCGACCTGGACCGGCTGCGGGTGCCCTTCCGCGCGGTCTCCACCAACCTGCAGAAGGGAAGCGCCGATGCCCCGCGGGAGATCAGCATCGTCGACGCGGTCCGGGCCTCCATGTGCATCCCCGGGATGTTCCGGCCGGTGGTCTTCGGCGGCCACCAGCACGTCGACGGCATGCTGGTGGAGAACCTGCCGGTCCACCAGGCCAAGGAGATGGACCCCGCGGCGCTGGTGCTGGCGGTGGAGGTCGGCTCGCAGGTCGAGCGGGTGCGCTCCTCCACGGTGTTCTCGGTGCTCCTGAAGACCCTCGACGTGACCATCGAGGAGCGCACCCGCCTCAGCCGGCTCGCCGCCGACGTGCTGCTGCGCCCCGACACCACGCGCATGGACTACCTGGAATTCAACAAGCAGGTTCCCGAGGGCGTGGCCCTGGGGCGGCGGAGCTTCGACGCGCACCTGGCGGCACTCGAGGCGAAGCTCTATGGCACGGACGGGGAGGCCCCGGCCCCGGCGGGGACGCCGGAGCTGCAGGCGCCCCCGGACCTGCAGCCGGCCCTGGTCCGGCTGGTGGAATCGAGCCTGCCGCAGGACGGCCCGCGGGTGCGCCGCGACTTCTACCGGCTGCTGCGCCGCATCCACGCCGCCGGGCTCGCCGCGGAGGCGCACCTGTCGCTGCCCGAGGGCCGGCCGCCGAGGCTGGTGGTCCTGCCCCACCCGAACGTGCGGGGGATCCGGATCCAGGCGCCGGAGGACTGGCGCGGCCTGATCGAGGACGCCCTCCGCCAGGAGGGGGTCCGGACCGGGGCGCGCTTCAATCCGGTCCACTTCGGCCGGACCCTGGACCGGTTCCTGCTCGAGGCGACCCTGGCCTACCGGCCCACCCTGGACCTGCAGGGCTCGGGGTTCGACCCGGCCACGGGCGAGCTCCGGATCCAGGTCCACGAGCCGCGGGTGGCCGCCATCCGGATCGCCCCGGGGATCCTGCGGAAGGCCGACGAACAGTACCTGCAGCGGCTCATGTCCTACCTGGTGGGCGAGCCGCTGGACGCCGGCCGGCTGTTCCTCCACATGTCCATGGCCGAATCCCGGCTGAACCTGGAGGAACTGGTCCTGGGCGGCGAGGCGAGCCCCCAGGGCCCGGTGCTGATCCTGACCCCGGTGCCGCGCCAGCGGCTGACCTTCGACGTCTCCCTGGCCTACGAGACCACCTGGGGCTTCCACGCCGGCCTGGACACCCACGTGCAGAACTTCCTGGGAACCGGCAGCAGCTTCGACCTGCAGGCCTCCACCAACCACCTCCAGGATGCGGTGTCCTTCCAGGCGGCCCGCGCCGTGCGCAGCGCGCCGCGGGTCTCCTTCCGGCTGTTCGCCAGCACCTTCCAGCAGCGCTTCCTGCCGGAGAGCCTGGGCGAAGAGGCCCTGCTCTCCCCCTTCGCCGCGATCCTCGCCGACCGCACCCTGCGCGCCCGCGACCTGGGCGTCGGCCTGCAGCAGCGCTTCGGGGGCGGCGACCGCGGCCACTGGCGCCTCGACCTCACCCGGCGCTGGAGCGACCTGCTCCCGAACCTCGACGGCCTTGCGGCCCGCGCCTCGAACCAGCTCCAGGCCTCCGCGGAATGGGACGACTTCGACCGCTACACCTTTCCCACCCGGGGGCGCATGGGGCGCTTCTTCGCCGGCCAGGGCGCGACCCTGCACGAGACCGGCGCCCGCGACCGCTACCAGTGGTTCTACGGCCGCGGCCGCAGCTACGTCCCGCTGCTGGCGGGGATGAGCGTCCACCTGGATGCGGAGACCGGCCTGGGCTGGAACCTGCCGCTGGAGCGCTGGTACAGCATCGGCGGGCCGGCCTTCCTGGTGGGCACCCGCAGCGCCGGCTTCCTCGCCCCCAACTTCGCCGTGGGGCGGGCCGGCCTGCCGCTGCGGCTGGCCGACATGTTCGGCTTCAACACCTGGCTCGAGCCGCGGATCGACCTGGGCTGGTTCGGCAGCGGCGAGCCGCGGGACCTGCGCGAGGGCACCCGGGTCCGCGCCCTGGGTGCGAGTCTGCGCACGGAGATCGGCCGGTTCTACGTCGAGGTCGCCGCCGGCCGCGCCTGGCGGGCCGTGGAAGGCCGGCCCCTGCGCAGCGGCGGGGACAGCATCAACCTGCTGATCGGCACGCGCCCCTGGGACCTCTGGAAGCGCCGCTGAGACCGGTTCAGGTCGCACGGAACAGGGTCAGCACCGAGACCTCGCGGGCCTGCCCCGCCCGCAGCGCCTGGGCGCAGCGCTGCAGCGTCGCGCCGGTGGTCCAGACGTCGTCCACCAGCAGCAGGGACAATCCAGCCGCCCCGGCGCGGAGCCCGAAGGCGCCCCGGGGCAGGCGCCGCCGCTCCGATTCCGTGCGCCCGGTCTGGGCGCGCGAACGCCACCGTCTGGACAGCACCTTGAGGCGCGGCCGGCCGAGGCGCCGGCCGAGGAGCCCGGCCCACTCCTCGGCGAGGTCGAAGCCGCGCAGCAGCCGCCGGTGCGGGAGCGTCGGCACCGGCACCACCGCGTCGACTGCGCCGGCCCAGGCCGGCAGCGGGGCCTCCCGGGCCTGGTCGAGCAGGGCCCCGCGCCAGCCGGCCTCGCCCGCCTTGATGCCCGGCACCAGCAGGGCCCCCAGGGCGGGGCGGCCGCCGTGGTAGTCCCAGAGTGCATCGCCGCGCTCCCAGTCCACCGGATCCGGACAGGGCCCGTCGTGCCCCAGGGCGCAGCGCGGGCAGCGCAGGTCGGGAAGCTCCACCAGGCCCTCCCAGCAGGTCCGGCAGATGCCGGCCCGGGCGCCCTCCTTCAGCGGCCCGAGGCAGCCCCGGCAGGGCAGCAGCGCAGCGCGCAGCTGCAGCCAGGACGGGATTCCTGCAGGCACCGGCCCTCCGGAGGTCCCTCCCTGTGACCTTCGCCACAAGGAGGCGGGGCGCCCGGCCCCGTTCCGATATTCTGCCCAAGTCCGAGGATCCTGCCAGGACTGCCACCCGTGAGCGTGTCGGCGCCTCGTAGACCACAGGGTGTTTCATGAGCGAAGCTCGCCGCGTCGTCATCCTGGGAGCCGCAGGCCGCGACTTCCACAACTTCAACACGGTGTACCGCGACAATCCCGCCTTCGAGGTGGTCGCCTTCACCGCCACCCAGATCCCCGACATCGCCGGCCGCAAGTACCCGGCGGTGCTGGCCGGGCGCCTGTACCCGGAGGGCATCCCGATCTTCGACGAGAGCGACCTCGGCAAGGTCATCGCGGAGCTGAAGCCCGACGTGGCGGTGTTCTCCTACTCCGACGTGACCCACCAGACGGTCATGCACCTGGCCAGCTTCTGCATCGCCCGCGGCGTCGACTTCGAGCTGCTGGGCGCGGACAAGACCATGATCGCCTCCTCCAAGCCGGTCATCGCCATCACCGCCGTCCGCACCGGCGCGGGCAAGAGCCAGACCACCCGCTACATCAGCAACATCCTCAAGAAGCTCGGGAAGAAGGTGGTCGCCATCCGCCATCCGATGCCCTACGGCGACCTGGCCAGGCAGGCCTGCCAGCGCTTCGCCACCTATGCCGACCTGGACAAGCACGAGTGCACCATCGAGGAGCGCGAGGAGTACGAGCCGCACATCGACAACGGCTTCGTGGTGTACGCCGGCGTCGACTACGAGCAGATCATCCGCGCCGCCGAGCAGGAGGCCGACGTGGTGCTCTGGGACGGCGGCAACAACGACCTGCCCTTCTACAAGTGCGCGATGCACATCTGCATCGCCGACCCGCACCGGGCCGGCCACGAGCAGACCTACCACCCGGGCGAGGCCAACTTCCGCATGGCCGACGTCATCGTGATCAACAAGTGCGACACCGCCGACGAGAAGAACATCGGCGCCATCGAGGATGCCGCCCGCCAGCTCAACCCGGGCGCCGCGGTGATCCGCGCCAACAGCCCGGTCAGCTGCCAGAGGCCCGAGCTGGTCAAGGGCCGGAAGGCGCTGGTCATCGAGGACGGCCCCACCCTGACCCACGGCTCCATGAGCTACGGCGCCGGCGTGGTCGCCGCGCGCAACGTCGGCGCCGAGGTGATCGTCGACCCGACCCCCTACGCCGTGGCCTCGATCGCCGCCACCTACCGCAAGTACCCGAACGCCCAGGGCATCCTCCCCGCCATGGGCTACGGCGAGGCGCAGATCAAGGACCTGGAAGCCACCATCGAGGCCACCCCCTGCGACGTGGTGCTGAGCGCCACGCCCATCGACATCACCCGGGTGCTCAAGGTGAACAAGCCGATGGTGCGCGCCACCTACGACCTCGCCGAGGTGCGCCCCGGCCTGATCGAGGCGGCGATCCGCAAGGCCCTGCAGGCCTGAGCCGGGGTTCCTCCCGGCTGCGTCGGATCTCGAGCTTGAACGGCGTCCGGCCCGGCTCCTCTGCCGGGCCGGGCGCCGGCGTCGTTGCCGGGGGGCCGGCGTACCGGTCGCCCTTCGAGCTTGGGCGCCCGGCAGCCCCCACCTAGAACACATTTGGCTCATCTATGAAAATAAAATCATTTTTTTAGGAATTATTTTTCATCATCGCCACAAAGAGGCCTACCCTTGGGCATCGTGACCGGATCCAGAACCCTCCGGTCCCTCCCTTCCCCCCACCTCCCGGAGGTATCGATGTCCACGCAATCGCGCCGCGAACAGACCGCCGACTCGACGGCCCCGTCCCAGGAATCCGCTGAACGGGAGCCGGAAACCCAGACGGGCGCTCCTTCCCGGAAGCCCGGACAGCAGTCCACCACCGGCACTGGAAGCATCAAGGTCAGCGGCTGACCGGTTCCGGCGGTCGGCCGGATTCCGCGGCCTTCCGCCAGGCCTGGACCTGCGCCGCCTGCGGCTTCCAGGGTTCGGCGAGGTTCCGGTTGAGGGCGAAGGCCTGTTCGAACAGGCGGTCGGCCTCCTGGGCCCGGGCGCCGCGGGCCGAGGCGGGAAGGGAGCCGGCCTCGACGGCCGCGAGCCCGCCGAGGATGGCCAGGGGCTCACCCCAGCGCGGCCGGGCGTTCCCCAACCGCTCCAGGATGTCCCGCGCCTCGCGGATGCTGGGGCCTGGATCCAGGCCGTGGGCGCCTTCCCAGGTGGCCTTGAGGCCCAGGAGGCGGGCCAGGACCAGCGCCGTCTCGGAGGAGCCCGGCGACACCTGGAGGGCCTGACGCAGGGGCTCCGCCGCCCGCCGGAAGTCCTCGGTCGCGGCCCGCTGGCGCGGCACCTTCCAGGACACCCCCGCCAGCCGGAGCTCTCCCAGGTACTGGAGGCAGTCCCGGTCCCGTGGGTTCGCGGCGAGGGCCTTCGCCAGCAGGGCCTCGCCGGCGGCGGCGGCCTGCGCGGGATCGCCTCCCGCGACCTCGATGCGCACGGCCTCGAGGCGGCCCAGGTTGGCCAGCGTTCCGCGGTGGCCGGGCGCCGCCCGGAGGCCGCGCCTCAACCAGCGTTCCGCCTCGCCGAGGAGCCGCCGGCCACCGGGTTCGGTGCGTGCCCTCCAGATCAGCAGGTCACCCAGGTTCAGGTACCCGAACACCTGGTCGGGGGCCACCGCCACCGCCCGTTCGAAGGAGGCCTGGGCGGCGGCCAGCGCCGTCCCGGAGGCGGCGCCGGAGTCCCAGGCGTGGCGTGCCTGCAGGAGCAGGGCCAGCCCCAGGCCGTTGTGCAGGTGCGGGATCCGCGGGTTGATGGCGAGGCCCCGCCGGTAGGCCTCCACGGCCCGCTGCAGGTCCGCGGCCGGGTCCTCGCCCCGGTCGCGGCGCCGGAGCGCGAGGTCGTGGCGCACCTTGCCTTCCACGAAGCAGGGGACGAAGTGGCTGGGGTTGATCCGGTGCGCCTGTTCGAGCCCGGCGAGGGCGGCGCGGAGGTCCTCCTCCGGGGCGCGGGCGCCCGGCAGGGCCGCGCGCTGCTGCAGGCAGGTTCCCAGGTTGATCCAGGCCGGCAGCAGGCGCGGTTCCAGCAGGGTCGCCCTCCGGTAGGCTTCGATCGCGCGGTCAAGCGGCTCGGCTGGGTCGCGGCCCGCCTGCGCTTCGGAATCGGACAGCGTCTGGTGGACGAGCCCGAGGTGGTTCTCCACGGCGTAGTCGCGCTTCTCCGGGGCGAGCGCCTCGAAGGCCCGGCGCGCTTCGGCAAGCTGCGGCCGGGGGTCGAGACTGCGTTCCTGGCGGGCGCTGCCCCACAGGTAATAGGCCTTGCCCAGGGCGACCCGGGCATCCGCCCGGGCCGGGCCTGCGGCCACCGCCTGGCGCGCGGATTCGACCGTCAGCTGGACCAGGTCGTCCGCGCCCTCCCCGCGGTCCATCCGTGACTCGGCGTACTGGCCGGCGAGGGCCCCCTGGAGGATGAGGGCGGGCGCGTGGTCCGGCTGGGCCGCCAGGGCCGCCTTCGCGGCCTCCATCCCGCGGCGGAAGGCGGGCTCCACCTGACCCCTTCCGTACTTCTCCATGATGAGGGCGTTGAGCTCCAGCTCCGCCCGCGCGGCGTGCACAGCCGGGGAGCTGCGGCCGCTGGCCGCGGCCGCCGCCAGCGCGTCGCGGCCCGCGTCGAAGTCCGCGTGGGCGGCCGCGCGGTCCCCCTGGTTCCAGCGCGCCCAGGCGCGCGCCTGGAGCAGCCGGCCCCGCAGCAGGGGCGCCTCGTAGAACCAGGGCTGCTCGTTCCCCAGCGCCAGCAGGACGGCCAGGGCCTGGTCGAGGTGCCCGTCGTGGAAGGCCAGGAGGGCCTGTCGATAGGCGGCGGAGGGCGCATCGCGGCCCTCGGCCTGGCGCAGCAGGGACCGGGCCGGGTCGCGAAGGCGCACGGCAAGCTCGTTCTTGCGGGCCTCGCGCTGGCCGGCGGCCGGGATGCGCTCCGCCTCCAGCAGGCGCTCCTGGTACTCGGCGCCCAGCGCCACGGCCAGCGCGTAGGCGGCCCGGGGCTCGCGGAAGCCCGCGTCCCAGGCCATCTGCAGGTGCTCCCGCGCCTGCTCCCGGTCATCCAGGATCCAGTGGCCCCAGCCCAGGGCATAGTGGCCCGGCCCGTTGGCGGGAGCGCCGGCCTGGCGCATGTCCTCCTGGAGCTGGACCATGAGCCCGCGCACGGCCTGCCGGTCCGGGCGGACGTCGTGGAGCGGGGAGAGCGCCGAGTAGCGCGCGATCGATTCGATCCGCGCCACCGACTCGGTGAACTGGCGGGCGAGGCGTTCGCGCTGCCTTGCCTCGCGGCGGCCTTGCAGGATGGCGCCGAGGACGGTCAGCACCGACAGGCCGGCCGCTGCGCCCGCCGCGGCCAGCCGCCGGTGCCTGCGGAGCCGGCGCTGCAGCCGGTGCCAGAGGTCGGTGGGCCGGGCCTGCACCGGCTCCCCGGCCAGGAACCGGTCCAGGTCGGAGGCCAGGGCCAGGGCCGATCCGTAGCGACGGGAGACGTCCTTCTCCAGGCACTTGAGGATGACCGCCTCGAGGTCGCGGGGGATCCCGGGGGCGATCGACCGCGGCGGGGGGACCTCCCGCGAGCCGATGGCGCTGAGGACCTCCAGCGGATTGGATCCGGTCACCGGCAGCCGGCCGGTGGCGACCTGGTAGAGGGCGGCGCCGAGGCTGTAGACGTCGGTGCGGCGGTCGAGCCGGTGCACCTCGCCGCGGGCCTGCTCCGGCGACATGAAGGCCGGGGTGCCCAGCACCGAACCGGTTTCCGTCACGTCCTGGTTCCACTCGCGGGCCAGGCCGAAGTCCATCACGAAGGTCCGGAGCGCCCCCTCCTCCGCCCGCTGCACCATGATGTTGGAGGGCTTCAGGTCGCGGTGGATGATGCCGACCCGGTGGGCCGCCTGCACGCCGAGCGCGGCGTCCCTGAGGACGATCGCCTTCTGCTCCAGGGACAGGCCTGCGGCCGCGACGTCGAGGGAGGCGCCGTCGATGTGCTGCATGGCGATGAACACGCGGCCTTCCACCTCGCCGGCCTCGTAGACCTTGCAGACGTTGGCGTGGTCCACCTGCGCCTGCGCCCGCGCCTCGACCAGGAAGCGCTGGAGGTGGCGGCCGCTCTCGATGCGGACGAACTTGAGCGCCACCTTCCGGCCGAGGCGCCGGTCCCGGGCCAGGAAAACCAGGCCCATGCCGCCCTGGCCCAGGAATCCCAGCGGCTCGTACCGGTCCCAGCCCTGCACCGGGAAGGCGGGCGCGGGCTGGCCGGCCGCCGCGGCGGGAACCGCCTCGGTGGCGTCCGCCGCGAAGGTCCCGGAAACCGTCTCCTGCTGCGACGGTTGGGGATCGCCCCCGCTGCCGTGCCGGTCCTCCATGCCCCGAACCCCCACTGCCTGCGCGGCTGCCCGCGTGGATTTCGCGAGAGGCTACCACGCCGGAGGTTCCCTGCCGGTGACGGAAATGCTGATGGATCAGGACCTTTGGGCCATGAAGGCGACCTGGCGAGGCACCTCGGCCTGCGCCGGGACCGAATCCCGCCGGCCGGCGGGCGGTGCCCTTCGGGAGCCGGCCCGGACGCAGCGCCTCCTTCGACTCCGGGTAAGATCCCTGGAAGCCACTGGCCCCTTTGAGCATCCCCCGCCACCGCACCGACCCGTCCCGGGTCCCGGAGAGCCGAATGTCGCGCAGACCGAACCAGCTGTTCGCCCGCAAGCCGCTGGCGATGCTCTACCAGGAGATGAAGGACGACAACCGGCTGCGGCGGATCCTGGGTCCGGTGCAGCTGACCGCGCTGGGCGTCGGCGCGGTGATCGGAGCCGGCATCTTCGTCGCCACCGGCGCCGCCGCCCACAACGTGGCCGGCCCTTCGCTGATGCTCAGCTACGTGGTGGCCGGCATCACCTGCATCTTCGCCGCGCTCTGCTACGCCGAGTTCGCGGCGATGGTGCCGGTGGCCGGTTCCGCCTTCACCTACGCCTACGCCACCCTGGGCGAGCTGTTCGCCTGGATCATCGGCTGGGACCTCGTCCTCGAGTACGCGGTGGGCAGCGCCACCGTCGCCACCGGGTGGTCGGGCTACTTCCAGAACGTCCTGGCGAAGCTGGGCATCCACGTCCCGAAGCTGCTCGCGGAATCGCCGTGGAAATGGGACGCCGCCGCGGGGCAGTTCGTCAGCACCGGCTCGATGGTCAACCTGCCCGCCATCATCATCGTCGCCCTGGTGACGGCGGTGCTGGTCAAGGGCATCCACGAGAGCGCCAACTTCAACGCCACCATGGTCGGCATCAAGCTGGCCGCGGTGCTGTTCGTGATCGGCGTCGGCGCCTTCTTCGTCAGCCGCACCAACTGGAGTCCCTTCGCGCCCTTCGGCTGGACCGGGATCTCCTTCTTCGGCCACCACGTGGCCGGCCAGGTGGATGCGGGCGGGAACCCGGTGGGCATGCTCGCCGGCGCGGCCATCATCTTCTTCGCCTACATCGGCTTCGACTCGGTGTCCACGCACACCGAGGAGGCCCGCAACCCGCAGCGCGACGTCCCCATCGGGATCGTCGCCTCGCTGCTGATCTGCACCGTGCTCTACATCGCCGTGGTCGCGGTGCTGACCGGCATGGTCAAGTTCAACGAGCTCGACGTCAACGCCCCGGTCTCGATCGCCTTCAGCAAGGTGGGCATCGGCTGGGCGGAGGGCATCATCGCCGCCGCGGGCGTCGCCGGCATCACGTCGGTGCTGCTGGTGATGATGCTCAGCGGCCCGCGGGTGTTCCTGGCCATGGCCCGCGACGGCCTGGTGCCCAAGGGCTTCTTCGGCGACGTCCACCCGAGGTTCCGCACCCCCTGGAAGTCGACCATCCTGATCGGCCTGTTCGTCATGGTGCTGTCCGGCCTCGCCCCCATCGACTTCCTGCTGCACCTGACCAACATCGGAACCCTGCTGGCCTTCGTGATCGTCTGCGCGGCGGTGCTGATCATGCGCCGCAAGCACCCGGAGGCCGAACGCCCCTTCCGCTGCCCCTGGGTCCCCTTCGTGCCCGTGATGGGCATCCTCACCTGCCTGCTGCTGATGTTCTCCCTGCCCGTGGGCAACTGGTGGCGGCTGGGCGGCTGGCTGGCCCTGGGCCTGGCGATCTACTTCTTCTACGGCATGAAGCACAGCGTCATGCGCAAGGAACTGGACAAGGCCGAATAGCCCGCCGACGGGGAGCCCCATGCTGAAGGAATTCTGGGCCGACCGCTCACCCTCGAAGCGCTGCGACTGGATCGACCAGCTGCGCGGGTGGGCGGTGATCGTCATGATCGAGGTGCACTGCGTCAACGTCTGGCTGCAGCCGGCACTGCGCCCGGAGTGGCTGAACTACCTGAACGGCCTGGTGGCGCCGAGCTTCACCCTGGCCGCCGGGTTCAGCCTCAGCCTCAGCACCTTCCGGGCCGATGGCAGCCTGCGCCCGTTCTGGCCGGACACCGCCCGGCGGCTGGGCTTCATCCTGCTCTGCGCCTACGCCCTGCACGCGCCAGGCTTCACCCTGGCCGAGTGGACGGTGCTCGCCACGCCGCAGAAGCTGCGCGAGCTGTTCAAGATCGACGTGCTCCAGTGCATCGTCTTCAGCCTGCTGATCCTGCAGGCGCTGGCGCGGATCATCCGCAACCCGAAGGTGTACACCTGGGTGGCGCTGGGGCTGGCGGTCTGGGTGCCGGTCATCTCCCCGTACCTCTGGAGCAGCGGCGTCGGCGACGGCCTGTGGCTGCCGGTGCGCGGCCTTCTCAACGGCAACCCCGACCGGGGTGTCCAGGCGCTGTTCCCGCTGTTCCCGTGGATCGCCTTCCCGGCCTTCGGCGCCTTCCTGGGCGGCCTGTACCGCTGGGGCCGGGTGGAGGCCGACGCCGACGGCCGGGCGCGGATGGGCGAGGGCCGCTGGCTGCTGGGCCTGCTCCTGCTAGGGGCTGGGCTTTGGGCGTTCGGCTCGACCTTCAAGAAAGCCTGGCTGTGGCAAGGCACCTGGGTGCAGAACCCCGGCGGCGGCTGGCTGCTGCACGGCCCCTGGGGCGCCTGGACCTGGAACGAGCTGCAGACCATCCACAACACCACCCTGCCCAGCGTCGCCGACCGCCTCGGCTACCTGCTGATGGGCGGGGCCCTCCTGGGCTTCCTCGAACGGGTGCGGCCGCGGCTTCCGGGCCCGAATCCGGTGGTGGCCGCCAGCCAGGAGAGCCTGCTCCTGTACATGCTGCACCTCAACCTGATCTTCGGCGTGCTGCTCACCCCTGCCGTCCTTGGGGTCACCGGCTGGGATTGGGGCACCCAGGGCTGGAGCGGGACCCTGCTGCTCACCGCCGCCATCATCGGCCTGAACCTCTGGGCCGGCCTGGCCTGGCGCGACATGCGGAAGCAGCCGGAGCGGATGCGGCGCCTGCAGCGCGCCGCGGTGAGCTGCCTGGCCGTCTGGTTCCTGGCCGGCGGCTGGTGGACCTACCGCTTCTACCTGGAGAGCCCGGAGCTTGCCCGCGAGCCCTATGCCATGCTCACCGCCGCGCGCGCCCGCAAGGGCCTGGCCCCGACTCCCGACGGCCTCTGCCGGGACCCGGAGGAGTATTTCCGCGAGGCGACCCGGCGCAGGCTGCGCATCAACGAGGAAGGCCGGCGCAAAATCGAGGAGCAGCTGCGGCGCCGGGCCGGCGCCTGAGCCGCGCGGTCCGGGTTAGAATCGTCCGGTGAGCGAACCTCCCGGCGGCAGCCAATCCCTTGCCTGGCTGGTCCTGGTCCTGATCCTCCTGGTGGCCTACCGTGCCGCCGTGGTGGCGGCCCAGGCCGCCTTCCAGGCCCTGCCTTCGATCCAGCGGCGGCGGCTGCTGGAGGAGTCGGCCTTCGGCGACGGGCTGCTGGGTCGCCTGCTCGAACGGCCGCAGGCGCTCGGCCTCGGCTTGGGGATCTGGAGCCAGGTCCTCCTCCTCGCGGTCCTCGGCCTGGGGTGGTCGATTTTCCGGACCCTGCCCTGGGGCCCCGGGATCCTGGCCGCGGTCGCCCTGGGCTACCTGTGGACCTTCGATTTCGCCCTGCCCTACCGTCTGACCTCCCGGGATCCGGGTGCCTGGTTGCGCCGGCTGTTCCCCTTCTACGCCCCGTTCCACCCGCCCATGGCCATCCTGGTGGCCGCGGTCGCCGCCCGGATCGAGCGCGAGGAGACCGAAAACCGCCGCGAGGCGGAAGAGCAGGAGGTCACCGAGGATGCGGTCACCGCCCTGCTCGAGGAAGGCGAGGCCGAGGGCATCCTGGAGGCCGAGGATCGCGAGCTGATCCGCAACGTCGTGAGCTTCGGCGACACCCTGGTCCGCGAGGTGATGACGCCGCGCACCCGGATCCTCGCCCTGCCCGCCGACGCCACAGCCGCCCAGGCCTGGGAAGCCTTCCGCGAATCCCGGCACAGCCGCCTGCCGGTCTACGAGGGCACCATCGACCACGTGGTCGGCGTGCTGCTGCTCAAGGACCTGCTGCAGCACCCCGACCAGCCCGAACTGGCCGTCCGGGGCCTGCTGATGCAGCCCTTCTTCGTGCCGGAGAGCAAGCCGGTGCAGGAACTCCTGCGCGAGATGCAGCGCGCCCGCCGCCAGTTGGCGGTGGTGGTGGATGAGTTCGGCGGGATGTCCGGGGTGGTGACGGTGGAGGACCTGCTCGAGGAGGTCGTCGGCGAGATCCGCGACGAGCACGAATCGCCCGCGGACATCGTCGAGACCGCGCAGGGCGTGTTCGAAGTCTCCGGCCAGGTCCACGTCGAGGACTTCGCCGAGCGCTTCGGCCTGACCTTCGGCCGCGACGGTTTCGACACCGTCGGCGGCCTGCTGATGTCCATGCTCGGCCGGGTGCCCGAGTCCGGCGACGAGGTGGTGCTGGACGGCTTCCGCCTCAAGGTCCTGCAGATGGACGGCGCCCGGGTGCTGCTGGTGCGGGTGCAGCGGGGCTAGCGTCCTGCGCGACCGGCGTCCTCAGAAACCGGCGTTCCTGAACCGTGAGTTGACCGCGCTGTTGAAGATCGAGCCGAAGGTGTAGCTGATGCCGACGGATCCGTAGAAGCGGTAGGCCGTCGCGAGCTCCCTGCGACGCAGCAGCACGTCCTCGTCGGTAGCCCCGCTGCGCGGAAGGGCGACCTGGTCCCGCACCCGGGAGTAGCTGGCGTACAGGTTGAAACCGAGCCCCTTCGCCAGACGCAAATCCATGCTTCCATACACGCCGAGGCTGTTCTTGTTCCAGTCGCCCAGGAACGCGGAACCGAACAGGCTCGCGCTCACGGTGCCCCAGGGCTGGTTCAGGTCCAGGGCGATGGCCAGGCTGTTGTCGGCGTCACTCTCACGGGTCTTCCCGAACAGGGTCTCCTCCATGTAGACGCTCCGCCGCAGCCCCGGACGGTAGAGGAAGGTCAACTGGCGCTGGGAGGATTCGGAATATTTCCAGAGGTTGTACTCCAAGGCCGGGCCGACCCGGATCTGGGAGGCGATGTTGGAACGGGGTGAGCGGACCACGCCGCCCATCAGGCCCCAGGTCCAGCGGTCGGAGAGGCTCCTGGCCATGGCCGCAGCGGCGCTGTAGGACTCGGAACCGCTGCGCACGACCGAATCCTCGAGTTCGAACCGGCTCTGGTTCCAGTTCCCCGTCAGGGAGACCCGGTAGAAATCCTCTGCCGTGACCTTGGCGGAACCCACGAAGGCGGACGTGCTGGAGGAGGCCGTCTGGCTTTCCCCGCTGAAGTAGCCGTTGGCCTGGACCCGGTGGACCCAGCCGTTCCAGGGGTCTGCCTTCGCCGCGGCGGGTTCGGGAGCGGCACCCTCCTTCACCTTCAGTTCCAGCGAATCGGCCTGGCGCAACCGCGCAGCGTACCGTGCCAGGCCGAGCGCCAGCCGGGTGGCCAGCCCCCGGCGCACCGTGTCTGGCGTGCTTGCCGGGGCGACCGGATAGGTGAACCGGTCGTCGATGCCCGCGAATTCGCCCAGTCCCACGAACCGGATCGTATACGTGCTGCCGCCGCCGGCGGCGGGTTCCACCACCAGGAGCAGCTGGACCTGGGCCCCGGCTGGATCCCGCACCCACTCCACCCAGGACAGCCCCTGGCGCAGGTAGTCTTCGTCCGCCCAGGCCTGCTTGAGTTCCAGGTGGAGCCGCAGGCGGCCCGGGGGCGATGGTTGGGAGAACAGGGCCGTTCCGGTCAGTCCGAGGACCAGCCATCTGGGCAAAGGGCGGCGCAAGGCGCATCTCCTTAAAAAGTCACATAGCGTATTTTTATTATATATGACTTTCCCGGGTTCGACGCGCGGGAACCGGGCCCCGCCCCTCGCTACCCTGGAACCTGGAGCCCGCATGATCCGACGCCTCCTGGCCATCCTCGCCCTGCTCGCCCTGCCGGTGGCCTTCCTCGTGGTGCGCCAGCGCGAGAAGCGGCGTCTGGTGCCCCAGCCCCGCGGCATCGTGCTCGGGATGTATGCCGGCCTCCCCGACTACGACTACCACGAGGAACTGGACCGGATCGCCGCCACCGGAGCGACCTGCGTCAGCCTGCAGGCCATCTACCGCATGGACACGGGCCGCAGCAGCGAGATCCTCCGCCACCCGACCTCGAGCCCCAGCGAGGCGGCGCTGCGGCAGACCTTCCGCCAGGCCCGCGAGCGGCGGCTGCGGATGATGTTCTTCCCGACCCTCAACATGCGCGACGAGGCGGAGAATGCGGACTGGTGGCGCGGCAACATCGCCCCCGCCGACTGGGACCGGTGGTGGCTGGACTACACCGCCTTCAACGTCCGCCTGGCCCGGCTGGCCCAGGAGGGCGGCGTGGAGTGGTTCAGCGTCGGCACCGAGATGGCCTCCACCCACCGCTTCCCGGACCGCTGGCGCGCCCTGGTGGCCGAGGTCCGCAGGGTGTACCGCGGCAAGATCACCTACAGCGTCAACTTCGACGCCCACGACAGCTTCACCTTCGGCGACTGCCTCGACGTGATCGGGATGAACACCTACGATCCCATCGCCAAGTACGACGACTACCCGAGCGAGGCCCAGATCCGCGACGCCTGGTGGTGGATCGTCGCCAAGGCGCGGACCCTGCAGGTGCGCTTCGGCCGGCCGGTCATGATCACCGAGGTCGGCTACCCGTCGGTGGCCCACGCCCACGTCGGGCCCTGGGACTTCCGCACCGAGAAGCCCCTCGACCTGGACCTCCAGGACCTGCTGATGAAGGGCGCCTTCAAGGTGCTGCGCAACTGGAGCGACGGCGAGGCGGTGTTCTACTACCTCTACGGCGAGCACCTCGCCCGCAAGCCGGTGGGCGGTCCGGAGGACCGCACCTACGCCCCCTGGGGCAAGCCGGTTGAGCAGACCCTGCTCTGGTACCTTAACGAGCCGATCTTCGAGGGCCACATCCCCCCGGAGCCGAAGAACCTGCAGGACGCCCTCACCGAATCGCTGGCCAGCCACCTGCGCAAGGTGCGCGACTACGAGGATGCCGCCCTGCCGGCCTGGGTTCTGGAGTGGCGGGCCCGGCGCCCGGCGGATTTCGCCGCCGCCGAGCGCCTCGTCGCCGCCGAGCCCGCGCCGGCCCGCAAGATCCCCAAGGGCCGGGAAAGAAGGGAGTCCTGACCTCGGTGCCCGGAGTAGACTTCCAGCCAGGATGAGCCGCGAGGACGCCAACCCCTACGCCTGGAAGCCCCCTGCCAAGGAGGCGCCGAGCCGGACCGTGCTGGTGGTGGAGGACGACCGCGCCACCCTGAACCTGTACCGCATGGGCCTCAAGGGGCTCCAGGGATTCCGCATCCGGCTCGCCGAGAACGGACTGAAGGCCCTGGAGATCCTGCAATCCGAGGCGGTGGACGTGCTGGTCACCGACCTGAGCATGCCGGTCATGGACGGCTTCAAGCTGATCGCCATCGTCACCGAACGCTACCCGTCCATCCCGGTGCTGGTCATGACCGGCCTGCCCGAATCCGAGCACCAGAACACGCCGCTGTTCATCGGCGCCTTGCGGATCCTGAACAAGCCGCCGCGGCTGTCCTTGCTGATGGACGAGATCCGGCTGGCCGCCCAGCGCCGTCCCGACGGGATGGTGCGCGGGATCGCCCTGGGCAGCCTGCTGCAGCTGATGAACTGGGAACAGAAGAGCTGCACCATGACCGTCCGCCAGGAGGATGAACTGGGCTACCTGTACGTGAAGGATGGCGAGCTGATCCATGCCGCCCTGAGGGACCTGGAACCGCTGCAGAGCGCCTACCGGATCCTGAACTGGGAGCGCCCGGAGATCGAGTTCGTGGACGCCTGCCGGGTGGAGCGCACCCTCGACCTGCCGGTCACCGAGATCCTGCTGAACGCCGCCCTCATCAAGGACCTGGGCAACCAGGACGCGTCCTGACCGGGGGCCCGCGCGGACCGGGCTGACGCTGCGGCGAAAAATATTCCATTCAAGTGAATATGCCTGCGACTGTTCGCTTTCAATGTGAATACCCCGGTCAAGTGTGACCAGGGCCACATGGACGGGGCTCTATCCTGGGGCCATCCCCGGAATGGCTCCCGCCGGCCGCGATCCAGGCCGTCGGCACAACGCGAAAAGGACGGTCCCATGTCGCAGCTCCTCCCCTTCAAAGGCTTCCGGCCGAAGCAGGTCCATGCCGCCAAGGTGGCCTCGGTCCCCTACGACGTCATCAACACCGACGAGGCGCGGAAGATGGCGGCGGGCAACGCCTTCAGCTTCCTGCACGTGGGCCGTCCGGAGATCGACCTGCCCGGGGATGTGGACATCCACGACGACCGGGTCTACGCCAAGGGCCACGAGAACCTGCAGAACCTGATCCAGGAGGGCCTGCTCGGCCAGGACCAGAAGCCCTGCCTGTACGTCTACCAGCAGCGGATGGGCGACCACGTCCAGGTCGGCCTGGTGGGCCTCTGCAGCGTCAAGGAGTACGAGCAGGGCCTGATCAAGAAGCACGAGTACACGCGCCGCGACAAGGAGGACGACCGCACCCGCCACGTCACCGAGCAGAAGGCCAACGCCGAGCCGGTGTTCCTGGCCTACCGCGCGGTGCCCTACATCGACCACATCGTCGACGACGTGCGCAAGCGCACGCCGGACATCGACATCGTCACCGACGACGGGATCGGCCACACGGTCTGGGTGATCGAGGAGGAGCGCACGATCCTCGAACTGGTCACCCTGTTCAACGGGGTTCCGGCCCTGTACGTGGCCGACGGCCACCACCGCACCGCCGCCGCGGCCCGTTACGGCCAGGCCCAGCGGGAGGCCAACCCCAAGCCCTGGGGCGGCGAGTCCTACGAGAGCTTCATGGCGGTGGTGTTCCCCCACGACCAGCTGCACATCATGGACTACAACCGCGTGGTGAAGGACCTCAACGGCCTGGGCAAGGAGCAGTTCCTGGCCAAGGTGGCCGAACGCTTCGAGATCCTCCCCAGCGAGGCGAAGAGCCCGGCCCTGCCCGCCACCTTCGGCATGTACCTGGACGGCGAGTGGAAGACCCTGAAGGCCAGGCCCGGAAGCTACCCGGCCAACGATCCGGTCAAGGGCCTGGATGTCAGCATCCTGCAGGAGAACCTCCTGGGGCCGGTGCTGGGCATCCAGGATCCGCGCACCGACAAGCGCATCGACTTCGTCGGCGGCATCCGCGGCATGGAGGAGCTGGAACGGCGGGTGAAGGACGGCTGGGCGGTCGCCTTCAGCCTGTATCCCACCAGCCTCGACCAGCTGATGTCGGTGGCCGACGCCGGCCAGATCATGCCGCCCAAGTCCACCTGGTTCGAGCCCAAGCTGCGCTCCGGCCTGGTGGTG
>JAYRFV010000094.1:0-36353 GCA_041908165.1 Holophagales bacterium | reverse complement strand
TGCAGGATCACGTCCGGCGTGTCCCGCAGGTAGATGCAGTTCTCGTAGCTCTTGCTCATCTTCCGGCCGTCGATGCCCGGAACCTTCGGGAACTTCGTGAGCGCCGCCTCGGGCTCCGGGAAGACCTCGGTCTGGTAGAGGAAGTGGAAGCGCCGCACCACCTCGCGGGTGAGTTCCAGGTGGAACAGCTGGTCCTCGCCCACCGGAACCTTGTGCGCCTGGTAGATGACGATGTCGGCCGCCTGCAGCAGCGGGTAGCCGAGGAAGCCGTAGGAGCCCAGGTCGGCCACCGCGTTCTGCAGCTTCTCCTTGTAGGTGGGCACCCGTTCGAGCCAGGACAGCGGCGTCATCATGCTGAACAGCAGGTGCAGTTCGGCGTGCTCCTTCACCTGGCTCTGCACGAACAGGGTGGCCTTGGCCGGATCGAGTCCGGCGGCCAGGAAGGTCGCCGCCACCTCCAGGGTGTTCGGCCAGATGTCCGCGGTGGACTCGAATTTCGAGGTGAGCGCATGCCAGTCCACGATCATGTAGAAGGCCTGGTAGCACTCCTGGAGCTGGACGAAGTTCTCGATGGCCCCCACCAGGTTGCCGAGGTGGAGGGAACCGGACGGCTGGACGCCGGAGAGGACGCGCTGCATGGATCAGACTCCGAGGATCAGGCGGGAGAAGGGGCCGATGTAGAAGGTGTCGGCCAGGTAGAAGAAGGGTCCGAGGATGATCCCGATGAACCCGAACAGGAACATCACCAGCAGGACGATGGAAATGGTCGGCTGGATGCGGTCGAAGGTGGGCAGCCAGCGCCAGGGCAGGAAGCCGCGGAGGATGCTGGCGCCGTCCAGGGGGCCCACCGGGAGCAGGTTGAAGATGGCCAGGCTGACGTTGATGATCACCAGCCGCCCAAGCATGGTCAGCGCGAACACGTGCAGGGTGCTCAACTTGCCGGAACTCAGGAACCGCTCCACGGGGAGCCCCATCGCCGAATAGAAGATTCCCTCCCGCAGCTCGACCGGGAACTCCATCCGGATGAAGAGCGCCAGGATCGGCAGGAACAGCAGGGAAAGCAGGAGGTTCGAGGCGGGGCCCGCCCCAGCGACCATGGCCATGGCCACCCGCTGGCGGAACTTCCGGGTCAGGTTGCGGGGATCCACCGGCACCGGCTTGGCCCACCCCAGGACGCGCAGGCCGGTGGTCATGCCGATCAGGGGCAGGATGACTGTTCCCAGCAGATCCATGTGGGCGATGGGGTTCAGGGTGAGCCGCCCCAGGCGCTTGGCGGTGTCGTCCTCGAGGGCGTAGGCCGCGGCGGCGTGGGAGGCCTCGTGGACACTGAGGCTGAACAGCATGGCCACGTAGGTGACCAGGACGCTGGCGATCGGAAGGGTGTCGAACAAGCAGGCTCCGGACGAGCCTCCATCCTACCCGGGGCCTCCTTGGTGCACCGAACCGCCCCATTTTCAACATTCGCTGACCGATGGTCGATGCACCTTGGGAGGGCTCTTCCTGCCCGGCTTCCCTGCCGTGCCGGATCTTCAATCCCGCCATCCAATCAATGAAATAGTTTATTTTATTTCTCTTCCCATGGGGGAGCCGTCCATGCACCTGAAGCCGAACCATCCCTCTGTGGCGGCCGCGGGCCGGACCCTGATCGGCTTCAACATCGTCCACGGCCGGGAGGTGGAGGGCGACCTGGGCCTCATCGAGTCCCGCTCCGCGGTGGACAGCCGGGACGTGGTGGGCCTGTTCCCCGACAGCGGCGCCAAGGACGTGGAGCGCGCCGCCAAGGCCGCCGCAGAAGCCTTCCCGGCCTGGTCCCGCAGCTCCGCCAAGGCCCGCATCAAGCTGCTCGAGCGGCTCCAATCCATCCTGGAGGCCCAGCAGGGGCGCCTGGGCCGGGTCATCACCCGGGAGACCGGCCTGACGCCGCGGGAGGCCGAGGCCGAGGTTCGACTGACCATCGACACCTGCGCGGGACTCGCCGCCCTGGGCAGCAAGCCCTTCCAGGCCAAGGCCTCCGGCCCGGACCGGCACCTGCTGAGACGCCCCCTCGGGGTGGTGGGGATCCTGTCCTCGCAGACCTCCCCGCTCGCCCTGCCGGGCCGCAAGCTCCTCTCAGCCCTCCATTTCGGCAACACGGTCGTGTGGAAGCCCAGCGACGGCGCCCCCAGCACCGCCTACCTGCTGCTGCGCGCCCTGCAGGAGGCCGGCCTGCCACCGGGCGTCGTCAACACCGTCAACGGCAAAGGTCGCGGCGGCTGCGGCAAGCACTTCCTGGGCGGGATCGAGAAGGGCTGCTTCCAGCTGTTCTGCTTCGCCGGCAGCATCGAGCTGGGCCGCAGTGTCGGCGAGCTCTGCGGCCGCCACCTGGTGCCCGCCGACCTTGAGACCGGCGGCCGCAATCCGATGATCGTGCTGGCCGACGCCGACCTGGAGTCGACCGTGGCGGTGGCCCTGGCGGATGCCTTCGGCGGGGCCGGCCAGCGCAGCTCCTCCCTCGGCAACATCCTCCTGCACCCTGGGATCGCGCCCCGGTTCACCGAACGCTTCCTGGCCGGCGCGGCAGCGCTCCGCACCGGCAACCCGCTCACCCATCCGGAGGTGGACTTCGGCCCGCTGCTCAACGCCCGGTTCGCCGAGGTGTTCCGCCAGCACTGGGAGAAGGGCCGCCAGGAGGGGGCCACCCTGCGCCTCGGCGGCCAGCAGTGGACCGAGGAGAACCGGACCGACCGGGCGCTGGGGGAGATCGCCAAGGGCGCCTACATGCAGCCCTGCGTGTGGACCGGCGTGAGGCCCGAGATGGCGCTGTTTGGACACGAGGTCTACGGCCCCACCGTGAACCTGGTGGAGGTGGAATCCTTCGAGGCGGCTCTGGCGCTGGTCAACCAGGCCCCCCGCGGCCGCACGGCGTCCCTGTTCAGCGGCGATCGCTCAGCCGCCCTGGCCTTCAAGGCCGATGCCCGCCTCGCCTCCCTCTCGGTCAACGCCTCCCTGGGGGCTTCGGGCCCGATCGCCCAGGAGACCTGGAACCGCCCGCACCTGGTGGTGGATGACGGACCCGCCGCACTGGCCGCCGCACCGGCCTCCGCACCGGAACCGGCCGGGACGACGCAAGGACCAGTGGACTGGTCGGTCCTGGACAGCTGAAGGGGGCTCAGGCGTCCTGCAGCGGGGCGAAGACCCCTTCGATCCGCCCCCGGGCGAGGTGCAGGAGGAATTCGCGGTTGCCTTCGCCGCCGCGGATTGGGCTTTCCACCCAGGCCTGGGGGGGGAATTCCGTGGCGGCGAAGAACTCCCACAGCTCGCGGAGCACCCGGGCGTGGACCGCAGGATCGCGGACGATGCCGCCCTGGCCCACGTCATGCCTGCCGGCTTCGAACTGGGGTTTCACCAGCACCACCACCTCGGCGTCGGCGGCGAGGCTGGCGAACACTGGCGGCAGGGCCAGCCGCAGGGAGATGAAGCTGAGGTCGGCCACCAGCAGCCGGCAGGACTCCGCGATCCGCATCGGATCCCATTCGCGCAGGTTGCAGTGCTCCATCGACACCACCCGGGGGTCGCTGCGCAGCTTCCAGTGCAGCTGGTTGGTGCCGACGTCCACCGCGTAGACCCGGGCGGCCCCGCGCTGCAGCAGGCAGTCGGTGAACCCGCCGGTGCTGGCCCCGGCATCGAAGCAGGTCCATCCCGCCGGGTCGATGGCGAAGCGGTCCAGCGCCGCGGCCAGCTTGATGCCTCCTCGGCTCACGAAGGGCGGATCCTCGCCGCGCAGGCGCAGGTCCGCATCCTCCGGAACCGGCGTGCCCGCCTTGGTCACGGGCCGGTCCCCCACCAGCACGTCGCCCGCCAGGATCCGCGCCTGCGCCTTCACCCGGGAGTCGCAGAGGCCCCGCTGCACCAGGAGCTGATCGAGCCGGACCCTCACCATCGCGGGGCATCCACCGCCGCGGACCCTTCACCCTGATGCGACGGGGCGTCGAGGGTGAGTCCCCTCCATCGGATCCGTCGCCCCTTCATGGTCGAGGCCTGCTCCCCGCGACCAGCTTCTTCCGCCTCATCTCGGCGCGGTAGACGCCGACGTTCCTGTTGTGCTCGGGAAGGGTGCGGGCGAAGTGGTGACCGCCATTGCCGGTGGCGACAAAGTACAGGTCCTTGCCGTCCAGCGGGGCCTTGGCGGCCTCGATGGCGGGGGCGCTGGGGATGGCGATGGGCGTGGGGGGCAGGCCCTCGATGGTGTAGGTGTTGAAGCGGTGCGGCCGGCGCACGTCCTCCAGCAGCGGCGCGGTGAAGCGCAGGTCGCCGCCGGCCCAGCGGGCGTACAGGCTGGTGGGGTCGCACTGCAGGCGCATCCCGACCTTCAGCCGGCGGTAGTAGACGCCGGCCACCCGCGGGAACTCCTCGGGGACATTGGTCTCCTTCTCCGCCAGCGAGGCCAGGATCAGGGTCTCGTAGGGGGGCAGCACGCCGCCTTCGAGGCTGGGCCGCACGCTGCGGGCGAAGCTCTCGACCAGCTGCAGCATCACCTCCTCCGGTTCCATGGCGTGGTGGAGGCGGTAGGTGGCCGGCGCCACCAGGCCTTCCAGGCTCTCGGCCTTCTCGAAGCCCGCGGTGCGGGCCAGGCGCTCGCTCCGCCAGAGGCTCCAGAATGCCTCCTCGGGAACGAAGTCCTTGAGCCGGCGCTGCACCGTCCAGGCGTGGGCACCCTCGGGAATCACCACCGGCGTGAATCGGATCTCGCCCCGGCGCAGCTTGGCCGAGACCTCGGCGAGGCTGGCCCGGGGCGCGAAGGTGTACTCGCCGCGCAGCAGCTGCAGCTTGCGCGCCCGTGCCCACAGCTTGAAGAACGTGGCGCTGCGGATCACCCCGTCGCGCTCGAGCTGGTCGGCGATCTGGGTCACGGTGGCGCCCTTCCGCACCAGCACCGTCGCTTCCTGCGCCAGCGGCCCGCCGCGGGTCCAGGACCACCAGCCCCACAGCGGCGGCAGGGCGAGCAGAAGGGTCGCCGCCAGCAGGCGGAGGGAGATCCGGGACCGAGCCATGGTCCCAGGATGCCGTGTTAGGTTCTACGGATCCATCCTGGAGCCACCATGACCGAGGGCTACCGCCGCCACGTCGGGCTGTTCTCCGCCACCATGCTGATCGCCGGATCGATGATCGGCAGCGGCGTGTACATCGTCGCCGCCGACATCGTCCGGGTGGGGCACAGCGGTTCCTTCCTGCTCGCTGCGTGGACGCTGACGGCGGTCATGACGCTGCTCGGGGCCCTGTGCTACGGAGAGCTGGCGGGGATGTTCCCGCAGGCGGGCGGGCAGTACGCCTACCTTCGCGAGGCCTATGGACCGTTGACCGGATTCCTGTACGGCTGGACCTTCTTCGCCGTGATCGAGTGCGGCACCATCGCCGCGGTGGCGGTGGGCTTCGGCAAGTACCTGGGCGCCTTCCTGCCCTGGGTCAGCGAGACGCGCTGGCTGGCCGGCCCCTTCCACCTGCCCGCCCTGCAGGCCACCCGGGAGATCGCGGTGGGGCCCTACGATCTCGGCCTCACCAGCGCCCGCCTCGCCGGGATCCTGCTGATCCTGCTGCTGAGCCTGGTCAACGCCTTCGGCGTCCGGCTCGGTGCCCGGGTGCAGAACCTGTTCACCGTCGCCAAGATCGGCAGCCTGGCGGCGCTGATCGTGTTCGGGCTCGTGCTGACGCCGTCGACAGCGGCCGATCCCGCACCCTATTCAAGCGGGTCCGGGGCTTCCACCCTGCCCTTCCTGGTCCTGCTGCTCGTGGTGCAGACCGGCAGCCTGTTCAGCGCCGATGCCTGGAACTCGGTGACCTTCATTGCAGGGGAGGTGAAGGAGCCCCGGCGCACCATCCCCCTGTCCCTGCTGATCGGAACCAGCTTGGTGTGCGGCCTTTACCTGCTGGCGAACTGGGCCTACCTGCGGGTGCTGGGCCCCGCCGCCATCGCCACCGCGCCCCTCGACCGGGTCGGATCCCTTGCCCTGAAGGCGCTTTTCGGCCCTCCGGGCGAGCTGCTGATGGCCGGGGCCATCCTGTGGTCGATGGTCGGCTGCCAGAACGGCCTGGTGCTCAGCGGAGCCAGGGTCTACCAGGCGATGGCGGCGGACCGCCTGTTCCTGCCTCCGGCCGCGGGTCTGAACCGCCACGGCGTCCCGGGATTCGCCCTCGGGATCCAGGCCCTTTGGGCCTCCGCCCTGACGCTCTCCGGCAGCTACGGGCAGCTGCTGGACTACGTGATCTTCGCCGCGCTGCTGTTCTACGTCCTCACCGTGGCCGCGGTGATCGTGCTCCGCCGCCGGAGCCCGCACCTGGAGCGGCCGGTCCGGACCCCGCTCCATCCCCTGCTGCCCCTGCTCTACCTGGCCTGCGCACTGGCGGTCATGGGCGCCCTGCTGCTCCATCGGCCGGCCTTCACCTGGCCGGGCCTGGTGATCGTGGTCATGGGCCTTCCCGTGTACTTCCTGACCCGGAAGCGGGGATCATGGACTGCCTGACCGGCTTCGCCCGGGGGGTTCGCATCGAGGTCCATTCAGGGAGGCTTCCATGAAGCACGTGGTGATGCTGGGCGGCGGCAGGGTCGGCGCGGCGATGGCGAGGGACCTCGTTCCCGATTTCCGGGTGACGGTGGTGGACCTGCGCCAGGACGCCCTCGACGCGCTGGCCGCCGCCGGCATCGGCACGCGCCGGGCCGACCTCGGTTCCGCGGAGGCGGTGAAGGCGGCGATCGCCGACGCCGACCTCGTGGTGGGCGCGGTGCCGGGCTTCATGGGCTTCCGCACCATGCGCACGGTGCTCGAGGCCGGCAAGGACATCGTGGACATCTCCTTCTACGAGGAGGACCCCTTCGAACTGGAGGACGTCGCCCGCGACCGCATCGCCCTGATGGACTGCGGCATCGCCCCGGGCTGCGGCAACATCATCCTCGGCCACCTGGAGAGCCGCCTGGCCTCCATCCAGCGCTGGGACTGCCTGGTGGGTGGTCTGCCGGTGGTGCGCACCTGGCCCTACGAGTACAAGGCCGGGTTCTCCCCCATCGACGTCATCGAGGAATACACCCGCCCGGCCCGCTACGTGGCCCACGGCCAGCTGGTGACCCGGCCCGCCCTCTCCGAACCCGAGCTGGTGGACCTTCCCGGGGTCGGCACCCTCGAGGCCTTCAACACCGACGGCCTGCGCAGCCTGATCCGGACCTCGCAGGCCCCCTTCCGCAAGGAGAAGACGCTGCGCTACCCGGGCCACATCGAGAAGATGCGGATGCTGAGGGAGACCGGCTTCCTCAGCACGACCCCGGTCGAGTTGAACGGCGTGCCGGTGATCCCCCTGGAGCTCACCTGCAGGCTGCTCTTCCCGCACTGGCAGATGCAGGAGGGCGAGGCCGACTTCACCGTCATGCGGGTGGTCGTCGAGGGCTCCGAGGAGGGTCACCCGAGGACCTTCACCTACGACCTCCTCGACCGCTACGACGCGGCCACCGGGACCACCTCCATGGCCCGCACCACCGGCTACACCTGCACCGCGACGGTGCGCGCCGTCGCCCAGGGCCGCTTCAGCCGGCGGGGCATCTCGCCGCCGGAGTTCCTCGGCCGCGAGGGCTGCTGGGACTTCATCCGCGCCGAACTGGCGAAGCGCAACGTGCTGTTCCAGGAGACGGTCGCCTAGGGTCGCCCCGGGGCCGGCTCCCGTCAGCCCTTCAGTTCCCGGTGCAGGGTCACCAGCCGGGGAACCGTCGGCCGCAGCCGCTCCGCCAGCAGTTCCACCAGGGCGACGCTGCGGTGCTGGCCGCCGGTGCAGCCGATCGCCACGGTGTGGTAGGCCCGGGCCTCCTCCAGGACCAGCGGCCAGGACCAGCGGATCCAGGATTCGGTCCGGTCGAGGAAGGACCGGAAGGCCTCGCCCTCCTTCAGCCAGTCCTTGACCTCCGCATCCAGCCCGGTCCGCGCCTTGAGGTCCGCGATGTAGAAGGGGTTCGGCAGGAAGCGGGCGTCCAGGACGACGTCGGCGTCCGGGGGCAGCCCGTGCTTGAAGCCGAAGGAGCAGAGGCGGAGGGTCGACAGCATGCCGGGCAGGTCGGGCACCGTCGCTGAAAGCCGCTGGCGCAGCTGGGACAGGGTCATGCGGCTGGTGTCGAGGACCAGGGTGGCCCGCTTCCGCACCGGGGCCAGCAGGGCGCGCTCCCGGGAGAAGCCGGCCGCCAGGTCGCCCTCCGGGGCGAGGTGGTGCGGCCTGCGGCTCTCGCTGTAGCGGCGCAGCAGGACGTCGTTGTCCGCCTCGGCGAAGAGGACCTGGACGGGCCTGCCGCGCTCCGCCAGGCGGTCCAGCAGCGGGCCGAACTCCTGGGCGAAGCCCTCGTGCCGGCTGTCCATCCCCACCGCCATCCGGGCCCGCTCGGGATTGAGCTTGGCCTCCAGGTCGAGCAGAGGCTCCAGCAGCTGGGTGGGCACGTTGTCCAGGGCCACGCAGCCCATGTCCTCGAGGGCGGAGAGCACCGACCGGCGCCCCGCCCCGGCCAGGCCGGTGACGATCAGGAGTTCCATGCCCACAGGCTATCAGGCCGGAGGCCGGAGGCTGGAGCGCGAAGAAAGGACCCGCGCGCGGCCGGAGCCGTGCATCCGGAAAGGGCTCCAGCCTGCAGCCGCCGGGCTGGTCTCAACCGCGGCGGGGCTCGTCCTCTTCGTCGTCGATGCCGCCGACATCGAAGCGCATGATCCGCTGGGCGCCGTCGCTGGAGGTCGAGACGTTCACCAGGGTTCCCTGCTCGTCCGGTCCCAGCTCGACCACCTCGCTGGGTTCGCGGAAGAAGTCGTCCTCGTTCATGCTGTAGGCCGGTTCGGGCTCCACCCGGTACAGGTAGGAGATGATCTCGTCCTCGTAGCCGAAGCGCATCTGCTCGAAGTACTCGTAGCTCTCCCGCTTGTACTCCACCAGGGGGTCCTTCTGGCCGTAGCCGCGGAAGCCGATGGCCTCCTTCAGGTGGTCCATGACCAGCAGGTGCCGCTTCCAGGCGGAGTCGATGATCTGCAGGATGGCGACCCGCTCGTGCCAGCGCAGGATCTCCTCGTTGCCGACCCGGCGCTCCTTCTCCAGGTAGGCCTCGTGGACGATGCGGGTGAGTTCGGCCATCGCCTCGGGGTTGGTGAGGGCACCCAGCTTCTCGGTGTCGACCTGCAGGTCGAACAGCTGCTCGATGCGCTCCTTGACGCCTTCGTAATCCCGCTCCCCCTTCTCCGGAAGGTAGTCGTGGACCAGTCCCTCCGCGATCTCCCCGGCGATCTTGAGCACGTACTCGCGGGTGTTGCCCTTGAGGATCTCGGTGCGCAGGCCGTAGAAGAAGATGCGCTGCTTGTTCATCACGTCGTCGTACTCGAGCAGGTGCTTGCGGATCTCGAAGTGGTGCATCTCGACCCGCTTCTGGGACTTCTCGATGGCGCGCGCGACCATGCCGCTCTCGATGGGCTCCTCGTCGTTCATGCCCATGACGCCCATCAGCCCCTTGATCCGCTCGCCCCCGAAGATCCGCATGAGGTCGTCCTCGAGGCTCAGGTAGAACCGCGAGGTGCCCGGGTCGCCCTGGCGGCCGGAGCGGCCGCGGAGCTGGTTGTCGATGCGCCGGCTCTCGTGCCGCTCGGTTCCGAGGATGTGCAGGCCCCCCGCGGCGATGACCTCGCCCTTCTCGCGCTCGGTGGTGGCCTGGATCTCCTCGACGAGGGCCGCGAAGGCCGGCGTGTCCTTGCCCTCGGCGTCGTACAGCTCGACCTTGCGCTTCCGGGCCTCGAGCCGCGCCAAGCCGACCGGATTGCCGCCGAGCAGGATGTCGGTTCCGCGGCCGGCCATGTTCGTGGCGATGGTGACGGCGCCCTTGCGGCCGGCCTGCGCCACGATCTCCGCCTCCTTCTCGTGGTGCTTGGCGTTCAGCACCACGTGGGGGATGCGGACCTTCTTGAGCTCCTCGGCCAGCTGCTCGCTGCGCTCGATGCTGATCGTGCCCACCAGCACGGGCTGGCCCGAGGCGTGGAGCTGCTTGATCTCCTCGACGATCGCGCGGGTCTTGCCCTTGTGCGTCGAGTAGACGATGTCCGCGAAGTCCCTGCGGACCATCGGCATGTTGGTCGGGACGATCACCACCTCCAGCTTGTAGGTCTGGTGCAGCTCGGTGGCCTCGGTCTCCGCGGTCCCGGTCATCCCGGCGAGCTTCTCGTACATCCGGAAGAAGTTCTGGAAGGTGACCGTGGCCAAGGTCTGGTTCTCGGCGTTGACCTCGACCCCCTCCTTGGCCTCGATGGCCTGGTGCAGGCCGTTCGACCAGCGCCGGCCGGGCATCAGGCGGCCGGTGAACTCGTCGACGATGACCACCTCGAGGCCCTTGCCGTCCTCCTTGTCCTTCACCATGTAGTCGACGTCGAGCTTGTACAGGTTGTGGGCCAGCAGCGCCTGGTTGAGCCCGTGGAGGGTCTCGATGGCGGCCGGGTCGTACAGGTTGGGGACGCCGAGCAGGCCCTCGGCCTTCCGGATGCCCTCGTCGGTGAGCATGGCCGTGCGGTCCTTCTCCTCGACCTTGTAGTCCACGTCCTTCTTCAGCTTGGGGATGATGGCGTCGATGCGGAAGTACTTGCTGGTGTCCTCCTCGGAGGAGCCGGCGATGATCAGCGGCGTGCGCGCCTCGTCGATGAGGATGCTGTCCACCTCGTCGACGATGGCGTAGGGGAAGCCGCGCTGGGTGAAGTCGGCGAGCTCCCACTTCATGTTGTCGCGCAGGTAGTCGAAGCCGATCTCGTTGTTGGTGCAGTAGGTGATGTCGCAGGCGTAGGCGGCGCGCCGCTCGTCGTCCGTGAGGCCGTGCTGGATGACGCCCACGGTCAGCCCCAGCCACTGGTAGATCCGCCCCATCCACTCGGCGTCGCGGCGGGCCAGGTAGTCGTTCACGGTGACCAGGTGGCAGCCCCGGCCGGTCAGCGCGTTGAGGTAGAGCGGCAGGGTGGCGGTGAGGGTCTTGCCCTCGCCGGTCCGCATCTCGGCCACCTTGCCCTCGTGCAGGACCATCCCGCCGATCAGCTGCACGTCGAAGTGGCGCATCTTCAGTACGCGGCGGCTGGCCTCCCGGACCACCGCGAAGGCCTCCGGCAGGACCTCGTCGAGGCTGGCGCCGCCGGCGACCCGCTCCTTGAGCTGCGGGGTCATCGCCTTGAGCTCGTCGTCGCTGAGCGACTGGATCCGGGGCTCGAGCGCGTTCACCGCCTGGACCCTGCCCCAGAGCCGCTTCAGTTCGCGGTCGTTCTTGGAGCCGATGATCTTCTTGAGAAGGTTGTCAAGCATGGGCCGTCCAGTGTCTAAACCATCGATTGTACCCCTCCTCCGCCGCTGAGCCCAGCACGGGCTTCGCCGCGCCGGAAGCCCCGCCCTGCCGGTTCTCGAGCCGTCCGTGGAACTTCATTGGTTGTGAGGTTTGCGCCCGCCCGGTAAGCTGGACGATTGGACACGGAGAGCCACATGGCCATCGAGCGCACCTTCGCCATCATCAAGCCGGACGCCGTCGCGGCCGGCCACGCCGGGGAGATCCTCGACGCCATCCTGAAGGCCGGGCTCGCGGTGCGCGGCATGAAGCTCACGCGGCTCACGCCCGCGATCTGCAAGGGGTTCTACCACGAGCACGTGGGCAAGGGCTTCTACGCGGAACTGGAGGCCTTCATGACCGAGGCCCCGGTGGTCATCCTCTGCCTCGAGGGCGAGGGCGCCATCCTGCGCTGGCGCGACCTGATGGGCGCCACCGACCCCGCCAAGGCCGCCGAGGGCACCCTGCGCAAGCGCTTCGGCACCCACATCGGCCGCAACGCCACCCACGGCTCCGACCGCCCCGAGAGTGCGGCCTTCGAGGTCTCCTACTTCTTCAACCAGGCCTTCGACCTCGTTTGATACTCAGCGGGGGTTCAGCGCTGCGCGCCCACCGCAATGGCGGACCACCCCGCACCCCCGCGCGAAGGCCCGGCCCAGCCGGGCCTTCGCTTTCCTCGCCAGGGGGCTCAGCTTTCCTTGACGGCCTGGATGGCGGCCTGGCAGAGGTGCCGGACTCCGGCGAGCAGGTCGATGTTGGGCAGTGCCTTTTCGCTGACCCACTGGGCTCCCTCGGGCGGGATCGGCAGCTGTTCCTCGGGCGCCTTGGTGCGCAGGAGGTGGGTGAGGTACAGGCGCTGCTGGCCCTCCAGGCCCTCCAGGCGCAGCAGCCAGGGCGTGGGCAGGCGGCTGGTGCGCTCGTCGAAGACCACCGGAAGGGTGGACTTGTCGAGGAAGCGGAAGGGGATCTTCCAGCCCTGGTCGATCAAGGTCTTCAACAGGGCCGGCGGCAGGTAGCCCGGGCTCCAGGGCATCTGGGGGGGCATCAGGAGGCCGCGGTGCGGGGCATGCTGGCAGGGCACGAGCAGGACGAAGGGGGAGGCCTGGCCGTGCACCAGCACCCCTTCGATGAAGGTGGTGAGGAAGACCGGTCCTTCTGCGGCCACCGCTACCTCCCGTGGGATCCTTCGATCTGCTCCAGGAGCCGGGTCCTGGATGCCTCGACTTGGGCGACCACCTCGGCCGGGGGCAGCTTCTGGACCTCCTTGGAGCGGCGGTCGCGCAGTTCCACCACGCCGTCCTTCAGACCCTTGGCTCCGACCGTCAGCCGCAGCGGGAAGCCCAGCAGGTCGGCATCCTTGAACTTGGCGCCGGGGCTCATGCCTTCGCGCTCGTCGTGAAGGACCTCGAAACCCGCGGCTTCCAGTTCCTCCTCGGCGCGGGCCGCTGCGGCGGCGACCTCGGGATTCGCCGGATCAAGGTTGAGGATGTGGACGTGGTAGGGCGCCACCGGCCAGGGCCAGACGATCCCGTCCGCGTCGTAGTTCTGCTCGATGACTGCCGCCACCGTGCGGGTGATGCCGATGCCGTAGCAGCCCATGACCATCGGCTGCTCCTTGCCGTCCTTGTCGAGGAAGGTGCAGCCCATGCTCTTCGAGTACTTCAGGCCGAGCTTGAAGACCTGGCCAACCTCGATGCCGCGGAAGGCCTGGTAGCGCCCGCTGCGGCCGGCCGCGGCGCAGCGCGGACAGGCATCGCCTTCGGCGGCCATGCGCAGGTCGGCGTAGAGGCAGCCGGGCAGGTCGCGGGCTGGATCGAGGCCGAAGTGGTGGTAGTCGGTGCGGTTGGCGCCGCAGGTGAGGTTGACCGCCCCCTCCAGGCTGCGGTCCACCAGGATCCTCACGTCCTTGAGCCCGACCGGCCCCATGAACCCGGACTTGGCGCCGGTGAAGGTTTCGGCCTCGTCCAGCGGCATCAGCTCGATCTCGGCTGCCCCCAGGAAGTTCTTGACCTTGACCGGGTTCACCTCGTGGTCGCCGCGCAGGACCGCCGCCGCCAGCAGGCTCGTGCCGTCCGCGAAGGTGGCCCGGTACAGGAAGAACTTGCTGGTCTGGCTCAGCGGCATCCCCTGGTGCTCGGCGTCCACCATGCCGGCGGCCTGCTCGACCTGGCCGACCACGCCCGGCGTGCAGAAGTGGTCCCGCCGCAGCGGGAACGCAGCACCGTGATCCCCTGCCGGCAGCCGGGGGGCCTCGGTCTTCTCGATGTTGGAGGTGTACTCGCAGCCATCGCAGCTGAGGATTGCGTCCTCGCCGCTGCCGGCAAGCACGTGGAATTCGTGGGTGAAGCTGCCGCCGATGGCGCCGCTGTCGGCCTCCACCGGGCGGAACTTGACGCCCAGCCGGGCAAAGATCCGCTTGTAGGCCTCGAACATCACCCAGTACTCGCGGTCGGCGTCGGCATCGTCGGCGTGGAAGGAATAGCCGTCCTTCATGACGAACTCGCGGCCCCGCATAAGTCCGAAGCGCGGCCGGATCTCGTCGCGGAACTTGGTCTGCACCTGGAACAGGTTCATCGGCAGCTGCTTGTAGCTGTTGATCCGGTTGCGGACGATGTCGGTGATCACCTCCTCGTGGGTGGGACCGAGGCAGAAGCCGGCGTCCTTGCGGTCCTTGAAGCGCAGCAGTTCGCGGCCGTAGAAGGTCCAGCGGCCGCTCTCCTCCCAGAGTTCGGAGGGCTGCACGGTGGGCATCAGCAGTTCCTGGCAGCCGTCGCGGGTCAGTTCCTCGCGGACGATCTGCTCGAACTTGCGGATGCTGCGCAGGGCCAGCGGCAGGTAGCTGTAGATCCCGGCGGCGAGCTTCTGGATCATGCCGGCCCGCATCATCAGTTGCTGGCTCACCACGTCTGCGTCGCGGGGCGTCTCGCGGAGGGTCTGGATCAGGAGTCTGGATTGTTTCATGGGTATCCTGGTAGAGGAATCACCGCGAGGACACGAAGATCACGAAGACGAGCTAGGCCGGTACTCCTTCATGTCCTTCGTGGCGGGTCATTGCAGCAACGACTGGATGATCAGGTTGGCGGCCTTGCCGTCGTAGGCGCCGGAATGCCTGGCCTGGAGGGCCTTGTTCACCAGGCCGACGTCCTTGCGGGACGCCGCGCCGCTGGCGGCGATCGCCTCGCGGACGGCGGCCACGAGCCGGTCCCCCTCCAGCATCGCCGGGAGGAACCCCTTGAGGACGTCGATTTCCGCCCGCTCCGCGGCGGCCCGGTCGAGGGCGCCGGCCTGCTCGTATTGCTGAACGGAATCTTCTCGGGATTTTACCAGCCGCTTGAACACGGTGAGGGCATCGTTATCGGCAAGGAGCCCCTGGGGCCCCAGGCCCCTGGCGACCGCCTCGTTGCGGTAGGCGGCCAGGGCCATGCGCAGGACCTGGGTCCGCGGGCCGTCCTTGGCCAACATGGCGGACTTGAGCTCGGATTGAAGCCGGTCCAGCATCCTGTATCCCTTCGTGCTGCCAAAGATAAATCCTGCCCTTGAATCGCCGTTCCAGCAATTCCCAAGAACAAAACTCAACTTAATCCAGGCCGTTCCGATCCGGAACTGAAGCCGCAGCTCCGGGGACCTCCATGAATGTCGCCTACATCAATCCCTTCATCGAATCCACGGTCCGCAGCCTGGACATGATGGCGGGCATCAAGGCCGAGAAGGTGGGGCTCTCCGTGAAGGAGGACCTGATCACCACCTACGACATCTCGGCGATCATCGGCCTCACCGGCGAGACTTCCGGGTCGATCATCATCTCGGTCCCCGAAGGGCTGGCCTGCAAGATCGCCTCCAACATGCTCATGGAGGAGATCAGCGGGATGAGCCAGGCGGTCCAGGACGCCATCGGCGAAATCGGCAACATCGTGGTGGGCGACGCCCGCCGCCTGCTCATCCAGGAAGGCTTCCAGCTGAACATCTCCATCCCCACCGTGGTCATGGGCAAGGGCCACATGATCAGCCGCTCCGGGGACGTCCCCTGCATCGCCATCCCGTTCCAGACCGAGCACGGCGACTTCGAGGTCAACGTCGGCCTCCGCGAGAACTGAATTCCATCTGGGGGTTCCGCGCTGCGCGCCCACCGCTTCGGCGGACCGCCCCGCACCCCCGCGCAAAGGCCCCCGCCCGCGGACCGGGCAAAGCCGGGCCTTTGCTTTCATCACCGGGGATCCCCACGAACCGTTGGGGCAGGCCGATTCCCGCACATAGCGTTCGGGCCAGGCTCAGCCTGGCCCGAACGGGGGGCCCGGGGGTGGGCGCGCAGCGCGGAACCCCCGGACGACTTAGGCCTTCTCGATCTTGATGACCTCGACCGGGCAGCCGGCGATGGCGGCCTCGATGGCGGCCTCGAGTTCGGTCTGCTTGTCGTCGAGCAGCTCCGACATCTCCTCGCGGTTCTCGGAGTCGATGCCGTCCTTGCGCACGGCGCCGTTGATGTTGCAGCTGGTGTCGGTGACATGGAAGACGTCGGGGCACTCGGCCTCGCAGGCGTTGCACACGATGCAGCCTTCGTCGATCCAAACCTTGGTGATGGCCATAAGATTCCTCCAGGTCGCCGGACGCCCGCCGGGTGATTGCCTAAACCTATCATCCCGGATCGCCCTTGTCCCCTGGCCTCGGGCCCGACTGTGATGTGGGACACTGGCGCCATGGCGATGCGCGAAGAGGCTGTCCTGGCCCGGGTGAAGGAACTCCTCCCCGGCGGAGCCGGCCTCACCGACGATTGCGGCCGGGTGCCCGGGGCCGGAAAGCTGCTCGTGACCACGGATCTCATGGAGGAGGGCACCCATTTCCTCCGGGAGTGGCATCCGCCCCGGCTGCTCGGCCGGAAGCTGCTCACGGTGAACCTCTCCGACCTGGACGCCAGCGGTGCCCGGCCCGTGGGCTTCACCCTCACCCTGGCCCTGCCGCCGGATCTCGATCCGGCCTGGATGGACGCACTCCTCGAGGGCCTTGCCGAGGTCGCCCGGGAGGCCGGGATCCCGGTCCTGGGTGGAGACACGGTGGGCCGGCCCGAAGGGATCGGCCTCGGCGTGACCGCCTTCGGGCGGGCTGATCGCTGGCTCGACCGCAGCGGGGTGGTTCCGGGGGACCGGATCTTCGTCGACCAGGCCCTGGGCCGCAGCCTGAGGGGCCTGCGGGCGCTCCGCGCCGGCCGCCGGTGGGACCCGGCCTGCCCCGACCCGGACCTGGCCGCCCACCTCGACCCCCGTCCGAACCTGGGCCTGGGGCCCCGGCTCGCCGCCCTTCCCGAGGTCCACGCCTGCCTCGACCTCAGCGACGGCCTGAGCACCGACCTGCGCCGGCTGGCCCTGGCCTCCGGCTGCAGCCTGGTGCTGGCCGACGGCATCGCCGCGGAGGAATTTGTAGGGGGCGAGGACTATGCCCGCTGCTTCGCCTCCAGCCTCGACCAGGCCGCCCTCGAAGCCCGCCTGGGCGTCGCCCTGCGCGCCGTGGCGGTGGCCATACCGGAGGCTTCGGCGCCGCTGCTGGCGATCCGGGACGGTGTCCGGCAGCCGCTGCCCGACCTCGGGTTCGACCACTTCGCTGCCACAGGAGACCGATGAACCCCGTCCGGCCCACCCTCCGCCAGCGCCTGCGCGACCACATCCTGCATCCGGAACTGAGCGCCGAGCAGGTGGCCTGGAGCTTCGCCATCGGCCTGGCGATCGCGTGGAACCCGCTGCTCGGCACCCACACCGGGATGATCCTGGCCCTGTGCTTCGCCTTCAGGCGTCTCCACCGTCCGCTCATGCTGCTGGCCGCCTTCATCAACAACCCCTGGACCATGGTCCCGATCGCCACCGCCTCCGCCTACGCCGGCAACCTGCTGCTCGGCCGCGGGCTGAGCCTGGACCTCTCGCAGATCCAGTGGAAGGCCATCGGCTGGCGGAGCTTCGCCTCCAAGGAGGGGCTGCTGGCCCTGCACCGGATGCTGGAGCCGATCCTCTGGCCCTACCTCCTGGGCGGCTTCGCCCTTGCGCTGGGATCCCTGGTGGTCGGGTTCTTCGGCATGCGCTGGCTGACCCTGCGCCTGCGCCGGGTGCACTGGGAGCGGATCCACCTCCCGCACCTGCACCGGCAGCCCCAGGACTCCGGCGCGACCGATCCGGACGATCCCCCCGGAGCCGGGTCCACCTGAACCCGGCCCCTGCTACCCTTTGCCTTTCGGAGCGGTCATGGACATGCGCTTCCTCATGCGCCAGGCGCAGCAGATGCAGGCGAAGCTGCTGGAGACCCAGCAGAGCCTGCGGGTCGAAGGCACTGCCGGCGGGGAACTGGTGAAGGTCGTCCTCAACGGCGCCAAGGAGCCGCAGTCGGTGAGCATCGCCAAGGAGGCCATCGACCCCGAGGACCCCTCCATGCTCGAGGACCTGCTGCTCGCGGCCTACAAGGACGCCTTCGCGAAGGCGGAGGAGGCCATGCAGAAGTCCACGTCCGGGATGGCCGGGGGCCTGGGGCTGCCGCCCGGAATGAAGTTCTGAGCCCGGCGTGAAGCTTCCCGCCCCGCTCGAAGCCGTGGTGGAGGCCCTCCAGGGGCTGCCCGGGATCGGCTCGAAGAGCGCGCAGCGGATGGCGCTGCACCTGCTGAAGGAAGGCCCGCAGAGCATGGAGCACCTCGCCGAGCTTCTGCGCCAGGCGGCAGAGCGGGTCGGGTTCTGCGAAGCCTGTGGCGGGTTCGCCGACCAGCCCCTGTGCGCGATCTGCAGCGACCCCCGGCGCGATCCGGCGGTGCTGGTGGTCGTGGCCGAGGCCAGCAACGTCCTCAGCTTCGAGCGCAGCGGCCGCTATGCCGGCCGCTACCACGTCCTCGGCGGCCTGATCAGCCCGCTGAAGGGCGTCGGCCCCGACCAGCTGCGGGTCCGCGAACTGCTGCACCGGCTCGAGGACGGGCAGGTTCGGGAAATCGTCCTGGCCACCAACCCCACCCTCGACGGCGAATCCACCGCCGCGTGGCTGGCCCGCATCCTCGAGCCGCTGGGGCTGGGTGTCTCCCGCATCGGCCTCGGACTGCCGATCGGCAGCGACCTCGAGTACGCCGACGACCTCACCCTGGACCGCGCCCTGCAGGGCCGGCGTCCTCTGCAGCAGAACTGAGCCGCGCCGGAGGTGCCGACGGTCACAACACGACGTCGCGTGGGCTTGGCCCTGGCTCAAATTCGGATTCAACCATCCGTTAATCGTTCGAGTGTTTAAACACGGGATTGCCTTCGCGACCCCGCCCTGGCCTTGGGCTGTCTGCAAGCTTGCGTTCAGGAACGGCGCACGTGAAGGTGGCGGCCGCGGCGAAAAAACATTACCCATCTGGATGCAATCCAGTTGCTACCATCAGGGTCACCAACCCGACCCACCCTTCAGTCCCCTGCCCTGAGGAATCCAACCTTCCCAGGGCCAGCAGGTCAGTGCGCGGACCCATTGCGGACCCTGCGGGCTCCAGATTCCATTCTCGTCTTTCAATGCACCGAATTCCGAAAGGGCCCCGCATGCCGAAGCTCTTCCCGAACTCCCAGCACATCCTGCGCGTCGCCGGCCTGTTCCTGCTCGGCCTGGTGCTGTTCATCCTGCTGCGCGCGGTCTTCATCCCCAAGGGCTTCGGCGAACTGGGGCACTACCGGGTCGGCTCCCTGGCCGACAACCGCAACAAACCGCTGGTTTTCGCGGGCCGCAAGGCATGCCTGGAGTGCCATGCCGACGTCGAGGAAGCGCAGAAGGGCAGCCGCCACGCGGCGCTGTCCTGCGAGTCCTGCCATGGCGCGCAGAACGCCCACGCCACCGCCGCCGACCCCTCCGCTGCGAAGCCGCAGAAGCCCGCCGGCGCCGCGATCGTCCCGCTCTGCCTGGACTGCCACCGCACCGATGTCGCCAAGCCCCGGGGTTTCAGGCAGGTCGACCCGAAGAACCACATGGGCGGCGGCGTCTGCACGGAATGCCACGCGCACCACGCTCCGCAGAAGATCAAGGGCGCCGGGACGGCGCCGAAGCCCGCCGCCAAGGAGGTGAAGAAATGACCCTCGCCCGCCGCCAGTTCCTCGAAGTCGCCGGCAAGGCCCTGTTCCTCACCGGCGCCGCTGGCGCCGCCCTGCCCTACGTGCTGGCCGGCACCCCCGAGGCCGCGCCCTCCTACAAGGCCCTCGACCACTGGTGGGCCATGATGATCGACATCGAGAAGTGCATCGGCTGCGGCGGCTGCGTGCGCGCCTGCAAGAAGGAGAACGACGTTCCCCTCGAGCCGTTCTTCTTCCGCACCTGGGTGGAGCGCTACCACGTCGTGCCGGACAGCGAGATCCCCGAGGTGGATTCGCCGAACGGCGGCTACGACGGATTTCCGGAGAAGCACCGCGCCGGCGACGGCAGCAAGAACTTCTTCGTGCCCAAGCTCTGCAACGCCTGCGCCGACTCTCCCTGCACCCAGGTCTGCCCGGTGGGCGCGACCTACGTCTCCCCCGACGGCGCGGTCCTGGTCGACAAGAGCTACTGCCTGGGCTGCCGCTACTGCGTGCAGGCCTGCCCCTACGGCTGCCGCTACATCGACCCGCGCACCGAGACCGTCGACAAGTGCACGCTCTGCTATCACCGGATCACCAAGGGCCTCACCACCGCCTGCTGCGAGGTCTGTCCGACCGCCACGCGGGTCCTCGGCGACCTCAAGGACCCCAAGGACCCCATCCACGAATGGCTGCGCACCCACAAGGTCCAGGTGCTGAAGGCGCACCTGGCCACCCATTCAAAGACCTACTACAACGGCATGGACGGCTCGGTCCGGTAGCGGGAGTGACCGTGCGTTCCCTCATCCTGTGCGCCGCCGGACTGGCCCTCCTGGCCGGCGGCTCCGACGCGCCGAAGCCCGCGCCGTCCAAGGCCCCGGCGGAGGAGATCCAGGTGCCCTCGCCGCCCTTCACGGACGGGGTCTTCCCCTGCAGCAGCTGCCACGACAACCGGACCCAGAAGCCGGACCCGAGGCGCCGGAAGCTGGCCATGCACGACGAGATCGAGCTGAAGCACGGCCCCGACAGCCGCTGGTGCCTGGACTGCCACGACCTGATGGACCGGGACAAGCTGCACCTGGTCAACGGCGACAAGCTTGCCTTCACCGCCTCCTACCAGCTCTGCGGCCAGTGCCACGGCGACAAGTTCCGGGACTGGCGGGTCGGGGTGCACGGCAAGCGCACCGGCAGCTGGGACGGCCCCAAGCAGTACCTGCTCTGCGTGCACTGCCACAATCCGCACTCGCCCCGGTTCAAGGCGCTCAAGCCCATGCCTCCGCCGGCCGCGCCGGGGCAGATCCGGGCCCGGAAAGTAGGTGCCCCGTGAGCGGACGCAGAAGGACCGTGAGCCTCAGGGGAGGCCGCCCCGCAGGACCGCTCGGCTCCCGCCGCCGGTTCCTGGGCGCGGCGGTGGCCGCCGTAGCCGGGGCCCTCACCGGTTGCGACAAGCTGAGCGCGGAGGAATTCCTCCAGCGCAATTTCAAGGAGCTTTCCACGGACGAGGTCAAGAAGGTCATCGCCCGGCTCGAGCGGGAGTACCAGCAGACGTACGGCAGGAAAGTCCGGGTGGGATTGGAGCCCCCGATCCAGGGAACCCTCTTCGCCTACGCCCTCGACCTGTCCCGCTGCATCGGCTGCCGGCGCTGCGTTCACGCCTGCGTCAAGGAGAACAACCAGAGCCGGGATCCGCAGGTCCAGTGGATCCGGGTGCTGGAGATGGAGAAGGAGAAGGGCGTCGACCTCCAGGAGGCCAACCCCTACTACAATCCGGCCGAGGTCCCCCGCGAGGGCCACTTCTACATGCCGGTCCAGTGCCAGCAGTGCCGCAAGGCCCCCTGCGTCAAGGTCTGCCCGGTGGGCGCCACCTGGCAGGAGCCGGACGGGATCACGGTGGTGGACTACAACTGGTGCATCGGCTGCCGCTACTGCATGGCGGCCTGCCCCTACGGCGCCCGGCACTTCAACTGGGGCGAGCCGCACCTGCCCGCCGAGGAACTGAACCCGGAGACCCACTACTTCGGCAACCGGCCGCGCGCCAAGGGCGTCGTGGAGAAGTGCACCTTCTGCATCCAGCGCACCCGCAAGGGCCTCTACCCCGCCTGCGCGGAGATCTGCCCGACCGGCTCTCGCAAGTTCGGCAATCTGGCCGACCCGAACAGCGAGATCCGCTACATCCTCGAACACAAGCGGGTCTTCGTCTTCAAGGGCGAGCTGAACACCCTGCCCAGGTTCTTCTACTTCTACGGGGTCTGAACCATGGGCGCGTTGCGGAATTTCAGGCGTTTCGTGCTCGACAGCCTCCGCCTGCTGGTCAGCGGCAACCGGTACTACTACGTCTGGGTCGGGTTCCTGCTGCTGCTCATCCTGGCCGGAGCCGCCGCCTACGCCGGCCAGCTCCGCGACGGGCTGGTCGTCTCGCACATGCGGGACCAGGTGTCCTGGGGCTTCTACATCGGCAACTTCACCTTCCTGGTGGGCGTCGCCGCGGCCGCCATCATGCTGGTCATCCCCGCCTACATCTACGACTGGGAGCCGATCAAGGAGATCACCATCCTCGGCGAAATGCTGGCCATCAGCGCCCTGGTCATGTGCCTCGGCTTCGTCCTGGTGGACATCGGCCGCCCCGACCGGTTCTGGCACATCATGCCGATCGTCGGCCGCCTCAACTGGCCGCACTCGCTGCTGGCCTGGGACGTGATCGTGCTGAACCTGTACCTGGTGCTGAACTATTTCGTGGTCACCTACATGCTCTTCTGCGCCTTCACCGAACGCCACTACAAGACCTGGATCGTCCTTCCGCTGGTGCTGTTCTCGATCCCCATGGCGGTGAGCATCCACACGGTCACCGCCTACCTGTACAACGGCCTCGGAGCCCGTCCTTTCTGGAACTCCGCCATCCTTGCCCCGAAGTTCCTCGCCTCCGCCTTCTGCTCGGGTCCGGCCATCCTGCTGATCCTGCTGCAGGTCCTGCGCCGGACCACCCGCCTGCGGATCAAGGACGAGGCCATCTTCAAGGTGGCCGAGCTGATGGCCTACACCATGGGCTTCAACCTGTTCCTCACCGCCGCCGAGGCGTTCAAGGAGTTCTACTCCTCCACCGAACACCTCGTCTACATCCAGTACCTGTTCTTCGGGCTGAAGGGGCACAACACCCTGGTGCCCTTCGCCTGGGCCTCGGTCGCGACCGGCTTCATCGCGTTCCTGCTGTTCCTCGTCCCGAGGACCCGGACCAACTGGGTCACCCTCAACATCGGCTGTGTCCTGATCTACGCCAGCGTGTACATCGAGAAGGGCATGGGCCTGATCATCCCCGGCCTGACCCCCGACGTGCTGGGCGAGATCTACGAGTACCGGCCTTCCTCGACCGAGGTCCTGGTGGCCGCGGGGATCTTCGCCCTCGGGTTCCTGGTCTTCACGCTGATGCTGAAGGCGGCGGTGCCCATGATGCTCGGTGAATTCACCATCAACAGGAGTCCCGGAAGCGGCCCCGCCGCCCATCCGGCCGCCCTCGCCACGGAGGAAGCGAAATGAACGAGAGTCTCCTCTACGCCGTCCGCGGCTTCATGTACCCCAACGAGGTCGAGCTGCAGTGGAGCATCCTGATCGTGCTCTACCCCTACATCACCGGCCTGGTGGCGGGCGCCTTCATCCTCGCCAGCCTGGTGCGGGTGTTCGACGTCAAGGAACTGCAGCCGGCCTACCGGCTGTCACTGCTCACCGCCCTCGCATTCCTGCTGGTGGCGCCGCTGCCGCTGCAGCTGCACCTGGGGCACCCGGAGCGCAGCTTCCAGATGTACCTGACGCCGCACACGTCGAGCGCCATGGCCATGTTCGGCTTCGTCTACCTCTGGTACCTGATGGCCGTCCTGCTCCTGGAGATCTGGCTCGACTACCGCAAGGAGATCGTCCGGTACTGGCTGGAAGGCACCGGCTTCACGGCGTTCATCTACCGGGTGCTGGCCCTGGACGTCCGCAACATCGACGAGGCGTCCCTGGCCCTGGACGAGAAGCTGGGCCGGATCCTGACCATCATCGGCATCCCCTCCGCCTTCCTGCTGCACGGCTACGTGGGCTTCATCTTCGGTTCGCTCAAGGCCAACCCGTGGTGGTCCACGCCGCTGATGCCGATCGTGTTCCTGTTCTCCGCCATCGTCTCGGGCATCGCCGCGGTGCTGGTGATCTACATGCTCGCCAGCTGGATCCGCCAGCATCCCGTCGAGATGCCGTGCCTGGACACCATCGCCAAGTTCCTGTTCTTCGCCTTCATCATCGACTTCACGCTGGAGGGTCTGGACCTGCTGCACCGCACCTACGAGGCGGACGAGTCGTTCAAGACCCTGAATTTCATGGTCCAGACCCACCTGTTCAACTCGCAGATCCTCATGCAGATCATCTTCGGCGGCCTGGTCCCGATCGGCCTGCTGGCCATCACCCTGTTCCTCAAGGTCAGCGAGACGGCGCGCAAGGGCATCTACATCGTGGTCGGCCTGCTCACCCTCATGGGCATCTTCGCCATGCGCTGGAACGTGGTCATCGGCGGCCAGCTGTTCTCCAAGAGCTTCCTCGGCTTCACCACCTACAAGCTCGACTTCGCCACCCGCGAGGGCCTGCTGCCGGCGATCCTGCTGATGCTGCTGCCGCTCGGCATCCTCTACGGCCTGCTCAAGCTGCTGCCGCCCTGGGGCGACGCGCCGGCGGAACCCGCCGACCCGGCCGAGGAGGCTTGACGCGTCAGTCCCGGCCAGCCTCCGCACGGCCCTTGATGGCCCGAAGCAGGCCCGGGAACAGGAACCGGTGCAGCGGCTGGACGGCCAGCCAGTAGGCGTGGCCGACCAGCCCTCGAGGCTCGAAGAAGGCGGTCTGCTCGACCCGGGCCCCCCCCGCCGGGTCGGGCTGGACTTCGAACTGCAGCCAGGCCGCCCCGGGCAGTTTCATCTCCGCCCGCAGCCGCAGCAGGTGGGCCGGCTGGAGGGCCTCCACCCGCCAGAAGTCGACCGGGTCCCCCACCCGCAGGTCGCGGGGATGGCGTCGCCCCCGGCGCATGCCCACGCCGCCGGCCAGGCGGTCGAGGAAGCCCCGGAACTGCCAGAGGAAGTTGCCGGAGGGCCAGCCGTCCTCGCCGCCCAGCCGGCAGATGACCTCGAAGACACGGGCCGGATCCGCCTTCACCCGGCCCCGGTGGCGCTCGAACAGGAGCCCCTCGTGCAGGTCCATGCGGCGGTCCTCCTGGACGTCCCGGCTCAGGCTCGCCAGGCTCGAGGCCCAGGTGGTCTCCACGTCGTCGGTGGCGACCCGCGCCAGGGCCCGTCTCACCGCCTCCTCGTAGCCGGTTGGACGCACCTCGAAGACCCGGAGGGCCCGGTCGTCGCGGACCACGACTTCCGTCTGCAGGCTTTCCACCAGCGGATGGGCGATGCGGAAGGGGATCGGCGTGACCAGGTCGACCCAACGGCTGCTCAACTCCGGCCGCGGAACCGGGAACGGCAGGATGAACCGCCTCAGCCCCCGGATCCGTGCGTAGCTCAGCATCATCTCCTTGTAGGTGAGGACATCCTGGCCGCCGATCTCGAAGACGCCCTCGGCATCGGGGTGGCGCATCGCCTCCACCAGGTACTCGAGCACGCTGCGGATGCCGATGGGCTGGCAGCGGGTGTTGACCCAGGTCGGCGTGACCATGACCGGCAGCCGTTCGGTCAGGTGACGGATCATCTCGAAGCTGGCGGACCCTGAGCCGACGATCACCGCGGCCCGGAACTCGACCACCGGCACCCCCGATTCGGCCAGCATCCGGCCGACCTCCTGGCGCGACACCAGGTGCTTGCTGTGCACCTCGAGCGGGTCGCCGAGGCCGCCCAGGTAGATGATCCGGCGCACCCCGGCGCGGGCCGCGGCCTGACCGAAGGACCGGGCCATCTGCCCGTCGCGTTCGCGGAAGGCGTGGCCGGCGGCCATGGAGTGCACCAGGTAGTAGGCCACGTCGGCGCCCGCCAGGAGCCGCTCCAGGCACGCGTCGTCGCCCAGATCGGCCGCCACGATCTCGGCGCCCGGCCAGTCCCGGCCCTGCAGGCGGCCCGGGTCGCGGGCCGCGCAGCGCACGGCGAGCCCGCGCGCGAGCAGGCGCGGCACCAACCGGCCACCGATGTAGCCGGTGGCGCCCGTGACCAGGATGCGCAAGGGGGTTCCTTGGATGACGTTAGCGGAACCGGGGAAGGGACGCGAGGCGGATCAGTCAGGCTCGGGCCAGGGTGAGGCCTCGCCCAGGCCCCAGCGCGCCTGGTACCAGACCTTCTCCAGCCAGAGCCCCTCGGCGGGCGCCGTCGGCCCGGCCCCGCTGCGCCTGCCGGAGCGGAGGATCCCGGCGACCTGCGCGGGATCGAGCCGGCCCCTGCCGACGTCCACCAGGGTTCCGGACATGATCCGCACCTGGTGCATGAGGAACCGGTCGCCCTCGAAGACCAGGTCGATCCGCCCACCGGATTCCTCGAGCGCCACCCGGTGGACCGTCCGGACCGGCGATTCCGCGGCGCATTCGGCGCAGCGGAAGGCGCTGAAGTCGTGCCGGCCCACCAGCGCCCGGCCGGCCCGCGCCATGGCCGCGCGATCCAGGGGCTCCCGGCGGTGGATGTGCCAGCGCCGGCCGTGGTCGAAGGGATCCTCCGCCGGCCCCTCGGAGAGCCGGTAGACATATCGCTTGGCGGCGGCGTGCTGGCGGGGGAAGAACCCCTCGGGGGCCGCCCAGGCCTCCATCACCCGGACATCATCCGGGAGGTGGGCGTTCAGGGCCGCCAGCAGCCGGTAGGGCTCCCAGGCCCTGGAGGCCTGCACGAGGACGCCCTGGGCCCGGGCGTGCACCCCGGCATCGGTGCGTCCCGTGCCCTGGGGCAGCGGCGCCTGCGGCTCGACCACCCGCAGGGCGTCCCAGAGGGCCCGTTGGATGCTCGGCAGCCGGGTCTGGATCTGCCAGCCGTGGAACCGGGTGCCGACGTAGGCCAGGCGCAGGAAGAACGGGAAGGTCATGCAGCAAGTGTAGGCCCCGGGTCGGTCCGCCGGGGTGGCTGGCGCCCGGATCGGCCGTGGAACAGCGTTTCGACAGGCTCCCCGCGGCGGAGATGCAGCAATTCCGGGAATTCAAGCAGATACCTGCACTTAGATCGCGCTGGCAGTCGCCATCGACGGATGTGGAACATTCGGAAACGCCCGTGGATGGTCACTCCGCAGAAAAAAAATCACGGAGATGCTTGACTGGCCTACATCCCCGGCGTACCTTGCTAACAGTTTAGGCAACATCCAACGCCAGCCCGGGTTTCGGTGTGGTGGTGGGACGTAGGTTTCGCATTCCCGGGCATCTCCGGTTGGGGATGTTCTTGTTTCCACAACTCTGGGGACCGAGTTCCCCATTTCTGGAGGTTTCCATGAACAAGGCCGAACTGGTCAACGCCATCGCCCAGAAGGCGGACATCACCAAGGCCCAGGCCGCCGCGGCCCTGGACCAGGTGATCAGCAGCGTCTCCTCCGCCCTGCGCGGCGGCGACAAGGTCACCCTCGTTGGCTTCGGCACGTTCTCCGTGGTGAGCCGTGGGCCCCGCACCGGCCGCAACCCTCGCGACAACAAGCCGATCAAGATTGCCGCCAAGAAGGTTGCCAAGTTCAAGCCCGGCAAGAAGCTGGCTGACGACGTCAACGGCAAGGGCGGCAAGAAGAAGAAGTAGAGATTTCCAGGACTTTCCGAGCGGCTCGTGCTGGCGAGCCGCTTTTTTTGTGGTCGGATTTAGGTTCCTAATCTGACCGGGTGTTCAATTCCGTTGATCCAGCACCAGACACTCTCTCCGCTGAACCGGCCGCCGGAAATCCCAGCCGGTCTGGATTCGCAGGTGTTGGAAGGCTGAATGGCCCCTGGATGTCGGGTTCTAAGCCTCCGGCTCCCCCGGGCCGATCCGGTGCTGGAGGTGAACCATGGCGAAGGGTGAAGGCGCCCCTGCGGAACCCGCGAGCGAGCCCAAGGCTGCCGGCAAGGGTGGGATGATCAAGATCATCATCGTGGCCATTGCGGTCCTGGCCCTGGCAGGGGGAGGATTCGCCGGCTGGAAGTTCTGGTGGGCGCCCCGCAAGGCCGCCAAGCTGGCCGCCGCCCAGGAAGCCGCCAAGGCCAAGGAGGAGGGCAAGGGGGAGCACGAGGCGAAGAAGGGAGAGGAGGATGAGGACGAGGACGAGCACTCCGAGAAGGGCGGCGGCGATCACGGCGGCGCCGGTGCCGCGGCCGTGCTGGTCCTGAAGCCGATCGTCAACCTGGAGTCGCAGCGCAAGAACGCCTTCCTCAAGTGCGAGTTGCATCTCATCTTCCGGGACCCCGAACTCGGCAAGCAGGCGGCGAGCGACAAGCCCACCGTGGAGAACTCCACGATCCGGGCCATGGTGCTGGAGGCCCTGAGCGGCAAGACGGTCGAGGAGGCCGCCGACCCGGAAACCCGGGAGTCGATCCGCAAGGACCTCAAGGACCGGCTCAACGAGCGCTTCGCGCCCAAGCTCAAACCCGGAGAGAAGGAAGACCCCAAGCACAAGAAGCCGAAGAAGCCGGTCAAGGACATCCTCGTGGTGGACTGGGCCATCGCCCAGTAGCGGCCCGCGTGGCACGCCGATTGCTCCTTCGGGGTTTTGGGTCCACCCTTTGACGGGATCCTTCCGTGGCCATCAAGCGACTCGACCGTTCCGACACCGAAAAGGCGCCCACCTTCGAGGGCACCATCGGCGAACTCATGCCCTTCATCGACACCACCTTCCGGCTGGAGATCGAGCTCGGGCGGGCGCGGATGAGCATCAAGGAACTGCTCGACCTGGACGTGGGCTCCCTGGTGGAACTGAAGAAGAGCGCCGGCGAGCCGATGGACGTGCTGGCCAAGGACAAGGTGCTGATGCGCGGTGAGGTGACCGTCCTCGAGGACAACCTGGGCCTGCGCATCACCGAGATCGTGGATCCCCATCGCAAGGTCTGAAGCCGGACGGGCAGGCTCGCGACCAGGCGGAGGCCTGTGGCAACCTAGGGATTCGATATGGAAGCCCTCGCGTCCAACCCGGTTCCGGTCGCCCTCTGCCTGGGCGGCATGGATCCTTCCGGGGGTGCGGGCCTGCTGCGGGATGCGTGCACCTGCCAGGAGCTGGGGGTCCACGCCATGGGGGTCAGCCTCGCGGAGACCGTTCAGAACGGCCTGGGCTGCCGCCGGGTCGCACCACCCCGCCTGGACCCGGTCGAGCAGCTGGCCGCCCTGTCGGTGCACCTGACCGGCACCTGGGGCGTCAAGGTCGGGCTCTGCGCCCTCGAGCCCGAGGCCCTCCAGCGCCTGGCCCAAACCCTGGCTGACCTGGCACCCCCCGTGCGCATCTGGGATCCGATCCTGGCGCCGAGCCTCGGCGCGCCCTTCCACGACGTCCAGGAACTGCTGGAGATGGCCGGGATCCTTCTGCCGATGGGGGGCTGGGTGGTGGCTCCCAACCTGCAGGAGGCCGCCAAGGCCTCCGGACTGCCCGTCGAGGCGGATCCCGAAGCCCTGGCGGATCCCTTCCTCGTCCGCGGCGCCCGGGCGGTCTGGCTCAAGGGAGGGCACCGCGGCCTGCCGGTTGTCGAGGATCACTGGATCGATGCGGAGGGCGCCCGGACCGTCGGCAGGTGGCCGCGGCTGGAAGGCGAGCGTCGCGGCACCGGGTGCGCGGTCGCCGCGGCCTGGCTGTGCCATCGGCTGCTGGGCGAGGAGGGCTTCCCCGCGGCGGGATCCGCCACGGCCTGGATCCGCGATCGCTGGGAGCCGGCCATGGTGCCCGGCGGAAGCGGGCGACCGATGTTCACACCCCGGGAGGCCCGATGACTGCGGAGGGTCCGGGATTCGTGATCCGCCACGCCTGGGACGGTCCCTGGCGGGCCTGGGTCTCCGCGGACCTCCTGGACGGCCTTCCGGGAGGTCCAGCCCCCCCGGCCTGGAGCGCCATCCGCACCCTGGGCGAGCTGTCGCGCTGCTTCCCGGGCGGCCTGGACTTGATCTGGAACCAGGCCCCGGCCTGGTTCACGGACCTGGGCCCGCTGGAACGCTGCGGGTTCTGGGAGGCGGCGGGAGGCATCAGCGGGCTGACGCTGCACTTCCAGGAAGGGACCGCCTCCGAGATCCCCAACGGCACCTTCCGCGGCTGGATCCACGCCCCGGAGCCGCCCCAGGGCCCCCTTGGTGAGGCATGGCGCCGCGGGGCCTTCGGCTGGATCCCGGATCCTCCGGGACACTGGCAGCTGCCGGAACTGGCCCGGTTGCCACCGGCTGTCCAGGGCCTGCCGGACTTGGCGGAGGAGCCCGCTCCCGGGTGGCTTTGGGGCAATGTGGTCGTGCCCGTGTCGGCCCTCGGCCACCTCGACGAGGCCCTCCTCGCTCGCCGCATGGAAGAGCTGCAGGCTGCGGCTGAGCGCTCCCTCAGCCACCGGCTCTCCCTCGGGGCATGGCCCGCGGCCCTGCCCTTCCACCGCCGGCGCAGCCGCTGGAGGCTCGGTCTTCTGGGCGGAGCCGAATTCCAGGTTGCCGGGGGCGACTGGATGCGGGCCGCCGAGCAGGCCCTGTCCCTCCGGCGGAGCCTGGAACGGGTCCTGAAGGCACCCGTCCAGATCGGACCCAGCCTGGACCTGGACGCGGGGAAGCAACTCGGCCTTCAGGCCATGCGCGATGCCCTCCCCTGGCGCAATGCCCTGCCGCTGCCTCCGCTGCCGGCGGTGTTCACCCCGGGCCTGGGCGCGGACCTCCGCCGCCCCTCACCGCTCAGTGCCCGGGCCGGGCTTCCCGACGCGATGACCCCCGTGCTGCAGGATCCGCCCACGGCGATCCTGCGGGTGCCTGCGGTACCCACGGACGGCGCCGCCCGGCACTTCACAGCGACGCTGAGCCACGGTGCCGCGGTCCGCTGGTTGCCGCCCGACATGCCCCCGCCCCCTCCCTGGGATCCCGACCATCCCTGGGCCCCCGCCTCGGGATTCCCGCTTCCAGCCGCCCCGGGGCACGCGGTCCAGGCGACCTTGTTCGCCGACTGGGCCGGCTAGGAGGCCTGGGCGACCTTCCACCGGGCCAGCGGCCGGTCGGCCAGGTCCCAGATGCGCAGGCCTTTGGGAAGGCGCCCCACATTGAGCCGCGCGCGGATGAGCAGCCGCGCCTCCTCGGCACTGGCTGCCTCCACCGGCCCGTATTCCATGAAGTAGCCTGAGAACTGGTAGCCGAACTGTCGCATGGGGCCTCCCGTGCTGCAGGTTCATTTTCGTTCTTTTTTCGGTTTTCGCAAGTTTTTCTTCTCTTTTTCGTTTTCCGGCCCGGCTCGATCCCGGATGGTATGGTGTCCAGATGAGCCCTGCCGATCCGGAAACAAGCCAGAGCGCCCGTGTCCGGGTCGCGCTGCTGTCGATCGCGGCCGGATCGACGATCCTGGGCCTGAAATACGTCGCCTACCGGATTTCGGGTTCCACGGCTCTGCTGTCCGATGCCTACGAGAGCATCGTCAACGTGGTTGCGGCGGTTTTCGCCCTTGGTGCCGTGGTCTTCGCCGGCAGGCCCGCCGACCGCGACCACCCCTACGGCCACGGCAAGATCGAACACTTTTCGGCAGCCTTCGAGGGGGGGCTCATCGCCCTGGCGGCCGTACTGATCGTCTACGAAGCGCTGCACGCCCTGGTCAACGGTCCCGACCTGAAGCCCGATTTCGGCGCCGGTCTCGCCCTCAACCTCGCCGCCGGCGGCCTGAACGGCCTGCTCGGCCTGTACCTCCTGCACAAGGGCCGACGGCAGCGCTCCCGGGCCCTGGAGGCCGATGGCCACCATATCCTGTCCGATTTCTACACCACCCTGGGCATCGGTGCGGGGCTCGGCCTGGTGATTATCACCGGGCTGAAGTGGCTGGACCCGCTGATCGCCCTGGGGGTTGGGCTCCTGCTTGCCTGGACCGGGTTCAAGCTGGTGCGCGAGTCCAGCGCCGCCCTGCTCGACCAGGAAGACCCGGCCACGCTGGAACGGCTGCTCGGCGTGATGAACCAGGTCCGGACCCCGGACATCCTGGCGATCCACGAACTGCGCACGCTCCGCAGCGGCCGCTACACGCACGTCGACATCCACATCGTCCTCCCCGAGATCTACCCGATCCGGATGGGCCACGACCTCGCGGAAAAATTCGGTCGGGACGCCCTCGAGGCCGCCGGCATCGAGGGGGAACTGCACACCCACGTCGATCCCTGCGCCCAATTGTTCTGCCCACGGTGCCCCGTGGCCGACTGCCCGATCCGGCGGGAGCCGGGGGGCGCGACCCAGGCCCTGACGCTGGAGGAGGCCGTCTCCCCTGGGCAGGCCTGATCAGGCCGCCAGGGTCTCCCGCAACGCCTCCAGTTGACCGAGCAGCGGTTCGGGATCCTGGCAGAGGTGCAGGTTCTGGCGGAATTTCACGCCGCCCGGGATGCCCTTGGTGAACATCCCGCCGATCTTCTTGATCTTGTGCAGCGCCTCTCGCGGCTCCAGGAGTTCCAGCAGCAGCCTTAGGTAGGCGAGGGTGAGGTCGATGCGCATGGCGTCGGTGGCCTTGAAGCCGGGCTCGGCGATTTCGCGGAACAGGTAGGGGTTGGCCAGCGCGCCGCGGCCGATCATCACCGCGGCGCAGCCGGTCTCGCGCTGCATCCGGAAGGCGTCCTCCGGGGTGTTGACGTCGCCATTGCCGATGATGGGATAGGGCCGCCCGGCCTCGACGGCCCGGGCGATCAGGGTCCAGTCGGCCTGCCCCTCGTACTGCTGGGAGCGGGTGCGGGGGTGGATGGCGAGGGCGCGGACCCCGGCGTCCTCGAACATCCGCAGGAAGTCCAGGAACTCGGCCCGCTCCTTCTGCCGGTGGTCCCAGCCGGCGCGCATCTTCACCGTGACCGGCACCTGCACCGCCTTGACCATGGCGGTGACGCAGGCCTCGGCCAGCCGGATGTCGCGCAGCAGCGCCGAGCCCGCCCCGCCCTTCACCACGTTGCTTGCGGGGCACCCCATGTTGAGGTCCACCAGGTCGGCCCCGGCCGCCTCGCAGAGCCGCGCGGTCTCCGCCAGCACCTCGGGATTGGCCCCGGACAGCTGCATTGAATAGGGATGCTCGCCGCTGGAGGCCATCATCTGCTCGGCCTTGCGGGCATGGCGGATCAGGGCCTCGCTGCTGATCATTTCCGAGACCACCAGCCCGACCCCGCCGACCCCGCGGATCATCCGCCGGAACGGCTGGTCAGTGATCTCGTGCAGGGGCGCCATCACCAGCCGGTTGGGAATTTCCACCTTTCCGATCCTGAACGGATCGTTTGGAAAGCACGAGATCACGCCAGCCTCCTGGCAGCCCGCGATCGGACGCCCCACCGGGGCGTCCTCCCACGCCCTTGCGCCTGCGGCGCTGCGATCGCGGAGCGGGGCCCCCGGTCGGTGCTCTCCTGCAGCGGCGCCATCACCAGCCGGTTGGGGATCTCCACCGGGCCGACCTGGAAGGGTTCACTGGGGAAGGACATGGGCGCGCTCGCAATCCCCCAGGTTAGGGCCGGACCGGTCCGGGACCAAGCGCAGGTTCCGGAACCGGCGCCCGGGCTGGATCGTCAAGGAACCAGCACGGCGGCTCCCCGCAACCGGCCGTGACGGAGGTCCTCCAGGGCGGCGCCGGCCGCCTCCAGGGCATAGGGCACCGCCTCGACCTGCAGCCGGGTCCTGCCGGCGACCGCGAGGAAGTCCCTGCCATCCCGGCGGGTCAGGTTGGCCACGGAGCGCAGCACCCGCTCACCCCAGAGCAGCGCATAGGGGAAGGAAGGGATGTCGCTCATGTGGATGCCCCCGCAGACCACCGACCCACCCTTCCGGACGGCCCGCAGCGCCGACGGCACCAGGCCGCCCACCGGTGCGAACACCAGGGCGGCGTCCAGGGCCTCCGGCGGCATCTGGTCGCTGCCGCCAGCCCAGACGGCGCCGAGGCCGAGGGCGAAGGCCTGGGCCTCGCGGTCGTCCGGCCGGGTGAAGGCGAAAACCTCCCGGCCTTCGTGCCGGGCCACCTGCGTCACCAGATGAGCCGCCGCGCCGAAGCCGTAGATTCCCACCCGGCCGGGATCGCCGGCAAGCCGCAGGGTGCGGTACCCGATCAGGCCCGCGCAGAGCAGCGGCGCCGCCTCCACCGGGCTGTAGCCCTCCGGGATCTCCAGCAGGTAGCGACCATCCGCGACCGTGAACTCGGCGAAGCCGCCGTCCCGGTGGCACCCCGTGAAACGGGCGGCGTCGCAGAGGTTCTCCTGGCCGCCGTCACAGAACCCGCAGGCGCCGCAAGCGCCGCCCAGCCAGGGCAGGCCCAGGCGCCGGCCCAGCATGGTGGGGTCCGCCCCGGCCCCGAGCGCCTCGACCCGGCCCACCACCTGGTGCCCCGGCACCACCGGCCTCACCGCATCCCGAAGCTCCCCATCGACCAGGTGCAGGTCGGTACGGCAGACGCCGCAGGCCTCCACCCGCAGCAGCACCTCGCCCGGTCCGGGCTCCGGCCGGGGCAGGTCGAGGGCCCTCAGGGGGCCTCCGCTCGCCGGCAACACCATCGCCCGCACGGCAGGGTCCGTCAGCGCCTGCCTGCGGGTTCCTGGAGGTTCTGCAGGAACTCGTCGTTGCTCTTGCTCTTGCCAAGCCGGTCGAGAAGCAGTTCCATGGCCTCCACCGGGCCGCTGCTGGTGAGGATCTTCCGGAGCACCCAGATCTTCTGCAGGCGCGGAGCCTCGATCAGCAGGTCCTCCTTGCGGGTGCCGGAGCGCTGGATGTCCATGGACGGGTAGATGCGCTTGTCGCTGAGCTTGCGGTCCAGCACGATCTCGCTGTTGCCGGTGCCCTTGAACTCCTCGAAGATCACGTCGTCCATGCGGCTGCCGGTCTCGATCAGGGCCGTGGCGACGATGGTCAGCGAGCCGCCGCCCTCGATGTTGCGGGCGGCGCCGAAGAACCGCTTGGGGCGCTGCAGGGCGTTGCTGTCCACGCCGCCGCTGAGCACCTTGCCGCTGGGCGGAACCACGGTGTTGTAGGCCCGCGCCAGCCGGGTGATCGAGTCGAGCAGGATCACCACGTCCTTCTTCTGCTCCACCAGCCGCTTGGCCTTCTCGATCACCATCTCCGCCACCTGCACGTGGCGGGTGGCCGGTTCGTCGAACGTGGAGCTGACCACCTCGCCCTTCACGTGGCGCTGCATGTCCGTGACCTCCTCGGGGCGCTCGTCGATGAGCAGCACGATGAGGAAGACCTCGGGGTGGTTGGCGGTGATCGAGTTGGCGATGTTCTGCAGCAGGACGGTCTTGCCGGTGCGCGGCGGAGCCACGATCAGGGCCCGCTGGCCCTTGCCGAGGGGCGTCATGAGGTCCATCACGCGGGTGGACAGTTCCTGCGGGTCGCGTTCCATCTTGATCCGCTGGGTCGGGTAGACCGGGATCAGCGCATCGAAGTGCAGCCGTTCCCTTGCCGATCCGGGCGGGTCGAAGTTCACCGCGTCCACCCGCATCATGGCGAAGAACTTCTCGCTCTCCTTGGGCGGGCGGATCATGCCCGACAGGGTGTCGCCGGTGTGCAGGTTGAGCGCGCGGATCTGGCTCGGCGAGATGTAGATGTCGTCGTTGCCGGCGAGGTAGTTGTGCTCGGGAGCGCGCAGGAAGCCGAAGCCCTCCGGCAGGACCTCCAGCACGCCCTCGGCGAAGAACATCCCTTCCTTGGCCGCCTGCGCCTCGAGGATGCGGAAGATCAGCTCCTGCTTGCGCATGCTGAGCGGATTGTCGACCCCGAACTCCTTGGCCACCTCGGCCAGGCGGCCGATGGACATCTCCTTCAGGCTCTGGAGGTTGGAGGAAGTTGCAGGGGAAGAGGCTGGGGACACGGAGTCGCCCCCCAAGAAAGAACGTGGCTGATTCAGTGCAGTTGAAGTGCTCCAGGATAGACCATCCGGAGTCCGAAGCCAAGGCGCGGGCCCGAGCGCGGCACCCGGGGGGGGGTTCCTCACCCGATGGTGCCCGCCCCGGTGAAGTCCAGCACCCGCGCCACGAACCGCTTGGGATCCTCCACCGGGAAGGCGTGGCCGACCCCCGGCACCACCTCGAACCGTGCGCCGCGGATCCGGCGTGCGGTCTCCTCGCATTTCCACGGCGGCGTGAGCAGGTCCTGCGCCCCGGCCAGCACCAGCACCGGCGCCTCCACCCTGGCCAGCCGGTCACGGATGTCCCAGCCGGCGATGCCACGGATCTGGTGGAGGTTGCCGTGGACTGGATGGCCCTCCCCGGTGACCACCTGGTGGTAGGCGCGCAGCACCGGATAGCGGGCCTCGAGGAAAGCGTCGCCCCAGAGGAAGGGGGCGGCGGCATCGAACAGCATCAGGGGCCCGCCCTGCTCCAGGGACTGCGCCCAATGGCCGGTCTTCAGCGCCATGGAGAAGTCCATCCAGGGCATGGAACTGGTCAACACCGCGCCGGCGAAGTCCGCCGGCCGCGCGGTCAGCAGCTCCAGGCTCACCGCCGCGCCGTTGCTCAGGCCCACCAGCCAGGGGCGCTGCACTCCGAGCTGGTCGAACAGTTCGGCGGCGTCGGCCGCCAGCCGGGCCGTGGCGTAGGGCCCATCCTCGGGCGCATCGGAACGGCCCTGCCCGCGGCCGTCGTAGCTCAGCACGCGGAAGTGCCGGGCCAGTTCGGTGACGCACCCGGCCCACATGGTGAGGTCCGAGAGCAGGCCGTTGAGGAGCACCAGCCAGGGCTTCCCGGCGGCACCGTGGAGCCGGTAGTGGATCCTCAGGCCGCAGGCGAGGGTGGCGAGACTGGGGGCCGGCCTCCGCATGTCCCTAGGCCAGGGCGCGCAGGTCGGAAGGCGAGAACTGCCCGCACAGGACCCAGCCGTCACCCTGCCAAGCAACCACGGTGCAGGAGGCCTTCTTGATCTCCAGGTTCACGCCGCAGAGCCGGCGGGCCAGGTCCCCGAGGA
>JAYRFV010000093.1:0-49664 GCA_041908165.1 Holophagales bacterium | reverse complement strand
GGGCTTCTTCTCTTCGAGGGTCAGGGCCTTCTTCTCGGCGGCGGGAGTGGCCTCGGCCTTGGGGGCCTTCTTCGCCTTCTTCGCGCAGGCATCGCACTTCTTGTCGGCGGTGCACTTGTCGCACTTCTTGGCGGGCTCGGCGGCGGGCTTCTTCTCTTCGAGGGTCAGGGCCTTCTTCTCGGCGGCGGGAGCGGCCTCGGCCTTGGGAGCCTTCTTGGCCTTCTTCGGGGCCGGCTTCTCGGCGGCGGGAGCGGCCTTCTCGGCGGCAGGGGCGGCCTTCTCAGCCTTGGGGGCGGCGGCGGGCTTCTTCTCCTCGAGGGTCAGGGCCTTCTTCTCGGCGGCAGGAGCGGCCTCGGCCTTGGGAGCCTTCTTGGCCTTCTTGGCCTTCTTCGGGGCCGGAGCCTCGGCGGCGGGAGCGGCCTTCTCGGCAGCGGGAGCAGCCTTCGCGGCGGCGGGTTTGGCGGCGGGCTTCTCGGCCTTCTTCACGTCCTCGGCGAAGGCGGGGCTGAGCAGGGCAGCGGCCACGAGCAGGGCGGCGAGCTTCTTCATCGATCTCTCCAAAGGGTTCCGGCACGGCCGGATCAGGGGGTCAAAGCACGATTCGAGCCATGATATAAGTTGTTATAATTCAATATTAATTTCATATTCGGGAAGAATGGCAGGTGTGGGAAATTGCCACTCGTTGCAAAAACCCACACCGTCTAATCCTCGCCACCGTCTCCGAGCCCCAGGTCCCTCAGCTTGCGGTACAGCGTGGTGCGGTCCTTCCCGAGGATTTCCGCGATCCGGCTCTTGCGCGTTTCGTGCCGCATCAGCACCTGGATGTAGCGGCGCTCCAGTTCCTCCAGGGAGGGCAGGTGCTCCCAGCCTTCGATCAGTTCGAGCAGGGGGGCCGGCGCGGAAGGCAGGCGGGTCTCGCGTCCACGGACCTCCTCGCGGATCTTGGCCGGCAGGTCGTCCGGGGTGATCTCCCGCCCCCGGCTGAGCTGGGTGAGGTGCTCGACCACGTTGGCCATCTCGCGGACGTTGCCCGGCCAGGAGTAGGCCTCCAGCTGGCGCCGGGTGTCGGCGCGCAGCGAGTAGGCGGTCCCGTCCTTCTCCGCGTACACCGCCAGATAGTGGTCGAGCAGCAGCGGGATGTCGGACACCACGCGCCCGCCCTTCTCGTCCAGGGACTTCCGCTCGCGCAGCGGCGGGACCCTGATCTCGACCACGGACAGCCGGTAGAACAGGTCCTCGCGGAACTTGCCTTCCTTGACCAGGGCGCCCAGTTCGCGATTGGAAGCGGCGATCACCCGGACGTCCACCTTCACGGTCCTGTTGCCCCCGACCTTGCGCACCTCCTGCTCCTGGAGCACCCGCAGCAGGCGGACCTGGAAGCTCGGGCTGGTCTCCCCGATCTCGTCGAGGAAGATGGTGCCGCCGCTGGCCTCCTCGAAGAGGCCCTTCTTGTCGCTGATGGCCCCGGTGAAGGACCCCTTCACGTGCCCGAACAGCTCCGATTCCAGCAGGGTCTCGGTCAGGGCACCGCAGTTGACCGCCACGAAGGGCCGGTCCTTGCGGTCGCTGCTGTCGTGGACGCTGCGCGCCACCAGCTCCTTGCCGGTGCCGCTCTCCCCGGAGATCAGCACCGTCGCCCGGGAATTCTGGAGGGAGGCGATGGTGCGGTAGACCTCCATCATCTTCGGGCTCGATCCGACCATCATGCTGCGCTGGCGCTGGGCGGCGGCGCCGGGGGAGGGTCGCCCCTCCCGGGCCTCCCGCCGGACCAGGGCGCGCTTGACGAGGGCCTTCAGCTCCTCGTTGTTCCAGGGCTTGCTGAGGAAGTCGAAGGCGCCCTCCCGGACCGCCTCGAGCGCCTTCTCGAGGGTCCCGAAGCCGGTCAGCAGGATGGTTTCGACCTTCAGGGGCTTGGCCGCCCTCAGCAGGTCCAGGCCGTCGAGGCGGGACTCGAGGTTGATGTCGGACAGCATCACCTCGAAGGTCCCGCTCCGCAGGTGCTGGAGCGCTTCCTCGGGCCGCGTGGCCTTCACGACCTCCAGGCCGAGCCCGCCGTCCTCCTTGCCCAGCAGCAGCTCCAGCAGGTCGCAGGTCTCGCGGCTGTCGTCGACCACAAGAATGCGGGCCATGGGCACCTCGCCGGGAACGGTCGGATTTCAGGGGATTGGCGTAACGGGCACGCCGGCGTACCCTCCAGGGTATTCCTTGCGGAGACCTCCATGAAAGTGCCCGTGCGCGCCACCGTCCTCCTGGCCCTGTCCGCCCTCGCCGCCCTGGCGACGGACCTGACGATCGTTTCCAAGAACTCCGGGAAGTTCAACGACGGGACCAGCACCCAGTACTACAGCGCCCAGTTCCAGAGGCTGAACCACGAGGGCACGCGCACCGACCACCTCACCGACTACAAGCAGGGCGTGATGTACACCATCAAGCACAAGGACAAGAAGATCGAGAGGATGTCCTTCGACGACCTGGCGGCGGCGGCGGAGGGGATGGAGGTCCAGATGGCCAAGATGAAGGAGCAGCTGGCCAACGCCCCGGACTTCCTGAAGAAGGCCATGGGCGGCGACGCCGACAGCTTCACCGTCGAGGAGCAGGGCAAGGACACCGTCGCCGGGCGGAAGTGCAGGGTCTACAAGATCAGCGTCGGCAAGCTGGAGATGGAATTGGCCAACGACACCACCTTGACGATGCCGGTGCCGGCGGAGGCCTACGCGCGGTTCGGCAAGCTCCGCGGCGCGGCCATGGGCAGCGGCGCCTACAAGCGGCTCTACGAGGAGATGAGCAAGATCAAGGGCGTGCCCCTGCGCACCCGGTCGACCTTCCCGCTGATCGGCGAGATGGTCACCGAGGCCATCGAGGTGAAGGAAGGGCCGGTCCCTGCTTCGGTCTTCGCCCTGCCCGAGGGCTACAAGGTCGAGGACACCGGCAAGAAGCTGCGCGAGCAGATGAGCAAGGGCCGCTGAGCGGTTCCGGCCGATGAGCCAGGCCCAGCCCTCCTTCGATGAAGGCCTGGACCGCCTCGAGGCGCTGGTGCAGCGCCTCGAGGGCGGAACCCTGGGGCTCGAGCAGGCCCTGGCCACCTTCGAGGAGGGCATCGCGCTCAGCCAGCAGCTGCAGCAACAGCTGGGCGAGGCCCAGCGCCGGGTGGAACTGCTGAAGCAGGGCCTGGGTGGAGAATACCGGGCCGACCCCCTTCCGGAGGAGGCGCCGTGAACCCCGCCGCCGCCCAGGTCCAGGCGGATCTGGAGCGGCTGCTGCCCCTGCTGCAGCCGCGCCTGCTCGCGCTGTTCGAGGGCGGCGAGGCGGCCCGGCTCCTGGAGGCGATGCGCTACAGCCTCGAGGCCGGCGGCAAGCGCGTGCGGCCGGTGCTCTGCCTGCTGGCCGCGGAGAGCGCAGGCGGCAGCGCCGAGGCGGCCCTGCCCTGCGCGCTCGCCCTCGAGCTGGTCCACACCTACTCGCTCATCCACGACGACCTGCCGGCCATGGACGACGACGACCTGCGCCGAGGCCGGCCCACCAGCCACCGCGTGTTCGGGGAGGGCCACGCGATCCTGGCGGGGGACGGCCTGCTCACCGAGGCCTTCCGCGTCCTCGCGGCCCCTTCCGCCCTTCCGGAGGGGCGGCGGGCCCTGGCCGTCGAGGTCCTGGCGGAGGCCGCCGGGTGGCGCGGCATGGTCGGCGGCCAGTCGCTGGATCTCGAGGGCGAGGCCCTGACCGCGCAGGGCGGCGGCTACGACCTTCATCACCTGCAGCTCATCCATCGCCTGAAGACCGGCGCCCTGCTTCGCGCCTCCCTCGAACTGGGGGCGGTCGCCGCCGGCGCCCCGGACGGCCTCCGGGAGGCCCTGCGCGGGGCGGGTGCGGCGCTGGGCCTCGCCTTCCAGATCCAGGACGACATCCTCGACGCCACCTCGACCGCGGAGCGCATGGGCAAGCGGGTTGGCAAGGACGAGGGCAGGGGTAAAATCACCTACCCCGCGCTCCTGGGCCTTCCTGGAGCCCGGCAGGCCCTGCGCGAGGCCACGGAGAACGCACTATGCCTGCTTCAGCCACTCCCGGTCCCGGGCCCTCTGTCGGCCTGGGCGCGCTACTTGGCGGAGCGGAGCGCGTGAGCGGCTATCCCCTGCTCGACTCGATCGCGGCGCCCGAGCAGATCAGGCACTTCACCGGGACCCAGCAGGAGCAGCTGGCGGCGGAGGTTCGGCAGTTCCTCATCGACGCGGTGAGCGGGACCGGCGGCCACTTCGCGTCCAACCTGGGGACCGTCGAGCTGACCGTCGCGCTGTTCAGCCAGTTCGACTTCCGCAAGGACCGCATCGTCTGGGACGTCGGCCACCAGGCCTACCCGCACAAGATCCTCACCGGCCGGAAGGGGCGCTTCCCCACCCTCCGCCAGCACAACGGCCTGTCCGGCTTCCTCAAGCGCGAGGAGAGCCCGGTCTACGACCACTTCGGGGCCGGCCACGCCAGCACCAGCATCTCCGCCGCACTCGGCATGGCCAAGGCGAGGGACCTGCTGGACGGCGATCACACCTGCATCGCCGTGATCGGCGACGGCTCCATGACCGCCGGCATGGCCTTCGAGGGCCTCAACCAGGCGGGCTTCCTGAAGACCCGCAACTTCCTGGTGATCCTCAACGACAACGACATGAGCATCAACCCCAACGTGGGTTCGCTGCAGGGCTACCTCAACCAGCTGATCTCCGGGCAGTACTACCACCGCTGGCGCGACCGAATCGAGCACGCCATCAAGGCCTTCCCGATCCAGGGCCTGGCCAAGCAGATGGCCAAGGTCGCCAAGTGGACCGAGGAGAGCATGAAGCGGATGATGGTCCCCGGCCTGCTTTTCGAGGACCTCGGATTCGCCTACATGGGGCCGGTCAACGGGCACGACGTGGGCGCCACGGTGAAGGCGCTGAAGGATGCCCGGGAGCGGATGCAGGACGGCCCGGTGCTGCTCCACGTGCAGACCAAGAAGGGATTCGGCTACGAGCCGGCGGTCAACGATCCGCTCAAGTGGCACGGCGTGACCGCCTTCGACGCCGAGGCCGGGGAGATCCTCAAGGGGGCGCCGGGACCGCCGGCCTACACCAAGGTCTTCGCCGACGCGCTCATCGAGCTGGCGCGGAAGGACGAGAAGGTTGTGGCGATCACCGCCGCCATGCTCGACGGGACCGGGCTGAACCACTTCCAGAAGGCCTTCCCCGACCGCTGCTTCGACGTCGGCATCGCCGAGCAGCACGCGGTGACCTTCGCCGCGGGGCTGGCCGCCCAGGGCATGCGGCCGGTCTGCGCCATCTACAGCACGTTCCTGCAGCGCGGCTTCGACCAGGTGCTGCACGACGTCTGCCTGCAGAACCTGCCGGTGACCTTCGCCCTCGACCGGGCCGGGGTGGTGGGCGCGGACGGGCCCACCCACCACGGCCTCTACGACCTCGCCTACCTCCGCTGCATGCCGCACATGATCGTGATGGCGCCCAAGGACGAAGTCGAACTGCGCCGGATGCTCATGACCGCGGTCTACAGCGACCGCCCCGCCGCCCTCCGCTACCCCCGCGGGAACGCCCGCGGCCTGGCGCCGGAGGGCACCCTCTCGGCCATCCCGCTCGGCCAGGGCGAACTGCTGCGCGAGGGTGGCGACCTCCTGTTCATGGCCCTCGGCACCATGGTCCACCCGGCCCTGGACCTGGCCGAGCGGCTGGGCGAGGAAGGCATCGGCTGCGCGGTCATCAACGCCCGCTTCGTCAAACCCCTCGACCATGACCTCCTGGCCACCTGGGCGCGCCGGACCCGCGGCGTCGTGACCTTCGAGGAGGGCTGTGAACCCGGGGGCTTCTCGGCGGCGGTCCTCGAATCCCTCGCCGATGGGGGGTGCACGGCCCCCGTGCTCCGCTGTGCGGTGCCCGACCGGGTCATCCACCACGGCGACCCGAAACGCCTGCTCGAGGAGGAGGGGCTGGGCCCCCGGGAGCTGGAGGCCCGGGTCCGGGCCTTCCTGGGGAGGATCCCGGCTTCCCGGTGAACCTGGGCGCCCTGGGCTTGCAAAAGAACGTCCAGGTACCTAAGGTTTAACAACTCCCCCCCTCGAGGTCCCTGTGCGGATCCCCAAATCCCTCTCTGCCCTGTTCGCAGCGGTGCTGATCGCGCTTCCTGCGGTCGGGCAGGAATTCGACCCCGCCACGAGCGGCTCCGGGTGGGCGAAGGTGGATGCGGACGGATCCTGCACCTTCCTCGACAGCGGCGGCCGGCGCCTCGTCACCTGGATCAAGGGCGGCGCGATCGAAGGGCAGGTCGACCTCAGCCGCCTGGAAGGCCAGCCGGAGGCCTGGGTCATCGACAGCTACGGCAACGCCTGGGTGGTGGTGGGCGCAAGCCTGATCCAAGTCGACAAGAAGGGCAAGGTCGGGACCCGCGTCAAGCTGCCGGCCACCGTGGCGGACCTTGCATGGGATCCCCGCGGGCTGGTGATCAGCTACCGGGCCGCGGAACCCTACGTCGAGAAGCGCGAGTACAAGAACGGGAACCTGCTGTGGTCCTGGGGAGCCCGTCCCGGGGGGCCCGGTCCTGCCGCCGTCCAGTTCCGGGCGGTGGCGACCAACACCAACCAGGTCCTCGTCACCCGCGGCGCCTCCATGGTGCTGGACATCCTCGACCTGCAGACCGGCAAGCCGATCCGCTCGGTGGCCTTCGCCCTCAAGGGAGCCGCCGCGCCGGACCTCGAACTCGGGAACCAGGACCGCGGCCCGGTGGTCTGGTCGACCGGGAAGGCCGTCGCCTTCGGCGCCGTTCCGGCCAGCCAGGCCCCGCACGCGCGAATGAGCGGCCTGCTGCTGGCCCGGATCGACCCTGCCTCACAGGTCCTGGAGTTCCTGCCGACGGGCCTGACCGAGGACCACACCTTCATCGGGATCGCCGAGGACGAGGCCGTCTTCGTCAAGCCGAAGGGCGGCCTGGTCCACGTCCCCGTCCGCTGAAGCCGACCCTACTCGACGCGCTCCCGGTCGAGGTAGGGCACGGTCCGCCACCCGTCCACGGCCTGGACGGCCAGCTCGGGACGGGACAGCACGCGCTGCAGGAGCAGGTTGCGGAGGGTGGCCGTGGTGACCATCTCGGGGGTGCCCTGGAAGCCGATCGCGTCGAGGTAGCCGCCCCCTCCGGAAAGCCGGTAGGAGCTGATCGCCAGGGTGAAGGACTGGTCGGCCCCGACCGGCTGGCCCTGCACCCGCAGCCGGGTGACGCGGTCGCCCGGAGGCCGGCTCAGGTCCAGGGCGTAGGTGCACCCGTCCACGGTGTCGACGTTGTAGTGGGGAACGTCCTTCCGGAACAGCTCCGCCTCGTGGCTGAAGTGGAAGGCGGCGGCCGCGTGTTCCAGGTAGGCGCGGAGCTGGGCGCCGGTGATGCGGATGCGCGCCAGGGCATTCTCGTAGGGCATCAGGGCCCAGAACTGGCGCACCGAGGTGGGGCCCTTCGGGATGAAGATCCGCGGGTTGGGGAGCGAGGCGGCCGAGAGCTGCGCGCCGGTGGCCTCGCGCTGGACCTGGTGCAGCAGCTGCATCACCGGCGTGTCCTCGATCCGTGCGTAGCGGCAGTTCAGGTCGGTGAGCAAGGTGGTGGCGAAGGTGTCGAGGTAGAGATCGGTGCGCTTCCGCACGGTCTCCGTGAGCTGGAGAACGCGGGGATCCGCGGCGGTCTCCAGCGTCGGCCTCAGCAGGGAGGTCTGGACGCCCAGGACCTGCCAGCGCCCGTCCTTGCGCTGGATGCGGAATTCCGCCTGGCCCAGGGCCCTGCCGTGGTGGTCGGCCTGGAGCACCGGCACGCCGCGGTGCGTGGTCTGGACCGCCTGGTGGGTGTGGCCGGCAAGGATCAGGTCGATGCCCTCGACCTGGTCGGCCAGGCGGAGGGCGCAGTTGTCATCGCCGGTCCGGCCCGGCAGCTGCCCGAGGCCGGCGTGGAGGCTGACCAGCACCAGGTCGGCCTTCTCCTCCTTGCGCAGGCGCGGCACCCAGGACCGGGCGGCCTCCACCGGGTCGAGGAAGCGCAGCCCGGCCACGTGTCCGGCAGGCACGAAGGCGGGCACCCGCGGGGTGGTCAAACCCAGCACCGCGATGCGAAGCCCGCCCTGCTCGACGATGACGTAGGGCCGGAAGGCGGGGCGGCCGTCCTTGAGCGAGACCGCATTGGCGCTGAGGAGCGGAAAGCCCGCCTGGCGCTCGATCCCGCGGAGGGTGTCGAGGCCCCAGTCGAAGTCGTGGTTGCCCAGGGCCATGGCGGCGCACCCGAGCTCGTTCAACACGGCGACGGCGGGTTCGGGCAGGTCGGGATGGAACCGGGCCCGGACGTAGTTGACGGGCTCCCCCTGGAAGGTGTCCCCGCAGTCGATCAGCACGGTATTGGGGTTGGCGGCCTGGCGCTCCCGGACGAGGGTGGCCAGGCGGGCCCAGCCTTCCGGCACCGGTTTGAGGGAATAGGTGTCCACCGGGAGGATGTGGCCGTGGGTGTCGGTGGTGGCGAGCACCTGCAGGCGCAGTTCCTGCGCCGGCAGGAACGAGGCCAGCAGCAGCGCGAAAATCCATCGAAGCACGCCCGTCCCTCCGGATCCGGGGCTCCCGTCCCCCTGAAAACCTTAGCTTGGACGAACCGCGGGCAGGCGGTAAACTAGCCCTTCAACGGATTGATTCCTTTCGGAGATCCCATGCAAGAAGTCCAGATCAAGGCCCCCAAGCACGAGTTCACCATCCTGTGCGACGACATCCGCCAGGAAATGGGCGGCAAGACCTCCCTGATGGGGCTGTACGACCACCACATCGTGGTGCCCGAAGTGCCCTTCGTCCTCCCCAAGGTGTGCTTCTACACCCGCTTCTCCCGGATGGACGGCCAGTTCAAGTTCTCCTTCTCGATCGTGGCCCCCGGTGGCGAGCGCAAGGACATCATCCGCGACTCCGACGTGCAGATCCCGGACGGCGCCAAGGAAGGCACCTTCAACGTCATCGCCTCCCCCTTCGAGGTCGGTGCCGAGGGCGTCTACGAAGTGATCATCGGCCTGTCCAAGGGCGCCGACCGCTTCGAGTACGTCTACAAGTTCGCGATCAGCAACGCGAAGCGCCTGCAGGCCGAGTACGAGGCCTTCGTGGCCGAGCAGCAGAAGGCCGGCACCCCCGCGAACTGATCCTCCCCGGGGGTCTCCGGCTGCGCCTGTGACCCCCGAACCCCCACGCAGAAGCCCGGCTGAGCCGGGCTTCTGCTTTTTCCGGTGGACCCGGTGCCCGATCCGTTCGGGGCGCGCCAGGCTCGGCTCGGCGCCCGGGGGCCGCGGGGCGGGGTGCGCCGGGCTAAGCTGGGTCCTACCCCGGAGGGGACCATGGCCATTCTCGGCATCCTTCTCATCCTGCTCGGCGTGCTGGCCTGGCGCCTGAAGGGCCGGCTCGGCTACCCGCTGGGCAACCGCCTGGGGATCATCCAGTTCGGGGCGCCGGTCGTTGGCCTCCTGCTGTTCGTGGCGAGCATGGCCGTCGTGGTGCCGCCGGGGCGGGCCGGGATCGTCGTCCTGTTCGGCAAGGTGGACCCTTCGCCGCTGCCCTCCGGGCTGCACTTCATCAATCCCTTCGCCAGCGTGGAGGAGATGGATGTGCGCACCCGCAACTACACCATGTCCATCGCCCACGAGGAGGGCCAGCGCAGGGGGGACGATTCCATCGCGGTGATCACCTCCGACGGCCTGACGGTGAAGCTCGATGCGACCATCTTCTATGCGCTGCAGCAGGCCCGGGTGCCCGAGATCTACCGCACCATCGGCCTGGACGTGGAGGAGCGCATCGTGCGCAGCGAAATCCGCTCCGGCCTCCGCGACTCCGCCGCGAACCTGACCGCGACGGAGCTCTACACCTCCAAGCGCCAGGCCTTCGTGGACCAGGTGACGCAGAAGCTCAAGGCCGCCTTCGAGACCCGCGGCATCACCCTCGAGCAGGTGCTCCTGCGCAACGTGATCCTCCCCGACCAGATCACCAAGGCCATCAACGACAAGATCGCCGCCGACCAGGAGGCGCAGAAGATGGCCTTCGTCCTCCAGAAGGAGAAGCAGGAGGCCGAGCGCAAGCGGATCGAGGCCGAGGGCCAGGCCAGGGCCCAGCAGATCGTCAGCGCCAGCCTGACCCCGCAGATCATCGAGTACCAGCGCATCCAGGCCCTGCGCGAGATCGGCGGCAAGGGCAACCTGGTGATCACCCCGATGGGTGGCGCCACCCCGTTGATCAACCTCCCGGCGAAGAAGTAGCCCCGACCGGGCCGCCCAACCGCTGGTCGGACGCTATCCTGATCGGATGGCGTCCCCGCGTACCGCCAAGCAGCGCATTTTTCTCGGCGCAGCCGCGGACGAAGGTCTGCGCACGAAGCGGGTGGCCGTGGTCGGGCTCGGCGCCACCGGCTCGGTGCAGGCGGCCTGGCTGGCGCGGGCCGGGGTGGGCCACCTCACCCTGATCGACCGCGACCAGGTGGATCGCAGCAACCTGCAGCGGCAGATCCTCTACCTCGACGCGGACGTCGGCCGGCTCAAGGCGGAGGCCGCGGCGGAGCGCCTGCGGGCCGCGAACCCTGAGCCTGACTACGCGCCGGTGGTGGCCGACCTGACCTCCGGCAACGCCCGCGAACTGCTGTCGGGCTTCGACCTCATCCTGGACGGCAGCGACAACTTCGAGGCCCGCTTCCTGATCAACGACATGGCGATCCTCACCGGCACGCCGTGGATCTATACCGGCGCTATCGGCGCCGAAGGCCTGGTCTGGCCGCTGTGCCCGCCGCGCACGCCCTGTCTGCGCTGCCTGCTGGAGGAGCCGCCTGCCGGCGGCGACGTGGACACCTGCGACAGCCTCGGCGTGCTCGGCCCGGCGGTGGGCGTGGCCGGCAGCTGGGCGGCGCTGGAGGCGCTGAAGATCCTGACCGGCAGGCCGCCGCACCAGGACCTCGCGCGGTTCGGGCTGTGGGAGAACGAGCGCCAGTTCCTGGGCCCTCCGGGGCAGCGCTGCCGATTCTGCAGCCAGGGCCTGACCGAGTTCCTTGATGCCCGCTGGACCCTGCGGGCCAGTTCCCTTTGCGGCCTGGAAGGGGTGCAGATCCGCGTGAACCCGCCCGGCGCCCTCGACCTGGCGGCCCTGCAGGCCCGGCTGGAGGCCCGCACCGGCCGAACCTGGGCGGCCACCCCGGTGGCCCTCAAGGGCGAGGACGGCGGCTGCCGGATCACCCTGTTCCGCGACGGCCGTGCGCTGATCCACGGTTCCATGACCCCGGAGCGGGCCCGCGGCTGGTACAGCGAGGTGGTCGGATGCTGAAGGTCCTGCTCGCCACCCGCAACGCCCACAAGCTCGCAGAGTTCCGGGAACTCCTGCCGGCCATGGACCTGCTGCCCTGGCCCGAGGAGGCGCCGGAGATCCCGGAAACCGGCGCCTTCTTCCAGGACAATGCCCTGCAGAAGGCGGCCTTCGCGCGGACCTGGTGGCGGGAGCACGGGACCGTTCCCGTTCAGGCGGTGCTCGCGGACGATTCCGGACTGTGCGTCGATGCCCTCTGGGGCGGCCCGGGGGTGCTCAGCGCCCGCTTCGCACCGGGGACCGGCGCCCTGGAGAAGAACCTTCGCCTGCTGGACATGATCCCTCCGGGCGCGCCCCGCAGCGCCCGCTACGTCTGCGTCCTGGCCTTCCTGCCGAGCCCGGAGGGCCGGGCCCTTCTGGCCGACGGCGTGGTGGAAGGCCGGCTCATCGACGAGAACCGCGGCCGCAACGGGTTCGGGTTCGACCCGGTCTTCGTCCCGGCCGGGCACGCACAGACCTTCGGGGAACTCCCCACCGCCGTGAAGCACGACCTCAGCCACCGCGGCCGGGCCGCCCGCGCCCTCCTGGCGATGCTGCCATGACCTCCCTGCGCGGCCTCCTGGTCCGCGGCCCCCTGCTGGTCTTCGCGGCGGTCCTCGGCGTGCTGGTGGCGGTCGCCGGCGTCGGCCTGCAACGGTACGCCTGGCGGGACGCCAGCGCCCGGGTCGAGGTGCACCTGGACCATGTGGTCCGGCAGCTGGATTTCCGCCTCGCCGAGATGGAGCGGCTGGCGGCCTCCATCGGCGAAGCCTGGGAGGACGGCCGCGTCGATCCCGCCGATGCGGCGGGCTGCTGGCGGCAGCTGGCCCCGTGGGTGAAACCCCACGTCCACATCACCGGGGTCAACCTGGTCCGGATGGACGGCCAGGGCTTCGGCCTCGGCCGGATCGGTCCGGAGCTCCTGGGTCGCGGCGTGGTCCCCGACCGGTCCGGCTGGCGGTTCGGACCCACCTTCGGAGCCGCCGCGCTTCCGGTCCGGCGGCCCGGGGATCCTGAACCGCCGGGGATCGATTTCCGGACCCGGCCCTGGTTCCAGGTCGGCCTGTCCGCCAAGGGCGCCACCTGGACGGACGCCTTCGCCTTCGCCGTCCGGAGGGAGGGGCAGCCCGGTCTCTGCCTGGTCCGCCCGGTGCGGGCCGCGGATGGCGGCCTGCGCGGGGTGCTGTCCCTGGACCTGGTGCTGGAGAGCCTCTGCCAGGTGGTCTGGGAGGTCCGTCCGAGCCCCGGGACCCGGCTCATGGTCCTGGACGGCCAAGGCCGGGTGATCGTGCCGCCCTCGGCGCCCGGCGACCGTCCGGTCCCCGGGCCTGAAGCCTTCCTCCGCCCGGTGGGACCCGCCCACCACCCCCTGGCCCACGAACTGTTCACCGGCATTCGCGCGGGCGGTACCGGGACGACGGGATTCCAGGCGGCCCGGGACGGTTACCGCGGTCGGATCCGGCCCCTGGGGCGCGGCGGTGGCCCCGACTGGTTCCTGGTCCTGGCGATGCCCGACCGCGACGTCAACGCCGACCCGGCGCGGCGGATGCTCGTCGTGGCCGCGGCCTGGGCCGGCCTGGTGGTGCTGTTCGGGTTCCTCGCCCACCACCTGACCCGCCGCGTGGCCCGTCCCCTGACCCAGCTGTCGCAGGGGGCCGAGTCGCTGGCGCGGGGAGAGGCGCCGGTCCTTCCGCCCACCCGGATCCGCGAGATCCGGACCCTGGCTGACGCCTTGGCTGCCGCCCACCGCGGCATCTCCGAGCGGGGCGCGCTGCAGGCACGGCTGCGCCCGGGAGCGGCTCGAGGCGCTGGGCACCCTGGCCGGCGGGATCGCCCACGACCTCAACAACCAGCTGGCCGCCATCCTCACCCAGCTCGAGCTCGGCTTCGACAAGCTGCCGCCGGACCATCCCTCCTGGAGCAACCTCAAGCGGGCCTGGGACGCCTCGCGGCGGGCGGCGGACACCACCCGCTCGATCCTGTCCTTCAGCCGCACCGCCCGGCCTGAACTGGCCCCCCTCGACGTCAACCAGCTGGCGGAGGGAACCCTCGCCCTCCTGGCCAAGCTGATAGGCCCGGGGATCCGCATCGAGACCGACCTTCAGGCCGCCCCGGCCGTGGTGGCGGGAGACCGCGCCCAGCTCGAGCAGCTGCTGGTGAACCTGCTGCTCAACGCGCGGGACGCCCTGCCGGCGGGCGGCACCATCCAGGTCTGGACCGCGCTGGAGGGGGAGGCGGTGGTGCTGCACGTCCGCGACAACGGCACCGGGATGGCGCCGGAGGTACTCGAACGGATCTTCGACCCCTTCTTCACCACCAAGGGCGTCGGCAAGGGCACCGGCCTCGGGCTGGCCACCGCGCTGGCCGTGGCCCAGGCCCACGGCGGGACCCTGGACGCAACCAGCGCCTGGGGCGCCGGATCGTGCCTCACGCTCCGGCTGCCCCGTGCGCTCGACGCGGTCCCGAAGCGCGACACCGGCGAGATCCAGCCCTACCCCAGCCTGCGCGGGCTGGAGGTGCTGGTGGTCGACGACGAGGAGGCGCTGCGGGCGGGAATGGGGGAGGTCGTCGAGTCCTGCCGCGGCCGGGCGCGCCTCGCCGCGGATGGCGAGGAGGCCTGGGACCTCTGGCAGCAGCGGCCCGCGGACCTGGTGATCACCGACCAGCTCATGCCGCGCTGCACCGGCACCGACCTCCTGGCCCGGCTGCGCGAGTCCGGCTCCAGCGTGCCAGTCCTGATCCTGAGCGGCCGCGGGCTGGAAGGCCTGGAGGGCGAGCTGGAGCGGGACCCGAGGGTGGCCCACCTGCCGAAGCCCTTCACCATCGCCCGGCTGCTCCGCACCGTGGCGGAACTGATGAGGCTGGGAGCGGAATAGGGGCCTATCCGGCGCTGGGCGGGTCGGCAGGCTCGCCGGCGAGGTGGGTTTCGGCGGCCTCCAGGCCGCGGTCGCGCAGGATCGCGGCGCATTGGTAGGCGGCGAGGGCGGCGGTCCGCACGCGCAGGTAGGAGGTCTCCGTGACCTTGCTGGTGAAGCTCAAGGTGGCGACGACGAAATGCCGGCCGTCGGGCAGGGCTTGCGGGGTGCCGACCTGGATCTGGGGGGGGAGGATCGCCGAGGAGCTGCCCTCCCGGAGCCGCAGGGCGATGGCCTCGCTCCAGGCCTGCAGCCGGGGCGCGAGCCCGATGCCCTCCTCGGGGCTGGCCACCACGAGCCGGCCATAGAGCGTGAAGAACAGCCGAAGCTGGGGCGGGTCGAAGGCGTGGTTCAGGTACCCCGCCATGCTGGCGATCTGCTGGAACTCCTTCAGCAGGCTCTGCAGTTTCAGGCTGGGCTGGGCCACGTCGGTCAGTACCCGTAGCGCGCCACCAGCAGCCGCAGCCGCTCGCGCGCCTCGGCTGTCGCCTGGCCGGGGGGGTTGAAGAGCGCCGCGTGCAGGGCCTCGCCGCATCCGCATTCGCGGGTGCGCGCGGCCAGCCGCGGCACGGCGGCCGCGATCAGGGCCTGGGCCTTCTCCACATTGGCCTGCATCACCTCGAGGACCGAGGCGGCCTCCACCGCCTCCTCGCCCTCGCGCCAGGCATCGTAGTCGGTGACCAGGGCGAGGGTGGCGAAGCAGAGCTCCGCCTCCCGGGCCAGCTTGGCCTCGGTCACCTGGGTCATGCCGATCAGGTCGGCTCCCCAGGACCGGTGCAGCAGGCTCTCGGCGCGGGTGCTGAAGGCGGGGCCCTCCATGCAGACGTAGGTGGCGCCATCCTCCACCGGCAGGGCGGCTTCCCGCGCGACCGCCTGCAGCAGGTCGGTGCAGGCGCCGCAGGTGGGCTCCGCGAACCCCACGTGGGCCACCAGGCCCTCGCCGAAGAAGGTGTCCTGGCGCAGCTTGGTGCGATCGATGAACTGCCGCACCAGCCGCAGCTGACCGGGCTGGTGGCGCTCCTGCAGGCTGCCGACGGCCGACACCGAAACCACCTGCTCGACCCCCAGGGACTTCAGCGCCCAGATGTTGGCCCGGTAGGGCACTTCGCTGGGCGTGAAACGGTGACCGTGGCCGTGGCGCGCGAGGAAGACCACCTGCGTGCCCTTCAGCCTGCCACGGCGCAGCGGCGCGGAGGGCGGGCCGAAGGGTGTTTCCACCGCAACGTCCTCCCAATCCTCCAGGCCCTGCATCGCATAGAGCCCGCTTCCGCCGAGAATGCCGATGGGTGACATCATGCGTCTATTGTGACGCAGTGGGGCAAGGGACGCCCCCGCGTCTTCGTCCGCCCTGGGGGTCGGTTCATCCAGGGCGCCGGGGGGCTCGTCCTGTCCAGGGCGCCACTGCTCAGGACGGGATGGGCAGGTGCGAGGGCCGGGGCGAACCTATGACTCGGGGCCCCCGTCCGCGGGACCCTCACGGGAGTTCCCATGCGCCTGCGGCGAGCCGCCCTGTGGTTGACGCTGTCGCTCCTCGCGGCATGCTCGGGCGGCGGCGGGCCTGCCGGTCCCGGCGGCGCCGGGTCGAGCATCGCCGTCAGCGTCGCACCCGACGCCGTTCACCTTCAGGCGGGGCAGGTCCAGGTTTTCCTGGCCACGGTCACCGGCGGGGGCACCGCCGGCGTGGCCTGGAGCGTGGACGAAGCCGCCGGGGGCCAGGTGAACGCGGCAGGACAATACACCGCACCGCAGGCGGCGGGAACCTTCCACGTCCGCGCAACCGCCCTGGCGGACCTCTCGAAATCCGCCACCGCCACCGTGACCGTGGAGCCGCCGATCAGCGTCGGGATCAGTCCCACGGCCGCCACCGTGGTGGCCGGCCAGTTCCAGGTGTTCGCCGCCACCGTGAGCGGAAGCGCCAACACCCAGGTGGTCTGGAGCGTGCTGGAGGCCGGCGGCGGCAGCATCGACGGATCCGGCCGGTACACCGCACCGCCGACCGCCGGGACCTTCCACGTCCAGGCCGCCAGCGTGGCCGATCCGGCGAGGACCGCCCTGGCGACGGTGACCGTGGTCCCCGTCCCACAGGTGACCGTCGGCATCTCGCCCGCGAGCGCCAGCCTGCAGACCGGCCAGACCCAGGCCTTCAGCGCGGCGGTTTCGGGCACCAGCAACGGGGCGGTGACCTGGTCCGTGCTCGAACCGGGGGGTGGAACGGTGAGCCCGTCCGGACTCTATGCCGCCCCGGGGACCGCAGGGACCTACCACGTTCGCGCCACCAGCGTGGCCGATCCCGGCGCCTCGGCCCTCGCCACCGTCACCGTGACCGCGGTGGCGGTGGCGGTCAGCCCGGCCTCGGCCAGCCTGCAGATCGGCCAGACCCGGCAGTTCTCCGCCACGGTGACCGGCACGGCCAACGGCGCGGTGCTCTGGTCGGTGCTTGAAGCGGGTGGGGGCAGCATCACCCTGGGCGGCCTCTACACGGCCCCGGCCCTGCCCGGGACCTACCACGTCCGGGCGACCAGCGCGGCCGATCCCGCCCGCAGCGCGGACGCCGTGGTGAGCGTGGCAACCGCGTCTCCGGTGACGGTGACGATCAGCCCGGCCTCGGCCACCCTCCGCACCGGCCAGCCGCAGCTGTTCACCGCCGCCGTGGCCGGAACCTCCAACCCGTCCGTGACCTGGAGCGTGGTGGAACCCTTCGGCGGCGGCGTCAGCCCGGAAGGACTCTACTCGGCCCCCGCTTCGGCCGGGACCTTCCACGTTCGGGCCACCAGCGTGGCCCGGCCGGAGGCCTACGGGGAGGCGACGATCACGGTCGAGGCCCCGCCGGTCGTGACGGTCGGTGTGGCTCCAGCCGCGGTCTCGCTGCAGGCCGGCCAGAGCCAGGCCTTCACCGCCACGGTCGGCGGGAGCCCGAACCCGGCGGTGACCTGGACCGTGGTCGAGGCGGGCGGCGGCGGCATCAGCGCTGCCGGAACCTACACCGCGCCCGCCGGTTCCGGGACCTACCACGTCCGTGCCACCAGCGCGGCCGAGCCCTCGGCCTGGGGGCAGGCCACGGTGACGGTGACCGCGGTCGCAGGGGTGACCGTCGCGGTCAGTCCGCAGGCGGCCTCGGTTCAGACCGGCCAGAGCCAGGCCTTCACCGCCGCGGTGGGCGGGAGCCCGAACCCGGCGGTGACCTGGACCGTGGTCGAGGCGGGCGGCGGCAGCGTCAGCGCCGCCGGGACCTACACCGCACCGGCCAGCGCCGGGACCTACCACGTCCGCGCCACCAGCGTCGCCGACCCGTCCCGATGGGACCAGGCGACCGTCGCCGTCACCTCCATTCCGCCCGCGGGACCCTGCAACAGCGCCGACCTCGGCGCCGGCGCCAGCCTCCGCGGCTACCGGCCGTTCCCGGCCGACAACGCCTGGAACCAGGACATCAGCGCGTCGCCCGTGGACCCGAACAGCGCCGCGATCATCGCCTTCATCGGCGCGACCCGGGGGCTCAAGGCCGACTTCGGGTCGGGCCTGTGGGAGGGCGCCCCCATCGGCATCCCCTACCAGGTGGTGGACTCCACCCAGCCCAGGGTCAAGGTGACCTTCACCGCCTACGGCGACGAGAGCGACCCTGGGCCCATGCCGGTGCCGGCTTCCGCCCCGGTGGAAGGCGGACCGGCCGCCACCGGCGACCGTCACGTCCTGATCATGGACCGCGACGCCTGCGTGCTCTACGAGCTGTACCGCGCCTTCCCCCAGCCGGACGGCAGCTGGAACGCCGACTCCGCCGCCATCTGGGACCTGAAGTCCAACGCCCTCCGGCCCTTCGGCTGGACCAGCGCGGACGCGGCCGGGCTGCCGGTGTTCCCGGGTCTGGCCCGCTACGACGAGGTGGCCGCCGGCGAGATCACCCACGCCCTCCGGTTCACCGTGCCCACCACCCGCCGTGCCTACGTGCTGCCGGCCACCCACTGGGCCTCGAGCAACACCAGCGCCAACGCGCCGCCGATGGGCATGCGCGTGCGCCTGAAGGCCGGCGTGGACATCGCCGGCTATCCGGCCCAGGCCCAGGTGGTCCTGCGGGCGCTGAAGAAGTACGGCATGATCCTGGCCGACAACGGCTCCGCCTGGTACATCACCGGCGCGCCGAACGAAGGCTGGATCAACGACCAGCTGGCCACCCTCGGCGGCATCAAGGGCTCCGACCTGGAGGTGGTGCAGATGGGCACCGTGTACACCGCCGACCCGGGTGGCCCGGCACCCGCCATCGCCAGTTTTTCGGCCACCCCGGCCAGCGTGTCGCCGGGAGGAAGCGCCTCCCTGGCGTGGTCGGCCAGCAACGCCACCCGCTTCTTCGTCACTCCGGAGGCCGGCTGGACACCCGGGTCGCCGGTGACGGTCCGGCCCGCGGCCACCACCACCTACACGCTGACGGCCGAGGGGCCCTACGGGTCGGCCACCCGCACCGTCAACGTCACCGTGACCCCTGCCGCCCCGCCGTCGATCGCCGCCTTCAGTGCCAGCCCCGCCGCCATCGCGGCGGGCCAGAGCAGCACCCTGTCCTGGTCGGTGAGCGGCGCCACCAGCCTTACCATCGACCCCGGGCCGGGCCCCGTCAGCGGCGCCAGCACCCGCGTGTCGCCCACGGCCACCACCACCTACACGCTGACCGCCAGCAACGGCGCGGGCAGCACCACGGCCCTCGCCACCGTGACCGTCCTGGCCCCGCCCAGCATCGCCAGCTTCACCGCCGCGCCGGCGACGATCGCCGCAGGGCAGGGCAGCACCCTGGCCTGGGTGGTCACCGGCGCCACCAGCCTCGGCATCGACCAGGGTGTCGGCCCGGTGACCGGGACCAGCACCGGCGTGTCGCCGGCCGCCAGCACCACCTACACGCTCACCGCCTCCGGGCCCGGCGGCACCACGACCGCCACGGCCACGGTGACGGTGACGGTGACCGCCGGGATGCACCACCTCGCGGCCTACGGCAGCGGCCCCGCGGCGCCGACCGGCCTGCTCAATTCCTGGATCCGCGAAGCCTGGGAGGGGGCGCCGCCGGTCGCCACCAACCTGGCGGCGCCCGCGCCCGGCCGACCCGGAAGCCAGGCGATGGAGGTGGCCTTCGGACCCAGCCACAGCTGGAACGCCGTCGGCCTCGCCCACCGTCTCGACTGGTCCAACATCTACTGGCTGTTCTTCAACCAGTTCCGGACCCTCGAGTTCGACCTGCAGTTCGCCGCCGACAGCAGCGGCGAGGACAACCTCCTGCTGATCCTGGAGGACGGCGGCCACGCCGACGAGCGCCCGCTCACCAGCTTCATTCCCGGCTGGGCTTCGCTGCCCCAGGCCCAGCGCCGCGGGACCTGGTTCCACGTGAGCATCGACCTGGCCGGGCTGCATCCCAGACCCGCCTTCCCCTGCTTCGAGCGCTGGCTGCTGTTCAACAACGCCGACGCCGCCGCGTCCCGGCCGCACTTCTTCCTGGCGGACGTGAAGCTGGGGTGGGTGGACGACGCCCAGCCGCCGGCCCTCACCCTGGTTGCGGCCACGCCCAATCCGGACGCCACGGAACTGGCGCTGGCCTGGAACAGCGACGAGCCCACCGCGTTCAGCCTCGAGTGGGGCGCCACGCCGGCGTATGGACACACCCTTGACGGCGGCATCGCCGCCGAGGACTTCACCACCGCCCACTCGGCGATCTTGACCGGCCTGGCCCCGGGCACCACCTGCCACTACCGCATCACCGCCCGGGACCACCAGTTCCTTCCCGGTGTCCCGGCCAACAGCGCGGTGCTGACCGGATCCATTGTCCTGCCCGCCGCCCCGACCACCCCGCCGCAGGTCTCGAACCTGCGGACCACCGCCGTCGCGGCGGTCACCGCCACCCTGGCCTGGACCACCGACCGGCCGTGCCGGGCTAGCCTGAGCTACCGCAAGTCCGGCGGGCCGCTCCTGGAACGCGGCTTTGCCGACCTGGCCACCGACCGCAGCGTGGTGCTGGACCTGCTGGAACCCTCCAGCGCCTACACCGCAACGGTGGTCGCCACCGACGCCTTCGGCAACGTCTCCGCGCCGGCGCCGCTGGCCTTCACGACCAGCGCCGGCGGCAGCGCCGATGTCACCGTGACCATCAACCCCGCCGTGACCCAGGCGATCTCGCCCTGGATCTACGGGATCAACTTCTTCGAGAACGTCGAAGGCGCGCCGTCCGGAATCACCTTGAACCGCACCGGCGGCAACCGCTGGACCGCCTACAACTGGGAGAACAACGCCTCCAACGCCGGCAGCGACTGGGGCCCCTACAGCAGCGACGGCTACCTGGGAGGGGGAAGCACCCCCGCCGAGGCGGTGCGCAGCATCATCGCCGCCGACCAGGGCCGCGGCATGGCCAGCCTCGTGACGGTCCAGCTGCAGGGCTACGTGGCCGCCGACAAGGCCGGCCTGGTGAACATCGCCGATCCCAACCACCTCGCCAACCGGTTCAAGCCGGTGGTCTTCAGGAAGGGCAGCGCCTTCACCGCCGCCCCGAATGCCGGCGACGGCTTCGTCTACATGGACGAGTTCCTCTGGGCCCTGAGGTCCAAGTTCAGCGCCGACCCCTTCGCCGCCGACGCCCAGCACCCGACCTTCGTCAGCCTCGACAACGAGCCGGAACTGTGGGGCGACACCCACGCCGAGATCCAGACCGGGCTCATGGCGCCGGCCACCTACATCCAGCGGACGGTCGACCTGGCCAAGGCCCTGAAGGACGTGGCGCCGGCCGTGCAACTGTTCGGCCCCGTCCACTACGGCTTCAACGGCCTCGTGAACTGGCAGAACAGTCCGGGATTCACCGGCGCCACCTGGTTCACGGACAAGTACCTGCAGGACCTGAGGACCGCCTCGGAGGCCGCGGGACGCCGGCTGCTGGATGCCTACGACGTGCACTGGTACTCCGAGGCCACCGGGGACGGGACGCGGATCACCAACCTGAGCGGCGCCTCGCTCACGCCCGGCCAGGTCCAGGCGATCGTGCAGAGCCCGCGCAGCCTCTGGGACCCGACCTATTCCGAAACCTCCTGGATCACCCAGTTCCTCGGCCAGCCGGTGAACCTGCTGGGGCGGCTGAAGGCCAAGATCGCCGCCGCCTGGCCGGGCACCCGGATCGCCCTGACCGAGTACGGCAATGGCGGCGACAACCACATCGCCGGTGCGCTGGCCCAGGCCGACAACCTCGGCATCTTCGCCGCGCAGGGCGTGTATGCCGCCAACCTCTGGCCGCTGAACGACTGCCCCTACATCCTGGCGGGCTTCCGCGCCTTCCGCGGGTTCGATGGCGGTTCGGCGAACTTCGGCGACGTGGCCCTGCAGGCCCTGTCCAGCCAGGTGCAGAACGTCTCGGCGCACGTCAGCCTCGACAGCCAGGTGCCCGGGCGGGTGGTGGTGGTCGCCATCAACCGGAGCACGGCCTCCCAGACCGTCGCCTTCCAGGGCCTGGCCCTGGCCGGCACCGCCCGCGTCTACCGCATCACCGCCGACAGCGCCCAGTCCCAGCGGGGTGCCGGCCAGCCGGTGGCCCCGGTGCTGGTGGGGCAGGTGCCGGTCGCCGGCGGCTCCATGTCCCTGGCGCTGCCTCCCCTGAGCGTATCCACGATCGAGGTCCAGTAGCCCCGGAGGGCCAGGTCGGCCGAGCTTGAAGGAGGCCGCCGGGATACCATGGCATGATGCTTCCCCTCTACCTGATGCGACACGGCCCGGTCGGCAGTCCGGAGGGGGCGGCTCCGGCCGGGCGCAAGGACCTGGGGCTGTCGGAAGCCGCCCATGCCCTGTGGCCCGCGGTGAAGCGCGAACTTCTCGAACTCGGCATCCAGAGGGTGCTCACCTCCGACCTGCGGCGGGCCAAGGAACAGGCCCTGGACCTCGGGCTGCCCACCCTGGTGCTGCCCGACCTGGCCGAGCAGGCCTTCGGCGAGTGGGAAGGCCAGCCCTGGAACGAGATCCGCGGCGCGGAGGCGTTCCTGTCGAGCCCGGTGACCACCGCGCCTCCCGGAGGCGAATCCTTCGCCCACTGCGCCAGCCGCACGTTGCTGATCCTCCAGGGGGCCCTGGACGGGGAGGCCTCCACCCTGGTGCTCGGCCACGGCGGTCCGCTGCGCGCGATCCTTGCCCACTTCCTCGGCCTGTCCCTGGAGCGCGCCCTGGACCTGGCCTGGCCCTGCTACGGACTGACCAAGCTGGAGGTCCATGGTCCCAACCGGGCGGTGCTTCGCTATCACAACCGCAGCATGCCGAGGGCGGCGCTGCAGCCGCAGGCCGGCGGGCGCTGACCGGGCAGGTCCCGGCTGCGGAGCTTGCGCGCCGGACCGGAACATGAAAGCCTGGGGCCTGACAACCAGATCCTGGATGTTCGGGAAGCAGGTGAGAATCCTGCGCTGCCCCGCAACGGTAAGCACCCCGGCCTCGGCCGGGAGACCCAGCCGGAACCACTGAGGCGCTGCCTTGGGAAGGAGCCGGGGGCACTGCAAGGTGCCTGTCGCGTGCAAGCCCGGAGACCGGTCCAGGTGCACCCGACCCGCCGTGGGAGCGGGTGGCCCCTTCCAGGGTCCTCCTCCCGTGGCTCCATGCGTGGAGGCATGCGATGGGACACAGGAAAAGGCTCGCCCTGGGCGCGCTGTGCATGAGCCTGGCAGCGGCCGAGCCCGAGGAGAAGCCGCGGGAGACCGCGGGGGCGACCGTCGCCGTCAGCGCCGAGGCCCTGCCGGTGGAGGTCACCCACACGCCGGCGCCGGTGCGGATCATCGAGGCCGAGGAACTGGCGCGGCTGGGCAGCCGCACCCTGGGCGACCTGCTGCCGGTCCTGCTTCCCGGCTCGGCGATGCCGACCGGCGGCGCGGGCAAGCAGGGTTCGGCCTTCCTCAACGGCACCCTCAGCCGCAACCTGGTGGTGCTGTTGGACGGTTTCCGGCTCAACGACCCCACCGCAGTCAGCCCCGACCTGGGCGCCCTCAGCCTGGTGGGCATCGCCCGGGTGGAGGTGGTGCTCGGGCCGTCCTCGGTGCTCTTCGGCAGCGACGCCATCGGGGGCGTCATCGCCCTCACCAGCATCGGCCGGGGGACCGATGGCTCCCACGGGCAGGCGGCGCTGAAGGCGGGAACCCTGGCCCTGCGGGGCGCGGCGTTCCAGGTCCAGGTGGCCGAAGGCGCCCGCTGGCTCGCCGCCGGGCTGGAAGCGCAGGAGCAGCAGAGCGGGTTCCCCCGGGACGGCTTCAGCCAGGCAGGTGGCTTCCTGCGCCTCGGCACCACCTGGAACGGCGCGGTCCTGGCGGGCCACTACCGCAACGGCGGGCAGACCGCCCAGGCGCCCTTCACCACCACCGGCTTCCCGGCTGTGCGCGCCTACCAGCCGGGCCGCGAGACCCGCACCCGGCAGGAATCCTGGGGCGCCACCCTGCGCTGGGAGCCGGCCCCGGGCCTGACCCTGGAGCACGCGCTGCAGGTCCTGTCCGGCAGCTCCGGCGACCCCGACGGCCCCCTCCGCCAGCAGACCGACCGTGACTTCCGAAGGACCGAGGCCCAACTCTCCCTGCACTGGAAACCCACTCCGGGATTCCGTCTCACCGGTCGGCTCGAGGCCCGGGAGGATCTCGCCCGCGCCAAGAACTTCTACGACCCCTCCACCTATGCCGCGGTGCCCTACCGCGGCGAAGGCCGGGACCTGGCGGCAGCCCTGGAGGCGCGCTGGGCGCTGGCTCCCGGCCTGGACTGGGTGGCGGGCATGCGCCACGATGCCGGCCACCGCGACCTCTCCCGCGAGGGTGCAGGCCGCGCGCGTGCCGGCAGCGGCGAGGCCGGCACCTGGCGCACCGGCCTGAACTGGATCCTGGACACTGGACTGCGGGTCTACGTCCAGGCCGGCCAGGGCTTCCGGATGCCCAACACCACCGAATTCACCCTCAACGCCCAGGCGCAGAGCCAGGACCGCGCGGACTACCCGCTGCAGCCGGAACGGAGCCGCAGCCTCCAGCTGGGTGCCACCGGGCTGCTTGGGGGGCACTGGGAGTACCGGCTGGAGCTCCAGCGCACCCGCATCGACAGCCTGCTCGCCTACGTCTACGACACCAGCTTCGCCTTTCCGCCGAGGTTCACCTCCCACTACGAGAACCGGGGCACGGTCCGCGCCCAGAGTGCGGAGGCGGCGATCGGCTGGCGCGGGGGCGCCGACCTCGTCCACGGGGTCGACCTGATCCTCCGTTGCCAGGAAACCCGCGACCTGGACCACCCCGACCCGGCCAGCCGCTTCGGCGCCCTCAACACCGCGATCCTGCGCCACCCCTTCTTCACCGGCGCCCTCGCCGGCTTCCTGCGGGGTCGCAGCTGGCGGGCGGACCTGCGCCTGAACCATGTCGGCCCACGCTACGACCTCGACGACACCACCTTCGCGGTGGTCTCCACCCACCGGCCCTTCCGCGATCTGAGCCTTGGCCTGTCCTGGGAACCCGCTCAGGGATTCAGCCTCGCCCTGAGGGGAACGAACCTGCTGCAGCCGCGACAGGACGTCCAGGACTGGCTGTCCGGGCGCCGCGACCCGGACGGCGACGCCAGCCTGGTCTACGGCTTCCCCGCCCCCTCGCGGAGGTGGACCCTGGATGCCACCCTGAGGTGGTGATGCGCCGACCCGGCCAGCTGTTCCTCGTTCTCCTGCTGGCGCTGCCGCTGTTCGCGGTGGTGCCGCGGCGGGTGGTGAGCCAGACCGTGGGCACCGACGAACTGCTCCTCGCCCTGGCCGGGCCGGGGCAGATCGCCGCCCTGTCGCACCTGTCCCGGGACCCCAGCTTCAGCCCGGTGGCGCGGGCCGCCGCCGCCCACCCGGCGCTCAAGGACAGCGACGCCGAGAGCGTCCTGCGTTTCCGGCCGGACCTCGTGCTGGTGGCCAGCTACACCCGCGCCGAGACCCTGGCGCTGCTCCGCAAGGCTGGGGTGCGGGTGCTGCGGGTCGACCGCTTCGAGTCGCTGGAGGACACCCGCCGCAACATCCGCAGCATCGGCGAGGCCCTCGGCCGGACTCAGGCCGCGGCCGAACTGCTGGCGCGGCTGGACGCGCGGGTGGAGGCCTTGCGGCTGCGGCTGGCCGGGGTCCGGCCAGTGCGGGTCCTGGCGGCCTCGGTGCAGCCCTACACGGCCGGGTCCGACACCACCTTCCAGGACCTCTGCGACCACGCCGGAGCCCTCAACGTGGCGGCCGAGGCCGGCCTGAAGGGGCACCAGCCGACCCCCGCCGAGGCCGTGCTCGGCTGGCGCCCCGAGGTGCTCGTGGGCAGCGGCGAGGAACCTGCCCTGGCCGCCACCCTGGCGCGGATGCTTCCCTACCGGCACCTGGCGGCCGCCCGCGCCGGCCGGGTGGTGCTGCTGCCGGGGGCGCTGATGTCGGCCACCGGCCAGCACCGGGTGGAGGCCTACGAAGCCCTGGCGCGGGCCCTGCACCCGGAGCGGTTCCGGTGAGGGCCGGCCGCGGCGCGCTGGCCTGGCTCGGCGGCGGCCTGCTGCTGGCCCTGCTGGGCTCCCTGGTCCTGGGCGAGACCCGGCTGGGTCTCGCCGAACTGGCGGACGCCCTGCGCGCCCGCGGCGACGCACTGCCGCGGATGCTGCTCTGGGACCTGCGCCTGCCCCGGGCCCTGGTGGGAATCGCGGTGGGTGCCTCCCTGGCGGCCTCCGGTGTGGTCATGCAGGCCTTCTTCCGCAACGCCCTGGCCAGCCCCGGCCTGCTGGGGGTCAGCAGCGGCGGCGCCTTCGGCGCGGTGCTGGTCCTGGCCTTGGGCTGGGGCGCCGCCTCGCTCTGGGTGCTGCCGGCAGCCTCGCTCGCCGGTGCCTTCCTGGCCACGCTGGCGGTCATGGCCTTCGCCCGCCAGGGGGCCAGCACCGAGCACCTGCTGCTGAGCGGGGTGGCGCTCAATGCCCTGTTCGGCGCCGGAACCAGCTTCCTGCTCAACCTCAGCGCCAGCCATTTCCAGGCCGGCGGGCAGGTGCTGTTCTGGCTGATGGGCGGCCTCGAGAACCGCACCTGGGAGCACGTCTGGATGAGCCTGCCCGGTGTCCTGCTGGGCTGCGCCCTGCTGCTGCCGCTGGGCCGCACCATGAACCTGCTGGCCATGGGCGAGACCGGCGCCCGCAGCCTCGGCGTGGACGTCGACCGGGTCCGCTGGCAGCTGGTCGGGCTCTCCACCCTGCTCACCGCGCTGGCCACCGCGGTCGGCGGCATCATCGGCTTCGTCGGCCTGGTGGTGCCGCACATGCTGCGGCTGGCCTTCGGCCCGGACCACCGCCGGCTGCTGCCGTTGTCGATGCTCGGCGGCGCCCTGTTCGTGCTGGTCTGCGACCTCGCCACCCGGCTGCTGCCGGCGGGCCTGCGCCTGGGCGTGGTCACCTCCCTGGTCGGCGGCCCGTTCTTCCTCTGGCTGCTGCGCCGGGGCACGCCCCTCCGGGTCAGGAGGGACCCGAAATGACCGTCGCGCTGTGTGCCCGGCGCCTGGGAGTCGACGGACGGCTGGCCGAGGTCGACGCCTCCTTTCCCCAAGGATCCTTGACGGCCGTGGTGGGACCGAACGGTGCGGGGAAGTCGACCCTCCTGCAGGCCCTCGCCGGGCTGCTCCCGGCCACGGGCGAGGTCGAATGGGGTGGCTGGCCGCTGCGCCGGATCGGCTACCTCGAACGCGGCCGGCGCCTTGCCTGGGTCGGGCAGGAGAGCCAGGCCGACTTCGCTTTCCCGGTGCACGAGGTGGTGGCCCAGGGGCGCTTCGCCTGGGGCGACGACGGCGCCGGCGTGGAAGCGGCCTTGGCGGCCTTGGACCTCGTCGCCCTCGCCGACCGCCCCGTCACCCGCCTCAGCGGAGGCGAACGGCGACGGGTCTTCCTCGCCCGGGCCCTGGCGAGCGGTGCACCGATCCAGCTCTGGGACGAACCCACCGCCAACCTGGACGTGCGCCACGCCCTCGAGGTGCAGGGGCTTGCCCGGTCCCTGGCTCGGCAGGGCTCCACGGTGGTGCTGACCCTCCACGACATCCGTGCCGCCTACCGGTTCGACCGGGTGCTGGTGCTGCACCGGGGCCGACTCGTCGCCGACGGCGCGCCCCACGAGGTGCTCACCGCGGCGCTCATCCGCGATGTGTTCCGGGTCGAGGCGCGATTCCTGGAATCGCTGGTGCCCGAACTTCCGGCGGACGGACAATAGCCGATGCCCATGCCTGAACTTCCCGGCGCCGTCCCGGGGGCCCTGTTCGCGCTGCTCGCCCTGCAGTGGTGGCTCACCCAGCGGCGGATCCGGCGGATCGAGGATCTTCCGGATCCGGCGGAGGGCGTGGAGATGCCCTCCGTGTGCCTGTGCATCCCGGCCCGCAACGAGGTCCAGGAGGTCGGTCCCGCGCTGGATTCCTGGCTGGCCCAGGACCATCCGGAGGTCCGCATCGTGGTGGTGGACGACGGCAGCACCGACGGCACGTCGGAGGCCCTCGCCGCCCGTGCGGCGGCCCGTCCGGATCGGCTGCGGGTGCTGCGCAACGACCACCTGCCCGAAGGCTGGCTCGGCAAGAACCACGCCCTCCACCGGGCGGTCCAGGAGCCGGAAGCGCAGGGCGCCGAATGGCTGCTGTTCGCCGACGCCGATGTCCAGGCCGAACCGAGATTGCTGCGGCGGGCCTTCGCCTACCTGGAGCGGCGCCCCGCCGACCTGCTGGCCCTCTGCCCGGCCATCGACCTGGGCCACTGGAGCGAGGCGCTGTTCCTGCCGATGGGGGCGATGGGCTTCCTCTGGCTGGTCCCGCCAGAGCGGGTGGCCGACCCGCGCAGCGGCGCCTTCTGCGGCATCGGGGCCTTCACCCTGATCCGCCGCACCGCCTATTCCTCCATCGGCGGCCACGCCGCCGCACCGATGGAGGCGGTGGACGACATGATGCTCGCGCGCCGGGCCAAGGCGGCCGGGTTCGTCAACCGCGTGGCCATGGGGGGGCCCGGGCTGCACCTCCGCATGTACCACGGGCTGGCCGACATCGTCCGCTCGATGCGCAAGAACGCCCTCGCCTTCCCCTGGGTGTGGGGCGGCGCCCCGCTGTGGATCGCGGCGGCGCTGGCCCTGTTCGCCAGTCCGGTCCTCCTGGCGCTGGGCGGCTGGCCCGCGGCCGGACTTCTGCTGTGGCTGCTGTGGCCGGCCATGGTGGCCGAGGCCCACCAGCGCGCTGGACTCCGGCCGGTGCAGCCGGTCTGGATGCTCTGGCCGCTGGCGGGGCCGATCCTCGCCGCAGGGCTCGCCTGGGCCTTCCTCGACCGGCTGCGCGGCATCAACCACTGGCGCGGGCGGAGCGTGCGCCTGCGGGCGGACCCTAGGCGCCATTGAAGAGCGACATCACCTCGTCGATCTTCTTCAGGATCGCCAGCACCCGGAACGGCTCCACCGGCATGAAGTCCACGGCGCCCATGGCGATGGCGTGGTTGCGCTTCTTGTCGTCGTCCTCGGCGGTGCCGAGCGAGAGGACCGGCAGCGGGCACTTCTCCTTGTCCGTGATCTGGCGGACCACCTCGAGCGGGCTGGACAGGCGCAGCAGGTTGTGGACCATGACCAGCCGGGCCCGCCCCCAGGGCGTGGCCCCCTCGGGGCCCCCGCCGATCCGGGAGAGCTGCGCGCCGACCGGCCCCTTGATGTAGTCCAGGCTGGCGAACCCGTACTTGCGGCTGAGCGCCTCCGAGAGACGCTGGGCGAAGTCGCTCTTCTCGGTGAGCAGCAGGATCATCGGGTCGCGGTCCACCCACACCTTGAGCTGGGGGAGCACCGCGGCCTGGTTGGCGCGCACCACCGGGTGCAGGATCCCGCCCGGCTGGAACTCCTCGCGGTCCCGTTGCGCCTGCAGGACCTGCTGCTCCTGGATCCAGGTGCAGTACTGGTCGAGCAGCTTGGCATCGGCGGCCTTGGTGAACTTGAGGCCGACGGTGTCCTCGTGGAAGTAGGCGACGCTGGTCGGGGCCTCGATCCGCAGGCCGTTGTCGAGGGTCACGTCCAGCAGCGATTCCTCGCCCATCCGGAGGATGTTCTGGATGCCCTGGCGGGGGTCCCGGAGGACCACCTCCATCCCGTCCTCGCTGAGTCCCTGGATGGTGCCGTCGAGCAGGGAGTTGCGGGCGTTGGTGAAGGTGCACTTGGGGCCGGCCTCCGGCACGAAGTCCACCAGCCGGTGGCCGTCGGCCCGGCGCAGGATCCTGGGCATGGAGAGCAGGCAGGTCTCCAGGCTCTCGATCCGCCCCGGGCCCAGGTGGCTGCCGACCCCTTCGTAGCGGATCTTCCGGTCCTTGAGGCGCAGCTCCACGCTCTCGCCGGTCTGCAGCGCCCAGGCCTGGATGTCCTTGTGGGCCATTTCCAGGGCCAGGTGCTGCCCATCCTCGGTCAGGGTCGGGAACTCCCCCTTCATCTCGCGGAAGGCCAGCCCGCAGAGGGCGTTCTCCTGGCACAGCCGCTGGAACATCATGCGGATGATCAGCGGGTCCTCGATGTTCAGCGAGCTTCGGGGCATCGGCTCAGGCCCGGGTGGGCGCCTCCTCGGGCAGGTCCGTGGACGGGAAACAGCGCTTCAGGGCCTCCAGGATGACCTCGGCCCGGATCGGCTTGGCCACGTAGTCGTCCATGCCGGCGGCGAGGCATTTCTCGCGGTCCCCCACCATCGCGTTCGCGGTCATGGCGATGATCGGCAGCCGGGCGAGGCCCTGTTCGGCCTCGCGGGCCCTAATCCTGCGGCTGGCTTCGAATCCGTCCATTTCGGGCATCTGGCAGTCCATGAAGACCAGATCGTAGCGGCCTTCCCCCAGGCGCTCCAGCACCTCCCGGCCGTTGCCGGCCACCTCGGCCTCGACCCCGAGCTTGGCGAGGATCCGCACGGCCACCTTCTGGTTCACGAGGTTGTCCTCGGCGACCAGGGCATGCAGCACCTTGGCCGCCGGGCCCGGGGCGGTCTGCGGCCTGGAGGCCGGCGCCGGGGCGCTCGCGGTGGGTTGGCCGACCAGCTGGCGGAGCTCCAGGCAGCGGAGCGGAAGCGGCAGGACTTCGGTGACCCCGGCCGCCTGGGCCCGGAGCCGGGCCTGGCCGTCGTACAGCGGGGCCACCGCGATCCAGCGCGTGTCGGCCAGGCTCCCCGCGCCCCGGACCGCACCGAGCCGTTCGAGACCGGCCTGCCCCCACAGCACGAGGGTTCGCGGGCCGAGCCGGCTGGCGAGCCAGTCGTTGGTCTCCTCCGGCCCGAGGTCCTCCGCCAGCCGCTCGACCCGGAGTCCCCAGGCCGAGAGCTGCGCGCCGGACAGCGCCGAGGCGGCAGGGGGAAGGTGGGCGAGGAGCACCCGGTCGAAGGCCGGCCGCCAATCGTCCTCGGTCCCTTCCGCGACCTCCAGCCGCAGGGTGAACCAGAAGGTGCTGCCCCGCCCGGGTTCGCTGTCGACGCCGATGGACCCGCCCATGATCTCGCTCAGCCGCCGGCTGATGGTCAAGCCCAGGCCGGTGCCGCCGTAGATCCGCGTGGTGGAGCTGTCGGCCTGGCTGAAGGCCTTGAACAGCCGGTCCATCTGCTCCGGGCTCATGCCGATGCCGGTGTCGCGGACCTCCACCCGGACCAGGGGGTCCTCGCCCGGTTCCTGCTGGAGGCCGACGTGCACCTGGACCGAGCCCTCGCTGGTGAACTTCAGGGCGTTGTCCGTGAGGTTGGTCAGGATCTGCCGGATCCGCACCGGATCGCCCATGATCCGTCTCGGCACCGTCGGGCCGACGAAGGAGACCAGCTCCACGCCCTTGTTGAACGCCTTGACCCCCAGAACGGCCAGCACGTCGTCCAGCAGCCCCGGGAGGCTGACCTCGACCCGCTCCAGGCTGAGCTTGCCCGCCTCGATCTTCGAGAAGTCGAGGATGTCGTTGATCAGGAAGAGGAGGCTCTCGCCGCAGCTGCGGACGGTCTCAGCGTACTGGCGCTGCTCCTCGGTCAGCGGCGTGTCCATCAGCAGCCCGGTCATCCCGATGATGCCGTTCATGGGCGTGCGGATCTCGTGGCTCATGTTGGCGAGGAACTCGCTCTTGGCCACCGACAGCTGCAGCGCCTTGTCCCGGGCGACCGCCAGTTCCGCGGCGGCCTCCGCCAACTGCCGCTCGTAGCGCTTCCGCTCGGTGATGTCGTGGTACTGCCAGAGGTGGCCCAGGTAGTCGTCGCCGAGCTGGATGGGGATGAAGTCGCGCGACAGGATCCGCCCGTCCTTCAGGTGCACCTCCTCGCCGGCCGCCGCGGTGCGGGCCTCGACCAGTTCCCTCTGGCGCGCGGCGAAGGCTTCCGCTTCGAGCAGGAGCGGCCGGCACTCCTCGAACAGCTCCTCCGCGCGGCTCTCCAGGAGGGCGTTGGCGGGCACCTCGATGGCGAACAGCCGGCAGAACTCCTCGTTGAGCAGGGCGACTTCGCCCTTCTCGGTCTCCACCAGGATGCCGGCCTGCATGTTCTCGATGAGGGCGCCCAGGCGCGACGTGGCGGTGCGAAGGACGTGCTCGGTGCGCTTCCGGTCGGTGATGTCGTTGAGGGTTCCCGAGACCCCGAGGACGAAGCCGTTGGGGTCGAGGGTGACGCGGTTGTAGACCTCCATCCAGCGCACCTGGCCGTCCTTGGTGACGAACCGGAATTCGCCGTGGAGGGCATCCTGGTCGTTCTCGATGGCGTGGGTGAGCACGTTCAGGTAGCGCGAACTGTCGCTGGCGTGGAGGTACTTCAGGAAGGGGGTGCCGAGGCTCTCCTCCACGCCGAAGCCGGTGATCTGGGTCCAGGCCGCGTTGAGGAAGGACCAGTTGCCGTTGCGGTCCATCTGGAAGACGACCTCCCGCAGCCGCTCGACCAGCGACCGCAGGCGCTCGCCGCCGGCCTCCGCGGCGGGCTCGGCCAGGGACCGCTGCAGGTCCTTGAGGAACCGGTCCCAGGCTTCGCCGGACGGCCGGTGGCCGGCGGCCTCCAGGAGGTGCAGATGGTGTTCGAGCAGGGGGTGCATGGAGCTCCGGTATGGGGCCGCGCTCCCTTCATCATCGGACGGCAGGGTCCCGGTCTTGGATTTCGGCGCGTTCGAAGCGAAAATAAATTCTTGTTTTTTTCGTTTTTTTGTCTTATCCTGGTCCTGTCCTTCCCGCTGTCCCCGCGCGACCTGCGCCGGCGCACTGCGTCCGTTCCGGGAGCTTCCGCCTCCCCGGGCGCCCATGTAGGCTCAAACTCCACCTGGAGCACCCCATGCCCGCCATCGAGCAAGACGACCGCCTGAAGATCCTCAACCGGACCCTTTCCGACATCGAGCGGGCCTTCGGCAAGGGCTCCATCATGAAGCTCGGCGACCGGATGCAGTCGGAGGGGATCGAGGTGATCTCCACCGGGTCCATCAGCCTGGACTCCGCCCTCGGCGTGGGCGGCGTCCCCAAGGGCCGGGTGGTGGAGGTCTACGGCCCGGAGGCCAGCGGCAAGACCACCCTCGCCCTGCACATGGTGGCGCAGGCCCAGAAGAAGGGCGGCCTGGCCGCCTACATCGACGCCGAGCACGCCCTGGATCCCGACTACGCCAAGAAGCTGGGCGTGGACATCGACAACCTGTTCATCAGCCAGCCGGACAGCGGCGAGCAGGCGCTGGAGATCTGCGACCAGCTGGTCCGCAGCGGCGCCCTGGACATCATCGTCATCGATTCCGTGGCCGCCCTGGTGCCGAAGGCCGAGATCGACGGCGAGATGGGCGACAGTCACGTCGGCCTGCAGGCCCGCCTGATGAGCCAGGCCCTGCGCAAGATGACCGGCACCATCAGCAAGACCAACACCTGCGTGGTGTTCATCAACCAGATCCGGATGAAGATCGGGGTGATGTTCGGCAACCCCGAGACCACCACCGGCGGCAATGCCCTGAAGTTCTACGCCTCCGTGCGCCTGGACGTGCGCAGCATCCAGAGCATCAAGGGAAGCACCGGCGACCCGCTGGTGGCGGCCAAGGACGAGGACAGCTCGGTCATCGGCAAGAAGACCAAGGTCAAGGTGGTCAAGAACAAGGTCGCCCCGCCCCTGAAGGTCGCCACCTTCGACATCATGTACGGCGAGGGCATCAGCCGCCTGACGGAACTGATCGAGCTGGGCACCCAGCTGGAGATCGTGCAGAAGAGCGGCTCCTGGTACAGCTACAAGGACTCCCGCCTGGGTCAGGGCGCGGAGAACGTGAAGAAGCTGCTGCAGGACAACCCGGAACTCGCCGAGGAGATCGAAGGGCTCATCCGCGAGCGGCTCGGGCTGAAGGGCCAGGAGGCCTAGCTAGCCCGAAGGGGATCGCGCCTTCAGTCCTCGCGGCCCTGCACGCCGAGGCTCAGGCCCCTCAGGTGCGCCGGCACGGGGCTCGAGCCCGCCGATGCACCGGAAGCCTCCGGCGGCGGGGCCTGCCCCGCGCGGCGCGGCGCCTTCTCGGGCCCGGCCTTGACCATCGCGTTCATCTGCTCGCCGGTGGCGAAACACTCGAGGCGTCCCAGCTGATCGGAGGTCGGAAACCCTTCGAAGCGGAGGCGACGCGGTCCCCAGATCTCCACCGGAGTGCCCTTCAACGCCTGGATCCGTGGCAGGGTCTGGCGCCAGAAGGCCCCGAGGTAGGAGGACCGCTCGGCGAAGGCGACGAGGTCCACCTCGGGAAGCAGAACCGGGCTCCCGGCGTTCCAGTTGGCCATGGTCAGGGTGCGTCCCTGTTCCGTGCGGACGATGGCGACCTGGGGGAAGCAGGCGTCCGCCGGGTCAAGGTCCTGTTCCTGCGCCTTGAGGCACTCGATGAAGTCCAGTTGGCGCAGCTCCCGCTGGGGCTGGGCGATCGGGTGGGGGTCCTGGAGGTTGGCCGGGGTGAGCTGCTGGTCGACCTTCAGCAGGATCACGCCCAGGATGCGGCGGTTCCCGTTCTGCAGCGCCCGGTTGGTCTCCTCGACGAGCTTGGGGAGGAGGACCTGGGGTGCGAGCAGGAAATCGCGCTCGGTCGGCACGGTCAGGAAGGTGTTCTGGCCCGGGAAGAGCTTGTCCCAGAGGTCGCGCTGCAGGACCCGGGCCGCATCGAGGCCGTCCTGCCTCGAGCACCGGTAGACCCCGCTGGGAAGCCGTTCGAACAGGGTCCCCTCGGACCGCTCCCGCAGGTGCTCCAGGGCCCGGTCGTAGATCTCCTCGGCGTGGGCTCCCCAGATCTGCAGCCAGGCGGGGTGCATGGGCACCCCCTGGACGGTCACGCGCCAGGAGAGGCCCTCGGCGAAGGGCCGGGCGTGGTGGCCGTCCCGCTCCGATTGCCAGGCGGGGATCAGCTCGGGCAGCAGGTGGTCGATGGCGTCGAGCCAAGGCGGCGGCAGCGGCAGGCCGCGGCCGTGCAGGACCTGGATCGAATCGGCCCAGGCGATCCGGTCCGCGGCCTTGCGCAGGTGATCGAAGTCCTCGCGGAGGGGGGCCAGCCCCGGGAGGTCCGGAGGCAGGTTCCGCTCATGGAGCAGGGCCTCCAGGTCGGGGAGCGGCGCCTCCTCGGCGCGGTTGAAAAGGTTGGAGAGGAAACCCATGGCTGATCCGATCGAACCCTTCATTGTGCCTGGAAACGGCCCTGGGCTTAACCTGTAACCATGGCCACGGTCCTGGACGCCCTGCAGCGGCCCCTGAAGTCCCTCCGGATCTCGGTGACCGACCGGTGCAACTTCCGCTGCCGCTACTGCATGCCGGCCGAGCTGTTCCCGCCGGACCACGCCTTCCTGCCCCGGGAGGACATCCTCCACTTCGAGGAGATCGCGCGCCTGGCCGCCCTGTTCGCGAGCCTCGGGGTGACCAAGATCCGCCTCACCGGAGGCGAGCCCCTGCTGCGGAAGGGCCTCCCCGAGCTTGTCCGGATGCTTCGCCGGACCCCCGGGCTCGAGGACCTCGCGCTCACCACCAACGGGGTCCTCCTGCCGGAGCAGGCCGCGGCGCTGCGGGCGGCCGGGCTGGACCGGTTGACCGTCAGCCTCGACAGCCTCGATCCGCAACGTTTCGCGGCCGTCTCCGATACCACCATCCCCCTGGCCCGGGTGATCGAGGGCATCGATGCCGCCCTTGCCGCGGGATTCCCCACCCTCAAGCTGAACTGCGTGCTGCAGCGGGGCGTCAACGAGGCGGACATCCTCCCGCTGGTCGATTTCGCCCGCCAGCGGCGGTTGCAGGTGCGCTTCATCGAGTACATGGACGTCGGCAGCACGGTGGGCTGGAACCTCGACAAGGTGATCCCGGCGGCCGAGGTCGAAGCCCGGCTCCTCGCGGCCTGGCCCATGGAACGCGTGTCCGCTGGGCACCGCAACTGCGTCGCCCGCCACCTCAGGTTCCTGGACGGTGCCGGCGCCGTCGGTCTCATCGCCAGCGTCACCGAGCCCTTCTGCGCGGGCTGCGACCGGGCCCGCCTCAGCGCCGACGGCCACCTGTTCACCTGCCTGTTCGCCGGGGAGGGCCTCGACCTCAAGGGGCTGCTCCGGGGCGGCGCGGACGACGCCGCGCTCGCGTCCGTCCTCCGGGGACGCTGGGCCCGGCGCGACGACCGCTATTCGGAAACGCGGACCGAGGCCACCGCCGGGCTTCCCAAGGTGGCCATGCACCGCGTTGGCGGATGAAAAATTTTTTCCATCGGCGCGGCCCGGGCGCTACCCTTTAGCCATGCGGACCGAGAGGCCAGCCACGCGCGCCACCGCCGGGCAGGAAGCGTGATCCGGCGCGCCGACCACGGCCTGGCGGCACGGATCCAGGCCGTGTCGAGCGGCCTGACGCCGGGGCAGCGCAGGATCGCGGAGATCCTCCTGGCCAATCCCCACGAGGCGGCCTTCCTCGGCATCGAGGAGCTGGCCGAGCGGTCGGACTCCAGCGTGGCGACCGTGGTCCGCTTCGCCAAGACCCTCGGCTACGCGGGCTTCCTCGAGCTGCGCAAGTCCCTGGTCCACTCGGCCAAGCGGCACTACCGCCGCGGCGACCAGCTGCTGCAGGCACCCGACCAGGCTTCGGCCACCCTGATCGAGGTGGCGCGCCGGGACATCCGCAACATCGAGCGGGTGATCCAGGCGGTCGACGAGAAGCACCTCCAGGGCGTCGTGACCCTGGTCAAGGAGAGCCGCGCCAGGCTGGTGCTCGGGGACGGCGTGTCCTCCCTGATGGCCCGCCACCTCGCCTACCTGCTCGTCAACGCAGGGCTGCCCGTGATGGAGGGCAACCCGGCCGACTTCGCGACCCAGGTCGGGAACCTGGCGCCGGACGATCTGGTGGTCGCCTTCAGCATCGCACCCTATTCCCGGGAGACGCTCGACGCGGCCGCCTACGCCCGCAAGCGCGGGGTCAAGGTCCTGGCCTTCACCGACGACCTGCAGTCCCCGCTCGGCAGGGTCGCCACCCTGGCGGTGCCGCTGCCGGGCGAGAACCTGTTCTACTCCCACAGCCTGGCGGCCTTCGGCGTGCTCGCCCACGCCATCGCCACCACCATCGCCCGCCAGGACCCGAAGGGAGCCCTGCGCAAGATGCGCGAGGTGGAGCGCGTGGCGCGGCCGAAGTTCGCGACGGAGTGACCGGCGCCGCCCGCACGGAGGACCCCTTCCATGACCACCCAAGCCGTCGAGTCCCGCACGGTCCCTGCGCTCGACCGGATCGACTTCCTCACCGTCCGGCTGCCCTTCGTCAAGCCCTTCGCCACCAGTGTCCACAGCTGGGCGGTCAAGGAGGCGCTGCTGCTGCGCCTGGAGTCCGGCGGCGTGGTGGGCTGGGGCGAGTGCGTGGCCGATCCCGATCCCTACTACTCCTACGAGACCACGGCCACGGCCCGCCACATCCTCCAGGACTTCCTGCTGCCGCTGCTGGAGCCCGGGCTGACCTTCCGCGAGCTGGAGACCCGCGCGGGCGGCGTCCGCGGCCACGGCATGGCCAAGGCCACCCTGGAGAACGCGCTGCTGGACCTGCTCGCCCGCCAGGATGGCCAGCCTCTGCACGCCCTGCTCGGCTGGCCGCGGCGGCGGATCCCCTCGGGCATCAGCATCGGCCTCCAGGACTCGGTGGACGACCTGCTGGCCGCCATCGAGGAGGCCCTGCGGCGCCCCTACCACCGGGTGAAGATCAAGATCATGCACGGCAAGGACGTGCCCTGGGTGCGCGCGGTGCGGGACCGCTTCCCGGACCTGCAGCTGATGGTCGACGCCAACGGCGACTACCGGCTGGAGGACGCCGGGCTGCTGCAGGAGCTGGATGCCTTCGCGCTGACCATGATCGAGCAGCCGCTCTCCTACAGCGACATCATCCAGCACGCCACCCTGCAGGCGAGGCTGGCCACGCCGCTGTGCCTGGACGAATCCATCCACGGCCTGGACGACGCCCGCTCGGCCCTGGACCTCGGCGCCTGCCGGATCATCAACATCAAGCAGGGCCGGGTCGGCGGTCTGCTGGAATCGCTGCGGATCGCCGCCGCCTGCCGGGAACGCGGGGTTCCGGTCTGGTCGGGCGGCATGGACGAGACCGGCATTGGCCGCGCCTTCAACCTTCACCTGCAGGCCGCCGAAGGCTTCAGCATCCCCGGCGACACCTCCGAGACGAGCCGCTACTTCCACGAGGACATCGTCGCGCCCGGCGTGGTCCTGCGGGAGGACGGCTTCATCGAGATCCCTGAAGGACCGGGCATCGGCGTGACGATCCTGGAGGACCGCCTGCGCAAGGTCACGCTCGCCTCGGAGCGGACCCGCTAGCGGTCAGCCAGCAGCCAGGCCGTGGCCAGGACGACCCGGGCGACCTTCAGGGCCTGGGCCGGGTCCACGCGCTCCGGCGTGTCGCTGGGCTTGTGGTAGTCGGCGTGGAAGGCGCCGAAGAAGCGCACGAAGGGCAGGCCGGCACGGGCGAAGGCGCGGTAGTCGCTGCCGCCGTGGCGGCCATCGGTCCAGTCGAGGTGCAGGGGGGCGCCCGCGGCCGTGCCGGCGGCCGCCAGCAGCGGACCGAGCCAGGGGGCGCCCGTGGCCACGCCCGGTTCCACCAGGTCCTCCGCCTTGACCCGCTCCAGGAACGCCTCGCGGTTCGGCGGCCGGGCCGTGTCCAGCAGCCCGCGCAATTCGGCCTCGGACCAGGGGTGGGCGATCATGTCCAGGTTCAGGTAGGCGAGGGTTCGCGCGAGCGGCCAGCGGGGGTTCCGGACAAAGGCGCGGGAGCCGAACTTCCCCTCCTCTTCCCCGGTCCAGAAGGCGAACACCAGCGTGCGCTTCGGCCTGCGGGGGGCCGCCGCAATGGTCCGGGCGATCTCGAGCAGCGCCGCCACGCCGGAAGCGTTGTCGTCGGCCCCGGGGTGGACCTTCCCGTCCACCACGCCCAGGTGGTCGTAGTGGGCGCCGAGCAGCACGGCCTCGCCGCGCAGCTTCTCATCGGATCCGGGAAGCACCGCGATCACGTTCCGGCAGGGCAGGTCCCGCAGGATCCCGGCGGTCTCGAGGGTCAGGGTGGCGCCGTGCCCCAGGCGCTCCGGCAGGCTGCGGGCCCGCGCGGCCGGGACCCGCAGCAGCGGGATGCCGTCGGGAGCCGTGCCGGGGGGTTCGAGGAACCCGCGTTCGGCGGCCAGCCTGCCGGCCGTCCCGGGATCCGGGAAGTCCTCCTGCAGGACGATGGCCGCCACCGCGCCGAGCTGGCGCAAGCGGTCCAGGCGCGCCTCGTAGCGGTCGTCGGGATCGGCAGCGGCGTGGCGCCCCTGGAAGGGAGGCCTCTTCCAGGCCTCGCCGGGAGGCGCGCCGTCCAGGAACAGGACGGCCTTGCCCTTGACGTCGAGGCCGCGGAGGTCGTCATGCGCCAGGTCCGGCTCCTGGATCCCGTGGCCGGCGAACACCACCGGGGCGCGCAGGGTTCCAGGTGCGAGCTTGGGGAACAGGCCCGCGGCGCCGGCTTCGAAAGTCCACGTCTGCCCAGCCGTCCGGAGGGTGAGCTTCGCCTTCGGATGTTCCAGCAGCCGCAGCGGAACCGGCTGGAACCAGGGCTGCGCGGAGCGGCCGAGGGGCCGAAGGCCGAAGGACGCCAGCCGGTCGGCCAGGTCCTCGGCCACCCGTTCCAGCTCGGGAGTGCCGAGCCCCCGGCCCCTGAGCCCGGGTGCGGCCAGACGGGCGATGTGGGCGGCCAGGGCGGGGGCACGCAGCTCCTGCAGAGCCGCGGCCAGGGCCGGGGCGGGGGCGGCGGGCCCGGGGAGCAGGAAGTCGGAGGCAGGGGCCTGGGCCAGGCAGGCCAGCGAGCCCGCCAGCAGGACCGCGAGCGGGCCGCGCATCACTCCCACCGGAACAGGAGCACCGGCGGCACCAGCAGCAGGAAGCTGAGCCCGACCAGGATCAGCAGCAGGGGGAAGAACCACCGCGCCCAGCGCTCCCAGGGGATCCTGGCGGCGCCCAGGACGCCCATGGTGACCGCCGAGGTCGGCAGGATAGGGTTGACGAACTCGCAGAGCTGGAAGGCGTACACCGAGGTCTGCCGGGTGATCCCCACCAGGTCCGCCAGCGGCGCCATCACCGGCATGGTCAGGGCGGCCTGGGCGGTGCCGGAGTGGATGAAGAAGTTGATCCCGGACTGGATCAGGAACATGACCTGGGCGATCACCGCCCGCGGCAGCAGCGACAGGCCGCGCGAAGCGCCGTACAGCAGGGTGTCCATGATCCGCGCGTCCTGGGCGATGATCAGCAGGGCGCGCGCGCAGGCGACGATGAAGACCACGCCGACCATGTCCTTGGCGCCGGCCACGAACAGCCCGGCGATCCGGCTCGGGCCGAGCCCGCCGACCAGGCCGAGCACCAGCCCCATGGCGAAGAACAGCACGGCGATCTCCTCCATGTACCACTTCCAGCGCAGCACACCCACCACCAGCAGCAGCATCGAGGCAGCGAAGATCACCAGCGCGGCCACCTTGCGGCCGTCCCAGGTCAGGGCCGAGCCCGCCGGGGCGACGCTCTCCCGCTCCCGGTCGATGTCGAGGACCGGGCTGAGTTCCGGGTTCCGCTTCACCCGCCGGGCGTAGGCCATCACGTAGGCGATCATCACCGCCGTGCCGGCAACCCAGCTCACCAGCCGGTAGCCCAGGCCCGAATAGAGCGGCAGCCCGGAGATGCTCTGGGCGATGCCGACGGTGAAGGGGTTGAAGAAGGCCGCCGCGAAGCCGGCGGCGGCCCCCAGGAACGGGATCGACGCGCCGACGATGGAGTCGTAGCCGAGCCGCCGTGCCAGCGGGATGAAGATCACCACGAACGGGATCACCTCCTCGGCCATGCCGAAGATCCCCCCGGCCAGGGAGAAGATCGCCATCAGGACCGGGATCAGCAGACCCTCCAGGGCCGGCCGGCGGGCGATGGCGTCGGTGAGGCTGCGGATCCCGAACTCCACCGCGCCGGTCTCCTGGAAGACCGCGAAGGTGCCGCCGATCACCAGCAGGAAGCAGATCAGCAGGCTGCCGTCCATGAAGCCCTTGATCGGCGCCAGCAGGACGTGGTGGAGACCCAGGTAGGCCTTGGGCACCACGTGGTAGGTGCCGGCCATGGTGACCTTGCGCAGACCCTCGCTGGTCTGCACCTCCATGCGCTGGTACTCGCCGGACGGGATGATCCAGGACAGCACCAGCACCACGATCACCAGCAGCATCACCACCACCAGGGTGTGCGGCATGCGCAGGCGGGAGGCGGGGGCGGGTTCGGCGGTCATGCGGGCTCCTCGGGACGGGTGCGGGCCTACTCGAAGGTGCCCTTCACGAGCAGCCTGCCTGCCTTCATCATCACCCGGCCCCGGGCGATGACGGTGTCAATGCTGAGGTCGGCCGGGTCGAGCAGGACCACGTCGGCGTCCATTCCCGCCGCCAGCCGGCCCTTCCGCCCCAGCTTCAGCAGGTCGGCGGGACTCGTGGTGACGACCCTCAGGGCGGTCTCGAGGGGAACGCCCTCCACGCGCACCGCCTTGCGGACCTCGTCGAAGAGGCTGGAGACCTCGCCCACGCTCAATCCGCAGATGCAGCCTGCTTCGTCGAAGAGGGGCAGGCTGCCCTGGCCGTCGGAGGTGAAGGTGACGTGTGCGGGGTCGACACCCGCCTCGAGGAGCAGCCGCAGGCCGGTCCCCGGCCGGACCTCCTCGGGATCCTCGTGGTCCGGGATCGTCGAGGTCGTCAGGTCCACGAAGCCGCCCGCCCGGGCGTAGTCGATGGACTCCGCGAAGAGCCGCCGGTTGCGGTTGCAGTGGGTGGGCAGGAACTGGGTGGCCGGGATCTCGGTCTCGGCCAGGATCCGCCGCAGCAGGTCCAGGCCGCGCGGGCCGTCGCCCAGGTGGACGTTGACCAGGCCGGCCTTGCCCGAGAGCATGCCGCCCCGCCGCGCCTGGCCGGCGGCGTGGGCGAAGGCGTCGAAGGAGGGCTGCGACGACCGGTGGTCCGACACGGCCACCTCGCCGACCCCGACGACCTTGTCGATGAACAGCAGGTCGCCCTCGATGCTGCCGGTGAGGGTCTGCACCGGGACCTCGTAGTGGCCGGTGTAGACGTAGGTGCTGACACCTTCCTCGTCGAGGCCGCGGGCCTTGGCGACCAGGTTGCCCATGGTCCGGGAGACGCCATCGGTCCCGAGGCAGCCGACCACCGTGGTGACGCCGCCGCGAATGACCGCCGAGAGCATCAACTCCGGCGTGCGGGTGGCGAAGCCGCCCTCGCCGCCACCGCCCACCATGTGGACGTGGGCATCGATGAAGCCGGGCACGGCGATCAGCCCGCTGGCATCCAGGACCTCGCAGTAGCGCTCCGGGATGGCGATGCCGGGCTCGACCCGGAGGATCCGGCCCCCGCCCAGGAGCAGGTCCTGGCGGCCCAGCGGTTCGGGTGTGTACACCTCGGGGTTCTTCAGGATCAGCATGGGGGGGCTCCGGGAGCGGTCGGGCGCGGCCGGGTCATCGGACCCGCCAGACCGGGAGGGTGCCGTCCGGCCCGGCGAGGGCCCGGAAGGCCGGATCGGCGTAGATGCCGTAGAGCATGCAGGGTTCGAGGACGACGACCGCGAGCCGGGCCAGCGGCTGGTCGAGGGGAACCAGCACGGACCCCGCCGGGAACACCCGGTCTGCCGGAGCCGCCCGCTCGACCACCTGGCGGTTCTCGTAGCGCACGTAGACCGGGTCCTCGGCCTCCTCGAAGCGCACCAGCCGGCAGGCCTCCGATCGCAGCCGGCGCGGCGCGGCGAGCACCTCGTGGCGCAGCCCCTGGGCCTGGAGGACGCGCAGGAAGGGCGCGGCTGCCGCGGCGTCGATGGCGTAGGCGGAGGGCGTGGGGACGTTCGACTTCACCACCAGGTCGAACATGAGGTTCGGCGTGGGAATCGAGAGCACGTTTCCGGTGGCCTGTTCCGTGACCTTCACGGTGGCCATCCGGCCTCCCAGATTGGCCCAGAAGAAATTGGTGGCGAGGTAGGGCGGCAGGGGCGCCCGGCGTGCGCGCTCGGACACGGCCTTGAGGTGCGACCTGGACTGCGGGGTGCCGAGCAGGTGCCTGAACAGCGACAAGTAGGCGTCGACGCGGGAACCCAGGTCGGCCTGCGGATCCGGGCCGGACCGCCGCACCCCCGCCTCGATGATGAAGGAGACCGTGCCGAGGGCGCCGAGGCTGTTGCGGCCATCGGTGACCTCGGTGGTGGAGGGCCGGATCTCCTCGTCCGGCGGCAGCCCGCCCACGGTGTAGCGGGTGTAGGCGTGCCCGGCCTTCGCGAGCACCGGCCGGGCCGAGTCCACCTGAGCCAGGGCCGCGGCCTTGAGTTCGTCGGGAAAGACCGGGTGGTTGAGGCCGTCCATGGTGATGGCCTCCCAGCAGCTCCAGCCCCGGGACCGGTAGTCCTTGCCGTCGCGGGTGAACTCGTGGCCGTCCACCGCGAGGTGCGGCATCACCCGGCGCGCCACCCGGTGCAGGGTCTGGGTCTCGGGCTGGGCCAGCAGGAGGTGGTCGCGGTTCAGGTCGGCCCCGGCGCCATTGAAGCGGCGGTAGGCCTCGGCGCCGTCCGGGTTGACCATGGGCATGAGGTAGAGGTCCACGTCCTCCGGCAGGCGCTCGGGGTGTTCGGCGATGTCCCGGACCAGGCAGAGCAGGGCATCCTTGCCGGAGACCTCGTTGCCGTGCTGCTGGGCGTAGAACAGGACCCGGACCGGGTCCTTCGTCCTGCCCCGGCGGAGGTGCACCAGGTACAGGCTGCGGCCCTGGACCGACCGGCCCTCCTCGCTGACCTCGATCAGTCCCGGACGGGCGACGGACTTGAGGAAGCCGGCCATCTCCTCGTAGCGGACGGTCCGCCTCATCTCCCGGTGGTCGCGGGGGAAGGGCGCCTCGACCGGCGCGGCGGAGAGCAGGACGGACGCGGCCAGGCCGGCGAGGCGGATCACGGCTGCAGCTTCCGGGACTGCAGGTCGATGCTCTCGCCCGCGCGGAGCAGGTGGATCGCGAGGTTGCGGAAGCCGTCGCCCCGGAGGGTCATTTGGGCGGAGTCGAAGACCATGACTCCGCGCCTTCCGACCACCGTGGCGCGCCCGTCCTTGACGACCAGCGCGGTGGCCTCGTCGACGCCGAGGCCGAGGTGCCCGGGGTGCTCCATCATCAGGCTGAACAGGCGGTTCTGCCGGCCGCGGCGGAGGAAGTGCTGGTCGATGATGACGTGGTCGGGGAGGAAGGCCATGCCCTCCCGGGTGCGGTAGGACCCCGGTCCGAACTCGGACAGGTTCAGCTTGCCGAAGCGGTCCTCGCCCTCGATCATGATCCGCGACATGATCGCGGCCCCGGCGCTGGTCCCGCCGACCACGGCGCCCTCGCGGTACTTGTCCTGGATCAGCTTCTGCAGGGGCGTGCCGACGATCTTCTTGCCCACCAGCACCTGGTCGCCGCCGGAGAACCAGAAACCGGTGCAGGTCCTCGCCGCGGCCAGCAGGTCCGGCCGGGAGGAGTCCTCGCGGGTGCGGACGTCCAGGGGCACCATCGTCAGGCCGGCCTTCTCGAGGTCGGCCTTCCATTCCTTCAGGGCCTCCTCGGGCTCGGAGGTGGAGGTGGGGATGATGCCCACCACACCGCCCCGGCCGCCCGCGGCGTCCAGGAACGCGCGCTCGATGTCCGGCGTCGTGCCGCCGCCGCCGACGATGACCAGCGTTCCCTTCGGGGCGGCGGTGCGGGCCTCCGCCGGGAACCCGAGGCAGGCCAAGGCGAGGACGAGCGTCCATGTCTTCATGTGGTCATCCCATCACGGAACGGCGGGGCGGCCGGATGGACGCCCCGCCTCCTTGCGTCGAGCAGCGCGGGCGCTGCGATCAGAACAGGAGCTTGGCGCCCAGGCGGAAGGTGCGCGGCGGTTCCTGGTCGAAGATCATGTTGTAGTAGAAACTGTCGTAGCGCTCGCCACGGGAGGTGACGGCGTCGTCGTTGAGGACGTTGAAGACGTCGGCGAACAGCTCGAAGGCCTTCTTCCCGCCCAGGTTGAAGCGGTGGGACACGCGCAGGTCCAGGAGGCGCCGGCAGTCGTAGCTGCTCGAGCCCAGGGGCTCGATGTTGATGTAGTAGTACTCGCGGTTGCTGAAGCGGGAGGTGCGGGCGTAGCGCGTGTAGTGCAGGCCGCTCAGGAACACGTAGCTGGCCGACAGCCGGGTGCCCCAGGGCGTCTTGTAGGAAGTCCGGAACTTGTACTCGGCGTCGTTGGTGCCCGGCAGGTTGCCGTCGTTGTTGTACAGGGTGCCGGTCCACTCGCGGCCGGAGGAGTAGCCGTTGGACTTCAGCAGGTTGCCCTTGTTGCTGGCGCGGGTGGCGCTGAAGTTCACGTCCCAGTCGGCGGTGAACCGGCCGTCCACTGACAGGGTGGTGGCGGTGTAGACGCGGCGGGCGTTGGGGTCGTTGTCGATGAGGAAGTCGTGCGGCGCGACGTTGACGTCCGAGTTGAGCCCGGGCCGGTTGAACACCACCTGCTGGCCGGTGAGCGGGTTGGTGAAGGTGTAGGTCGAGGAGGACAGCGGCAGCCGGTCGAAGCGGGCGATGAGGTCCTTGCCGGTGCGGCGGACGTAGCTGGCGGAGGCCACCCAGTTCTTGCCGAAGCGCTTCTCCAGGGCGAGCTGCAGCTCGTCGAAGTGCGGGTGCTTGATGTTCGGGTTGATGCTGCTCTGCTCGCTCACCCGGTTGCGGAAGTTGTCGTCGTTGAAGGCCGGCAGCGGGTACTCGGCTAGCGGGTTGGCCAGGTTGTGCAGCACCACCACCTGGGCGTCGTCGTAGTTCGGCCACCAGTAGCGCTTCTCCACCGGGTAGGCGCCGCGGATCGCGCGGTCGTAGTTGGCGCCGCTCAGGCCGTCGAAGTAGCGGCCGAGGTGGCCCTTGATCGAGAAGGTCTTGGCTGCGTCCGGGGTCCAGGTGAAGCCGAGCCGGGGCGCCACGGTGGTGGTGTCCCAGTAGTCGCCGCCCTTGAACTGTTCGAGCCGCACGCCGGGGCGCAGCACCAGCTGGTCGTTGACGGTCCAGACGTCCTGGACGAAGAAGGTGTTGCGCTCGAGCTTGGTGTCGAAGTCGTAGCCGCCGCCCACCTGCACGAAGTCGGGGTAGATCTCGCCGTAGTCCGCGTCGGCCAGGGCGTTGAGCGAGATGCCGCCCGGGTAGTGCATGTTCTCCTTGTCCGTGGCGCGGTCGAGGTCGATCCCGAACTTCAGGGCGTGGGAGCCCTTTCCGGAGGGGATGTACCAGTCCAGGGAGCCGAGCAGGCCGATGCGGCTGCGGTTGTTGCCGAAGACCTCGTAGGCGTTGTTGATCTGCTCGAAGCCGACGTACTTGTCGTACCCCGAGATCCCGGTGCCGGCGGGCACGGTGCCGTCGATGTAGAGCGAGTAGTTCTCGCCGTTGTAGGCCCGGTGGTCGTCGGTGCCCTTGTAGCCGCTGGCGCGGAGGGTCAGCACCATGTTGCTGTTGAGGGTCTGCAGCCATTCCAGGCCGAAGGTGACGTTCGGGCCGTTCTGGTCGCGGGTGGCCTCGGGGGCGAGCACGCGGCTGGCGCCGCGGTGGTCCGTGCGCACGGTGTCCCAGTCCATGAACAGGGACAGGGTGGAGGCCGGCGTGGCCTGCAGGGTGAAGTTGCCCATGAACCGGGGCGTCGAGCGCTTCTCCGAGACCGGGCTGCCCACCGGCGTCCGCTCGATGGAGATCGCCTCCATGGAGAAGAAGTACCAGAGCTTGTCCTTGATGATCGGGCCGCCGACGTTGAGGGCCAGGTCCGAGGCCGTGTCGCCGACCTTGCGCACCGAGAGCTCGGGGAAGGAGGGGTCGGGCGACAGGCGATTGGCGCTCCAGCTGTCCTTCTGGTAGTAGCCCGCCAGGGAGCCGGAGAAGGTGTTGCCGCCCTTCTTGATGATGCCGTTGAAGTAGGCCCCGGAGAACCCGCCGAACTCGGCGCCGGCGCCGATGCCGCCGATCTGGACCTCCTCGAACCAGTCGGGGTTGACCTGCACCCAGGCCTGCCCGGCGGAGGAGTCGCCCACATTGATGCCGTTGATCAGGTAGGCGTTGGCGTTGTCACGGTCGCCGCCGAAGCCGGAGGCGGACACCCGGGCGCCCGAGGAGACGGTGAGGTTGATGCCCGGCGTCAGCGCGGCGATGGCGGCGATGTCGCGCTTGATGGGCAGGTTCTCGATGTCCTCCGCACGGAAGTTCCGGGTCATGGTGGAGACCATCTCCTCGGAGCCGGAGGTGCCGAGGACCTCGACCACGGCGGTGGCCTCGGGGGCCAGCCGGAAGTCGACCACGGTGGTCTTGCCGAGCTCGGCCAGTTCGTTGGCCTTGCGGGCGGGGAACCCCTTGGCCTCGACGGTCAGCTGGTAGCGCCCGGGGGGCAGGACCGGGATGCGGTAGCGCCCGTTCTCGGTTGTGACCACCACCCGGCTGCCGCCGATCAGGGAATCGGAGGAAACCCGGACGGTGGCGCCCTGCACGGGCTTGCCGTTCTGGTCGAGGACCGTGCCGGTGATCGCCGACGAGGTGGTGCCCTGGGCCACCAGCACGGCGGGGAGGCCGGCCAGGAGGAACAGAGGGAGACGGAGAGAGCGGGCGTTCATGGGGGCTCCGTGGAAGTTGTCAGGGGGGGACACTGAAAAAATATCTCCATCCACCTGAGCGTCAAGATGTTTTTTGGCACGGTTCGGCGGTGCCGATCATTAAGCTGCTCATGGATTTTTTGAGCCATCGAGAATGAAAAAAGTCTTACATTCCCGTTCGCAGGGCTTCGCCCGGGGCCCGGAGGCGGCCGCGGTCGGGCCGGCCCGGCTAGGGGACCTGGGGCTCCCCGGCCCGGGGATAGGAGCCCAGGACCTTGACCGACAGGCACAGCCCGCCCAGTTCCTCGATGGCGGAGACCAGCGCGGCCTCGCCGGCGTGGCCCTCGAGGTCGAGGTAGATGGCCTGTTCGCCGGCGTGGTGGAGGATCCGGCCGTTCTCGATGCGGGTCAAGTTGACGCCGCGCCGCGCCAGCGGCTCCAGCAGCGCCAGCAGGGCGCCGGGTCCGTCCTTGACGGTCAGCAGCAGGGTGGTGCGGTCGCGGCCGGTGGCCGGGGGGACACCGCGCCCGAGGACCAGGAAGCGGATCGGGTAGCAGTCCGGGTCCTGGATCTCGCGGGCGAGGACGTCCAGGCCGAAGATCCGCACCGCGGTCTCGGAGGCCACGGAGGCGCCCTGCGGGTCGTCCATGGTCATCTGCGCCGCCTCGGCGCTGGAGGGCACTTCCACCCGCACCGCGGTCGGCAGCTGCTCGTCCAGCCACCGCCGGCAGCGGGACAGGGTTTTCGGGTGGGCGTAGATCCGCGCGATGCCGGCCAGGTCCAGTCCGGGGTAGGCCAGCAAGGCCACCGAGACGGGCAGGGCCAGCTCCGCCACGATCTGCAGGGGCGAATCCAGGAAGTGGTCCAGGGTGCTGTCGACGCCGCCCTCGGTGGCGCTCTCCACCGGCACCACGCCCACCTCCGCCCGCTCCTGCTCCACCGTCCGGAACACGGCGGCCATGGTGCCGCAGGGAATGGCGCGCACCTTGGCGCCGAACTCGCGCTCGACGGCCAGGTGGGTGAAGGTCCCCGGCGGCCCCAGGAAGGCAACCTTGTGGGGCTGCTCGAGGGCGGTCCGCACGCTGTGGACCTCCTGGAAGATGGAGTCGTGGCCGGCGCCCGCGTACCCGGCCTGGGGCCCCGCTGGGGAAGCGGCCCGGTCGAGGGCGGAGCGGACCCGGCCAGCCTGCAGGGCGAGCTCGGCCCGCTCGGACCTCAGCCGCTGGATCGCGGCGTCGGTCTCGTCGAGGCGGCGGCGCAGGTCGGCCAGCTGGGCTTCGGGGGCGGGCGTGGGATCCGGGTTCATGGGGGTCCTCGGGTCGTGGAGGCGCAGGTCAGGAACAGGACGTGGAACCAACATGGTTTGCCCGGAGCCCGCTGGCAAGCCCTTTGAGCGCAGGGTCGGCGGCCCGGGGGCGGGCGGATCCAGGAGTCAGCGCGGGCCCAGGGCCTCGAGGGCCTCCTTGAGGCAGGCCGCCCAGACCTCATCGGGGACCTCCTCGAGGATGAACTCGAGGGCGTTTCCCGCCGGCCTCGCCTCCGGATGGACCGACCAGGATTCGTAGACCCGGTCGAGAGGACCGCGGTCGAGGGGGTGGCGCCGCAGCTTGTGCGACTTCCGGATGCGGTCCGGGTCGGGTCCGCGCATCGAGACGCCCCGGCGCGGCGCGGCGTGGAAGGTGCAGACCTGGCACCAGGTGGTGCCGATGAGCTGGTTGAAGTGCAGGTAGGCCCCGTGGTGCGAGCGGGTGAACTCCAGCACCCGGGACGGGCCCTGCCAGGCGGTGGCCCAGCGCACCAGGACCGCCTCCAGGCGCTGCCGTTCCGAGGCGTGGCGCAGGGCGGCGTGGCAGAAGGGGAGGAAGGTCTCGAGCGCTTCCAAGGGCGGCTCCTTCGGGGACAGCATAGGCACAAACTAACCGCCCGCGCGCCGGCGGCCGAAAGGAAAGGCGGATACCTCCTGGGCGGTCCCGGGAACCCTGTCGGAACCCGAGCACCCCGGATGCCCCCTTCGTCGCCCCCCGTTTCCCGGCCTGCCGCGCCGCGGGCGCCGACCGTGGCCCTGGTCCTGGGCGCCGCGGCATGGACAGCGGCGATCTGGGCGCTGCTGCGGAACCTGTTGCCGCCCGCCCAGCTGGGGATCGTCCTGGCCACAGGACTGCTCCCCGCGGCCGGCGCCTGGCTGGCCCTGGCGCGCGGCCGCCATCCCGCGACCGGGGGGCCGGGGGAGGGGAGCGGAGCGCCGCTCGAGGATTTCCTGAACCGGATGCCCATCGGGGTGCTGCGCTTCGATCCCGGCGGCCGGCTGCAGGGTTGCAACCCCCGGGCCGCGGAGCTGCTCCACCGGACCGTGG
>JAYRFV010000092.1:0-9274 GCA_041908165.1 Holophagales bacterium | reverse complement strand
GGCCGTTTCAATGGAGCCATCTGCCGGAATCGAACCGGCGACCTTCGGGTTACGAATCCGATGCTCTACCCACTGAGCTAAGATGGCGCGGACCCTCAAGTCTGCCGCAGGGCCGGGCCCGGATCAAGGCCAGGGTTGGGTTCCAGGCCTGCGGGCGCCACCCTGGGAGACCCTTCCATGCGCACCTTCGTCCTCGCCCTCCTCGGTTTCGTGCTGGCGGCCCAGCCGCCGCTCCGGCCGGTGCACACCTACAGCATCGTCGCCCGGGATCCGGCCACCGGGGCCCTGGGGGTGGCGGTGCAGAGCCACTGGTTCAACGTCGGTGCGATGGTGCCCTGGGCGGAGGCGGGGGTGGGCGCGGTGGCGACCCAAAGCTTCGTCGATCCCAGCTATGGCCGGCTCGGCCTCGACCTGATGCGCGCCGGCAAGAGCGCCCCGGAGGCGCTCAAGGCGCTGCTGGCGGTCGATCCGGAGCGGGAGACGCGGCAGGTGGCCATGGTGGACGCCCGCGGCCGGGTGGCCGTGCACACGGGCAGCCTCTGCATCGCCGAGGCCGGCAGCGAGGCCGGCGAGGGCTTCAGCTGCCAGGCCAACATGATGGGCAGGGCCGCGGTCTGGCCGGCGATGGCCCGGGCCTACCGCGAGACCCGGGGCGACCTGGCGGATCGTCTGCTGGCCGCCCTCCGCGCCGCCGAAGCCGAGGGGGGCGATTTCCGCGGGCGCCAGGCGGCGGCGATCCTGGTGGTGCCGGCGAAATCCGAAGGCAGGCCCTGGGCCGAGCGCACCTTCGACCTGCGGGTCGAGGACCACACGGACCCGGTGGCTGAACTGGGCAGGCTGACCAAGCTGCAGCGGGCCTACCTGCTGATGAACGAGGGCGACGGCTTCGCCGCCGCCAACCGGTGGAAGGAGGCCAAGGACGCCTACGAGGCCGCCGCGGCCCTGGCGCCCCACATCCCGGAACTGCCCTTCTGGAAGGCGGTGGGCCTGGCGATGGCGGGGAAGCTCGACGAGGCCCTTCCGGTCTTCAGGGAGGTCTTCAAGCGGGACCCGGCCTGGCGCACGGCGGTCCGGAGGCTGGCCGCGGTCAAGATGCTGCCCGCGGACGCGTCCATCCTGAAGCGGATCGAGGCCCAGTGAACCCGGATCCGTGAGGGAATTGCGCTCAATCCGCTGTCGATTCTGCCCACGCTGCATTTCGGCTACACTGGCAGGCACCTCCCCGCCGCCGGTTCTCCCGCCATGACCCGCTTTCGCCTCCGGTTCCCTTCCCCGGCCCTCTGCCTGGTCCTTGTCGGGCTGCAGGCGCAGGTCCCGGCAAGGCCCGAGGAAGGCCGCGCCAGCGACCTGCTCGACCTGCTCAACACCCCCATCGTCAGCGCCTCGAAGCGGCAGCAGCGGCTCGCCGAGAGCCCCCAGGCCATCGAGGTCATCGGCCGGCTGCAGATCCAGCAGATGGGGGCCGCCCGCCTGCAGGACGTGCTCCGCCAGGCCACCTCGGTGAACCTCCTGGAACTGGAACCGCAGAACGCCTACGCGGGCATCCGAGGAAACCTGGTCGAGGGCTACCCCAAGAACATCCAGGTCCTCATCGACGGCGTGCCCTTCTACAACAATGTCCGCGGCGCGGTGGACCTGGACAGCCTGCCCATCCCGATCGCCCTCATCGAGACGATCGAGATCGTCCGGGGCCCTTCCTCGCCGCTCTACGGGGCCGGCGCCGTGGGCGGTGTCATCGCCATCAGCACCCGCAGGTCGGTGGAGGCCTCGGGCTCCCTGCAGGCCGGGGCGGGCGAGGCCCGGCGGCGCCTCTCCGCCGACCTCACCCAGCAGGTGGGGCGCCTGCACTACGCCTTCGGTTTCGACGCCGGGTCCAGCGGGGACAGCGGCTTCCCCACCCGCGCCCTGGGCGACGTGAACCCCTTCTTCCGCCCCACGCCGGAGCAGTCCGAGCAGCTCCGCGCGGACGCCACCCACCAGCACCGCGCGCTGTTCCGGGGTGACGCCGCCTTCGGGCCCGCCCGGTTCACGCTCTCGGCCGGGACCGCGGCCAAGCGGACCGGGACCAATTTCGGCAGCGGCTTCGTCATCCCCTATGAGCGCTTCCGCAACGATTTCGCCAAGGCCGCCTGGCAGCAGGATTGGACCCCGGGCCTGAAGAGCGACCTCAGCGTCCACACCCTGGACATCACCTCGGTCACCGGCGATTCCAGCAAGCCGGAATCCACCCTGATCGACTACCGCAGCCGGCAGGTGTCGCTCCTGGTCAACGCCTCCCCCTCCGCCGACCTCCACCTGGTGGCCGGTTGGGACGCCCGGAACTCGGTCTCCTCCTCGATCCTCGGCGGTCCGATCAAGGACGCCCGGGACCATGCCTGGGGGGTCTTCCTGCTGGCCGACTGGGGCTTCCTCCCGGGCTGGAACCTCGGCGCGGGCGGACGCTTCGAGCGCGACACCCTCGGCGGCGCTCGGGTGTCGCCGCGCCTGGTGCTGGGATGGAGCGCCGGCGAGAACGTCAACCTCCGCCTCGGGTACTACACCGCGGCCCGCAGCCCGCAGGTCCTCGAGGCCCGCATCGCCGCCTCCACGCCCACGCGGATCATCCCCAACCCGGGGCTCCAGGTCGAACGCACCGAGAGCCTGGAGCTCGGCTACCGGCAGGCCTGGATGGGCTGGACCCTGGACGCCACCCTGTTCGATACGGGCTTCACCGACCTGATCGCCCGCCGGACCGTGCTGCCGACCCCGCCGCCCTCCGGGACGCGCCAGTACGTGAACATCCCGGGAAAGGCCCGGGACCGCGGGCTGGAACTGGCGGTCCAGAGGAACCTGGGGCCCGCCACCGTCGGAGCCAACTGGACCCAGCTCCGCTTCCGCGACCCCGACCTCGCCGACTACGTCTACACCGCCCGGACCCAGGCCAACCTCTTCGCCCGGGCCAGCCACGGCCGGCTGCACGGCTACGCCGGCCTGCAGTACGTCGGGCCGCACCGGATCGGGAACTACCTCGGGACCCCCACGTTCGAGGAGCTTCCCGGGCGGGTGCGCGGCCAGCTGAACCTCGGCCTCGACCTGACCGGCTTCCTGCAGCTGTCGATCTACGGCCGGAACCTGGGCGGACGGCACGATGGCCAGGGCGCGGGCGGTCCCCTGCAGTCCCCCATCCTCAGGGGCGTCAACCGCGACCTCGGGGCCTCCCTGGCCGTGCACTGGTAGGGTGACCCAGGGTGCCGACGTGATCCTCCCCTCCGCACGGCTGCGCCTCTGGGCGACCCTGCTGCTCGCCCTTGCCGCGGCCTGGCCCGAAGCGCGCGCGGTGGCCCCCGCCCTCGCGACGCAGAGGGCCCGGGCGGAGTACGAGGTCCGGGCGGCCTTCCTGGTCGCCTTCGCCAAGTACACCCAATGGCCCGACCGGGTCCTGCCGCAGCCCGGGGGCGAACTCGTCGTGGGCGTGCTCGGGGAGGACCCCTTCGGCACCGCCCTGGACGCCCTCCACGGCGAGCGGGTCCAGGGCTTCCGGGTGGCGGTCAAGCGGTTCCGCAGCCCCGGCGAGGCCCAGAAGTGCCAGGTCCTGTACTTCCCCCAGGGCCAGGAGCGGCACCTGCCCGCCCTGCGGGACTGGATCGCCCGGCACGCGGTCCTGACGGTGGGCGAGAACGCCCGCTTCCTCGAACTCGGCGGAGCGCTGTTCCTGTTCAGCGAGTCCGAGCGGCTGCGATTCATCGTCGACCAGGCGGCCCTCGACCGGGCCGGCCTCGGCATGGACGCCAAGGCGCTGAGCCTGGCCAAGCGGGTGCTCAACAAGCACTCGGAGCGGCCGTGAGCTGGGCGCGTCCGACCTCCCTGCGCCGGAGGCTGGTCCTCGGCATCATGCTGACCGCCGGCCTGGCGCTGCTGCTGGTCCTGGGGGCCTTCCTCGCGATGGAGATCGCAAGCTCCCACACCTCGGCGCAGCGGGAGCTCGCCCTGCTGGCGGACGTGCTGGGGGAGGGCGCCACCGCCACCCTCGACTTCGGCGATTCGCACGAGGCCCAGCGGCTGCTGGCAACCCTCAGGCATCACCGGGCCATCGAGGCGGCCGTGCTGTTCGACCGGAACGGCCGGCCGATGGCCCACTACCGGCGGGAGGACCGGCCGGACGCCCCGCTCCCGGATTCGCCCGTGGGTTCGGGCATCACCCTCCAGGACCGCCGCTACCGCCTGACCCACCCGGTGGTCCACCACAACGAGACCGTCGGCACCCTCTACCTGCGCGCCGACCTGGCGGAGGTCTACGCCCGGCTGCGCTGGGGGCTCTGGCTGCGGCTGCCCATCGCCCTCCTCATCGGCGGCTTCGCCCTGCTCTTCGCGGTCCGGGTCGGCCGGGTGGTGTCGAAGCCGATCCTGGACCTGGCCGCGGCCGCGCGACGGGTGGCGGAGCACGGCGACACCGGCGAGCGGGTGGTCCGGGGCAGCCAGGACGAGGCCGGGCTCCTGGTGGACGCCTTCAACCGGATGCTCGACGAACTGCGCGAGCGCCAGGCGCGGCTGATGGAGGCCCAGCGCCTGGCCCACCTGGGCAGCTGGGTGTTCGATCCCGCCAAGGGCCACATGGAGTGGTCGGAGGAGGTCTTCCGGATCTTCGGCCTGGAGGGCACCCGGGTCGCCCCGCCAATGCAGGGGCTGCAGAAGCACATCCACCCGGAGGACGTCCCGGCCTTCCAGGCGGGCATGCGGTCGGCCCTCGCCAGGACCGAGGCGCTCTCCCTCGACCTCCGGCTGGTGCGGCCCGACGGCGCGACCCGCTGGGTCCACCTCGCCGCGGCCTCCTCCGAAGGCTCCCCCCGGCTCCTCCGGGGAACCTGCATGGACATCACCGAGCGGAAGAGCTCCGAGGCGGCCCTGAGGCAGACCCAGAAGCTCGAGAGCCTGGGCGTCCTGGCCGGAGGGATCGCCCACGACTTCAACAACCTCCTGGGGGCCATGCTGGGGAACATGGGCCTGGCCCGCCTGGCGGTCCCGGAAGGGAGCAAGGCGGAGGCCCACCTTGCGAAGGCGGAGGAGGTGGCCCAGAAGGCCGCCAACCTCACCCGGCAGATGCTCGCCTATTCGGGCAAGGGCAGGTTCGAGGTCAAGGCCCTGGACCTGAGCCGGCTGGTCCGCGAGATGGGCGACCTGCTGGCCACCTCGATCTCGAAGAAGGTGGAACTGCGCTACGCCATGGCCGCGGACCTGCCGGCGATCCTGGCGGACACGTCCCAGCTCCAGCAGGTGGTCATGAACCTGGTGATCAATGCCAGCGAGGCCATGGAGGACCGGGAGGGGCACATCCTGCTGCGGACCGGGCTGGAGGTGCTGCGCGCCGAGGACCTGGCCCGGATCCACGCGCTCCAGGAGCTGAAGCCCGGTCCCTACGTGGTGCTGGAGGCGGAGGACAACGGCAAGGGCATGGACGCCGCCACCCTGGAGCGGATCTTCGACCCCTTCTTCACCACCAAGCTCACCGGCCGGGGGCTCGGCCTCGCCGCCATGCGGGGCATCGTCGAGGGCCACCGCGGGGGCATCAAGGTGTACAGCGAAGTCGGGAAGAGCACCCTGTTCAAGCTGTACTTCCCCTCCTCCGAGGCGGTCGAGGAGTCCGAGCCCCGCGCCGTGGCCTCGGTCCCCTTCCAGGGCAGCGGGCGGGTGCTGGTGGTGGACGACGAGGCGGACATCCGCGCCACCGCCGCGGGCATCCTGGAACTGATGGGCTTCGAGGTCCTCCAGGCCGAGGACGGGCGCCAGGGGCTGGAGATCTTCCAGGAGCACCGGAGGGAGTTTCGCCTGGTGCTGCTGGACCTCACCATGCCGCGCATGGACGGGGCGGAATGCCTCGCCGCCCTGCGCCTCCTGGAACCGGGCCTCCCGGTGCTCCTCACCAGCGGGTTCAGCGAGTCGGAGTGCCTGGGGGCCCTGGGCGGCCAGATGGCGACCGGGTTCGTGCAGAAGCCCTACCGCGTGGAGACCCTCGTCGCCAAGGTGACGGCGATCCTCGAGCAGACGTAGGAAGGCCACGGCCCGGAACCGCCTCCAGGGCGCCAGGGGCCCGGGGTGCCCGGGCGGTCCTGGCGTCCTGGGCGACGGAGTCCGCTACTTCCCGAACCCTTCCGGAAGGGCCATGCCCAGGTTCTTGACCAGGAAGGCCCACATGTCCACGCGCTCGGCGATCTGCTTGGCGGTCGGCTTGCCGGCGCCGTGGCCGGCGTCGGTCTCGATGCGGGTCAGGATCGGCGCTGGGCCAGCCTGGGCGGCCTGCAGGGTGGCGGTGAACTTGTGGCTGTGGGCGGGCACCACCCGGTCGTCGTGGTCGCCGGTGGTGACCAGCGTGGCCGGGTACTTCACGCCCGGCTTGAGGGTGTGCAGCGGGGAGTACTTGATCAGGTTGTCGAAGCCCTCCTTGGTGTCGCTGCTCATGTAGTCGCTCTTCCACATCCAGCCGATGGTGAACTTGTGGTAGCGCAGCATGTCCATGACGCCGACCGCCGGGATGGCCGCGCCAAAGAGGTCCGGACGCTGGGCCATGCAGGCGCCCACCAGCAGGCCGCCATTGGAGCCGCCCATGATGGCGAGCTTCGGGGTGGAGGTGTACTTGCTGGCGATCAGCCACTCGCCGGCGGCGATGAAGTCGTCGAACACGTTCTGCTTCTTCTCGCGCTTGCCGGCCTCCCACCACTCCTTGCCGTACTCGCTGCCGCCGCGCAGGCAGGCCACGGCGTAGACGCCGCCCATCTCCATCCAGACCTGGTTGACCGGGCTGTAGCCGGGGGCCTGGGGGATGTTGAAGCCGCCGTAGCCGTAGAGCAGGGTCGGGTTGGTGCCGTCGAGCTTCAGGCCCTTCCGGTGGGCGATGAACATGGGCACCTTGGTGCCGTCCTTGCTGGGGTAGAAGACCTCCTTGACCTCGTAGTCCGCCGGGACGATGTCCACCTTGGGCTGGCGGAAGACGCTGCTCTTCCCCTTCTTGAGGTCGTAGCGGTAGAGGGTCGGGGGCTGGTTGTAGGAGGTGAAGGTGTAGAACACCTCGGTGGCCTGGCGCCGGCCGCCGAAGCCGCCCAGGCTGCCGACGCCGTCGACCTTGATCTCCTTCTGGAACTTGCCCTTCAGGTCGTAAAGGCGGACCGTGTTGAGGGCGTCGATCTTCCAGGTGACGGCGAAGGTGTTGCCCAGCAGGCTGGCGCCGGCAAGCACATCGCGCCCCGGGCCCTGGGGGATGATCTCCTTCCAGGCCTCGGGCCTGGGGTCCTTGCGGTCCACGGCCACGATCCGGTGCCGGGGGGCGGCGAAGTCGGTGTTCACGTAGAAGATGTCGCCGTCGTTGCCGAGCACCTGGTAGGCGCCGTCGTACTTGTCGAAGAGGGGCGTGACCGGGCTGTCGGCCCGGCGCAGGTCCTTGAGGAAGACCCGGTTCTTGCGCTCGGTGCCCTGGCTCTGGCTGATCACCAGCCAGGCGCCGTCGTCGGTCACGCCGCCGCCGAAGCCCCAGTCCGGCTGGTCCGGGCGCTCGTAGACGACCTTGTCCTGGGACTGCGGATCGCCCAGCTGGTGGAAGAACAGCTTCTGGTTCTTGTAGACGGCGGTGAGGGCCTTGCCGGCCTCGACCTTGGGGTAGTCCGAGTAGAAGAAGCCGCTGCCGTCCTTCAGCCAGCCACCCACGCCCATGCGCCCGGGGGCGAAACTGTCGGGCAGGTCCTGGCCGGTCTCGACGTTGCGGACCTTCCAGGTGGCCACGTCCGAGCCGCCCTTGGAGACCTGGTAGGCGACCCACTTCCCGTCCTCGCTGAAGCGCAGCCCGCCCAGAGCGGCGGTGCCGTCCTTGCTCAGGGTATTGGGGTCGAAGAGCACCCTGCCCTTCTCCTCCAGCTTCGGGGTGAGGTAGACCACGCTCTGGTTCTGCAGGCCGGTGTTGTGGCTGTAGACGTAGTAGGAGCCGTGGCGGCTGGGCGCGCTGAACTTCTCGTAGTCCCACAGCCGGGTCAGGCGCGCCCGGATCCGCTCGCGTTCGGGGATGGCGGCGAGGTAGGCGTCGGTGACCGTGTTCTGGGCCTTCACCCAGGCCTTGGTGTCCAGGCTGTGGTCGTCCTCGAGCCAGCGGTAGGGGTCGGGGACGTTGGTGCCGAAGTAGTGGTCCACCACGTCGAGCTTGCGGGTGGCGGGGGCCTTGGGGGCCTGGGCGGCCAGGGGAAGGGCCAGGCAGGCGCAGAGGAGGGCGGCGGTTCTCATGGGTCTCCTTTCGGTGGGGATCTAGCGGAGCTTCTGGTCGAGGAAGGCGTACATCAAGGCGCGGAAGCGGGCCTCCTGCCGGTTGTCCGCACCCGCGCCGTGGCCGCCTTCGGTGTTCTCGAACAGGCGCACGTCGTGGCCCTGCTCCCGCATGCGGGCCATCATCTTGCGGGCGTGGCCGGGGTGCACCCGGTCGTCGCGGGTGGTGGTCATGAAGAGCACCGGCGGGTACTTCCGGTCCGGCTTCACGTTCTGGTAGGGCGAGAAGGCCTTCAGGAAGGCCCAGTCCTCGGGCTTGTCGGGGTCGCCGTACTCCTCCATCCAGGAGGCGCCCGCCAGCAGCTTGGAATAGCGCTGCATGTCCAGCAGGGGCACCTGGCAGACCACCGCGCCCATCAGGTCCGGGTACAGGGTGAGCATGTTGCCCACCAGCAGGCCGCCGTTGCTGCCCCCGGCCATCCCCAGGCGGCGGGCGGTGGTGACCTTCCGGGCGACCAGGTCGCGGGCCACGGCCGCGAAATCCTGGTAGGCCCGCCCCCGGTTGGCCTTGAGGGCCGCCTGGTGCCAGGCCGGGCCGTACTCGCCCCCGCCGCGGATGTTGGCGACCACGAACACGCCGCCCTGGCTGAGCCATCCGCGGCCGGTTGCGGCCCCATAGCTGGGCGTGAGGGAGACCTCGAAGCCGCCGTAGCCGTAGAGCAGGGTCGGGTGCGAGCCGTCGAGCTTCAGGCCCTTCCGGGCCACCTGGAAGTAGGGCACCTTCGTGCCGTCCTCGGAGGTCGCGAAGTGCTGGGTGGCCTCGAGGCCGGACGCGTCGAAGAACGCCGGGGCGGCCTTCAGCGGCTCGGGGGCGCGTCCGACGGTCCCCAGCAGCAGGGTGTCCGGGGTGAGGAAGTCCGTGACGGACATGAAGTAGTCGTCCGAGGTCTCCGGGTCGACCGCGGAGGTCGTGACCGTGCCCAGCGCCGGTGCGCCCTTCAGGGGCTCGCGCTTCCACCCGTTCACGCCCGGCGTCAGGACGCTCAGCCGGTTCTTC
>JAYRFV010000091.1:0-19940 GCA_041908165.1 Holophagales bacterium | reverse complement strand
CTGCGGATCACGCCGCTCACCGACCTCGACATCGCCGGCCTCCTGGACCTGCTGGAGGTCCCCCGCGGCTGCGGCCTGGCGGACACCCTCGGCCGCCTGACCCAGATGGTCGAGGAGCTGCCCTGGCTGCACAGCCTGGAGACCGCCGTGCACGTGCCCGAGGATGACCCTGCGGCTGGCGGGCCGCTGCCGTTGGCGCCCGGGGTTGCGCTGACCTTCGCCATGCCCGTCTCCCGCCACAAGTAGCCCGCGAGGACTTCCATGCTCGTCCGCGAAATGATGCGCAGCCCGGTGACCACCATCCAGGGCGGGGCCCGCCTGCAGGAGGCCAGCCAGCTGTTCCGCTCGCTCGGCTTCCGCCACCTGCCGGTGCTCGACGACGGCCGGCTGGTCGGCGTCCTCACCGACCGCGACCTGCGCTGGGCCACCAGCAGCCTGTGCCCGCAGCCGCGCACCCTCGACGAGCCCGTGCGCCTGGCCATGAGCGGGCCGCCGATCACCGTCGACCCGATCTACCCGGTGGAGGACGCCGCGCGGATCATGCGCGAGCACAAGATCGGCTGCCTGCCGGTGGTGGACGGGCCGGAGCTGGTGGGAATCCTCACCGGCATGGACATCCTCGACACCCTGATCCTGCTCACCGGCAGCTCCCAGCCCTCCTCCCGCCTGGAGGTGGCCCTCGCCGACCGCCCCGGCGAACTGGCCCGCCTCACCGCCCTGCTGGCCGAGCGCCACGTGAACATCCACTCGATCCTCACCTACGCCGTTCCGGGCGAACCGACCCGCACCGTCCTGAGGGTCGGCTCCAACCACGTCCGGCCCCTGGCCGAGGAGCTGGCCCGGGCAGGCTTCGAGGTCCTCTGGCCGGTCGCGAAGCCATGGTCGCGCTGATCCACCGCCGCGAGTACGGGCTCTACGACTTCGGCCCGGAGCACCCCTTCACCCCCGCGCGCCTGGCCCTGCTGCTGGAGCTGCTGGAGGAGCTGGGCGGCCCGCTGGACCTGATCGCCGCGCCCTGCGCCACCCGCGAGGAGATCCTGAGCGTCCACGACGAGGCCTACGTGGCGGTGGTCGAGGCCCTCGACCGCGGCGAGAGCCGGCCGGAGGCGGAAAGCCACGGCCTCGGCACCCCGGACAACCCGGTCTTCCCGGGCATGGACGCGGCCGGCCGCTGGCTCGCGGGCGGCACCCTCCACGGCGCCCGGCTGCTGATGCAGGGAATCCGCCGGGTGCTCCAGCTGGGCGGCGGCCTGCACCACGCCCAGCGCGGCCGGGCCGCCGGCTTCTGCCTCTACAACGACCTCGCCGTGGCGATCCAGGCGATGGTCGACCACGGCTGGCGGGTGGCCTACCTGGACATCGACCTGCACCACGGCGACGGCGTCCAGAACATCTTCTACGACAACGATCGGGTGCTCACCATCAGCCTGCACGAGACCGGCCACTATCTCTACCCGGGCACCGGCCACGTCCACGAGATGGGCGGCGGCACCGCCCGCGGCATGGCGGTGAACCTTCCGCTCGAGCCCTTCACGGAAGGCGAGGCGTACCTGCGCGCCTTCGACGAGGTGGTGCCCGACGTGCTGGCCGACTTCCGGCCCCACGCCCTGCTGGTCCAGGCCGGGGCGGATGCCCACTTCGCCGACCCGCTCGGCGACCTGGCGCTCACCACCCAGACCTTCGAGGGCCTGTTCCAGCGCATCCTGAAGCTGGCCGACAGCTGCGCCGAGGGGCGCCTGCTGGTGACCCTGGGCGGCGGCTACGAAGCCCAGGCCGTGGCCCGGGTGTGGGCGATCCTCGCCCTGACGATGCGCGGCCTGCCGCTGCCGGAGCGGCTGCCCGAGGGCTGGCTGGCGCGCTGGAAGGACTTGCTGGGCGACGAGGTGCCTCCGACCCTGCACGACCCGGTACCGGCCTTCCCGCCGATCCCCGGCACCGAGAAGCGGGACCGCCACAACCGCGACACCGTCTCGCGCCTGATCGACTCCCGCGCCCGGCTCTGGTTCTGACGGCCGCGGGTGGCATCCGGCCGCCGGCGGCAGTACCATCCGGCCATACCTTCACCGAGGAGCGGACCATGTTGCGGCTGTACCCCGATTCCGGCCACCCCAGCGGCATCGGCATGGCGCCCTGGTTCTTCATCCAGGACGACAAGCTCTATCCGGATGTCGGCCACCCCGAAGGGAAGGGGGCCCCGGCCTGGTTCACCCTCCGCGAGGGGAAGGTCTATCCCGAGCCGGCCCTCGGTCCCTCGGACACGGCCTGGTTCCGGGTGCAGAACCACAAGCTCTACGCCGAGCCCGGCCACCCCGACGGCCCCGGCGGCACGCCCTGGTACGCGGTCCGGTAGCGGCGGTTCAGGACACCAGGCCGAACAGCACCGGCACGGTGGCCAGGCTGGCCAGGGTGCTGAGGAACACCGACTGCGCGGCCAGTTCGGCGTCGCCGCCGTAGCGTTCGGCCATGGCGCTGCAGACGATCGCCACCGGCATCGCCGCCACCAGCAGCACCACCGCCCGCGTCGCATCGGGCAGGCGCAGGCCGGCCCGGGCCAGCAGCAGGCCGAGGCCGAGCGTGGCCAGGGGCGCCAGCAGGAGTCGTCCGGCGAGTACCCCCCAGAGCGCTGGCGAAGGGCGCCGGAGGGCGAACGGGGCGGCCCCGAGCTGGGCACCGGTGACAATCAGCGACAGCGGGATCGTCAGGCTGCCCACCATGGTCACCGCATCCAGCAGCGCCGCCCCGATCATGCCCGGCACCGACCCGGCGCTGGCGCGCAGGTCCCCCAGTCCGCGCAGCCCCGGCAGGGCCAGCGCCGCCGCCGCACCGCCGAGGGTGGCCCAGAGGCCGACGTTGGCCGCCAGGCCGCGCAGGGCCTGACGCAGGCTGCCGTGCAGGATCCAGACGCCGACTGACCAGAGCGCCGCCTGGGCCCCGACATTGCACAGCAGCACCAGCCGCACCCCGGCGCCGCCGTACAGGGCCTCGGCGATGGGCAGCGGCAGGAACACCCAGTTCGGACTGGTGACCAGGAACAGCAGGGTGTTCCGCTGGGCGCCCGGCGCCGCCAGCGGCGCCAGGGCCAGCCCCGCCAGCCAGGCCACCAGCACCAGGACCCCGGGCAGCAGCGGCAGCAGCCAGTCCTGGCGCAGCGCCGCGGCGTCCACGGTGCGGACCATCTGGCTGAACACCAGCGCCGGGAAGGCGAGGTCGACCACGATCCGGCTGAGGGCCGCGCCGGCCTCCGCTCCCAGCCACCCGCGCCGGCGCATCCACCACCCGGCCAGGATGAGGACGAACATGCCCGCAATCTTGATCAGCACCACCCGGGCATCCGCCATAGGTTGGACTCTAGGCCCTCAGGACCGTCGCGCCAAGGATTCCCCCCCGCCGAGCGGGTATTCTGGGGTCCAGATGGAGGCCGCGGGCCGCTCCGGATGGATGAGCCGGCCACAACGATCTTCCCAGGATCCGTTCATCGACAGCCGCGACATCCCCTTGCAGGAGCCTTCCATGATCGACCTCCACCGTGGCGCCTTCCCCCTTGTGCTCCTCGCCGCCGCGGTCGGGGCGTCCTGCGGCAAGCAGGGACCGTCCCTGCCGCCGCCGGAGGTGGCGGTGGTCACGGTGCAGCCCGGCACGGCGGTGCTGACCTCCGAACTGCCGGGCCGGGTCTCGGCCTACCAGGTCGCCGAGGTCCACCCGCAGGTGAACGGCATCGTCCGTGAGCGGCTGTTCACCGAGGGCGCCGACGTGAAGGCCGGCGATGCCCTCTACCAGATCGACCCGGCCCCCTACCAGGCGGCCCACGACAGCGCCCGCGCCGCCCTGGCCCGCGCCCAGGCCAGCCTAGGCCCGGTGCAGAAGCGCGCCGAACGGTACAAGGAGCTGGTCGCCGTCAACGCCGTCGGCCAGCAGGACTTCGAGGACGCCACCGCCGCCGCGGCCCAGGTGGAGGCCGAGGTGATGGCGCTCAAGGCCGCCGCCGAGTCGGCCCGCCTCAACCTCGGCTACACGCGCATCACCGCGCCGATCTCCGGCCGGGCCGGCCGCTCGGCGGTCACCCCGGGCGCCCTGGCGGCGGCCTACCAGGGACCCGCCTTCACCACGATCCAGCAGCTCGACCCGGTCTACGTGGACTCGCCCCAGTCCAGCGCGCTGCTGCTGCAGCTGCAGCGCGCCATCGCCGCCAACCGGATCAAGGGCGGTTCCAGGGACCAGGCCAAGGTGAAGCTGATCCTCGAGGACGGGACGCCCTACGCGCCCGCCGGCACCCTGAAGTTCTCCGAGGTCAGCGTCGATCCCAGCACCGGCTCGCAGACCCTGCGCATGGTCTTCCCCAACCCCGGCCACGTCCTGCTGCCGGGCATGTACGTCCGCGCCGTGGTGGAGGAAGGGGTGGTGGAGAAGGCCATCCTGGTGCCGCAGCGGGGCGTGACCCGCGACCCCAAGGGCAACGCCGTCGCCATGGTGGTGGACGGCTCGGACAAGGTCGAGCAGCGCCTGCTGCAGGTGGACCGCGCGGTCGGCGACCAGTGGCTGGTGCGGGACGGGCTGCGGGCCGGCGACCGCCTGGTCCTGGAGGGCCTGCAGAAGATCCGCCCCGGCATGCCGGTGCGGGTCGTCGCCTTCGGCGCGAAGCCGGCGGCCAAGTAGGAGGCCGCCGCCATGGTCAATTTCTTCATCGACCGGCCGATCTTCGCCTGGGTGGTGGCCATCATCATCATGCTGGCCGGGGTGCTGGCCATCCGCGCCCTGCCGGTGTCGCAGTACCCCCCGGTGGCACCGCCCTCGATCACCGTCAGCGCCTACTACCCGGGCGCCTCGGCCAAGACGGTGGAGAACACCGTCACCCAGATCATCGAGCAGAAGATGACCGGTCTGGACAGCCTGCTCTACTTCTCCGCCAGCAGCGACTCCTCCGGCCGCGGCACCGTCACCCTGACGTTCAAGCCCGGCACCGACCCGGACGTCGCCTGGGCCAAGGTGCAGAACAAGCTGGAGACGGCCAAGCCGCTCATGCCCCAGGCGGTCCAGCAGATGGGCATCCAGGTCACCAAGTCGACCCGCAACTTCTTCCTGATCGTGGCGATCCGCTCCGACGACGGCAGCCTCAACTCCGACGACCTGCGCGACTACATGGCCTCCAACATCGAGGCGGTGCTGGCTCGCGTCGAGGGCGTCGGCGAGGTGATGTCCTTCGGCTCCCAGTACGCCATGCGGCTCTGGCTGGACCAGGACAAGCTGACCGGCTACCGGCTCACCCCCAACGACGTCCGCGCGGCGGTCAAGGCCCACAACGCCCAGGTGTCCGCCGGCCAGGCCGGCGGCCTGCCGGCGGTCAAGGGCCAGCAGCTGAACGTGACCATCAACGTGCAGGAGCTGCTGCAGACCCCCGAGGAGTTCGGCGACATCCCGCTGCGCGTCAATCCGGACGGCTCCACCGTGCACCTCCGCGACGTCGCGCGGATCGAGCTGGGCACCGAGAGTTACGGCTCGGAGACCAGCCTGAACGGCCGGCCGGTCGCCGGCATGATCGTCCGCCTGGCCTCGGGCGCCAACGCCCTCGACACCTCCCGGCTGATCAAGGCGAAGATGGACGAGATGGCGCGGTTCTTCCCTGCCGGCATGTCGGTGGCCTACCCCTACGAGACCACGCCCTTCGTGAGCGTCGCCATCGAGGAGGTGGTGAAGACGCTGGTCGAGGCGGTGGTCCTGGTCTTCCTTGTGATGCTGCTGTTCCTCGGCAACTTCCGCGCCACCCTGATCCCCACCATCGCCGTGCCGGTGGTGCTGCTGGGTACCTTCGCGGTGATCCAGTACACCGGCATGTCGATCAACATGCTCACCATGTTCGCCATGGTGCTGGCCATCGGCCTGCTGGTGGACGACGCCATCGTGGTGGTGGAGAACGTCGAGCGGGTCATGCACGAGGAGGGCCTGCCGGTGCTGGAGGCCACCCGCAAGTCCATGGCGCAGATCACCGGCGCGCTGATCGGCATCGGCCTGGTGCTGGCGGCGGTGTTCGGTCCGATGGCCTTCTTCGGCGGCTCCACCGGGGTGATCTACCGGCAGTTCTCGCTCACCCTCATCACCGCCATGCTGCTGTCGGTGGTGGTGGCGCTGATCCTCACCCCGTCGCTGTGCGTCAGCTTCCTGAAGACCGTGCCCAAGGGCCACGAGGCCGCGGAGACCGGCTGGAAGGTGACCCGGCCCTTCTTCCTCTGGTTCGACCGCACCTTCTACCGCTCCCGCGACATCTTCACCGGCCAGCTCGAGCGGCTGCTCGGCCGGCGCGGGCGCCACCTCGCCATCTACGCGGCGATCGTGCTGGTGACCGGGTTCCTGTTCCTGCGCCTGCCCACCGCCTTCCTGCCCGAGGAGGACCAGGGGATCCTCATGGCCATGGTGCAGCTGCCCGCGGGCACGCCCCTGGAGCGCACCCAGGCGGTGATGCGGGAGGTCCAGGAGCACTTCAGCCAGAACGAGAAGGAGGCCGTGGAGTCGGTGATGGCCGTGTCCGGCTTCAGCATGGCGGGCATCGGCCAGAACAACGGCATGGCCTTCCTCAAGCTGAAGGACTGGAAGCAGCGCGACCGGCCGGACCTGCGGGTCGCGGCGGTGGTGCGGCGCGCCATGGGCAAGCTGATGCTGCGCCGCGACGCCCTGGCCTTCGTGTTCGCCCCGCCGGCGATCCTGGAGATGGGCAGCGCCACCGGCTTCGACTTCCAGCTCCGGGACCGCGGCGGCGTCGGACACGCCCGGCTCATGGAGGCCCGCAACATGCTCCTGGGCATGGCCATGAAGGACCCCGCCCTGAAGAGCGTCCGCCCGGTGGGGGCCGACGACCAGCCGGAGTACAGCCTGCGCATCGACCAGGACCGGGCCGGCGCCCTCGGCGTCCCGGCGGCGGCCATCGCCGACACCCTGGCCAGCGCCTGGGGCGGCTCCTACGTCAACGACTTCATCAACCAGGGCCGGGTCAAGCGCGTCTACATGCAGGCCGACGCCCGGTTCCGGATGCAGCTGGAGGACCTGAACCGGCTCTACGTCCCCAACACCCGCGGCGGCATGGTGCCCTTCTCGGCCTTCGCCACCGGCGCCTGGACCCAGGGCTCGCCGAACCTGCAGCGCTACAACGGCTACCCCTCCATCAACGTCAACGGCGAGCCGGCCGCCGGCCGCAGCACCGGCGACGCCATGCGGGCGATGGAGGCGATCGCCGCCAAGCTGCCGCCGGGAATCGGCTTCGAGTGGACCGGCCTGTCCTACCAGGAGCGCCAGGCCGGCAGCCAGGCCCCGGCCCTGTACGCCTTCTCCGTGTTGGTCATCTTCCTCTGCCTGGCGGCCCTCTACGAGAGTTGGTCGATCCCCTTCTCGGTGCTGCTGATCCTGCCCATCGGCGTGTTCGGCGCGGTCGCCGCCACCTGGGGCCGCGGCCTCAGCAGCGACGTCTACTTCCAGATCGGCCTGCTCACGACCCTCGGCCTGGCCGCCAAGAACGCCATCCTGATCGTGCAGTTCGCCCAGGAGCTGATCGCCGGGGGCATGGCCCTGGTGCCGGCGGCGATCGAGGCCTCGCGCATGCGGCTGCGGCCGATCCTGATGACCTCCCTGGCCTTCACCTTCGGCGTGCTGCCCATGGCGCTCACCACCGGCGCCGGGGCCGCCGCCCAGAACGCCATCGGCACCGGCGTGATCGGCGGCATGATCACCGCCACCTTCATCGCCGTCTTCTACATCCCGCTGGCCTTCGTCCTGGTCAGCGAGGGGTTCCGGAAGCGGCCGAAGGATGAGGCGCCGGAGGAGGTGCAGCCATGAAGACGCCCGCCGCGCTGCTCCTGCCCTTTGCCCTGACCGGCTGTGTCTCGTTGGCGCCACCGCACCGCACCCCGCCGGCGCCGGTCCAGCCGGCCTGGCCGATGCTGCCGGCGCCGGCCGCCGGGCCGCCCCTCGCCGCCGCCGGGACGCCCTGGCAGGCCTTCTACACCGATCCGAAGCTGCAGCAGGTGCTCACCCTCGCCCTGCAGCACAACCGCGACCTCCGCATCGCCGTCCTCAACACCGAGCGCGCCCGGGCCGTCCACCGAATCCAGCGCGCCCAGCTGGTGCCGGGGCTGAGCGCCCTCGGCGCCGTGTCGCGCCAGGGCGGTTCGGCCGCCGATGCCAAGACGGTCACCCTGTACACCGTCGGGCTCGGGGTCAGCGCCTGGGAGGTGGACCTCTTCGGCCGCCTGCGCAGCCTCAAGGAGCGCGCCCTGGAGCAGTTCCTGGCCAGCGAGCAGGCCGCCCGCGGCACCCGCATCGCCCTGCTCGGCGAGGTGGCCAACGTCTACCTCGCCCTGGTCGCCGACCGCGAGAGCCTGGCCTTCGCCGAGGACACCCTGGCCAGCCAGGAGGTTTCCGCCCGGCTGGTGCGCCGCCGCTTCGAGGTTGGCGCCTCCCCGGAAGTGGACGTCCACCGTGCCCAGGTCAGCCTGGAGACGGCCCGCGAGGACGTCGCCCGCCTGACCTCGGCGGTGGCGATGGACCGCAATGCCCTGGAGCTGCTGGTGGGCACCGCGGTGCCCGCCGAGCTGGTCGCCGACCGCCTGGAGCAGGTCGCCCCGCTGCGGGAGTGCGCGCCCGGGCTTCCCGCCGCCGTGCTCACCGGCCGCCCCGACATCCAGGCCGCCGAGCACCAGCTGCGCGCCGCCAACGCCAACATCGGCGCCGCCCGCGCCGCGTTCCTCCCGAACATCAGCCTCACCGCCGGGGTGGGCACCGCCAGCAGCGAACTGTCCGGCCTGTTCAAGTCCGGCTCCGGCACCTGGGCCTTCGCCCCGCAGATCGTCCTGCCGATCTTCGACCTCGGCGCCCGCCGCGCCGGGCTGGCGGTGGCCCGGGTCGACCGCGACCTGGCTGTGGCCGCCTACGAGAAGGCCATCGAGGCGGCCTTCCGCGAGGTCGCCGACACCCTCGCCCAGCGCGCCACCCTGGAGGCGCAGCTTTCCGCCCACGCATCGCTGGTGGGCGCCCTGGAGGCCACCCTGAAGCTGGCCACGGCCCGCCACCAGGCGGGCATCGACGGCAGCCTTGGCGTGCTCGACGCGCAGCGCTCGCTGGTCGCCGCCCGGCAGGGCCTGATCGCCCTGCGCCGCGCCCGCAGCGCCAACCTGATCACCCTCTACAAGGTGCTCGGCGGCGGCGATGCGCCTCTGCAGGCCGCGCCTCTGCAGGCCGCGCCTGTGCAGGCCGCGCCTGGGCAGGCCAGGACGGGGGCGTCCGGGCCCTGACCTCGGCTACTTGCGCACGCCCTCGTGCACCTTCTTGTGGCGGAAGGAGCCGATCAGCAGGTTCGGGCCCTGCTCCGCCGCCGCCACCTCCAGGGTCTCCGAGCCCAGGTAGAACTTGTGGTTGACGTAGGTGATCTGCACCTGGCCGAGGTCCGGCAGGCTGCGCAGCACCGCCACCGCCAGGTGGATGAAGGCCTCGGTGGTCTGGTACTGGGTCATGGTGACCCGGTTCATCAGCAGGTTGTCCTCGTAGCGGTTCAGCGGCCGCGAGTAGTAGAGGGTCTTGCCGTCGAACAGGATCTGCGAGCCGTCGGTGGCGATGATGTAGCTGCGGCCCTTGTCGGTGACCGAGAACTGGTTGGCCTCGCCCTTGGTGAAGGCCGCCATCAGCGCCTGGAACTTGGCCGAGGACAGGTAGGGGGCGCCCAGGTTCAGCTTGCGGGCCACCAGCTTCTGCTCGCCGGCGGTGGGGCCGTACATCATGTGGATGTAGCGCAGGCCCTCGGCGAGCTTTTCCGGGGACGGCCGTTTCGCCTTCTCCTTCTTGGGTGGCTTGGCGGGGGTCGAGGTCACGGCGGCTCCTGGGGCGATTCCATTGTAGCGCGGCCCCGGCGCCGGCCTTGACGGCTTCGCGGCGATGGCCGGATTCTGGCCCTGCGGCTGGAGCGCCCGCCGCGCTCCCAGCGGAGGCACCATGACCACGGGCTACCGGCGCGACGTGGGGCCCTTCGCCGCCACCATGCTGATCGCCGGCTGCATGATCGGCAGCGGCATCTTCGTCGTCCCCTCGGAGATCGTCCAGACCGGGCGCAGCGGCGGCTTCCTGCTGCTGACCTGGGCCTGCACCGGCCTGCTGACCCTGGCCGGCGTGCTCGCCTTCGGCGAGCTGGCCGCCCGTTACCCGCAGGCCGGCGGGCCCTACCTGGTCCTGAAGGAGGCCTACGGCCGCCGCACCGCCTTCCTGTTCGGCTGGACCACCTTCCTGGTGGTCGAGTGCGGCTCCATCGCCGCGGTCGCCAGCGCCTTCGGTTCGGTCCTCGGCACCTTCCTCCCCGGCCTCGGCGACGGCCGCTGGCTGCTGCCGCCGCTGCGGATCGACGCCATGCAGGTCGGCGCCTTCACCCTCGGGCCCTGGGCCCTGGGCCTCACCTCGGCCCGGGCCGCGGGGATGGTGCTGGTGGCCCTCCTCACCTGGCTCAACCTGCAGGGCATCCGCCTCGGCGCCCGGGTCCAGAGCCTGATCACCGTCGCCAAGATCGGCGCCCTGGGCGGCCTGATCCTGCTCGGGCTGGGGCTGGCCCCTGCCAGCCCCCCGGACCCCGGGCCCTTCACCGGCGGCGGCCCTGGGCTGCCGCTGCTGGGCGCCTTCCTGGTCGCCCAGGTGGGCAGCCTGTTCGCCACCAACGGCTGGAACTACCTGCCCTACATCGGCGGCGAGGTGCGCGACCCGGGCCGCACCCTGCCCCTCAGCCTGGTCCTGGGCGTCTCGCTGGTGGTGGTCCTGTACCTGCTGGCCAACCTGGCCTACCTGCACGTGCTCGGCCCGACCGGCATCGCCACCGCACCGGCCGGCCGGGTCGCCACCGAGACCCTGCGGGCCCTGCTCGGGCCGAAGGCCGGGCTGATCATGGCCGCGGCCGTGCTGGTCTCGATGTCGGGCTACCTGAACGGCGCCATCCTGTCGTCGCCGCGGATCTACCAGGCCATGGCCGAGGACGGCCTGTTCTTCCGCGCGGCGGCGAAGCTCAACGGCCGCGGCGTCCCGGCCGCGGCGCTGGTCATCCAGGCCCTCTGGTCCGCGATCCTGGCGCTGTCTGGCACCTACGGCCAGCTGCTGGACTTCGTGATCTTCGCCGAGGTGCTGTTCTTCGTGCTCACCGTGGCCGCGGTGTTCGTGCTGCGCCGCCGGGACCCGCAGCGGCCGCGTCCCTACCGCACCTGGGGCTACCCGGTGACGCCGGCCCTGTACATCGCCGGCTGCAGCGCCATCCTGCTCGGCCTGCTGGTGTACCGGCCCAGCTACACCTGGCCCGGGCTGGCCCTGGTGCTGCTGGGCCTGCCGGTCTACCAGTGGATCGCGCGGCCGGAGCCCTGAGCGGCGGCTACTTCCGGCGGGTGTACGCGATCTCCATGTTGCGCACGAAGGCGCCGTCCTTGTCCTTGATGTACATCGTCATCAGCGTCGCGTCCGGCCCCTTCTCCACGGTCACTTCACGGTAGGTCACGGTCTTGCCGTCCATGCCGGGGCCGTCGAAGGTCAGGGTCGTCTCGCGGCAGTCGTCCTTGCAGGAGCCTACCGGCAGCGCCAGCCCGGTCACCATGGAATCCACCCAGGTGCCGACGTGCTTCCCGGCGGCGGTGTCGTAGCCGAAGATGCCACGCCCCTCGAAGGGCATTCCGGCCATGTCGGACTTGAATTCCGAAGTCAGCCACAGGCCGCCCGGCACCAGCTTGTTGACCTGCACCCCCTTCGACACCATCGGCGGCTTGCCCGGGGCCATGAAGATCCGCACCTCGGCGTCCCAGGTGCCCACCTGGCGCTGCAGGGCGAGGTGGTGGGAGGACGGCTTGGGGGCCGCGAAGTCCTGGGCCAGCAGGCCGGATGTGGCAAGCAGGGCGAGCAGCGGAAGGCGCATGGGTTCTCCTGAGATTGAGACCATGATGCGCCGATTCCGGCGGCGCGCCAGGGGGGCCCGCTTCAGGCCACCCCGGGCTTCCCCGCCAGCCGCCGCAGCAGGCCCAGTTGGCCGAGGTGGTAGGTCTCGTGCCACGCCAGGAAGCGGATCGCCCCGCCCACGTCCTCGGAGCCGTCGGGCAGGCGCCGGCCGGTGCCGTGGGCCAGGCGCCCCGCATCCAGGCCGTCCCAGCGTCCGATCATGTCGGCATGGGCGGCGTGGAAGGCGGCCACCACCGCCCCCGGATCCAGGTCCGCGGGCAGGTCGGCGGCGCCCTTGCCGCGGACGAAGGCGGCCTCCCAGGGCAGCGGCTCCACCGCCGCCCCCAGCAGCGCCAGCGCCCGCCGGCGGTAGGTGGCGAGGTGCCCGGCCAGCCACCGCGGGTCATGGCCGCAGGCGTCCTGGATGGACCAGTCTTCGGCGGTGAAGTCCGCCACCAGCCGCGTCAGCATCCCGTCGTTGAGGGCGTAGGCGGCGGCGGTGGCCTGCAGTTCCGCGAGCATGGGGGACCTCCGTGGGGACCACCCTAGCAGCCGCGGTCGAATCCCGTAGTGGATCCCTCGGCCCGGAACCGGAGTAGAGTGCAGGGCGAGAGGGGGCGCACCCCTCCGAGGAGGCCGCATGACCACCGCTGCGCTGGTTCGGACCCTTCTGGGCGCTATGCTGCTGGCCGCACCACTGCCGGCGCAGGAGGCCCCCGCCAAGGTCGGCTTCATCTACGTGGGCCCGATCGGCGACGCCGGCTGGACCTACCAGCACGACCTCGCCCGCAAGCAGATGGAGGCCGCCTTCAAGGGCAAGGTGGTCACCCAGGTCGTGGAGAACGTGGCCGAGGGCCCGGACGCCGAGCGGGTGATCCGCTCCATGGCCCAGGGCGGCGCGAAGATCATCTTCGCCACCTCCTTCGGCTACATGAACCCGGTGCTGGCGGTGGCCAGGCAGCACCCGGACGTGGTCTTCCTCCACGCCACCGGCTACAAGACCGCGCCCAACGTCGGCGTCTACAACGCCCGCTTCTACGAAGGCCGCTACCTGGACGGGGTGCTGGCCGGCAAGCTCACCCGCAGCCACGTCGCCGGCATCGTCGCCGCCTTCCCGATCCCCGAGGTGGTGATGGGCATCAACGCCTTCACCCTCGGCATGCGCAGCGTCGACCCCAAGGCCGAGGTGCGGGTGGTGTGGACCCATGGCTGGTTCGACCCCGGCAAGGAGCGCGAGGCGGCCCTGGCCCTGATCGCCCAGGGCGCCGACATGCTCGGCCACGACACCGACTCCACCGCGGTCAACCAGGCCGCCGAGGAGAAGGGCGTGCGGGTGTTCTGCTACAACTCCGACGAGCTGAAGTTCGCCCCCAAGGCCCAGCTCACCGGCATCATCCACACCTGGGGGGACTACTACACCCAGGTGGTCGGCGACGTGCTGGCGAAGCGCTGGAAGCCCGGCCACGTCTGGGGCGGCCTGAAGTCCGGCATGATCCGCATGGCGCCGATCAGCCCCAGCGTGCCCGCCGAGGCCCGGACCCTGGTGCAGGGCCTGCAGGCCCGGATCGAGGCCGGCACGCTGCACCCCTTCGCCGGCCCGGTGGTCGACCAGGCCGGCAAGGTCCGCGTCCCCAAGGGCCAGACCATCACCGACGAGGCCCTGGAGAAGATGGACTACTTCGTCCAGGGCGTGGCCTCGAAGCTGCCCGGCAAGTAGGCGCCGCCGGGCTCACCGCGGGCGGAGCGCCGTGAGAAGCTCTCCCCATGCGCCACCTGCGTCCCGTCGACTACCGCGTCATGCCCTGGAAGGACGGCGGCGGCAGCACCACCGAGTTCGCCCTCGAGCCGGCCGGCGCGGGGCTGGCCGGGCCCTTCCTGTGGCGGGTGAGCTCCGCCCGGGTCGAAGGCGCGGGCCCCTTCTCCCGGTTCCCCGGCCGGACCCGGCTGCTCACCCTGCTGGAGGGCGCCGGCCTCATCCTGGACATCGAAGGCCAGGGCCGCGCCCGGCTGAAGCGGCCGGGCCAGGTGCTGGCCTTTCCCGGCGACGCCGCCGTGCAGGCCACGCCGATCCAGGGGCCGGTGCTGGACTTCGGCGTGATCAGCGATCCCGGCCGGGTGCGGGCCACGCTGGAGTGGCTCAGCCTGGGGCCGGACGCCCGCTCGGTGGCCCTGGCCTCCACCACCCTGCTCCACGCCCCCTTCGCGGCGGTGCAGGTGGATCCGCTCGGACTCACCCTGGCGCCCGGGGACTGCCTTCAGATCGCCCTCGAACCCGGGCGGACCCGCCTGGGCCTGCGCGCCGCCCCCGGCACCGCCCTGCTGCGGGTGGGCTTCGAGCCGGTCTGAGCCCGTGCCCGGGTCCCCCGCCCCCGACCTGTCCAGCCTGGCTGGCTGCAGTCCTGCCGAGCTGGAGCGGGTCCGCCGGCTGCTGGCCGAGGGCCGGCTGGGGGAGGACCTGGCCGGGCGCTACCCGGAGCGGCACCAGGTCCGCGACGACCGCGCCCTGTACCTCGCCGCGATGGCGCTGAAGGACCGCTTCCTGCAGCGCACCCCGCCCCTCGACCGGGTGCGCTACGACGCCCGCATGCTGCCCCTGGCCGACACCCTCGGCACCCTCTCCGCGCATGCGCTGGTGCAGGGCAGCCGCCTGCGGGCGCGCCGCGAGATCCGCATCGCCACCCTGTTCCGCGACGCCCCCGCGGCCTTCCTGCGGATGGTCCTGGTGCACGAACTGGCGCACCTCAAGGAACCCGAGCACAGCAAGGCCTTCTACCAGCTCTGCACGCACATGGAGCCGGACTACGCCCGGCTGGAGTTCGACCTGCGCCTGTACCTGCTGGCCCGGGAGGCGGACGGCCCCCCGCGGGGACAGCCGCCCTGGGCCATCGGTTAATTCCGGGAGGCCAGCTTGGCCTGGATTTCTTCGACCGTGTAGGGCTTGGTCAGCAGGTCCACCCGCGGGTAGGCTGCCAGGCGCGTCCGGGTCAGGTCGTCGGCGAACCCGGTGGTGATGAGCACCGGCAGCCCGGGCGCGAGCTGGCGCAGCTGGACGAGGGTCTCCATCCCATCGAGGTCGGGCATGTTCAGGTCCAGGAGCGCGATGTCGAAGGCTCCACCCTCGCGGAGCAGGCCAAGGGCCTGCCGCCCTCCCCCCGCCACCACCACCCGGTGCCCCAGGGATTCCAGCATGACCGGAACGGTTTCACGCATCAGAGGGTCATCGTCCACCAGCAGGATGCGGAGATCCGGGCTCGGCGCCGGCGCGATGGGGGCGGCAGCGGGCACCGCGGTGAGCTGCAGGCCGGGAGCCATCGGCAGGCGGATGTGGACCTGGGTGCCCCGGCCCGGGTCGCTGCAGAGCCTGATCGTCCCCCCGTGGGCCTTGACCGTGCCATACACGATGGAGAGGCCCAGCCCCGTCCCCTTGCCCACCGGCTTGGTGGTGAAGAACGGCTCGATCGCCCGGGAGGCCACCTCCGGCGACATGCCCTGGCCGGTGTCCTCGACGCTCAACTCCAGGGCCTGGTCGGCGGACTGGGCGGTCCGGAGGGTGAGGGTCCCGCCCTCCGGCATGGCGTCGAGGGCATTCACGCACAGGTTCATCAGGGAGGTCGACAGCGCGGTCTCGGAGCCCACCAGGAGGGGCAGGTCCGGAGCCAGGTCGAGCTCGATCCTGATCTTCTTGAGGGTGGTGCTGGCAAGGAGGTCGGCCTCCTGGCGGACCAGCCGGTTGAGGTCCACCTGGTCGGCGGTTTCCACCTCCTTGCGGGCGAACGACATCAGCCCCTGGACCAGGTCGCGTCCACGCTTCGCCGCTTCCAGGATCAGTCCGGCCTGCCTGGACACCGAACCCTCCTTCTGGTTGAGGAGCGAGGCGACCGCCATGATGGAGGCGAGGACGTTGTTCATGTCGTGGGCGATCCCCCCGGCCAGGCGGCCGATGCCCTCCAGCCGGTGCAGGTGCTGCACCTGGGATTCCAGGGCGCGCATTTCCGATTCCGCCCGCCGCCGCTGGGAGATGTCGATGGCCGTGCCGATCATTCCCTGCAACTGCCGGTCCGAGCCGAAGTGGGGCGTGCAGTGCACGTCCCAGACCACGCCCTTGGCCTCGTAGACGAAGGAGACCGCCTCTCCGCCCAGGGCCCGGCGGATGTTCTCGTTGACCGCATCCAGTCCGCTGAACAGGTCGGCGTGCGACCGTCCCACCATCTGGTCCGGGGAGAGCCCGAGGCGCTGCAGGCCCGCCCCGGTGGACAGGGTGAAGACGCCGTCTCGGTCCAGGGTGAACAGGATGATGGGCGCGGCCTCCAGCGTGGTGCGCAGGAGCATCTCGCTGTCGCGGAGTGCCTCGGCGGCCTTGGCCTCCTCGCTGATGTTGCTCACCGCCAGCAGCAGCCGACGGGCCGGCCTGGCTCCCGTGGACGAAAGGTCCGCCTCCAGCCGTCCGGCGAGACGCACGTGGAGCGGTGCCATCCCCTTGCGGACCAGCCGTGCTTCCAGGGTCTTTCCTTCGGGGGCGTGGAAGATTGCACGGTACCGCGCCAGGAACACCTCCCGCCCCGGCGGTTCCAGCATGTTGGCAAGGCTCCCGCCCACGGTCTCGGCCGGGGCCTCCCCGAGCATCTCCCGGAAGGTCTGGTTGCACTGCAGGATGATCCCGTTCTCGTCGAGGGTGAGAAAGCCGACCGGGGCCCGGTGGTAAAGCTGGGCGTACTGCGACAGGGCTGCCGCGACCCGCTGCTGGGTGGCCTGGAGTTCCTCGTTCTGGATCTCCAGTTCGACCTGGTGGACCGACAGGTCGTGCGCCAGTTGGCGGATCTCGTCGGAGGTCGGGGGCGGAACCTGCCCGCCCCGGCTGGAGATCAGGGCCTCCGCCCGCTTCCGCAAGGCCTCGAAGGAACCCCGGCCGGCCGCGCTCATGCCTCACCCCGCGGCCCGGGACGGCCGCCCCCGCCCGGGGAGGCGGCGAGCCAGGACCGGATGGCCGCATCGACCGTCAGCAGGTGTTCCCGGACCACCGTGTCGGTCAGGAAATTCACCAGGGTCATGAAGGACAGGCCGCCGGCGCGGAAGTCGCGCTTCATCTGGCGGGCGGTGTCGAGCAGGTCCTGGTGGGCCTGGCGATGGGACGCCAGGTCCGGGTAGCCCAGCTCCGCCAGGATTCCCTCCTCGTCCCTGAAGTGGGCGCCCACCATCTCCAGGAGCCCGTCCAGGGCCGCCTCCAGGCCGGGGGTCTCGGGCCCGGTCGCGATCAGGTCCATCAGCCGGTTGCACTGGGCCAACAGTTCCATGTGCTGGCCGTCGACCTTTGGATGGCCCACGGCGTAGGTCTCGTTCCAGGCCAGCTGGAGCAGGCCACCGTCCGCCGGCTGCCGGGTGATTTCCAGGGCCCGGCTCTCGTAGAGCTTCCGGTACATCTCCTCGCCGAGCCGGAGCGCCTCCTCGTTCTGCTTCCTGCGGCTGATGTCCACCAGGCTGATGACCAGCCCGCTGGCGGCTTCCGGCCCCACCATGTAGGGCGCGGTGCGCAGCAGGAAGCACTGGTTGGACCGGGTCCAGACCTCGTGCTCGGTCCGCTCTCCCTTCGCCTGGGCCTGGCGGATCAGCTCGGCGGGATCGGACTCGCGCAGCAGGTGCGGGATGTGGGTCAGGGGCCTCCCCACATCCCCCTCGAGGAGCTTGAACACCTGGCAGGCCACCGACGAGAAGCGGCGGACCTCCAGGTTCTCGTCGATCAGGATGGTGCCGACGTGGGAGGCGGCCAGGAGGTTGTCCACGTCGTTGTGGAGCATGGTCAGTTCGATGATCCGGCTCTGGTACTCGGTGTTGACGGTGTAGAGCTCCTCGTTGGTGGACTGCAGCTCCTCGTTGGTGGACTGCAGCTCCTCGTTGCTGGCCAGGAGCTCCTCGTTGGTGGCCTGCAGTTCCTCGTTGGAGGTTTCCAGTTCCTCGATGGTCGCCTGCAGGTTCTCGCGCGTGAACTGCAGGTCCTGTTCCAGGTCGTGGATCCGGTTCTCCGCCTCCTTGGAGACGTCGTAGGACGGCCCGGCCGGCGCTCCCTCCGCGGCGGTGGCCCGGCGCACCTCCCCGACCAGGACCGCGACCAGCGGCTCCTGGTTGCGTTTCGGGGGCATCGGGCGGATGAGCATCTCCAGCGTCCTGGACCGCTTCCCTTCGGCAAGCCGGATGTTCGAGAAGCGCAGCTCCTTCCCGGAGCGGAAGGCCTTCTGGATCCCGGTGGCGAGGGGGATACTGAGTTCCTTGCGGGCCATCCGGGTGACGTCGTTCACCAGCTTCCCGGTCGGGAGCTTGAGCAGCCCGTCGGTGTCCCCGAGCACGTGCAGGAGTTCCATCTGCTCGTTCACGATCAGGGCCAGCGGGAGGTAGTCCGGCGCCAGAGCCTCCACGAAGCGTTCGAGGACGCGTTCCTCGTCGGCCTGCCTGAAGCTCTTCCGCAGCGAGGAGAACCGCCCCCGGAGGTCCCTGGCGCGGGTGTCCGTGGCCGTCGAGCCGATCTCCGGCTCCTGTTGCGGACGGCCGTGCCCCTTGGCCCGGTACAGCTTCAGGCGGGTGTCCACCACCTCCCAGGACTCGGCCATTTCGCCCGGCGTCTCGCTCGTCCCGAGCACCAGCAGGCCACCCCGGTTGAGCGAGAACCCGAACCCCTCCAGCACCCGCCGCTGCAGCACCGGCTGCAGGTAGATGAGCACGTTCCGGCAGCTCACCAGGGCGATCTTGGTGAAGGGGGGATCCTTGATCAGGTTGTGCTTGGCGAACACCACCATCTCCCGGATCGCCCGCGAGACCTGGAAGTTCTCCTCCCGGCGGAAGAAGTACTTCGAGAGCAGCCGCCCCGACACGTCGGCCGCGATGCTTTCCGGGTAGGAGCCCGTGGCGGCGTAGTGGATGGCGTCCTGGTCGACGTCCGTGGCGAAGATCTTCACGTCGCGCGCCAGCCCCAGCTCGTCCAGGCACTCCCGCACCAGGATGGCCAGGGTGTAGGCCTCCTCGCCGGTGGAGCAGGCCGGGACCCAGAAGCGCAGTTCGCGCGCCTCCTCCGCCTGGAGGAGCTCCCGCAGAGGTCCCTGCGCCAGCCGCTCCCAGACCTCCGGATCACGGAAGAAGCTGGTGACCCCGATGAGCAGCTCCTTGTAGAGCGCGTTGGCCTCCGCCGGGTGGTGCTGGAGGAAGGCCACGTACTCCTGCAGGCTTGCCACCTGGTTGATGCTCATCCTCCGCTCGATCCGACGGGAGACCGTGCTCGGCTTGTAGTAGGTGAAATCGAGCCTGCAGCGTTCCCGGAGGATCGCGAACAGGTGGGACATGCGGTCCTCGTCGCTGAGCAGGACCTCGCTACGCTCCGGTTTCGCGACGAGCGGATGCTTGACGAAGGCCAGCAGTTGCACGGGCATCTGGTCCGGGGGAAGGACGAAGTCCGCCAGGCCGGTGGACTGTGCCGCCTTCGGCATGCCGTCGAACTTGGCCGACTCCTCGTCCTGGACCATCACCATCCCGCCGTTTTCCTTGATCGCCCGGACCCCCCGCATCCCGTCGCTGCCGGTGCCTGAAAGGATGATCCCCACGGCCTTCTCGCCCTGGTCCTCGGCCAGCGAGCGCATGAAGACGTCGATGGGCAGGTTGATCCCGCGGTTGGGGTCCTGGTCGCTGAGCAGCAGCTTGCCGTGGAAGATCCTCAGGTTCTTCTTGGGTGGGATCAGGTAGATGTGGTCGGGCAGGACCACCATCCCATCCTCGGCCCGGTGGACGCCCATGCTGGTCTTCTTGGACAGCAGTTCCACCATGAGGCTCTTGTAGTCCGGCGAGAGGTGCTGGATGACGATGAAGGCGAGGCCGCTTCGCCCCGGCATGTGGGTGAACAGCGACTCGATGGCCTCCAGCCCTCCCGCAGAGGCGCCCACCGCGACGTAGTGGAGCGGCGGCGCGACGGGGTCCCCGTCTTCGCGGGGGGCCGGCTCGGCGCCAGGCTCCCTTTCCGCAGGCCTTTTCTTCAT
>JAYRFV010000090.1:0-38941 GCA_041908165.1 Holophagales bacterium | reverse complement strand
TGCCGGTCGACCACGCGGGCAGGGGCGCAGCCCAGGGCGTTAGACCGGAGCGGGCTCCGCCCGCCACGGTCGCGGGGGTCAGAGGCGAAGCCGGGGACCCCCACAGATTATTTGGCACGGGGTTGGCACTTCCTGGGCCGGAGATGCCCAGATGGACCCTGGCTACTACGTCGCCGCAGGCAGCCTGAACGCGCGCAGCGTCCAGCTGGACGTGCTGGCCAACAACCTGGCCAACGCCCAGACCGTGGGCTACAAGAAGGAGCAGACCTTCTTCTCGATCTTCAACAAGGCCTCCGCAAGCCTGCGCAGGCTGCCCCTGACCAAGGACGTGAACGACGGGACCCTCCTGGCCCAGCGCGGCGTGGACATGTCCCAGGGGGCGACCCAGCCCACCGGCAGGGATTTCGACCTGGCCATTGAAGGGGATGGGTTCTTCGTGGTCCAGACCTCGCAAGGCAATCGGCTGACCCGGGACGGGAGGCTGAAGATGGGCAGGGACGGGCAGCTGCAGGCCATGGATGGGAGCCCGGTACTAGGCAAAAACGGCCAGCCCATCACTTTGGATCCTGCCATTCCCCAGCTGTCGGTCGCACCGGACGGCACCCTCAGCCAGGGGACCCAGCCCCAGGACCAGAAGGTGGTGGGACAGCTCGACCTGAAGGCCTACGCCAATCCCTCCGCCCTGGTCCGGGCCGGCAACCTCCGTTTCGACCCCGCGGGCCAGGCCGAGGCGCCGACCACGGCCACGGTGGCCCAGGGCTACCTCGAGCAGAGCGGCGTGGACATCGCCGCCTGCATGGTCGACATGATCCGCATCAACCGCCTGTTCGAGATGAGCCTCAAGGTGGCCAGCACCCTGTCCAACGACCTCGACGCGCGGGCCACCAGCGACCTCGCCGGCGCACGCTGAACCAGCACTCAACCAGGAGTCCGACATGATGCGTGCAATGTGGTCCGCGGCTTCGGGGATGGCCGTCCAGCAGGCGAACATGGACGTCATCTCCAACAACCTCGCCAACGTCAACACCACCGGCTACAAGAAGGCCCGGGCGGAATTCCAGGACCTGCTGTACCAGACGATCAACATGGCGGGGACCAGCAGTTCGGGGAGCACCAACCTGTCCTCGGGCATCCAGATCGGCAGCGGCTCCGGGTTGCGCGCCATTTCCCGGCAGATGACCACCGGCAACTTCCGGCCGACCCAGGGACGCTTCGACATGGCCATCGAGGGCGACGGCTTCTTCCGCGTCACCCTTCCGGACGGAACCCAGGGGTACACCCGGGAAGGCGCCTTCGGCACCGACCAGAACGGCAACTTGGTGACCAGCTCCGGCTATTCGCTGGACCCGCAGATCACCATCCCCCAGGACGCCATGTCGGTCACCATCGCCGCCGACGGCACGGTCAGCGTCACCCAGCCGGGCCAGACCCAGCCCCAGCAGGTGGGCCAGATCACCCTCTCGCGGTTCATCAATCCCGGCGGCCTGAACTTTCTCGGCAAGAACATCATGAAGCCGACCCTCGCCAGCGGCGATGCGGTCGACGGCACCCCGGGGCAGGACGGACTGGGCACCCTGGCCCAGGGCTACCTGGAAAGCTCCAACGTGGACGTGGCCGAAGAGATGGTGAACATGATCATCGGCCAGCGCGCCTACGAGGCGAACTCGAAGACGATCACCACGGTGGACAACATGCTGGGCATCGTGGCCAACCTCAAGCGGTGATGGCATGAGCCTGCTGGCGGTGCTCCTCCTGCTCGGAACCGCGGACCCGGCGGCCCCGTCCGCGGCGGGCGGGACCGCCTTCGGCATCCGGCTCGTGGAGGAGGCGGTGGCCTTCGCGGAGGGCGAAGCGGCCCGCCTGCCGGGCGCCTACAGCTTCCATGTGCTGCAGGCCCCCTCGCTGCCGCCCCTGCCGCGGGGCGAACTGAGGATCGATTCCCTCCGGCTCAGCAAGGGCGAACCCACCGGCCGGTTCTTCGTCACCGCCAAGCTGCTCGCCGACGGTCGCCCCGCCGGCTTCGCCCGCGTCGACCTGGAAGGGACCTGGACCGGGCAACTCGTGCGCTGCCGCGAAAGCCTGCCAAGGAAGGCCGTGCCCGAGGCGTCCCAGCTCGAATCCGCGCCCTTCCAGGGCACGCCGCCCGCCGGCGCGCTCACCGCCTTCCCCGAAGGCATGCGCCTCCGCCAGCCGGTCAGCGCGGGCAAGGTGCTGACGCGCTCCGACCTCGAGCCCATCCCGCTGGTCCAGGCCGGCGAGCGGGTCCGCCTCACCGCCGCCGCGCCGGGATTGACCATCCTGGTGGAGGGCACCGCGCGCAGCACGGGCGGGCAGGGCGAGCGGGTGCGGGTGGAGGTGGGATCGAACCGGCGGCTGGTCCAGGCCGTCGTCTCGGGACCGGGCGAAACCCGGCTCCCAGGTTCGGATACCGGGAAATAAGGCTGGCACCGGAACCTCCCTGCCCCTAGGCTGGATCTCGTTCATAGGAGCGGCGCCATGGCCCACGAGGACCACGTCCACGGACCGGATTGCAACCACGACCACGACGACGAGTTCGAGATCGAGGTGGTGGAGCTGGAGGACGAGAACGGCGAGAAGGAGGAGTTCGCCATCCTCGAGGAGGTCGATTTCGAGGGGCGGCACTTCGCCGTGCTCGCGCCCCTTGCCGAGGTCCAGGCCCAGAGCGAGGCGGGCGCCGACGCCGATGCCGGACTGTCCCTGGAGATCTTCGAGGTCGCCGACGAAATGTTCACGCCCCTCGAGGACGATGAACTGGCGAACCGGCTCATGGCCCACCTCGACGAACTGGCCGCCAAGCTGGCCGAGGACGAGAAGGACTGAGGCGCTTCCGCCTGGAGTCATGCAGGACCCGCTTCGCTTCGAGGGCAGGATCCTCTTCCTTTCGGCCGATCCGGACCGGATCCGGCGGCAGTTGGAAGGGGAGGACCTGTCCCTCGGCGATGCCCTGCCCCTGCGGGACCAGGTCAGCACCGACGAGATCACCCCGGCGTTCATCTGCTACCACTACGACGAGACCCTCGGCGAATTCCCCTACCTGGGCCTGAAGTGCGGAGAGGAACTGCCCGTGGGCCGGGGGGCGGTCCGGGCGGGCGGTTTCGCCGTGAGCGTGTCCGGGCGCCGGCGCGGCAAGGGCAGCAGCCGGGAGGCCAGCCCCTTCGCCGAACTCTGCGCGGGCATCCGGCTGGTCATTGCCGAGAGCTTCGAGCGCATCTACCGGCAGAACTGCCAGAACCTCGGCCTGCTCACCAGCACCGATTTCGGGCTGGTGGACCGGATCCGCAGGGGGGAGCCGATTCCGCTCGAGGAGTTCACCCGCGGCCTGGATCCGATCACCGCCGGGATCGTGGCTGCGGGGGGGCTGTTCCCCTACAGCCTGGCGCGCCAGGAGGGCCGGGTGTCCTGCCCCGCCCCCGAAGCGTCCCCTCGGCCGATGACGCTCGCCGAGAAGATCCTGGCCCGGCACGCGGCCACGGCAGGGGGCGGCCCGGCGCCGGCCGCGGTGGGCCCTGGTGAGGGTCTGTTCGTCCGCACCGACTGGCGCTTCTCCCACGAGTACGTGACGCCGATGGCGGCGCGGTTCCTGGAACGGGCGGCCGGGGCCGAGGTCCGCCTGAAGGAGCCTGAGCGCATCCTGGCCTTCCGTGACCACCTGACCTTCCTCGACCGGAGCATGGCCAGGGAGCACCGCGAACAGGGACTGCTCGCGGTCGCGGAAGGGCTCGAGAGGGCCCAGGCGGCCTTCTGCGCGAAGCACGGCATCGTCCTCCACGGCGTCCGCGCGGGAGGCGAGGGCAGCGAGGGCATCTGCCACTCCCTGATCGCCGAACGCTACGCGCTCCCGGGGCAGCTGGTGGTGGGCACCGATTCCCACACGCCCCACGCGGGTGCCCTGGGCTGCCTCGCCTTCGGCGTCGGCACCACCGACATCGCCTGCGCCTGGGTCACCGGGGAGGTGCGGGTGACCGTGCCGCCCACCCTGCGGATCCGGCTGCTCGGGCGCCCCGGTCCTTCGGTGGCGGCCAAGGACCTGGTGCTCCACCTGCTGGCCCTGCCGTTCATCCGCGAAGGCGGAGCGCTGGGCCACGTCATCGAATACCAGGGCGGGGCGCTGGCCTGGCTGGACACCGACGAGCGCGCCACGCTCACCAACATGGCCGCCGAGATCGGCGGCTTCACCGGGATCGTGGCCCCTGACCGGGAGACCTTGAGGTTCATCCAGGAGCGGCGTGGCGTCGCGGCCGGCATCGAGGACTGGATGCACTCGGATGAGGGCGCGCGCTTTGCCGCCACCCTGGAGGTGGACTGCTCGGCCCTCGAACCGATGCTGGCGCGGCCCGGGGACCCCGGCAACGGGGTGCCCCTGTCCGCCCTCGACCGGGCCGTCCCCATCGACATCGCCTACCTGGGCAGCTGCACCGGCGGCAAGCGCGAGGACCTCCGGCGGGCCGCCGAGGTGGTCCGGGCCGGGCTGCGGGCCGGGTTGCGGGTCCCCCCGGGCGTAAGGTTCTTCGTGCAGTGCGGCAGCGAGGACGTCCGAAGGCACGCCGAGGCGGAAGGCTGGATCGCGGACTTCGAGCGCGCCGGCGCCACCGTGCTGGGCAGTTCCTGCGGAGCCTGCATCAATGCCGGTCCCGGGGTGAGCGACCGTCCGGACCAGGTGACCATCAGCGCCATCAACCGCAACTTCCCGGGCCGCAGCGGACCTGGACAGGTCTGGCTGGCGAGCCCGGCCACCGTCGCCGCCAGCGCCCTGGCCGGGCGGATCGCCGCTCCCGCACCGGAATGACGGCACTCTCGCCTATCCTGTTCGCATGCACCCCGCGACCCTCCGCGCCGTCATGGCTGCCCTCCGCAAGCCCGGAACCGGCTGCCCCTGGGACCTTGAACAGGATCACCAGAGCCTGACCCGGTACCTGCGGGAGGAGGCGGCGGAGGTGCTCGACGCCCTCGCCGGCCACGTCCCGGGCGACCCGGCGAAGGAGCGGGCGCTGCGGGAGGAACTGGGCGACCTCTGGCTGCAGATCGCCTTCCATGCCCAGATGGCCGCGGACCGCGGCGCCTGGGACCTGCACGAGGTCGAGCGCGGCATCGTCGAGAAGCTGGTGCGGCGGCACCCCCACGTGTTCGCTGAAACCGAGGTGGCTGGAGCGGAGGAGGTGCTCGTCAACTGGGACGCGATCAAGGCCGACGAGCGGGCGGGGAAGGGGGAGGCCGCCGAGCGGAGGCTGCTGGAGGGCATGCCGGCCAGCCTCTCGCCCCTGGCGGAGGCCCTGGAGATCGGGAGGAAGTGCGCCAAGGTCGGATTCGAGTGGCCGGACCTGGCCGGCGTCCTCGACAAGGTCAGTGAGGAGATCGGCGAGCTGCAGGCCGAGTCGGATCCGGACCGGGTGGAGGAGGAGTTCGGCGATGTGCTCTTCAGCCTGGTCCAGTGGGCCCGGAAGATGGGCATCGATCCGGACCGGGCCCTGCGCCGGCAGATGGCGAGGTTCCGCGATCGCTTCCGCCATGTGGAGGACGACAGCCTCGCCCACGGTGGCTGGGAGGCCCGCTCCCTGGACCAGATGGAGGCCGCCTGGCAGGCCGCCAAACGGCGGCAGCCGTGAGCCCCCTTCCGTTCTTCGTCACCACCCTGACCCACGCCACCTGGGCGGAGGCCCGCGCGTGCGCGGCGGAACTGCCCGAGGAGGCCCTTCCCGAACTCCGGCTGGACCTGTACCCGGACCAGGATCCCGAGGCGCTGGTGGCGGCGCTCCAGGGCCGCTGCCTGGTGAGCTGCCGGACGCAGGCCGAGGGTGGACGGTGGCAGGGCAGCGAGGAGGAACGGATCGGCAGGCTGCTCCGGGCCCTGGAGGGACGGCCGCGGTGGCTGGACCTGGAGTGGGACCTCGGCATTCCGGAGGCGTTCCGGCCGCGGCTGACGAAGACCCGGCTGCTCCGGTCGGTTCACCTTCCTGCGGGCGTCTTCGATCTCGACGCACGCCTGGAGTCGCTCCCGGAGGGGGATGCCTTCAAGTGGGTGGGCGTGGCCTCCCGGCTGGGAGACAACGCCCGGCTCCGGGCGCCGCTGGCCCGGGCCCGCGACCGCGGCTTCCTGCTGAGCGCCTTCCTGATGGGGAGCAAGGGAGTGCCGAGCCGGGCCATGCAGGGCGCCTGGGGCGGCCGCTTCACCTACGCCGCCCCGGACGACGGGCCGCCGGCGGCCCCGGGGCAGACCGCCCTGGGCACGATGCTCGGCTGGCGCTGCCACCGTCTCCGTCCGGACCACGGGATCTGTGGCGTGCTCGGCTCGCCGGTGGCGCACTCCCGGGGACCGGCCTTCCACAACCCGAGGTTCCAGCGGGCCTTCAAGTCCCTGCTCTACCTGCCCCTGGACTGCGGCGATGCCGGCGAGGCCGTCACCGCCCTGCAGGCGCTGGAGGTCCTCGGCGCCTCGATCACCGCACCGCTGAAGGCGGCCCTGCCGGAGGCCCTGGGGCTGCCCGGCCCGCTGAATACCCTCTGGCGGCGCGATCCGGGCGAACCCTGGTCCTCGGCGAACACCGACCGCACGGCCCTGGAAGGGGCCTGCGCCGGCCTTCCCGCGGGCCCTGTGCTGGTGCTCGGCGGGGGCGGTGTAGCCTGCACCAGCGCCGCCTTCTTTGTCGACCGCGGCCTTCCGGTCATCCGGGCCTCCCGCAGCGCACCCGCCACCCCCGCCGAGATCCGCGCCCTGGCCCCGGTCGGCGTGGTCCAGGCCACCAGCCTGGGCATGGAACCGGGCGACGGAGCGCCCTTCCCGGAACTTCTCGAGGCAGCCGAGTCCACGCTCCGCTGGGCAGTGGAGTGGATCTACAAGACCGACACGGCCTTCCTCGCCTGGGCCGAGGGGAAGGGCCTGGTCACGCTGCGGGGGGACGGGCTCTTCCAGCGCCAGGCAGAGGCCCAGAGCCGGATCTTCATCGCCGGGTGCGGAGGCTAGGGATGCGGCTGCTGCTGGTGGAGGACAAGGACAGCTTCCGCCGCCTGCTGGTGCAGGCCCTGAAAGGCAGCGCCTGGGAGACGACCGCCGTGGCGGACCCGGTCCAGGCCATGGAGCTGCTGGAGGCGGAGCCCTACGACCTGCTGGTCACCGATCTGCGCCTGCCCGGGTTCAGCGGGCTCGAACTCCTGCGCCGGGCCAAGCGGGCCCGGCCCGGGCTGCGGGCGGTGCTGATGAGCGCCTACGGCGAGCCGAAGGACATCGTCGAGGCCATGCGCGCGGGGGCCGACGACTTCCTGCCGAAACCCTTCGACCTCGACCTGTTCCTGGCGCTCCTTGACCGGCTCCGGGCCCTGGTTGGCGCGCCGCCGCCGGACCCACGGGAGCCGTGGGTGGTCCGGTCGCCGGCCATGGTGGAGCTGGAACAGCAGATGCGCAAGGCGGCCGAGGCGGACCTCCCGGTGCTCTGGACCGGCGAGCCCGGTGCAGGCAAGGGCCGCTCGGCCCGGCGGCTGCACCTCCTGGGCCGGCCGGCGGGCCCCTTCGCCACCCGTCCGGCTGCGGCCTTCGCCGCCGGAGGCGCCGACCCGGACCTGCTCCGACTGCTGCAGGGCGGCAGCCTGTACCTTTCCGGGCTCGACGAGGTGGACCCTGAAGGCGGGGAGAACCTGGCGCGGATCATCGCCGGGCCTCTCGGCCGGGGCCTGCGCTGGCTCGCCGGAGCCGTGCACCCATCGGTCGTGCCGGCCCCGCTCCGGCTCGTCTTCGGGGCCCTGCAGTTCCACCTGCCCCCGCTGCGCGAGCGGCGCGAGGACCTTCTGCCGCTCTTCCGCGAACACCTCGCCCTGGCTGCCCAGGCCGAGGGCCGCACGCCTCCCGACCTCGACCGGGCGGTGGAGCGGCAACTCCTGGAGCATCCATGGCAGGGCAATGTCCGGGAACTGGTCTCCTGCGCCTTCGCCACCCTGCGGGGCTGCGACGGGCTGCGTGTGCGCCGCCTCGTTCTGGAGGCCTCCGGCGGCGGGCTCCGGCTCGCCTGGCCGGTGCAGGGGCCGCTGGATTCCATGCTCAGGCAGGTCGGGCAGGAAGCCGAGGGCGTCCTGCTGGTGCGGGCGCTCGAGGCGGCCGGAGGCGAGCCCGCGCGGGCGGCCCTGGCGCTGGGACTGAGCCTCCGCTCCCTCGGGAGCCGGCTGCGGGAGCACGGCATCAGGCTGGACGGCTGATCGGCCTGTCTCGGGCGGCTCCCCTGCGGGATACTGGGGCATGGACGCGCCGCCCACCCTGCCCCCGGACATCCGCGCTCCCGAGGCCCTCCGCAGCGCGGCCCGGGCCGGCCTGGGGCAGCTCTGCAAGGTGCTGGTCGGAAAGGACCCGCTCGTCCGCCGTGCGCTGGCGGCCCTGCTGTCCGGCGGGCACCTCCTGCTGGAGGACCTGCCCGGGGTCGGCAAGACCACCCTGGCCAGGGGCCTGAGCCGGATCCTCGGCGGCGGATTCCAGCGCGTGCAGGGCACCAACGACCTGCTGCCCTCGGATCTCCTGGGGGTCCACCTCTGGGACTCCGCCAGCCAGACCTTCCGCTTCCAGCCGGGGCCGGTCTTCTGCAACGTGCTGCTGCTCGACGAGCTGAACCGGATCGGCCCGAAGACCCAGAGTGCCATGCTCGAGGCCATGGTCGAAGGGCAGGTGACCCTGGACCGGCAGACCCACCCCCTGCCCGATCCCTTCTCCGTCATCGCCACCCAGAATCCGATGGACCACGCCGGCACCTTCCCGCTGCCGGAAAGCCAGCTCGATCGCTTCGCCTGCGTCCTCCATTTCGGCTATGCGGACCCCCAGGCGGAACGGCGTGTCCTCTCCGGCGAGGCCGGTGCGACCCGGCTGGGGGACCTGGCCCCGTGCATGGACCTCGCGGCCTGGAGGGAGGCCCGGCACCTCGTCAGCCAGGTCCGGCTCTCGGACCCGGTCCTGGATTACGTCGAGCGCGTGGTGACGCGGATTCGCGCGGAGGGCTCCTTCTGCTCGACGCGCGCGGTCAAGCACTGGATCGGCCTGACGCAGGCCGAGGCCTGGTTGAGCGGGAGGGACTTCGTCACGCCGGACGACCTGCAGGCCACCCTGGGCGACGCCATGGCGCACCGCGGCGCCCTCGATGAGCGGCGGCTCAACCGCAGCGACCGCCGCGAGCGGCTGGGCCGGGTGGTGGCCGAGGTTCCCGTGGGCTGGAAGCCTTGATGCGCACGGGGCTGGGCGCTGCCCTGGCCTCCGCCCGCCTCGCCAAGGGCCTGTCGCGGGAGGTCCTGGCGCGGGAACTGAACCTCTCGGTGGCCCTGCTCGAGGCCATCGAGCAGGAGCAGTGGGACCGGCTGCCCCCCGGCCAGGAGCGGCCGGTCACCCGTCAGGTGGCGGAACGCCTGGACGTCGATCCCGAGGGGTTCGTGCACTCCTGGGACTCGGTTCCGGGAGCGGTCGAGGGCGAGCCCCCGGATCCCAGGCGGGACCTGCTCGAGCGCGCGGTGATGGGCCTGCTCACCATCGGTTCGGTGGGCCTGGTGCTGTGGCTGGTGGTCCCGGGCCGGCCGATCCGCGGGGGCGCGCTGCCCGGGCCGCGCAGCGCCCCGCCGCCCATCCACACGCCGGTCGTCCTGCCCACGCCCGAACAGCCGTATCCGGTGCTCGGCGAGGTCCTGCCCGAGGCCCCGAGGAACGAGGAGGGCGTGCTGGTCGTCCTCCGGGTGCTGGATGCCTGCTCGGCGCGCATCGAGCGGGAGGACGGCAGCGAGGGGAGGGTGCTGCAGGTCAGCGAACCCTGGAGGCTGCGGGTGCGCGGCGCCTTCACCCTGCGCCTCGACAATGCCGGCGTGGTCAAGCTCGAGGTGGCAGGACGGCCGATCCTTCACGGGCAGAGCGTGGGTGAAGCCTGGGAGGGCCGTTTCGGTCCTGAGGGCCAGTGGCTGCGACAGGCTCCGATCGAGCCGAAGGTCCGTCCTTCGGCTCCGGAAACCGATCCACTGCCCGAGGAAGAGCGGGCCGGCGGCGGGCAGGTCGAGTAAGGTAACGGAGTCCCATGCACCAGCTGGTCGAGCGCTTCATCGCCGGGCAGATGCCGGAACCCATGGCCAACGCCCTGGTCGGCGGCAGCATGCCCCTGCCGTCCCAGGACCTCCTCCAGGCCCTTTCGCATGCGGTGTTCCAGGACACGCCCTACGCAGGCCGGGCCCTGGACACCCTGCGGGCCATTCCGGAGAGCGTCCTGAGCGGAGCCATCGCGGGGCCGATCCAGCCGCCCGACCCGCTCGGACTGATCTGCATGCACCGGAAGGACCTGGCCCTGCTGGAGCAGGCGATGCTCCACGAGGACTTCAACGCCGCCTGGATGGAGCGGGTCATTCCCTCCCTCCCCGGCCCGAGCCTGGACCTGCCGCTGAACAACCAGGTGATGTGGCTCCAGCGCCCGGTGATCCTCGACCTGCTCGAACAGCACCCGGACGGGGACTACAACCTCAAGCGCAAGATCCAGGAGTTCCGGCGCGATGTCCTGAGGGTGATCCCGGCCGAGGTGGCCCGGGAGCGGCTGGAGATCATCGACGAGGTGGAGGCCGGCCGGCTCGACCGCGCCTGGGCCGAGCTTCCGCTGGCCGAGCAGGATGCGGACGAGGAGACGGTTTCGGAGACCCAGGCGCGGGAGCGCGCCGAGCGGCTTGTCAAGGCGATCAAGGACGAGGAGGGCGAGGAACCCGACCTGACCCTCACCCAGCGGGTCATGAAGCTGCGCACCAACCAGAAGATCCTGCTGGCCACCAAGGGCGGCAAGGAGGAGCGGACCCTGCTGATGCGGGAATCCAACCGCCTGATCCAGGTGGCGGTGATCCGCAACGGCCGGATCACCGAAGGGGAGGTCACCTACATCGCCCAGATGCGGACGGTCCAGGATGAGGTGCTGCGGATCATCAGCCTGAACCGCGAGTGGATGAAGAAGTACCCGATCGTGAGGAACATGGTGATGAACCCGAAGACGCCGCTGCCGATCGCCCTGAACCTGCTGCGGCGGATCAACGAGTTCGACATGAAGCTGATGACCAAGGACCGCAACGTTCCCGAGACCCTGCGGCGGGAGGCCAAGCGGATCCTCGAACAGAAGATGCCGCACTGACCCTGCATCCCGCTTCCCAACCGCTGTCACAGGCACTAGGATGGAGGCTGACCACTGCGGGCGTAGTTCAGTGGTAGAACGCAAGCTTCCCAAGCTTGATGTCGTGGGTTCAATCCCCATCGCCCGCTCCAAAGCCCGCAAGGGCTGCGGAGCGGGCGGTGGGGATTGAAATCACAGAAGGGCTGGCAGGTAGGCGCCCGCTGTGGCAGCCCGGTGGGCTGCAGCAGCGGATGAGCGCCGTGCCAGCGCTTCGTGCGGCCTGGAGCCGCGAGCGGCGGAAGGAATCCCCATCGCCCGCTCCAAAGCCCGCAAGGGCTGCGGGGCGGGCGGTGGGGATTGAAATCACAGAAGGACTGGCAGACCCTCAGGTCGCGGCTTCTGCGGGGCCAGGGCCCTCTGCCGAGGGCAGGGCCTCCAGGCGCGCCAGGACCCAGCGGAAAAGGTCCTCCCCGCCGACGACACCTTGCTCGGCCACCCAGAGGGGCATCTCGAGGACGGCGCGGTGAAGGTCTCCCAGTTTCACCGCGTCCTTCTCCGTGCACACCAGGGCATCGACGCCGGCCTTCCTTGCCATGGCCTGAAGGTGCTGGAGTTCCTTCGGCGTCACCGGGTGGTGGTCGCGAAAGGCGTGGTCGGCCACCCAGCGGGCGCCCGCCACCAGGAGGTCCGCCAGGAAGGCCTCGGGATGCCCCAGGGCGCAGAAGGCAAGGAAGGGCCGCTGCTCTGGATCGGGCAGGGCCAGGCGGCCTTCGTGGCCCCAGCCCCGCAGGCCGGTGATCGCGAAGTCGACGGTGAAGACCGGTCCGCCGGAGCCGTGACGGGCCCACCACTCCTGGACCTCGGCCATCGGCGCGCGGGCGGCGCGGGTGACCACCAGGGCGTGGGCGCGGGCGGCGGAGCCGGCGGGTTCGCGCAGGTCGCCGAGCGGCACCATGCGGCCGTTGCCCCAGCGCTTGACCCCGTCCAGCACCAGCAGGTCGAGGTCCCGGTGCAGGGCGCGGTGCTGGAAGCCGTCGTCCAGGAGCAGGCAGCGCGGCGGACCGGGGCGGCCGCCCGCGAGGCGGGCGCCCTCGATGCGGCGGCGGGCGACCACCACGCGGCCGGGGCCGAGCCGGCGGGCCATAAGGACAGGCTCATCGCCCGCGAGGTCGGCCGGGGTGCCGGGCTCCACCGGGAACGGATCCTGGCTGCGCCGGCCACCGTAGCCCCGGCTGAGGATGACGTTGCTCCAGGCGTGGGCCTGGAGCGCCTCCGCCAGCATCAGGGTGAGCGGCGTCTTGCCCGTTCCTCCGAGGGTCAGGTTGCCGATCGACACCACGGGCCGACCGGCCCGGGCCGAGCGCTCCGGATGCCGGTCGAAGGCCTGGTTCCGGGCCTTCACCACCGCCCCGTAGAGCGGTGCGAGCGGCAGGGCCAGGATCCGCAAGGCGTTCATGGAGGGGTGGAACTCCCGGAAGGTGCTTCCCAGGATGGGGCATGCCCATTCATGCCGGGAAAAGAAAAAAATCCACTGGTCAGCAATCAGGATCGCGCTACATTTCCTTAGATAACCCCGGAGGAACTTGTGCTTCCGCTCTCCCAGACTGCAGGTTACGCCGTTCTTGCTCTCAGCTGCCTGAGAGATCCGGGAGGCGAGCCGACCCTCGTCCAGGACGTCGCCGACCGGACCGGCATCCCCAAGCCGTACCTCTCCAAGCTCATGAACATCCTGGGCCGGAAGGGCATCGTCAAGACCAAGCGCGGCAACCAGGGCGGCGTCGTTCTCGCGAAGGCCGCCCAGGACATCACCCTGGACCAGATCCAGGAACTGGTGGAGGGGACCGACTGGCGCGAGGCCTGCGTGCTCGGCCTGAGCCACTGCTCGGATGAGCGGGCCTGCCCGGCGCACGACTTCTGGAAGACCGAGCGCGACCGGATCTTCCACGTCCTGAAGGAGATCACCCTCGCGGAAGTGGCTGCCTTCGAGCAGAGCACCCGCACCGAGCGGCTCAAGGACGCGGTGAAGAAGTAGTCTTGAGCCGTAGTTGCAGGCCCGCCGGCGTCCGCGCCGCGGGCCTGCGCTGTCTCGTCGCGGGTTGGCCTTCCTCGAGAGGCTTGGCCGCGGTTCATCGGGCAAGGTATCGTAGTCCTCAGCGGACCATTCATGGGTGAATCCTCGAGCTTCATTGACCAGAGCAAGCTTCGCTTCCGCGAAGGGGAACTGGTCTACAGGAAGGGCGAGATGGCCCACCAGATGTACGTCATCCTGGCCGGCAAGGTGCGCCTCTACACCGGCGACAGCGCCGCCGGGGACTGGTCCGAGGAACTGGCGAAAGGTGACTTCTTCGGCGAAGGCAGCCTGCTGGAGGCGATCCCACGCCCCAACACGGCCGTCGCCCTCGAGGACAGTGAACTGATCGCCATCACGCGCGGCACCTTCCTGCGGATGATCCGGCAGAACCCCGAGGTCAGCGTCAAGATGATGCAGCGCCTCGCGCAGCGCAACCGCGAGGTGTCCGCCAAGGTCGAGACCCAGGAAGCGCAGAAGGTCTCGAGCCAGAAGCTGAAGACCCAGCCGCAGAACGCGCTGCTGGTGTCGGTCGTGACCGGCCGCAAGTTCCCGATCATGAGCCACGGCGCGCTCATCGGCCGCTTCGACCCGAACACCGGGATCCACCCCGACATCGATCTCACCGAGGAGGACAGCCAGCTCAGCGTGAGCCGCCGCCACGCGCGGATCCTCTGCGAGCACGGGCGCTACTTCCTGGTGGAGGAGCACGGCGTGACCAACGGCACGTACATCAAGGGCGACCGCCTGCAGCCCGGCGATGCCCGCGAACTCAAGCCCGGCGACCGGGTGGGCTTCGGCATGGTGGTGCTGTTCTTCGAGAAGACCTAGGCGCCCGGCGGGTCCGATGGCGGAGGTCTGGCAGGACGAATTCGGGACGGTCTGGGAGCTGGTGGGAGTCGGCCTGGGCGACCTTGACGGCCCGTGCCTGGTGCGCCAGGGATTCTCCCGGGCCGACCGGCTGGACGGCGACTTCCGCGAGGGCGTCGAGGTGATCGCCCGGTTCAACGACGCCGAGTCCGCCCGTCGATTCATGGCGGAGGAGGGGTTCAGCCCCAGCTGAACCTTTCGCCACAGGCGGTCCCGAGGCGGGCCGCGTAGAATTCCCTGGGGCCCCTCCATGCACACCTACGACGCCGTACGAACCGCTGCGGACCACCTGCGCGCCCAGGCCGAGGTGTCGCGGAGCCAGCCGGCGCTCCTGCTCACCCTGCTGCTCGCCGCCCTGGCCTCCGCCCTGGGCGAGGACCAGTCCGGCTGGTTGTGGGCGGGATCCCTGGTCGCCGGGGTCCTGCTGCTGCCGCGGCTGCTCCGGTGGGTCCTGCCCAGGGGCAACCTGTTCACCTTCCGGCTGTCCTTCGTGGCCTATCCTGCGCAGGCCTTCCTGCTCGGGTTCATCGCCTTCCTCGAACTGAGCAAGCTGCCGCCCCTGGACCTGGAGGACCTGCCGCGGATGACCGCGCTGTACCCGGTCCTGGCCCTGCTGGTGGCGCTGGCCTACCTGGTCCAGCAGTTCCCGCGCTGGCGGCGGCGGCTGCGCCAGTACGGCCACACCGTTGCCGCCCTGCGGGACCCGGGGGACGCCGAGGCCCTGGCGGAGGTCCGCGACCTCGCCGAGCGGGCCCTCGCCCGGTACGCCTCGGGGGCCGCGCCCTGGGCCGAGTTCAGGACGCTGCCGGCGCTCCCGCGCAGCGGCCGGCGGTTCCTCCGCCTGGACCTGGAGCTTCACGGGCACTGGCGGGTGATGTTCGCCCAGGACTACGCCCTGGTGATCGCCCGGGACGGGACCGGGCTCGAGGCCGTCCCGCGCAAGGGTCTTCGGATCGCCGCCGACGACCCGAATCCCGGGGGGAAGCCGTTCCTTTGCCTGGTGCGGTGGAACGGGCACCTGCACGAAGGGCGCATCAGGGAGGGCAGCCTGAAGCTGATCGAGTCCTGGAACCTGAGGACCGTCCCGGTCCGAACCCAGGAGGAAAACGCCCGGCTGGAGCCGGGCGCGTCCGGTGAGCCCCGCCCAGCCTAGTGGTTGGCGAGCCCCATGGCCTTGGCGGCCTTGGTCAGTTCAGGAACGACGTCGAAAAGGTCGGCGACGATCCCGTAGCTGGCCACCTTGAAGATCGGAGCTTCCGGGTCCTTGTTGATCGCGACGATGAACTTGGAGCCGCTCATGCCGGCCAGATGCTGGATCGCCCCACTGATGCCGCAGGCGATGTAGAGGGTCGGGCTGACCACCTTGCCGGTCTGCCCCACCTGCATGCTGTGCGGCAGGCCCCAGCCGGCATCCACCGCGGCGCGGCTGGCGCCGACGACGCCGCCCAAGGCGTCGGCCAGTTCCTCCAGGATCCTGAACTGCTCGCCGCCCTTCATGCCGCGGCCGCCGCTGACGATGATGTTGGCCTCGGTGAGATCCACCTTGCCGCCGCCCTTGGCCAGGATCTCCTTGACGATCGCCTTGAAGTCGCCGGCCGGCGCTGGGAGGGTCTCGACGGTGCCGGCGCCGGCCTTCTCGGTGGCCGGGAAGACGTTCGGCCGGGTGCTGGCGACCTGCACCGTGCTGTCGAAGGACACGGTGGCGAAGGCCTTGCCGGCGTACACCGGCCGCACGGCCTGCAGCTTCCCGCCCTCCATGCTGAGCCCGGTGACGTCCGCGGCGTAGCCGGCGCCGAGGCGGGCGGCCGCGCGCGGGGCCACGTCCTTGCCCAGGGCGGTGGCGCCCAGGAGCAGCACGCTGGCGCCCTTGGCCTGCACCGCCGCGGCCACGGCCTGGGCGTACAGGTCGCTGGAGTAGGCCGCCAGCTTGGCATCCTCGACCTTGAGGATGGCATCGGCCCCGTAGCCCGCGGCGCCTTCCGCGCCCGCCAGCGAGGCGCCGACGAACAGGGCGGCCAGCGGTTTGCCGGATGCATCGGCGAGCCGGCGGCCTTCGCTCAGGGCCTCGGCCGATGGCTTGCGGAGCTTGCTGTCCTTCAGTTCACAGAAGACCAGGATCATCGCTTCATCCTCATTCGGATCGTTCGTGTCGGTGGAATCTCAGAAGACCTTGGCTTCGTCCTTGAGCAGGTTCAGCAGCGCCTGGGCCTGGGCGGCGGGCTCTCCCTCGAGCCTGCGGCCGTCCGGTCGCGCCGGCGGGAGGGCCAGGGCCGAGGTGGCCATGGATCCGGCCTGGGCGGCGGCATCGACCTCCTCGATGGTCTTCTTCTTGGCGGCCATGATGCCCTTGAGGCTGGCGTAGCGGGGTTCGTTGAGCCCCTTCTGGGCGGTGATCACCGCCGGGAGGGCGCCTTCCACCACCTCGACGCCGCCCTCGATCTCGCGCTCCGCCACGAAACGGCCGTCCTTCGCCTCGAGCTTCACGACCACGCTGGCGTGGCCCCAGCCGAGCAGTTCGGCCAGCATCGGGCCGACCGCGCTGTTGTCCCCGCCGATGCCCTTGTTGCCGAGGAGGATCAGGTCGTAGCCCTTGCCCTCGGCGTGGGAGGCAAGCATGCGCGCCACCGCCAGGGGGTCCTCGCCCGGCTGGCCCTTCAGCAGCACGGCGGCGTCCGCCCCGAGGGCGAGGGCATTCCGCAGCACCTCGCGGGCCGAATCCGCGCCGGCGGAGATGGCGACGACCTCGCCGCCGCCCGCCTCCTTGATCCGGATGGCCTCCTCGAGGGCGTATTCGTCGTAGGGTCCGGTGATCCACTTGACGTCGGTCGCGTCGAGGGAACGGCCGTCGGCGCCGACCTTGATCTTGGTTTCCGTGTCGGGCACCTGCTTGAGGGCGACGAGGATCTTCATGGAGGCTCCATCGATGGGAATCCGGACCGGGTTCGGACGGCCCTGAACGGGCATTCTAGCCCGGATCCGCGCGATTCCTGAGCCTGAACTCAGGTAGGTTGACCACCCCCGCCCACCTGTCGAAGGCCGGCCGGTATTACCCTGGTTCCATGCCCGATCCCGACTTCAGCGGCGCCCTGGTCCTCACCGGCGGTGGCACGGGCGGGCACTTCTTCCCGGCCCTCGCCCTCGCCGAGGGTGCCCGGGCGCGGTGGCCCGGCCGGCCGGTCCACTTCGTCGGCGCGCGCCGCGGGATCGAGGCCGGAAAGCTGCCGGACAGCGGCTGGCCCCACCTCCTGCTCGACGTCGAAGGCTTCGTGGGGCGCTCGCCGGTGCGCGCGCTGAAGGCGCTGGCGCGGCTGTGGCGCGCGACCCGCAGGATGCGCCGCCTGTTCCGGAACGGACGACCCTGGGCCGTGGTGGGGACCGGGGGCTACGCCGCGGCTCCAGCCCTGCTGGCGGCGCGGAGCCTGGGCATCCCCTACTTCCTTCACGAGAGCAACGCCGCGCCGGGCGCCCTGGTGAAGCTCGTGGCGGCCCGGGCGAGGTGCGTCTGGTGCGGAATGGCGGAGGCAGGGGAACACCTGCCGAGGGCCTCCTGCAAGGTCGTCGGGACGCCGGTGCGGGCCGCCTTCCTGCGCGCCTTCGCCCCGCTCGAGGACCACCAGGCCCCCCTCCGCCTGCTGGTCATGGGGGGCAGCGGAGGCGCGCGCGCGCTCAACGAAGCGGTGATCGGCATGGCCGGAGCGCTCCTGGAGGCCCACCCGGACTGGGAGATCCTGCACCAGACGGGCCGCGGGGCGGAGGGTGCGGCGCCGGGCCATGCCCGGCACACCCTCGTCCCCTTCATCGACGACGTGGCGGGGACCCTGGAGGCCTCCAGCCTGGTCCTGTGCCGTGCCGGGGCGGTCACCTGCGCCGAACTTCGGGCCTGCGGCCGGCCGGCGGTCCTCGTCCCCCTGCCGACCAGCGCGGGGGACCACCAGCGGCTCAACGCCCGGGCCATGGCAGCAGCGGGCAGGGCGGAGATGGTGGAGCAGGGCGAGGGCTTCGCGACCCGCCTGCAGTCCGCTGCCGGTGCCCTCATGGAGGATCCCGCCCGGCGCGCGAGGATGGGCCGCCCGGAAGCCAACGACGCGGTGCAGCGGTGCCTGGACGACCTGGCCGGACTGGACAGCTAGGCCCGCTCGCGGAGGAACCGGGCGTAGTGGAAGTCGCCCTCGCTGATGTGGTGGCGCAGCCAGCCGCCGAGGAACGTGGCGATCATCGAGGCGAGGGGCGCCACCGACTGCTCGTAGCGCACCCGGATGTGGGCCAGTTCGCCGAGCAGGGCGGTGTGTTCCTGGACGTGGGCCAGCAGGTCGGGATAGCCCTGCTGCCGCAGCAGTTCCTCCTCGTCGCGGAAGTGGGCCTCCAGCAGGGTGAGCAGCTCCTCCAGCTGGCGCCTGAGCTGAGGATCCCCGGCCCCGGACGCCAGCGCCTCCTGCAGCCGGGCCACCACGCGGAACAGCTCCTGGTGCTGGGCGTCCACCGACGGGATGCCGGTGCGGTAGCGTTCGGCCCATTGGATGTCGCGCAGGAGGCCCTCCCGGGGCTGGAATACGGAACCAGGATAGGCTCCGTGGTGGATCCTGCGACAGGGATTCCGTCACAAAACGGGGATTTCCCGGCCGGCCGCCCGGCCATTAAGCTGGGCCCATGCCGCCCTCGGCCAAGCTGCCCCTCTCCGCGAAGGTGGGCGTCCTCCGCGGCCTCGGGCCTGCCCGGGAGGCGGCCCTGGTGGAGAACGGCCTGCTCTCCCTCCGCGACCTGCTCGGGTCGCTCCCCTACCGGTACATTGACCGGGGCAGCGTGGTCCCACTTCGGGACCTCGAGGGGCGCTTCCTGACCTGGACCGAGGACCGCGGCCCGGTCACGGTCCTGGCGACCGTGCGCGAGTTGAGGCAGAGCAGCAGCCGCATCCAGCGGATGCCGATCACCGAGGCGCTCCTCGACGATGGCACCGGGAGGCTGCGCTGCGTGTGGTTCAACCAGCCCTACTTGGCGCGCAGCCTGCGTCCAGGCGACCGCATCCTGGCCTTCGGGCCGCTGGCGCAGGGCCGCGCGGGGCTTGAGCTGCGGGCGCCGCAGTACGAGCTCATGGGGCGCGGGAACGAGGCAGAGGAGCCCTTCGTGCACCGGTTCCTTCCGCTATACCGGAGGATCGGGCCCCTCACCAGCCGGATCCGCGCCGGGCTTGCCCAGCAGGCCCTGGAGCGCATCGCCGAACCCCCGGACTTCCTGCCGTCGGAGCTCGCCTCGGGGCTGCCGTCCCCGTTCCAGGCCCTGGCCCTGCTGCACCAGCCCCCCGGCGAGTGCGACCCCCTGCTGCTGGACCAGCGGGCCACACCGGCCCACCGCCGGCTCGCTGCCGAGGAACTGTTCGCCTTCGCCCTCGGGGTCTCGCTTCGCCGGGCGGGACGGATGCGTCGGCCGGCCCGGGCCGTGCCGACCTCCCCGGACCTGCGGGAGCGGCTGAAGGGCTTCCTGCCCTTCCACCTCACCCGCGCGCAGCGCAGGGCCTTCAAGGAGATCGTCGACGACCTCACCTCCGGCCACGTGATGCACCGGATGCTCCAGGGCGACGTGGGCTCCGGCAAGACCATGGTCGCCTTCCTGGCCATGGCGATGGTGGCCGAGACCGGCGGCCAGGCCGCCCTGCTGGCGCCCACCGAGGTGCTCGCGCGCCAGCACGCGGCGACCTTCGCGCGCCTGCTCGGGGCGGACGCCCCCCGGCTGCAGCTGCTGCTCGGCCCCATGAAGGCCGCGGACAAACGCGCCGCCCTGGCCCGCATCGCGGGGGCCGAGGCCCGCTACATCGTCGGCACCCACGCCCTGTTCCAGGAGGCGGCGGCCTTCCAGGACCTTCGGCTGGTGGTGGTGGACGAGCAGCACCGTTTCGGGGTCAAGCAGCGCGAGGCCCTCAAGGCCAAAGGGGGCGACCCCCACTGGCTGGTGATGAGCGCGACGCCGATCCCCCGCTCCCTGGCCCTGGCCCTGTTCGGCGACCTCGACCAGAGCGTGCTGGACGAGCTGCCGCCGGGGCGCCTGCCGATCCGCACCCGGCTGTTCGACCCCGCCGATGCCGAACGGGCCTGGGAGATCGTGGAACGCGAGATCGGCGCCGGCCGCCAGGCCTACGTGGTGAGCCCGGCCATCGACCCGGCCGACGAATCCAAGGTGAACCTCCGCGACCTGCAGGCCATGACCGCGCTGCTGGAGGCGCGTCTGCCCGACGTGCCCAAGGAGGTCGTCCACGGGCGGCTCAAGCCCGCCGAGTTCAACCAGCGGATGGGCCGCTTCCTGGCCGGCGAGGCCCGTCTCCTGCTCGCCACCACGGTCATCGAGGTCGGCGTGGACGTGGCCAGCGCCTCGGTGATGGTGGTGGACCACGCCGAGCGCTTCGGCCTCAGCCAGCTCCACCAGCTCCGTGGCCGGGTCGGCCGCGGCGAGGCGCACAGCCAGTTCATCATGCTCAGCGGCAGCGAGACCGAGCGGCTGCAGGTGCTGCTGGAGACCCAGGACGGCTTCCGCATCGCCCAGCGCGACCTTGAGCTGCGCGGCCCCGGCGAATTCTTCGGGACCCGCCAGTCCGGGCTTCCGCAGTTCCAGGTCGCCGACCTGGTGCAGGACCGCGACCTGCTGCAGCGATGCCGCGAAGCCGCCGACCGGATCCTGCAGCAGGGCCTCGGGGACGCGCAGCTGGCCTGGCTCCGTGCGGAACAGGCCCGGCTGCGCCTTGCCGAGGTCAGCTGACGCGATCAGGGGCAGGCGGGGAGCACCAGGCTGCTCGGTCCGACCGCCACCTGGTTCACCGTGCCGCCGCGGGTCAGCTGGTAGGTGTAAGCGGTGTAGCTGACGGTCCCGCAGGTGCTGGTGAAGGCGTAGGAGGCCACTTGCCGGGTCGCGCTGGAGCTCTGGCCGCCGCCGCTCAGGGAGACCGTCTCGTAGAGTTTGACGGTCCCGCCGAGGGGGTAGCAGCAGCCGCTGGCCTCGCGCCAGGTGACCGGATCGGAGGACTCGATGGTGATGCCCTCGGACCCGCCACCCGGCTTGCCGAGGGTGCCGCTGCCGCTGAGCTTGAAGGTCTGGGCGGTGGCGTAGTCCCCGCTGAAGGTGCCCGTCAGGGTGTAGGTGCCGTTGTAGGCGGAGCCGGACTTGCTGTAGGCGATGGTCATGCCGGGGCTGGGCATGGCGAGGGTGGAGGTCTTCGCGATCTTGTCCAGGACGGCGGTCTGGGTGCCGTTGACGGTGAAGGTCTCGGTGCCGCGGGTCACCCGGAGGTTGCTGTAGCTGATGCTGTAGCTGCTGCCGCCCACGGTGTGGGTGGTGACGATGGTGCCCGCCACGGAACCGCCGCCGGCGGTGGTGGTGCAGTTGCTGAATGTGTAGGTGGTGGTGACGGTGCTGCCGCTGACCTGGGGGACGACCGAGACGCAGGCCGCGCTGTATCCGGCGCTGAGCGTCAGCACGCCCTCGTCGCCAGCGGGCACCAGGGCCTGCGGCAGGTCGGTGGTGCTGCCCTTCACCTGGCAGGTGTCGAGGAGGGCGGCGGTGACCGTGCTGGCCTCCTCGGAGGTCATGGCCGTGGAACTGGCAACCGGCTGGCCGGGATCGGGGCTGTCGGATCCGCCGCCGGAACAGGCGAGCAGCAGGAGGAGGCTGGGCAGGGCCGGCCAGGCGGGGCGGATGGACGGGACGGTGCGGGCCATGGGGGTTCCTTCCAGGGGAGGGCGCAATCGCGCCGCAGGTGATGTCCCATGGGACCGGGCCTGCGGACCGCCGGTGAAGGCGGCCCGGATTGATCGCCCGGCGGCGGGGCCGAACTGGATCCGGCGAGGGCCGAATTGCATCCGGGGGGGCAGGCGCCCCCCCGGATCCCTGGATCGGCCCGTCGGCCGCCGAGGTTAACTCCCTTCGATCACGAACTCGCCGATGTCCACCATCCGCCCCTGGCCCGAGAGCCGGACCAGGGCGCCCTTGTTCTCGACCCGGGGCGTGCCGTGGTGGAGGAACAGTTCCAGGCGCACGGTGGTGGCGCCGATGACGGTCTGCTGGCGGGTGCCGAAGAACTTGGCCCTGATCCGATAGCGGCCGGGGATGGCCTTCTTCAGCAGGAACTCCTCGGGGCCGAGGCCCTGGGTGACGTCGGCGCTCATCCGCCCGCCGAGAGCGGTGCGCTGGCGGCCGTAGTAGCACTCCTCGCCGCGGGGGTCGATCACGTGGAGGTCCATGTCGCTGTCCGGCGTGTCCCAGTTGAGGACCACGCGGACGTCCACGGGCAGGTTGCGCCGGAAGGCCGGGTCCATGCCGGGGAGTTCGAAGGACCTCGGCTCGGCGGCGAGGAGGGCGTTCAGTTCGCCGAGGGCGATCAGGTGCACGTCCCGGAAGCGCCCATCGGAGGGGATCCGCACCGCATCCCAGAGCAGGCCGGCGGCGCGCCGGGTGTCGCCCAGGGCGGCCAGGGCCAGCCCCAGGTCGCGGCGGCTCTGCGGTTCCTCTTCGCGCAGGCGGAGGACCTGCTCGAGCACCCAGACGGCCGGACCCGGCTCGCCCAACTGCAGCAGCCGCCAGCCGAAGATTCGCAGCAGGGCAGGGTCCTCGAGCCGCAGCTCGGCGAGGTTGCTGAGGATCCGCCGGGCCAGGGCCCGCTCCCCCCGGCGCTCGAAGTAGTCGGCGGAGTCCAGGTAGTAGCCGGGGGTGCCACCATGGGTTTCCCGCAGTTCCAGGTAGAGCGCGTAGCGCCGCTCCTGGGCCGCGGCCTCGATCGCCTTCAAGTAGGGGACGTCAGGATTCCAGGGCGTCAGCTCGATGCTGCCGCGGGTCGCGGCCGCCCCTTCCGTCCGGAGCTTTTCGCCCTCCCGGGTGGCCGCCTTGGCGGCCGGTCCGGCCAGGCCCGGGGCAGGGGCGGCCGGCGGCGCCTCGGCCGGGCGCTCGGCCCGGTCCGCTGTGGCCGGGCTGGCCACGGCTTCGGCCATGGCGCCTGCCTGGCCGTTTCGCTTCGGTCCGGGTTGGAGCTCGACCGGCTTGAATTCGGTCTCCCACCAGCGCTGGCGTTCCTGGAAGGCCTTGAGAACCTGCGCCAGGTGGGCCTTCTCCCGGTCCGCCTCCTGGCTGCGGACCTGGCTGGCGGCCCGTTCGTAGTCCGCCCTCAGCTCCGGCGGCGGCAGGATCTGGTGGCGGACGTAGTCCTGGACGTCCTCGAGCACGATCAGGCTGGTGCTTCCGGTGACCAGGCCGAAACCCTGACCCAGGGCGAGGATGGCGCGGCCGTTGCGGACCCGGTCGAGTTCCAGTTCGGCCAGCTTCTTCTGGGCCCACAGCCGGCGCACCGGCGCCTCCGAGCCCTCCGCACGGACAAGGCTCAGCACCCGGCTGATGCGGGTCCTGCCGCCGTATCCGAAATGGAGGGTCAGCCTCGAGCCGGGCTTCAGCAGCCGGCCGGCCACCAGGAAGCTGCCGCGCAGCACCTGCCCGCCACTGGGATACAGTTCCTCCACCGCGCCCGGCTCGTAGCTGGCGCGGAGGAAGGCCAGCGGCCGGGAGGTCAAGGCTTCCAGGGCTTCGGCATCGGTGCTGCGGCCCAGGTCGATGAGCTCGCCGCCCCGGCACTCGGCCAGGGCCCTCAGGCGGGCGGGGTCGCCGAGGGCCGAACTGGCGAGGGCCGTCAGCGGCGCCTGCGGCAGCCGGGGCTCCGAGGGGCCAAGGCTGTTCAGGCCATCCGACAGCAGCAGCACCTCGTCCACCGCTTCCCCAGCGAGGTCCAGGCGGCCGAAGGCGGTGGCGCCGTCAAGCGGGGCCTGCTCGAGGGCCTGGCGGAGCCCGCTCCAGCGGCCGCCGCGAACGCTGAAGCTGCGGGCCGGTTCTGGAACGTCGCGGAAGGTCACCAGGCGGACCTCGACATGGTCCAGCCGGCGGAAATAGGCGTCCAGAACCTGCAGTTCGCGGGCGCGATCGCGGCCGCGGGCCGAGCCCGAGGCGTCGTAGAGCAGCAGCAGCCGGTTCGGCAGCGGCTTGGGCTCCCGGGGAAGGCGCGGGTTCACGGCCACGGCGAACCAGGTGCTCCCGCCGTCGTGCTCCAGGAACAGCGCCTGGGCATCGGACCGGCGCGGCAGCAGCAGGGTCAGCGGACGGTCCAGGCGGGCCTGTTCGCGCGCCTCCTCGGCGACGAAGGCCCGCTGCCAGCGGCGGAAGGCGAGCCCGGGCAGGGGGCACGATTCGAGCCGGGGCGCCAGGTCCTGCTCGTGGACCTGCACCTTGAAGCTGAAGGACGGGATGGGATCGGTGAAGGCCAGCGGCAGGTGGTAGCGGAGGGATTCGCCCTCGGCCCTCGGTGCGAAGGTCAGCTCCTGCTCGTAGGCGAGGACGATCCGGCGTGTGCCCCGGGCCGGCACCGGGTAGACCCTCGCGCGGAAGGCGTTGCCGTCCACCTTCTCCAGCAGGCCGGGGTCCACCCCACGGCGGACGATGGATTCGAAGACCTTCCGGCCCTTGGCCTTCTCGACCACCACGCCTTCCCGCAGGCGGCCCTCGACGTCCAGGGCGAAGCGCGAAACCGTCTGGCCCTCGCCCAGGGGGAACAGCAGCTCGCCCTCCAGGACCCGGTCGTTCGGGTTGAACACGGTCAAGTCCCAGGTCGTGGTGGCCATGCTGCCCGCGACGAGGACCTCGATCCGGAGCGCCTGGATGCGGACCGCCACGCCGGCCCCGGCGGCCCGGACCTCCGGCATGCGCGGCCCCTGGGCGCCCAGGATGGCGGCGCACAGGGCCATGCAGGCGAACTTCAGGACGTGCGGCAGGATGGCCATGGCTTCCTCCAGGCTTCCCTCCGAGGATGGGCGCCTTCCCCGCCGCCCGCCGTCAAAGGTCTGTAACAGGACGGGTCAGGCCATCCCGTGCAGGTTCCTCAGGCGGTGCGCGATGCGGTCCCGGAGGGGTTCGGGCACGAGCCCCTTGATGTCGCCCCCCATGGAGCCGACCTGCCGCACCATCCGGCTCGAGATGACGCTGAACTCCTCCTTGGGCATCAGGAAGATCGTCTCCAGTTCCGGCATCAGCTTGCGGTTCATGAGCGCCATCTGGAATTCGTACTCGAAGTCGCTGAAGGCCCGGACCCCGCGGATGATGCTGTGGGCGCCGACCTGGCGGGCGAAATCCACCAGCAGCCCGTGGAAGGTCATCACCTCGACGTTGGGGTAGGGGGCGACCATCTCCCGGAGGTAGTCGACCCGTTCGGCCAGCGTGAAGGTCGCCTTCTTCTCCGGATTGCTCAGGACGCCGACCACCAGGTGGTCCACCAGACGCTCGGCGCGCAGGACGATGTCCCAGTGCCCCACCGTCATCGGATCGAAGGAGCCAGGGTAGATGGCTTTCAGCACGGTCGCCTCGAGGGATCCGGATCAGGTTATCGGAACGGGGGCCCGCGCAGGGTCCGTGAACCTGACAGAAACTTAACAAAATGACCCCTTCCCAACCTTATTGCAGGACGTACATTTCTTTTGGAACGCGCAATGACGCCTACGGTTCGCATATCCGCTCCCGAGCCCTTCGACTGGAAGGTGGACCGGGTGCCCCTGGACCTGCCCGAGGAACTGCAGAACACGCTGGACATCAACCCGGAGGCGAGGCGTGCCTTCGGCGACTGGTCGCTGATGCAGCAGTGGGACGTGGCCTGGTTCATCCAGGAGGCCGCCGATGAACGCACCCGCAGGCGCCGGGCCGAGAAGGCGATCGGCGTGTTGGAGCGCCGGCTGGCCCTGCTCGGGACCTGACCGGACGCGGGCGTCCGGCGGGCGCCTCGCGGCAGCAGCTCCTGTTAATTATAAATAACGAATAATTTTTATTCGTTATCTGAACGGGCTTCAAGGGTCGGCCGGATCGCGGGCGCCCTTGTCCGCACAGGAACGGCCCCGCACACTGGTCCCATGACGGGTTCTCGGCAGCGCATCGGTCTCCTGTTCGGCGGCGAAAGCCCCGAACACGAGGTGAGCATCGTCTCGGCGCGGTCCATCGCCGCCCACCTCGACCCCGAACGCTTCGAGGTCCAGCCCATCGGCATCTCCCGCGACGGGGTGTGGACCGTGCTCGGCGACCCCTTCGCCCGGCTGGCGGCAGGGGAGCGGCCGGAGCGCTCGCCCCTGCCGTTCCTGCCCCTGGAGCGGGGCGGCGAGACCCTGCCGCTGCCGGACCTGTTCTTCAACGCCATCCACGGCGCCACCGGCGAGGACGGCCAGCTGCAGGGCTACCTCGAGCTGCTGCACCGTCCCTACACCGGCGCCGGGCTGCTGGCCATGGCCGCCGGCATGGACAAGTGGATCACCAAGCGGATCTGGGAGAACGAAGGGCTGCCGGTGGTGCCCTACGTCGGCGTGACCGAGGAGCACTGGCGGCGCGAGCCCGCCGGGGTGCTCGCGGCCGTCGTTCCGCTGGGGCTTCCGCTGTTCATCAAGCCCGCGAACCTCGGGTCCAGCATCGGCGTCGAAAAGGTCAAGCGGGCCGGGGACCTCGCCGCGGCCCTCGACCGGGCCTTCGGCTTCGACCGCCGGGTGCTGGTGGAGAAGGGCCTGGATGCGCGCGAGCTCGAGGTGGCCGTCCTCGGCGGGGACGACCCCCTGGTGAGCGTGCCCGGCGAGGTCTTCGTCGCCGGCGAGTTCTACGACTTCAAGGACAAGTACCTGGACGGGAAGAGCAGCACCGGGATCCCCGCGGACCTGCCGGAGGACCTGCGTGCCCGGGTGATGGGCCACGCCCGGGAGGCCTTCCGCGCCCTGGATGCCTACGGCATGGCCCGGGTGGACTTCTTCCTCGAGCGCGGCAACGGCCGCGTGCACCTCAACGAGATCAACCTGATCCCCGGGTTCACCAGCATCAGCATGTACCCCAAGCTCATGGAGGCGGCCGGCGTCCCCTACCGGGAACTGCTCAGCCGGCTGGTCGACCTGGCCCTGGCCCGCCACACCCAGACCGCCGCCAAGCAGCGCGGCTACAGCAGCGGCAGCGACTGGTTCGCCTAGGCCGGCTCCTTCGCGGCGATCCGCAGCAGCCAGACGAGCACGGCAAGCATCGCCGCGAAGCAGAACAGGAACAGGCCCAGCAGCGGCCACTGCGGATCGATCCGCAGGGTGGCAGGATCGTGGCTTGCGGCCAGCTTCAGCAGCCGCACGGTGTGCCGGGCGTAGGCCATGCCGAACAGGGAGGCGAACAGCAGGGCGCCGGCGGCGGCAAGCCGGTCCCTGAGGAACAGCACCACCGCGGCGGCGGAGCAGAGGATGGCCAGGGTCAGCACCCAGATCCCCGGGGTGTGCATGAAGGCCCTCAGCACCGGGCGCAGGGCCGCCAGGTAGGCGCCCCCCACCACGGCCGCCGCCAGCATGCCCCAGAGGAAGCAGGCGCGGCCGGTGGCACGCACCGGCGGCCGATCCCGGCCCAGCCAGGCCACGAAGAAGCCGCCCACGGCCAGGGCGCCGGTGGTCATGTGCAGCCAGCGCAGCAGCCCCTCGCCGGTGGGCGGGTTCCAGGTCCAGCCGGAGGCGTCGCCGCCGTGCAGGGCCTTGATCAACGACGGCTGTTCCGCCAGCGAGAACACGGCCGAATAGGCCAGCGAGACGTACAGCAGGGCCACCGCGGCCAGCGCCAGGGCCGGCAGGCTGACCTGCCCCGTGCGTTCGGCGCGGTGGCTGGAGCGGTACAGTGCGTAGTACGCGGTCATGGCGGCGCCGGGCACCAGCAGCCACCACCAGCCGCTGACGATCGCCGCGGCGTAGACCGGGCGGGGCAGCACCATCTGCAGGAACAGCAGCGGCGCCACCCCGAGGGTGACGGTGGCGGCCATGGCGGTGGGCAGCCAGGACCCGAGCCGGGCGAGCTCCGGCCCGCTCCAGCGCCCGCGCAGGGCGGCGCCGAGAACCACGAGAACGCCGCCGAGCAGGGCGTTCATGGCCGCCAGGTGCAGGGTGAAGGTCAGCAGGTGCAGCAGGGTGACCAGCCCGAGCGGCGCGGAGAGGAAGTCGGGATCCGGGAGTTTCATGGCTTCACCGTGCGGCCGAGGTCCTTCAGGTAGGCGATGAGGGCGGCCCGCTCCTTGGCGTCCCCGGTGTAGGCAGGCATGCCCTCGCCGAGGTCGGCGGCCATGTCCAGCAGGCCGCCGATCTCCCCTTCGGCGAGCCCGGCGAAGGATCTCGACTTGTCGCCCGGGCCTCCGACCGGGTGGCAGCCGCCACAGCGGATCTCGAAGGCACGCTTGCCGAGCTGCGGGCCGGCGTGCACCTCGCTCAGCGGGCGCCGGCCGCTGCGGGCGTGCAGCCAGGCCGCGAGCAGGTCGGCCTCCTGGGCGGTGCCCGGGAAGGGCGGCATCGGGCCGCGCAGCAGGTGGGTGCCGCGGACCAGGGCGGCGATGAAGGCCGGGTCGGTGCCTTCGAAGGCCGGCCGCAGGGGCTTGTAGCCCGACCAGGTGTGGCAGCTCCGGCAGGCCATGCGGAAGAGGTCGGCGCCGGGGTCGGCGGAGCGGTAGCGGGCGCCGCTCAGCAGGCCGTGCCGGCTGAACTCCGCCTGGCGCGCCACCGGCACCCCGTTGCCGTAGAGGTAGCCCTGCACCACGTAGGGCTTGCGGACCGCCTCGCGGAAGGTCTCGAAGGCGCCGAACCAGCCCAGGCCGAGCGCCAGCACCGCAACCGCGGCCGCGGTCGGCAGGCGGCGGCCGGCGGCCGCCGTCAGCGCCAGTGCGACGGCGATGGCCGCGGCAAGGCCCAGGGAGACCTTCAGCGAAGCCATCGGGAAGGGCATCCGCTGCAGCGCCTGGGTGGTCACTTCGGCGGGGATGGCCCGCCAGTACCAGGCCATCCCCAGGGCGGTCACGCCCAGCCCCAGCAGGCCCCAGGCGGCGAGCCGCCGCACCAGCCGGGACTTGAAGGCCCCGGCGGGCTCGCGGGCGGCCAGCGGAAGGCCGAACAGGCCCGCCAGCATCACGCAGACACCCGTGCGGAGCAGCAGCGACGGCCAGAACGTCGGATTGAAGAATCCATCGAAGAACCGGCCGGTCTGCAGCCAGGCCCCGGGCGTGAGCATGAAGGTCACGATGCCGTTGATGACGAACAGCGACAGCCAGGCGGCGACGAAGTAGACCCAGCCGACCCGCAGGTGGTCGCGGGTCCCGAGGCGGTCCCAGCCGTAGTAGTAGACCAGGGCGGCGGCGACCTCGACCACGAAAAAGGTCCACTCGATGGCCCAGGCCCAGACGAACTGGCGGATTAGCAGTTCGGTGGCGGCCGGGTTGAGCAGGCCGATGATGAACCAGATCGCCACCCCGGTCAGTGCCCCGAACACCAGCGTGACCAAGATGAAGAAGCGGCTCATCCGGCGCACGAAGCCGAGCAGGTCGGCATCGCCGGTGCGGCGCGCGCGGCCCTCGGTGAGCACCAGGAACAGCCCGCCGCCGATGGCGAAATGCGAGACGAACACGTGGAGGACGGCGATCAGGCCCATCAGCACGCCGTAGCCCACGGAGGCATCCCAGACCGGATAGTTCATGCCAGACCCCCCAGGGCGGGCCTCCGTGACCGGAGGTCCGCCCTAGATCCTGCCACGGCCGGAAGCTGCCGGCTCAGCCGGCGAGGTCGATGGGGTACTTGCCCTGCTCGATCAGCTGGGTGGCGATGCGGTCGCGCAGCCGGCTGCCCGGAGTCGCGGCGTGGCGGTCGTGGGCCGCGAGCTCACGCAGCGCACCCTCCAGGGCCTCGCCGTCCAGGACTTCCGTCAGCAGCGCCCGGGCGTCCGCGGCGACCTTGCCGAGGGCGTGGTTCAGGTACAGTTCGGCGCAGTCCCGGGCGAAGCCGGCCCAGCGGTGGCCCTGGCGGGCCATCCGGTCGGCGCGGACCAGGCCGCTTTCCACCGCGAACAACTCGCTGGCGAGGTCGGCCATCAGCCCCATGGCGTCCTGGTTGTCGTTGAGCTTGGCACCGTGCACGGCCTGCGCGTGGCCCATGGCCAGCAGGGCCTGGCGCTTGAGGCTTTCCAGCAGGCCCAGCTGGGCCGCCAGGGGGCCGTCGAAGGAAGGCAGCGGGGCACCCTGGCGGGCGGTCTCGAAGGCGGCCAGCAGGGGCAGGGTGCCGGAGGCGGCCCGCTTGATCAGCCCGCCGCCGATGATCAGCCGGTTGATCTCGTTGGTGCCCTCGAAGATCCGGTTGATCCGGCAGTCCCGGTAGATCTTCTCCGGCGGGTACTCCTGGCTGAAGCCGTAGCCGCCGAAGGCCTGCACGGATTCGTCGGCGATGAAGAACAGCGCCTCCGATCCCCAGATCTTGGAGATCGAGGCCTCCATGGCGTACTCCTCCATGGCCTCCATCTTGCGGGAGGCGGCGTCCGTCTCCGACCAGTCCACCGAGCCCATGGCGTCGTCCATGTAGGCGACCACCCGCCAGTTCAGGGCCTCGCCGACGAAGATCCGTGCCGCCATCTCGCCGAGCTTCTGCCGGATCAGGCCGAAGGAGTCGAGGGACTTCGAGAACTGGGTGCGTTCGGCGCTGTACTTCAGGGTGTATTGCAGGACCCGCTTGCCCATGCCCATGCAGGCGCCGCCCAGCTTGAAGCGGCCGATGGCGAGGATGCCGAAGGCCACTCGAGGCCCCTTGCCGACCTGGCCGAGCAGCCGGTCCTTGGGGATGCGCACATTGTCGAGGCTGAGCGGGCAGGTGCTGGAGCCCTTGATGCCGAGCTTGTGCTCCTCGGGGCCGATGCTGAACCCGGGGTCGCCGCGCTCGACGATGAAGGCGCTGAACTTGCGGCCGTCCACCTTGGCGAAGACGATGAACACATCGGCGAAACCGGAGTTGGTGATGAACATCTTCGAGCCGTTCAGCACCCACTCCTCGCCGTCCAGCACGGCCGTGGTGCGGGCGCCCATCGCGTCCGAACCGGACCCCGACTCGGTCAGGGCGTAGGCCGCCAGCATCTCGCCGGTGGCGAGCTTGGGCAGGTACTTGGCCTTCTGCTCGTGGGAACCGAAGTAGACGATCGGCAGGGTGCCGATGCCGGTGTGGGCGGAGAAGCTGGTGGAGAAGCTCGACTGCTTGGCGACCTCCTCCAGCACCAGCAGGGTGCTCTTCTTGTCCAGGTCCAGCCCCTCGTAGGCCTCGGGGATCTCGATGGCCAGCAGGCCGACCTCGCCGGCCTTGCGCAGCAGGTCGACAGTGAGCGGTATGTCCAGCTTCTCGATCTGGCCGTCCCGCGGCAGCACCTCGCCGTCGACGAAATCCCGCGCTGCGCGGGCGAACTCGCGATGGTCGGCGCTCAGTTCCTCGGGCGTGAACTGGGCCAGGGTGCCCGCCGGGGAGAGCAGGAAGGCGCCGCCTTTGACGGGTTCCGGAACGGGGCTCATGGGGTCTCCTGTCGCTTCCGACCCATGGGTCGTAAATCCAAGGATGCCCGGCCTCCGCGGGAAAAGGATCACAACCTGACTTCGAGTAGCCGGAAGCGTCGAGCCTTCAGGTTGAGGTCAGGAACCGCAGGACCGCGGCGCACCCCCGCGGTTACCATCGAGTCCATGCATCCGCGCACCTGGCTCACGCTCCTGACCCTCCCGCTGGTGGCCGCCTTCTCCTACCCGGTGCTGCTGCGCGGAACCCAGGCGCCGCGGTCGGAAGCCTCCCCGGCCAAGCCGGACCCCCTGGACGGCCTGGCGGACATCCAGGACGTGCTGGCCCTGGTGCGGGACAACTACGTCGACCCTCCGGACCTCGGGAAGGTGGTGGGCGGAGGCATCCAGGCGGCCCTCGAGCGCGCCCACCCGCTGAACGCCTACCTGCTGCCGGAGGATCTCCGGCTGCCGGATCCCGGACCGGCGGAGATCGGGATCCGGGTCCTCAAGCGGGGCATCTATGCGCACATCATCCACGTCCAGGCCGGCAGCCCCGCCGCCGAGGCCGGCGTGCAGGTGGGCGAGGCGATCCGCCGGCTGGACGGCGAGAGCATCGGCCCGATGAGCGCCTGGACGCTGGAGCGTCGCCTCCGCGGGGCCGTCGGGTCGGAGCTTGCCTTGACGCGCTTCATGAACACCACGGGCGACGTGCGCACCGTGACCCTGCAGCGGGCCCTGCTGGCGGTCCCGGCCATCTCGGTGCGGAAGGAGTCCGGCGCGACCGTAGTCGCCCTGCCCGACCTGCGGCAGGGACGGGCGCAGGAACTCAAGCGGCTGCTCGGGGGTCTCGACCACGGCCTGCCGCTGGTGCTCGACCTGCGCCAGTGTGCCGGAGGCGAGGTGGCCGAAGCCGCCCGGGTGGCCGGGCTGTTCGTGAAGGCCGAGCCCTTCGCCACCGTCCAGGAGTCGGGGAAGCCCGACCAGGCGCTGGCCGTCGGGGCCGACCTGCAGCCCGCCTTCGCGCGGCTCGCCTGCATTGCCGGGTTCAGCACCATCGGGCCGGGCGAGCTGGTGGCCTCGGCCCTGAAGAAGATGGGTGTGACCGGCTTCGGCGACCGCACGGCCGGGCTCGCGGTGGAGCGCAACCGGTTCCTGCTGCGCCAGGGCGGTGCGGTCGAACTGGTCAACCGGCGCTGGCTCGGAGCCGGCGGCGAGAAGCTGGACCGCGCCGGGGTCGTTCCGGAATTCCCCCTCCGCGGGTTCAAGCCGGGTGAGGACCCGCTTCCCAGGATCCTGGAAATCCTCGCCCGGCCGAAGGCCGCGACGAAGCCCGAGCCGGCCAAGCAGGCCCGGCAGGCGCGCACGATCGACGCCGCCGCCGGCTGAGCATGGCGAAGTCGAAAGGCCCCGGCACGCCCTTCCTGGTGGCCCTCGGCGCCATCATGCTGGCGGTCGGCTTCGCCGGCGGCATGCTGCTCAGCCAGCAGGGCTGCGAGCGGCGGCCGGCGCCGAGGCAGGCCGCGCCGAAACCGGCCGCGCCGTGGCAGGCCGCGCCGAAGCCGGCCGCGCCGCAGCCGGCCGCGCCCAGGCAGGCCCCCGTCTACGAGGAGCCGGCCCCCCGCGAGGCCCCCGCGCCGGCACGGGCGCGGAAACAGGAAACCCCGAAGGGCGAACTGCCCAGGCTCGCCCTGGTGATCGACGACCTCGGCTACGCCCCGCCGGAGCTGGTGGCCCGGCTCTGCGCCCAGCCGGTGGCCTTCTCGGTGGCGGTGCTGCCCTACCAGGAGCATTCCCGGGAAAGCGCGACCCTGGCCCACGACCGGGGCAAGGAGGTGCTGCTGCACCTGCCCATGGAGGGGGGGCCGTCGGCGAACCCGGGGCCCGATGCGCTGCGAACGGACCAGGGCGAGGCGGAACTCCGCTCCCTGGTGCGCAAGGCCTTCGACGCGGTGCCTTTCAGGGTCGGCGCCAACAACCACATGGGCTCCCGGTTCACCGCCGACCGGGTGCGGATGGGCTGGGTGCTGGAAGAGTTCAAGGCACGCAAGCTGTTCTTCCTGGACAGCCGCACCAGCAGGGAGACGGTCGCCTACGACGTCGCCCAGAAGCTCGGCGTCCGCGCGGCGGAACGGCAGGTCTTCCTCGACGACGACAAGGCCTTCGCCGAGATCGAGAAGCAGTGGGAGCGCGCCCTCGCCATCGCCCGCCGCGATGGTGAAGCGATCATCATCGGCCACATCTATCCGGAAACCGTCGAGGCCCTCGAAAAGCTCATCCCCAAGGCCAAAGGCGAGGTCCAATTCGTCAAGATTGGCACTTTAGTTAAATAATATTGTTTGTTTTCATGAATGAAATATTAAATCATAAAAATATAAAATAAACAGGATACACAGGATGGACAGGATAAAAGCTTTTCATCCTATACATCCTGTGAATCCTTCTTAATTGTATTTTTTTGTATATTAATGATCTTCTCGATTTCGGCGTGAACCGTGCCCTGGGCGTCCTCCAGGTTCACCCTGTAGACCCGGTCCAGCTTTCCCTCGGTTTCGAGCAACCGGCGGATTTCGGCGGTTTCCTCCTCCGGGATCCTGAAGACGGCGTGAAGCGTGCTGCGGCCGGGCCTGCGGAAGCGGATGGTGGCCGCCTTGTCCCAGACGGTGCAGCCGGGCCCGAGCAGCTTGATCAGCATGATCATGCAGAAGGGATCCACCGCACCGTACAGGCTGCCGCCGAAGGTCGTGCCGACGTAGTTGCGGGTGCGCCAGTTCAGCGGCAGGCAGACCCGCACCTCCCGCCAGTCGGCGGCGATGGCGGTGACCCGGCCGCCGGTGCCGCGGTAGCAGGGCCAGAGGTTGAAGGCCCAGCGGAAGGCGCGGGTGCGGAGGGATTCCCTCACCGGCGGTCAGAACCGGACGGTGACGTTCTCGCCGGAGGTGACGAACACGGTGTCCACGAACCGCACCTGGCGGCTGGCGTAGGTCAGCAGCAGGGTGCTGGTGCGGATGCCGTGGCCGAACATGCGGACCCCCTCGAGCAGGTTGCCCTTGGTGACGCCGCAGGCGGCGAAGACGATGTGCTGGCCCGGGGCGAGGTCCTCGGTGCGGTAGATCCGGCCGAAGTCGACGCCCATGGCCTCGGCCTTCTCGCGGCTGGCGGTGTTGGTGTCGACCTTGAGGCGGCCCTGGATCTCGCCGTTGAGGCACTTGAGGGCGGCGGCCGAGATGACCCCCTCGGGGGCGCCGCCGATGCCCATGACGGCATGGACGTTGGTGCCGCTCACGGCGGCGGCGATGGCGGCGCTGAGGTCGCCGTCGCCGATCAGTTGGATGCGCGCCCCGGCCTGGCGGATGTCCGCGACCAGCTGGTCGTGGCGCGGCCGGTCCAGGACCACCACGGTGATCTCGGTGACCTTGCGGTCGAGGGCCTTGGCGATGGCGTTGAGGTTGTCGCCCACGGTGGCGTCGAGGCTGACCTTGCCCTTGGCGGTGGGACCCACCACCAGCTTCTCCATGTAGAGGTCGGGGGCGTACAGCAGCCCGCCGCGCTCGGAGGCGGCCAGCACGGCGATGGCATTGGGGGCGCCGGTGGCGCAGAGGTTGGTGCCTTCCAGCGGATCCACGGCGATGTCCACCTGCAGGTGCCCCGGGCCCATGCCGACCTTCTCGCCGATGTAGAGCATGGGGGCCTCGTCGCGCTCGCCTTCGCCGATCACGATGGTGCCGTCCATGGGCGCCGTCTCCATCGCCAGGCGCATGGATTCCACTGCCAGCGCGTCGCTGTGCTTGCGGTCGCCGTGGCCGATGCTGCGGGCGCAGGCGATGGCGGCGGTCTCCACCACCCGAAGGAAATCCTGCGCGAGGGACTGCTCGATGTTCATGGCCGCTCCGGGTGACCCGCCCATTCTAGGCCCGCAGGTCCAAAGACACCAAGGGCTGCGCCTGCCCGGCCGCGGCGCGGGGGCTCCGGGGCGGTCCGCCGAAGCGGTGCGCGCGCAGCGAAGCGGAGCGCGGAACCCCCGGACAGCCTCAGGCCGTGGCGCGCTGGCCGACGCTCTGGCGGATCCAGTCGAGGAACGGCGCGCTGCCCTCGCTCACCGAGAACATCAGGATTTCCGGGATCTCGTAGGTGTGCAGGTCGCTGATGACTTCCGAGACCTTCGGGAACAGTTCGGCGGTGGTCTTGATCATCAGCAGGACTTCCTCGTCCAGCTGGGTCTCGCCCTTGAAGAAGTAGTAGCTCTTGATCCCGGGCAGCAGGTTGACGCAGGCGGCGAAGCCCTGGTCGACGAGGGAGGCCGCGATGGTCAACGCGGTCTCCTCGCTTCCGCAAGTCGTGACGACTAGGCAAACATCGGTCATTGGGCACCGTCTGCCGGACCCGATTCCGGCGGTGGACCAGTGTGCCATGGATGCGTGCCGCCCCGTACCGCGCCGATGCCTCGCAATATGAGTCTGGGTGGGCGCCCGCGATCAGACCCCGCCGCAGAGCCGCGCCATGAGGATGGCGCCGGCGGCGGCCACGTTCAGGGAGTCCATGTCCCGCTGCATCGGGATGGCGATCCGGCGCTGCGCCCGACCGAGCCAGGCCGGATCCAGGCCCCGGTCCTCATGGCCGAGCAGCAGGGCGGTTCGCGGGCCGGGCTGCCATCCGCGGGCCGGCTCGCAGCCGGGACCGAGGGCGGCGGCCACGGTCTCCCCGCCCAAGGCCTGCCAGGCCGAGAGCGCGTCCGCTGGGTCCTCCCTTCTCCAGACCGGGATCCGGAACACGCCACCCATGGAGGTGCGCACCGACCGCCGGGCCCAGGGAGACACCCCGGCTCCCAGCAGCACGCCCTCCATGCCGAGGGCAGCCGCCGTGCGCAGCAGCAGGCCCAGGTTCTCCTCCTGGTCCATCCGCGGAAGCACCAGCAGGCGCGAGCAGGCCTGCAGGTCCGCAAGGGGCCGTTCCGGAGGCGGTTCGACGCAGGCGAGAACGCCCCGGTGGAAGGGGAATCCCACCAGGGCCTGCAATTCGGGTGCGGGCAGGGGGATCAAGGCGATCCCAGGGGCGAGGCGGCCCGCCCACGGCCCTTCCAGCCCCTCCGGCACCAGCACCGAAACCACGCGAAGTCGGCCCGATCGCGCCTCGGCGAGGGCCGACTCCACCAGGTAGGCGCCTTCGCAGATGGCCCAGGGGACCGGGTCCCGGCGGGCGGAGCGGCCCTTCAGGTCGCGGTAGGGTTCGAGCCAGGGACCGGCCGGTGTCGGGTCGGGCATCCAGGCATTGTGGCGGGGCTCGCGATGGCTTCCTACTTCTTGTAGATGCCGGAGCCGAAGATCAGCCCCTCCCAGACCTCGATGTAGCTCGTCTTGTTCTCGATCTTCTTGTCGACCGGGTTGAGGTACTTGTAGTCGTGCCAGCCTTTGCCCTTGGACTTGGCCAGCTGGATCCGCTCCTGGACGAACTCCCTTCCGTCGGGGTCCTTGGCCTTCGCCTGGTTGAGCCCGATCTTCGAGGCTCCCTGGCCGTGGGCAACCACCTTCCCGTCCATGTCATAGACGAACACGTACAACTCCCCGTTGTGCTTGTGGAAGGGGCCGCCGGCCACGGTGATGGCGCGGAAGGCCGCGTCCTTGCCCTTGGCCTTGGCGAACTGGATGGCCTCCTTCACCAGGGCCTCGGCCTCGGCCGGCGAGGCATCCTGGGCGACCAGGGGCAGGCCGACGAGGGCGGCGGTCAGGAACAGGCGCATGCAGGGGTTCATGGGTCCTCCGGATAGGGTCGACTTCCTGAGGCTTTTCGGCTGGGTGGGCCGGATCTTGATTCCCTGCGCACCCAGGCTCCCCGTGAGGTTCTGTCCGTGCGGAGACGGAGGCTGCGGATCCCTTGACGGGGCCCGCGCCCGTCCCCGAGGATGGACGGATGAGGTTCCTGTCCTCCCTGGGCCGCTACGCCTATCCCTGGAGCCCCCGCGCGGATCGCACGCGGGACGGCCGGGGTCCCTGGTAGGAAGCGCCGAACCCCCCGATCCCCACGATCCGCGCGAGCGGATCGTTCTTGCCGTGTGCCCAGGGAAGCCCATGACCCACGACGCCCTCGAGAACCTGAACATCGACGCCTTCGAGCGCATGCCTTCCCCGGCCGAGGTGCATTCGGCCCTGCCCGTGTCGGATGCGGCCGCCCACGTGGTTGCCCAGGGCCGGAGGCTCATCCAGTCCATCCTCGAGCGCAGCGACCCGCGCCTCTTCCTGGTGGTCGGTCCCTGCTCGATCCACGATCCTGCAGCGGGCCTCGACTACGGCCGCCGCCTGGCCCGGCTCGCCTCGGAGGTGGCCGACACCTTCGTGGTGGTGATGCGGGTCTATTTCGAGAAGCCGCGCACCTCCACCGGCTGGAAGGGGTTCATCAACGACCCCCGGCTGGACGACAGCTTCCACGTCGAGGAGGGGATCCGCCGCGCCCGCGGCTTCCTCCTGGAGGTGGCCGGACTGGGCCTGCCCGCAGGGACCGAGGCCCTGGACCCGATCACGCCGCAGTACCTGGGGGACCTGGTGGCCTGGACCGCCATCGGCGCCCGCACCGCCGAATCGCAGACCCACCGCGAGATGTCCAGCGGGTTGTCGACGCCGGTGGGCTTCAAGAACGGCACCGATGGCGACCTCGGGGTGGCGGTCAACGGCATCCTGTCCGCCTCGAGGCCGCACAGCTTCCTGGGCATCAACGACCAGGGCAGCGCCGCCATCGTGCGGACCCGAGGCAATCCCCACGGCCATCTCGTCCTCCGCGGAGGCAGCGACCGGCCGAACTACGACTCCGTGAGCCTCGCCCTGGCCGAGCAGACGCTCGGGAGGGCCGGACTGCCCGCCAACGTGGTCGTCGACTGCTCGCACGCCAACAGCTTCAAGAAGCCGGACCTGCAGCCGCTGGTGATGGCGGACTGCGTGCACCAGATCCTGCAGGGCAACCGGTCGATCGTCGGCTTGATGGTGGAGAGCTTCCTGGAGGACGGCAACCAGCCCATGGCGGGGGGGCCGCAGGGCCTGCGCTACGGCTGCTCCATCACCGACGCCTGCCTGGGGTGGGAGCGGACCGAGGAGATGATCCTGAAGGCCCGGAAGGCGCTGATGGGGAACCTGGAGAACCGGGGGGCCTGATCGGCTGCAGCAGGACCTGTTCGAATCTCGCGCGGGCTGCGCACGGGCCTCCGGCTGCGCCGGACCGCTGCGGAACGTATACACGTTCCTTGCTGGCCCTACCTGCGCGCCATCCTCCGCCTGACGCACAGCGCCCCGCGCTGTGCTCCCGCGCGCGAAGCTTGCGGAGTCGGAGCCTCCCTCGGAGGTTCGAATCCACCCGAATTCCGACCAAAGAAACAGGGGGACCGAAGTCCCCCCATTTCCTGGTCGGGGCGAGAGGATTCGAACCTCGCGCTGGCTGCGCACGCCCATCCGCCTGCGGCGGCCCGCTCAGGACGCGGTACGTCCTTCGCTTGGGCGACCTGCGCGCCATCCTCCGCCTGACGCACAGCGCCCCGCGCTGTGCTCCCGCGCGCGAAGCTTGCGGAGTCGGAGCCTC